>NZ_DKSU01000003.1:0-194005 GCF_002472945.1 Empedobacter sp. UBA7248 | reverse complement strand
AACAAAAAAGCTTTCTCAGATCTGAGAAAGCTTTTTTGTTTATTGTATTTTTTAGATCAAACCAAACTGTTTGAAATGATGTGTAAAGTGTTTTTTATGAAATGTTTTCCAATCTTCGTATCCAATATCATTTAAAACTGGATTGACAATTTTAGCATCAGGATTTTCTGTAAAATAAGAATGGAATTTATCAATTTCTTGTTCTAATTTTTCTATTGAAGCTTCTAAAGAAGGGTAACGTAAATCCAGCAAACCATCCATTCCGTTTGCTTTTATCCCTTTTTGCATTTCATGATCAGATTCTAATAAAAATGATTTGTATTGAGGAATTTGCTCTACAGGAATTCGACAAGGTACTGTTAAACCTCCATTTGAAATTTTAGTGGTTACAATCAAATGTTCAACCATATGTTGAGGTGTCATAATTCCCCATTCTGGCTGTTGATCTACTTTTAAACTTTTTAGTTTAGAAATAAGACTTGCTTTATCTTCAAAATTTAAAAACATATTTTTTCTGTGAAGTTAGTTAGTCGTATAATAATAATCAATAAAATTCAAGATTTATTTTGTTAGTTGTTCATACCATTTTACATATGCATCTACAAAATTCTGAATGAAACTTGTTGTTTTTTCGTTATTAAAATATCCATTTTCATCAAACACATCTGGTTTCAATTGTCCTAAATAGATTTCGGGTTGTTGCATAGTTGGAATATTCAAAAAGGTTAAGGATTGTCTCAAATGATGATTCGCTCCAAAACCACCTATAGCACCAGTAGAATTACTAATAACAGCACCAGGTTTGTTGTTCCAAACATTTTTTCCGAAAGGACGAGAAGCAACATCTAAAGCATTTTTTAGAACCGCTGGCATAGATCGATTATATTCTGGTGTGATAAAAATTAGGCCATCCAATTCAGAAACCTCTTTACGAAAAGCTGTGTAAGAATCAGGAACTTGATTATGATCATCAAAATCTTGGTTATAGAGTTCTAATTGTCCAATCTCAATAACTTTAAAGGTATATCCTTCGGGTGTCATTTTAATTAAGTTCTTAGCAATCTTTTTAGAATTTGCCTCCTTTCGTAGACTTCCTATAAAAAGTCCAATTGTTTTTTGAGTCATAATTTTATTGGTTTTTTAGTTAGACTAAAGTTAGCTATTTGATTTCATTTTAAGAAAATTTACTTGGAAATTTCAATGAATTAATTATCATTTTTAATGAATATGGTACAAGAAAAATGTAAATTAGTATTGTATTAAATAAAACAAATGATAAATATTCAGCCCAATTTAGAAAATGATTTGGTAGTGCTCCAACCGCTCAACGATAATGATTTTGAAGCCTTATATTTAGCTGCTTCCGATCCGAAAGTTTGGGAACAACATCCAAATAAAAATCGTTGGGAAAGAGAAGTTTTTATGAATTTTTTCGAAGGTGCAATTCAAAGCAAAGGCGCTTTCAAGATTATTGATAAACAGACAAATAAAGTTGTTGGTAGTTCTCGTTATTACGATTATGATGAACAAGATTTGTCTATTTTGGTTGGATATACGTTTTATTCGACAAATTGTTGGGGAAAAGGTTTTAATCCGTCTGTTAAGAAATTGATGTTTGATTATATTTTTCAGTTTGTTGACAAAATTTATTTGCATGTTGGTGCTGATAATATACGTTCGCAAATAGCAGTGGAGCGATTGGGTTGTAAAAAAGAGAAAGAAGAACAAATTGAATATTTTGGAGAAGAGCCAAAGTTAAATTTTATTTATCAATTGAATAAAGTTGACTGGTTTAAGTAATTGATAATTAAAACTATTTTTTGAGGACAGATTTTTTCTGTTCTTTTTTTTGAAAAAAACTTAAAAATATGATTATGTTTTTCGTAATAAAATATACTTTTACTGAAGTTTTCATAATAATGAATGAGTAATATTACATTAAACCCAATTTATGAAAAGATTATTGATGACTTATCAAATCAAAAATACTCTATTTCAGACTTTTTTTTCTCAACAGAGGAAACAAAGCAGCTTCGCGAAGCAATAATTCGAAAAGAAAATAAAAAAGATTTTCATCAAGCAGCCGTAGGAAGTTCGGTTAACGAACAAATTGTAAAATCAATCAGAGGCGATAAAATCAGATGGATTGATGAAGAAAATAAAACAGAAACAGAAGAAATTTTTTTCTCAAAAATCAATGATTTTATTGAGTATCTCAATTTAACATGCTACATGGGCATTGAGGAAAGTGAATTTCATTATGCCATTTATCCCGAAGGGACATTTTACCAAAAACATGTTGATGCTTTCAAGAATGATGATAGACGTACACTTTCTATTGTGTTGTATTTGAATGATGAAGAATGGAAAGATGAATTTGGCGGACAATTGACCTTGTATTTGGCAGATGAGAATAAGGCTGAAAAAGAATTAAATATTTTACCTCTTGCTGGACGTTTGGCTGTTTTTGATAGTAAAAGTATTCCACACGAAGTAAAAACCGTCCATCGACCAAGATATAGTATTACAGGTTGGTTGAAAACTAGAGGGAATATTTTAACGTATTTGTAACAAAATCTGTAGTGCTTCGAGATTTCAATCTCTATTCACAATAGATAAATATTGGCATCAATTTGAACGATTTAAACAATAAAAACAAAGCTCAACCATTGGTTGAGCTTTTTAAATTAAAAAACAATTAGAAAATACTTTAAATTCATTTTGTCTTAATCAATTTCATTAATTTTGAAAAAATGGAAAGTGTATGCAAATTTTAGTAATCGAAGATGATAAGCGAATTAGCGATTTTTTAATCAAAGGATTAGAAGAAAATGGGCATTTGGTTACGCTTTGTAAAGATGCAGAAACTGTTTTAGATGAATTTCTTACGATTCAGTTTGATTTGATTATTTGCGATATTATGTTACCAAAAATGGATGGAATTCAGCTTGTACAAACACTTCGTTATAAAAAAATATTCACGCCAATATTGATGTTAAGCGCATTGAATACAGTTCAAGATAAAGTTTCGGCTTTGGATTATGGAGCAGATGATTACATTACAAAACCATTTCATTTCGACGAATTATTATCGCGAATCAAGGCTTTAACGCGCCGAAATCAGTTTCGTTCGCAAAAAGTTCCTGAAAATAAATTGATTTTCGATGACTTAGAAATCGATTTGGATCAATATAAAGTTTTTGTCAATCAAGAAGAAACAGAACTTTCTCCTCGTGAATTTAAGTTGTTGAATTATTTAATCGAAAATATAGATAAAACCGTTACTCGTATCCAAATTTTAAACGCTGTTTGGGGAATAACATTCGATAATCACACCAATGTTGTGGATGTTTACATTTCGTATTTGCGTAATAAAATCGAGAAAAATGGTACGAAATATATTCATACAGTAAAAGGCGTTGGTTATATGTTTAAAGCCTAATTTATGAAATTAAAACACCGATTAGCGCTTTATTCAGTCGTTATTTTCAGTATAATTATTCTGATTGTTTCTACAATTATTTATTTTTCTTTTTATACCGAAATGGAGAAAAAAGAGATCAAATCATTGCAGAATAAGACACTATTGGCTTCTATTTATTATTTAGAAAAAGACGAATTACCTGTTTTAGAACACAATAATATCAAAAGCCAATTAGAGAAGACGATTTCCCGAAAAAATATTTTAATTGTTGATCATAACAACAAAAAGTACAATGGAAATATGTCTTCAAACAATGATATTTCAACCAATTTTATAGAAAATATTCGTGCCAATAAATCCGATTTTTTTACAAGTAAAGATTTCTTTTATAACGGAATTTTTTATCATGATAACGAAGGTGATTTTGTTGTAATCACGCGTGAATCTAAACAAGAATTTAATGAACAAATGCAATCGTTACTTCAAATTTTGATTTCGGTCTCATTGATTGGGTTAATTTTTATTTATCTATTTTCTAATTTTTTAGGAATAATTGCTTATGAACCGATTACAAAAATTATTGAGCAAATAAAAGAACGTGATGCGAAGAATTTTACAGAACCTTTAAAGCTCAATAAGTCGTATGCAGAGATTGAAGATTTAATCAAAACCTACAATCATTTTATTGATCGAATGGCACAAACTTTTAATGTACAAAAGAATTTTATCGATTATGTTTCGCACGAATTACGAACGCCAATTACTGCATTATTAGGAACTTTAGAAGTAACGAATCATAAAAAAAGAACGCTCGAAGAATACGAAAACGTGATTGTACAACTGAAGCAATATACCAATGATTTGCAAGAAACGTTAGACCAAATGATGTTACTTTCGGGAGCAAAAACGAGTTTTGAATTTAGTCAAATTCGAATTGATGAAGTAGTTTGGCAAGTGATTGAAAATGCTATTTTGTATCATCAAGCACATATAAATGTGGATTTACAAGTCGAAAATAATCAATTGTTAACCATTCAAGGAAATGAAAAATTATTAGAAGTTGCGTTGAATAATTTAGTAAGTAACGCAATAAAATATTCGAACAATCAACCGATTTTAGTACAGTTTTTGGAAATTAATCATCGTTTGCAAATTCATATTTCCGATTTAGGAATTGGTATTTTAGAAACTGATATCAAACAAATTAAACAAAACTTTTTTCGAGGTAAAAACACGCAAGATTTTCAAGGAAAAGGTATTGGGCTTTCGATGGCGAATATTATTTTTACACTTCATCAAATTGATATCGAAATTGTTCCGAATAAACCTAAAGGAACGATTGTTAAACTCATTTTCTAATCTACTTTTAATTTAACTTAAAACTCACCTTAATCTTACACTTTTACTTTTGAATTTTCAAAAAGAGTAGAAGTGAAGAAGATCTATTATACAGCAATTCCAATTGTTCTTGCGATACAAACACAGGCGCAAAACATAACGTTGGACAATTTAGAAGCAGCGTTTTTACAAAAAAATTACGCGCTTATTGCGAATAAATTCAATGTAGACAGAATTGATGCTGAAATTATTCAGGAGAAATTATGGCAAAACCCAACGTTGAGTATTTCTGAGGTTAATCTTTGGAAAACTTATAATGTAGAAGAACAGCCTTATTTATTCGGTAAATACGGGAAAAATCAACAAATTTCTGTCGAATTAGAGCAATTAATTGAAACCGCTGGTAAACGAAAAAAGCGTGTTGCGATTAAAGAATTAGAGAAGAATTCGGCACTTTTTGAGTATGAGGAATTGTTGCGTGAGCTGAAAAAGGAATTAAGACAAACATATTTTTCGTTGGCGCGTATTCAATCTGAAAAGAAAGAATTGCAAAATAGCGTTGATTTGTTTGAACAAATGATGACTCAATATCAGCGACAAGCAGATTTAAAAAATGTTCCCAAAGCAGATTTTTACAGACTTCAAACCGAATTAATTGGTTTACAAAAAGATCAAATTGAGCTAGAAAATCAAGAAATTGAATACATCAATAAACTTCGATTGTTAACGCAAAACTCAGATTTAAATGTAAATGAAATCGATTTTTCAAGATTCAATTCTCATTCCAAATCAATTCCATTTGATGCAAAACAATTAGCAAAAGAGCAAAATATAGCGTTAAAAAAACAAGAAAATGAAATTAATTTAGCTGAAAAACAATTGATTTTAGAAAAAGCGCAACGCACACCAGATTTGGCTTTTCAAGTAAATTATGATCGAGGTGGAAATATTATGCGAGATTTTGTAGGAGTTGGAGTTAGTATGGATTTACCAATTTTCAATACAAATAAAGGAAATATAAAAGCTGCTGAAATTGCAGTTAATCAACAACAGATTACAAAAAGTACAATTGATTTTGAATTGAATAATACAATTGACCGAATTAGCAATCAAATCAATCAATTAGATAAAGCGATTATTCAATGGAAGAAAATGAATAAACAAGATCAATTGACAATGATTGAAAATTATAAAAAACATTTACAAAACAAACAAATTACTTTACTAGAGTTTATAGATTTTATACAAGCTTATCGAGAATCTCAACAAGCTTATTTTGATTTGTTAGAGAATTATCAAAAGACATTCGAAGAATTAAATTATATCGTTGGACAAGATTTATAAAATGATGAAAAAAACTTTTTATTTTTTAGCTGCTTTTACTTTGGTTTTAAGTAGTTGTAAAAAGCAAGAAACCGAGAAAGAAACGGTAAAAGAAAACAAATTTTGTTTAAATGATCAGTTGAAAAAGTCAACCGAAATTGTACCAGTTTTACAGCAACCAATTCACGAACAATTAACCTTATCGGGAAAAATTGAATACAACGAAAATGATTTAGTTGGCTTTAAAAGTTTGCTACAAGGTGTGGTAGATAAAGTGAATTTTGAATTAGGCGATTATGTGCGTCAAGGTCAAGTGCTGGCAGTTGTAAAATCGAATGAAGTACTAGATTTGGTGCAGCAAAAGCGTTATCATCAAAATCAAATGGATTTGATTCGAAAACAAATCAAGTCGAAAAAAGAATTATTGAATGATGGAATGGCTTCTCAGCCCGAAGTTACAGAGGCAGAACACGAATTACAATCAGCGCAAATTGAAATTGATAAAATCAATGCTACCTTGAAGATGTATCGTGCAGTTGGCAATGGTCAATTCCAGATTTTATCACCTAAAAATGGTTATATCGTTCAGAAAAACATTAGCGTTGGTCAATCTATTATTTCTGATTCAGATGAAAATCTTTTTTCTATTTCAAATCTAAAACAGGTTTGGGTAATGGTAAATATTTACGCAAATAATCTGCAATATGTAAAAAAAGGTGATGCTGTAAAAGTGAAATCGATGGCGTATCCTGATCGTATTTATGTTGGAAAAATTGATAAAATATACAATGTTTTTGATGAAAATGAACACGTTTTGAAAGCGCGTGTTGTATTGGAAAATCAAGATTTGAACTTGATGCCAGGTTTGAGTGCAGATATTATTATCGATAAACAAAATATTGTTGGAAATGCATTTGCAATACCAAACAAAGCCAAAGTTTTTGAGAACAATAAGGAATATGTGGTGGTATATAAAAATGATTGTACAATGGAAATCCGAAAAATTACGACGATTGGTCAGAATGAAGAATACACATTTGTTAGCGAAAAGTTTGCACCAAATGAGAAAGTTATTTCTCGAAACGCTCTAATGATATTTGAGGAACTAAATAAACAATAAATGAAAAAGTTAGTACAATCAGTCGTAACTTTTTCGTTACGAAATACAACCTTTGTTTTATTTGCTGTATTTGCATTACTCTTTGCAGGTATATTTTCTTTAAAACATACACCAATAGAAGCATTTCCAGATGTAACGAATACTAGAGCTCGTATCATAACACAATGGCCAGGAAGAAGTGCTGAGGAAATGGAAAAATTGGTGACTTTACCAGTTTCAAAAGTAATGAATAGTATTCCGCATAAGTCAAATATTCGTTCTATTTCTCTTTTCGGGTTATCTGTTGTTACTGTTCAGTTTGAAGATGGAGTAGATGATTTTTATGCACAACAATACGTATCGAATAAATTAAGTGGAGTTGATTTACCAGAAGGAGCCGATGCAGATATTGAACCACCTTCTGGTGCTACGGGAGAGATTTTTCGTTATGTGATCAAAAGTGATTTACCTATCAAGGAAGTTACAGCGATACAAGATTGGGTAATTGAGCGTGAATTGCTTTCTGTATCAGGAGTTGCAGATGTCGTAAGTTTTGGTGGTGAAGAAAAAACGTATGAAATTAAAATTAATCCAACCGAATTAAAGAATTATGATTTATCGCCTTTAGATGTTTATGAAGCGGTCTCTAAATCAAATATAAATGTTGGTGGAGATGTTATTCAACAAGGAGATCAAGCTTATGTGGTTCGTGGGGTAGGTTTGTTGGATAAGATAGAAGATATTGGGAATATCACAGTGAAACTGAATGGTTCTACACCAATTTTGATCAAAAATGTAGCAGATGTTGTTGTTTCAAATAAACCTAGATTAGGGCAAGTTGGTTACAACAAGCACGATGACATGGTTGAAGGAATTGTAGTGATGTTGCGTGGTGAAAATCCATCCGAAGTCATTGGAAATCTGAAAGCAAAGATTGAAGAATTAAACACAAGAACTTTACCAGATAATGTAAAAATTGAAACAGTTGTAGATCGTACCAAATTGGTTGATAATACAGTACATACGGTTTCTAAAAATATTATTGAAGGTATTTTACTAGTTTCATTAATTGTTTTTGTTTTTTTATATAATTGGAAATCAACATTTATTGTAGCTTCGGTTATTCCGCTTTCTTTTTTGTTTGCAATTATTATGTTGAAAATACAAGGATTACCAGCGAATTTAATTTCAATGGGATCATTGGATTTTGGACTATTATTAGAAGGAACTTTGGTAATTGTGGAAACAGTTTTTGTTGCTTTAGCAACCATGCAACATAAAGTAGGAGCAGAACGTTTCGCAAAAATGAGTAAAATGGGTGTTATAAAGAAAAGCGCAGGAAGTGTAGCTTCTTATATTTTCTTTGCTTTACTTATTCTTATTGTTGCTTTATTACCGATATTTTCATTCCAAAAAGTGGAAGGTAAAATGTTCTCTCCTTTAGCATTTACATTAGGATACGCATTATTAGGATCTTTAATATTAAGTCTAACTTATGTTCCTGCAATGTGTAAGTTGCTTTTTAAGAAAAATATGGAGGAGAAAGAGAACTTTATTACTCGATTTTTTCAGAAAACTATTTTCGGATTATATGAAACTGCATTTCGTTATAAAAAAGCAACAATAGGAATCTTTTTAGGGATTTTAGCTCTTTGTTTATTTAAGTTCTCGCATTATGGATCAGAATTTCTTCCGAAATTGAATGAAGGAGCAATTTACATTCGTGCAACTTTACCAAATAGTGTCAATTTACAAGAATCAACTCGATTAACAAAAGAGATGAAAGAGTTGATGCAGAAAGATTGTGATGAAATTGATTTTATTTTAACACAAACAGGTCGTCCAAATGATGGAACAGATCCAACAGGATTCTTTAATATTGAATTTAATATTCAATTAAAAGATAAAAAAGATTGGAAGCGCAAGGTTTCAAAAGAAGAGATTATTCAAGAGATGCGAGATAAACTGAATCATTATCCTGGAATTGTATTTGGATTTTCGCAACCAATTCAAGATAATGTTGAAGAATATGTCGCTGGTGTAAAAAGCTCATTAGTTATTAAGATTTTTGGTGATGATTTGTACGATTTAGAAAAATATGCAAATAAGGTAGCGTCATCTATCGAAAAAGTAAATGGAATAACGGATATCAATGTTTACAAAAATATTGGATTACCTGAACTTAGAATAGAATTGAGTGATTCAAAAATGGCGAAATATGGTATTAGTACAGCGGATGTTCAGGCAGTAATTGAAATGACAATTGGTGGACAAGCAGCTACTAAGTTTTATGAAAATGATCGACAGTTTGATGTTATTCTTCGTTTTCAGGAAGCTTATAGAGATACTCCTGAGAAAATTGGAAATATCTTGATTCCGACAAGTAACGGGAACAATGTTCCTTTGCAGGAAATAGCTACAATTGGTTATCAAACAGGACCTGCTTTTATTTATCGAGAAGGAAATAGTCGATATATCGGTGTAGGATTCAGTATAGAAGGTCGTGATTTAGGAAGTACAATCGATGAAGCGAAGAAAGTAGTGGCCAAAGAAGTTAAATTACCGAAAGAAAATTACATGGAATGGGCTGGTGAATTCGAAAGTAAAGAGCGCGCAGCAAAGCAATTAGCAATGGTCGTTCCCATTTCGTTAGTTTTGATTTTATTATTATTGTACACTAATTTCGGAAATGTAAAAGACACAGCGATAGCTGCATTAACACTGCCTTTTGCTTTTATTGGAGGATTTATTTCGCTTTGGGTAACAGGAACTATTTTTGGTATATCTGCGGGAATAGGTTTTATTATTCTTTTTGGAGTAGCAACAATTGATGGAATTGTTTTAATTGGTGTTATTCGAGATAATTTAAAACATAAAATGCAATTAAAAGAAGCAATAGTTAATGGTGTTAAAAGTAGAATACGCCCTGTTGTGATGATTGCGCTTATGGGATCGATGGGATTATTACCTGCAGCACTTTCTACCGGAATGGGATCAGAAATTCAAAAGCCTTTGGCAATTATGATTGTAGGAGGATTAATCATTTGTTTAATCCTATCCTTTACAATTCTTCCAGTTGTATTTTATTATGCCTATAGAAAAGAATATCAACAGAAATTCCTGAAATAATTTGTAGTTGTTTATTTTATTAAAAAAAATAGCGAGCATTAGCTCGCTATTTTTGTATTTATATATTTCTTCTGAAAAATTATGCTTCAAAAAATTCTGCAACATAACGTTCGGCGTCTAATGCCGCAGCACAACCAGAACCAGCAGCAGTAATTGCTTGTCTGTAAACAGAATCTTGTACATCACCAGCAGCAAAAACACCTGGTACATTTGTTTTGTACGAACGATCTTGCGTGATTAAATATCCCGTTTCGTCCATATCCAATTTACCTTGGAATAATTCTGTATTTGGTTTATGTCCAATCGCGATAAAAACTCCATCAACGATTAATTCTTTTTCTTCGTTTGTAACATTGTTGATGATTTTAGCTTTCTCAACAACATTGTTTCCTTCCAAACCAATTAATTCGTGGTTATATAAAACCTCTAAATTATGCGTATTTGCAACACGATCTTGCATCGCTTTAGACGCGCGCATTTCTTCTTTACGAACCAATAAATAAACCTTGTTACAAAGTTTTGATAAGTAAGTTGCTTCTTCAGCAGCCGTATCACCACCACCAACTACCGCAACATCTTTACCGCGGTAAAAGAAACCATCGCAAGTTGCACAAGCTGAAACTCCACTACCAGCGTATTTAGTTTCATCATCTAAACCTAAATATTTCGCAGTTGCACCAGTCGAAATAATGATAGAACGCGCTTGGTAAGTTCCATTGTTCGATTTTACAGTATGTACATCACCTTCCTTTTCTCCAAAAGTTACTTCCGTTACATATTCGTATTTTATTTCAGTTCCAAAACGCTCAGCTTGTTTTTGTAAATCAGCCATCAATTCTGGTCCTGTAACTGCTTCTGGATAACCTGGGAAATTCTCAACATCTGTAGTTGTTGTTAATTGTCCACCTGGCTCCATACCAGTTAAAATCAAAGGATTCATGTTCGCGCGTGCAGCATAAATTCCCGCTGTATAACCAGCAGGTCCAGATCCTATTATGATAACATCTCTTACGTTATTTTCCATTGTGTTGTTTTATTTTTTTACAAATTTAGTATTTCTTATTTATTTTTTTCGATTCTATAAATAGATGAAAATTATAGATTCATAATTTTATACACTAATTCAATCAATAATTGGCTTGGCGTCACATTTCCAGTAGTTCCAACACCTTTTCCTTTCAAATCATATTCGCGTATGAATGAGATAATTCTCGTAGCTTTTTTTAGAGGATAATTACTCGCAGCCGTCATCATTCCTTGTACAAAATACGGATTAATTCCTAATACTTTTGCCAAATTTTGCTTCGATTTATCTGGCGTAACATGTATTTGAATGATGTTAGTAAACAGATTAAAAATTGTTGTGATTGAAACGACGTACGGGTTATCCTTTGGATTTTTCTCGAAATATTTAATGATTTTGAATGCTTTTTCGATGTTCTTCGTTTCGATTGCATTGCGAAGTTCAAAAACATTATAATCTTTACTAATCCCAATATGTTCCTCAATATGATTTGGTGTGATGGTTTTATCTGCACCAACAATTGTAAAGAGTTTTTCTAATTCATTATTCAAACGAGATAAATCAGCTCCCACATATTCTGTCAACAAAAACTTTGCTTTTGGTTCAATCTTAAATTGATTAGCTGCAACTTTCTGTTCTATCCAAGCTGGTAACTCGTTTTCATAAATTTTTTTGAATTCGTGGTAATACCCTTTTTCATTCAGAACTTTGTAGATTTTCTTTCGTTTATCAAGTGAATTTCCTTTGTAATTGATAATTAAAACCGTCGAATCTTGTACTTGATTTGCATACATTTCCAACTGATCTATGGAACGGCTAAGATGTTGCGCTTCTTTTACAATGACTACAGATTTTTCTGCACCCATCGGATATTGACGAGCCATTCCAATCAATTGTCCAACCTCTACATCTTGTCCGTAAACTATTGTTTGATTAAAACCTTTTTCTTCTTCTGGTAAAATATTCGCCTCCAATAAATCAGTTACCTGATCGATGAAAAACGGCTCGTCGCCCGCTAAGAAGTAAATCGGTTTATAGTTTTTGTTTTTTATATCTTTGATCAAAGATTCTACAGGACTCATACAATGACTGAATTAGTACAATTAAATTTTTCCGAAAAATACCAAATAAGATTGAAACAAGCCCAAGATAAATTGTATATCTTTTGTTTGATTCGAAAAAAATGGTTTGTCTATACGCCCGAAGAATGGGTTAGGCAACACGTTCTGAATTATTTAATCAACGATTTGGGTTATTCTACTTCTGCGATTGCGTTGGAAGTTGCAATTGATATTACAGGAATGCGAAAACGTGCAGATATTGTCGTTTATCAGCAAGAAAAACCATTTATTATGGTGGAATGTAAAGCGCCACATATTGCAATTTCGCAAGCAACTTTTGATCAAATAGCACGTTACAATATTGTGTTAGGTTCTCAATTGTTGATGGTAACAAATGGTTTGAATCATTTTTATTGTATGATGGATTTTGTTCAAAAAAGATATAACTTCTTGAAAGAGTTGCCGAAGAAAGGATAATTTGAAAATGAGCTAATGTGTTGATGTGAAAATTTGTCAATTCGAGCGATTTTAATGGATCTTGACTACGTTTCAAACTTAGCTGACCACGTCCCGAACGTAGTCGACGTGGTTCTGAAGCAAGCTGAGTACGTTCCGAAGTAAGCTAGCTTTGTATTTTAGTAAGCTAATGAGGTTTTATACCTAGTTGATTACGTCCAGAACTTAGCTGACCATGTCAGGAACGTCAAATTTGGGGTTATGCAACCCCGTTCTCTTGGTTCGTAACCAAGCCAGCTTGGTAAAAGACACCGTCAGCTTAGTAAATAACCCTATCAGTTTGGTTGTGGACGTGGTTGAGATACTTGAGATAGTAAAAATTTAAAAACTTTGAAATTATGAAAACTTGTCAAATATTTAAGATTGATAACAAATTTATAATTGTAACATTATATAGATTAGAATCTTGGTCATATATTTCAAGTGAACCAATATTTATTTTACCTGATGATATTGATATTAAAATATTGTTAACAGAAGTGTTTGAATCACTTGAAAATAGTAGAGATATTTCAGAAAAAGAGGAAAATGAAATGTGGTTAGGACATGATTTATTAAAACTATTAAAAGTAAAATCGTTCTCTAAATTATATAAAGAATCAGTTGCCTGTATAGTTTCGTTGAATGAAAAGAACATTGAAGTAACACCTTATGAATTTTATTTTAAAACAAAAGGGTTGAGTGAAAAAATTGAAGATAGATTTATTGTAGAAATTGATAATATCAAATCACTTATTGAATATTTTTCTAATTATTTTAAATAACAACAAAAGCCACTCGCAGAGTGGCTTTTACATTACTAAAAAATATCTAAAGAATTAATTGTTTTATAACCAAGTTACAACGCCTGAATCTACACAGTAGTTTGCACCTATTATCTTGATTTTCCCTTCTTTTTCTAAGGTATTCAAGGTTGTACTTTGGTTACGAATATCTTCTATTGTTTGTATAACGTTTTGGTGATTTAATCTTTCTAATAAATCTGCATTTTTAGAAGAGCGTTCTTCACCATCTTTTATAATTTCGTCGATAATTGGATTGAAATGATCAACCAAATGACACAAATTATTCATTCCAGTTTTGTGAATTGCTTCAGCGTCTAATCCGCCTTTCAAAGCGCCACATTTAGAGTGTCCTAAGACAACAATCAATTTAGAACCAGCTACATTTGTTCCGAATTCCATCGAACCTAAAATATCTTGATTAACGAAATTACCAGCAATTCGTACACTAAAAATATCTCCTAAACCTTGATCGAAAATAAGTTCCGCAGAAGTACGGCTATCAATACAGCTCAAAACAACCGCAAACGGCCACTGTCCCTCTCTTGTGTCATTCACTTGCGAAAGTAAATCTCTGTTCGCTTTTAAATTTTGAACAAATCTTGCATTTCCTTCTTTTAAAAATTCTAACGCTTTATCTGGAGTTGTTGTCGCTTGAGTTTCTGATGTATGTGCTTTCATTATATTTAATTTTATTGTGTGTGTTTTAATTTTTATATGTTTTTACAGATTAATGAGCTCCGGCAACTAATACGTAACCAAAAAACTCTCTGAATGATGGTGGATTATCGACTGTTCCACGTTCGGAAATTAGTCGAATATTAATGTTATTATTTTTTGCTTTGACTTTAAACTCATCTAAATATTCAATAATATCATAATCTAAAATTCGTGTTTTACGAACATCTAATTCAAGATTAGAACCAGGTTTCAAACCATCTAATTCTTTTACAATTGCACCGCGGTTTACAAACGTTACCTCCTCAGCAAAATTCATATGGAAAACATTTCCTTCTTTCACCAACATTACGTGCGAGTTATTGTAAGATTTGATTAACGAAACCACTACACCAACAATAAGACCAATGATGATACCCTTTAATAAATCTGTTGCCAAAATTGCAATAACTGTTACTGCGAAAGGAATTAACTGATCTTTTCCTAATTTTTTCATGTCCAAGAATTGTTTCGGATTACCTAATTTGTATCCAATAACCAATAGAATAGAAGCTAAAACCGCATTTGGAATTAAATTTAAAAACATTGGAATAGAGATCACACTCACTAATAATAAAACACCGTGCGTAATTGTAGAAAGTTTTGTAAGCCCGCCACTCATTGCATTTGCAGATGAACGTACAATAACTTGCGTAACAGGTAAACCTCCAATTAAACCAGCTAAAGAGTTTCCGACACCTTGTGCAATCAATTCTCGATTTGTAGGTGTTTGACGCTTTAAAGGATCTAATTTATCAGTTGCTTCTACAGATAGTAAAGTTTCTAATGATGCTACAATTGCGATGGTAAATGCAACTTGCCAAACCATAGGATTTGTTAATCCAGAGGCGAAATCGGGCATAGTAAATTGTCCTAAGAAATCTGAAACACTTTCAGGAACAGGAACTTTTACTAATAAATTGTGGTCGATAGAAAATACTTCGTGGTTGGTATCACCAATTGTAACTTGGTACAAAATACCCACTAATACAGCTACTAATGATCCTGGTAATAATTTGAAAAAGTTTGATTTTTTTCCTAAAATATTATCCCAAACAATCAAGATAAATAAAGAGATTGCTGTAATAATAATCGCTCCTGGCGTGATAAAATCTAAACTAAAATTACTAAAACTAAACGTTTCTGTATATCCTAACGCTAACGGAATTTGTTTCAAGAAAATTGAAATACCAATCGCGCACAACATTCCTTTAATCACCGAAGATGGAAAGTAATAACCAATAACTCCAGCCTTTAGAATACCTAGTAATATCTGAAAAATTCCGGCGATAACAACCGCGACTAAAAATAGTTCGTAAGCACCCAAATCTGTAATAGCAGTTAATACAATAACGACCAAACCAGCAGCTGGACCAGAAACACCAATTTGAGATTTAGAAATAAGACCAACAACAATTCCTCCTACAATTCCCGCAATAATTCCGGCAAATAAAGGCGCACCACTGGCCAACGCAACACCTAAACATAAAGGTAATGCAACGAAAAAGACAACAATACTCGCAGGTATGTCCTTTTTCCAATTTTGAAAAAGATTCATAATAGTTTTAAAATGAGTTATTTAATAATTTGAAATGATAAAAATAAATTTGCTGTCTATTCAATAGATTTGAATAGAATGATGCAAAAAATCAATTAAAAAATTAAATTAATTCAGGAGGTGGAGTTGTCACACCATTGTCTAAAGACGCATATGCATTAGAATGATGAAAATCCGAATGTGTAGTTTGTTTCACATTAAAAAATGTAAACAATTTTATTTCGTGGAAATAATGTATTTTTTCTGTGATTTCGCTCGAAGAATTTTTCTGATTATTTTCTTCTTCAGTTGAAGTTTGAGAAAACAAAGCTTTTTGATCATTGTCAGAAGAATCTTTTTTGTCTTGTTGCTCCATTCTCATCTGATAATCTACATAACCCGCCAACCCTTGCATGTTCGTACTGAACACCAAAAGAAGCGTGAAAAAAATTCCAATGCTATGTTTTATCAGGTAGTCTTTCATTATGTCACAAAAATATATTTTAATTTTTAATTACAAAATAGAGAACATCATTTTTAATAAATATTTATCATTTTATTTTATGAGGCTTAACAATGTTTATTGATTTTAAATATTGTCTAGATATAAAATTGATATCATAAATCATTTTTACTCAATTTTTTTAAGAATAAATTTGCAAAAAGTTAAATTTTGAGAAAGTATATAAGTGTAATGTTTTTAGTTGCTTTAGTTGCAACTACTTTCGGGCAAGGAAAAAATAATAAAGGTAAATTTTATGTTTATTGGGGTTGGAATCACGCGCAGTATACAAAATCAGATATTCAGTTCAAAGGAGATGGATACGATTTTAAGTTAGATAATGTAGCAGCTCATGACCGTCAAACTTCTTTTGGAATCAAGTATTTCAATCCAAGTTCTATGACGATTCCGCAATATAACTTCCGTTTAGGTTACTTTGTTTCTGATAATTGGAATATCTCTTTCGGGATTGACCACATGAAATATGTGATGGATCAAGACCAAGTTGTAAAAATGAATGGTCACATCAACACAGGTTCAGATTACGATGGAACATATAATAATGTTGATCAAAAATTAACAGAAGATTTCTTAACGTTTGAACATACAGATGGTTTGAACTATGCTAATTTAGAGGTTCGTCGTTTTGATAATATTCAGCATTTCCCAATTACAAAAAATGGAAAAGGAATCGATGTTAACGTAACAGCTGGTTTGGGAGCAGGGATTTTATATCCACGTTCTAACGTAAAATTGATGGGTAACGAACGTTATGATGAGTTTCACTTAGCAGGTTTTGCAACAGCTGCAATGGTTGGGATCAACTTTACTTTCTGGGATTATTTCTTTGTACAAGCCGAATTAAAAGGTGGATATGCTAATTTGAGTGATATTCGTACAACTGCAAACAAAGCTGATAAAGCAAAACAGGATATTGTGTTCTCTCAACAAAATTTAGTTTTTGGAGCAATTATTCCAGTTTTTACTCATAAAAATAAGTTAAACTTTTAATTAAGTAGTTTAATATAAAATATATAGCCTAATTTTAAGAATCGATTAGACGATTTGAAAAAAATTATTAGCGGAGACATCATTTAAGTACAATTTGTACTGGATGATGTCTTTTTTTATCTATAAATTTAACCTTTCTCGATAAAGAATTGTTACTTTTACAATTATTTAGATTTGAAATTAACATGAATAGATTTTCTGTATTAGTCGCAAGTATCTTGATATCGACAACAGCAATGGGACAAAAAGTAATGACGCCGGAACTTCTTTGGCAAGTAAAAAAAGTAGCTCCAGTTGGAGTAACAAAAGATCAAAAAAATCTGATTTACAAAGTAACTTCTACTAACGTAAAAACACAAGAAGATACATCGAAAACGTATATGATTTCGTTGGCAGGAGGAAAAGCTTCGGAAATCGAAGATTATAAAACACTTTTGGCTGATGAATCGTTGAATAAATCTCAACAATATAAAGCAGAAACTGATAAAGTTAAATTACAAAAGGTTTTTGGTTCTGATTATTATCCAGAAATGGACAAATCAAATGTGCAGATTTATAACGAATTAAATTACAGACATTGGGATACTTGGAATGATGGAAATTACGATCATTTATTTGTGTCAGAAAATAAAGAAGGTTCAACTAAAATTGATGTTTTAAAAGACGAACCATATTCAGTTTCAGAATTTGTTTGGACACCAGACGGAACAAAAGTTTTGTATGTTTCTAAGAAAAAATTCGGAACAGATTACGCATTAAGCACAAATACAGATATTTATCAATACGATTTAGTAACGAAAACGACGAAAAATATCACGGAAGGAAAAATGGGTTATGACAATACACCAAGTTTTTCTTCTCAAGGAGATTTTGCGTTTTTGAGCATGGAACGAGATGGTTACGAAGCAGATAAAAATGATTTAATCGTTCGTCGTGGTGATATCGAAATGAATATTACAAAACATTGGGACGGAACCGTACAAGGTTATAAATGGAGCAATGATGGTAACAAAATTTATTTCAATGCGCCAGTAGGAGGAACAATTCAATTATTTGAGGTTGATGTAAACTTCAAAATGAGAAAAATGCCTTTCATCAAACAAATTACAAAAGGTGATTTTGATATTGCTGATATCAAAGAAATTGTTGGTAATAAAGCAATTGTTACAAAAACAGATATTAATCACGCTGCAGAAATTTATGTGGTTGATTTGAAATCTGGAGCATTAACGCAATTAACAAACGAAAACAAAGATATCTTCGATAATATTGCGTTGAGTGATGTAAAAGCACGTAAAATTAAAACAACAGACGGAAAAGAAATGTTTGCATGGGTAATTTATCCGCCAAATTTCGATCCGAATAAAAAATACCCAATTTTATTGTATTGTCAAGGTGGACCACAATCTGCTTTAACTCAATTTTATTCTCCTCGTTGGAATTTCCAATTAATGGCAGCACAAGGGTATATTGTAATTGCGCCAAACCGTCGTGGAATGCCAGGTCATGGAGTAGAGTGGAATGAGCAAATTTCTAAAGATTGGGGAGGACAAGTAATGCAAGATTATTTGGCTGCGATTGATGATATTTCGAAGGAATCTTATGTAGATAAAGATCGTCGTGGTGCTGTTGGTGCGTCTTACGGAGGATATTCTGTTTATTATTTAGCAGGTATTCACGAAGGTCGTTTCAAATCTTTTATTGCACATAATGGTGTTTTCGATTTGAAATCGATGTACGGAACTACAGAAGAAATTTTCTTTACAAACTGGGACGCTGGTGGCGCTTGGTGGGAAACAAATAACAAAGCTGCGCAAAAAACGTACTCTAAATTTGATCCAAGTAGTACAGAATTAGTAAATAAATGGAATACGCCAATGTTAATTTATGTTGGAGGTCATGATTATCGTGTGCCAATGGGACAAGGGCAAGAGGCTTATCAAATTTTACAATTGAAAGGAATCAAATCTCGTTTCATTTATTTCCCTGAAGAAAATCACTGGGTGTTAAAACCACAAAATTCTGTGATTTGGCATACCGAATTTTTCAAATGGTTAAAAGAAACCTTGTAATTCAATTGATTTATAAATCATAACTATAATTTAAAAGTGCAATTTCTATAGAAATTGCACTTTTTTTATTTCTTTGAAAATCAATGACAATATCTAATAAACGAACCAATTATTTTTTTAAATTTTGTAGAGTAGAATAATCGTTGTAAATTCAAAAACATAAGTCAAAACCCAATTTATGAGTAAGGATAATAACAAAATATATTTTTCGAATAGCCCATTTACAAACGGACACAAAGTAATAGATTTTGTTTGGAGTGCTCGCCTTGATGAAAATTTTGACCTTTGGATGGATCTTCATTTAGAGTCAGATAATTATGACGAAGAAGAAGAATATAAAGATGATTTGGATGAAATAGATGACATTTCTGAAGAGAATGCCGAAAAGCAACTTTGGATTAATTATGATCACGCAATCATCTCGAGTACATATTGGAACAATAAAGGAATAAAGATTGAAAACGAAGCACAATTAGATTTTAATCAACTGAATAGAAAAACATTCGAAATTGATCCACTTCCAGTGAATTTGGACGAACCTGAAAACCTTGCTTTTGGTATTTCGATGTTAGGAAATGACACAGTTGCACAGCACGAAATTACGTTTTTAGATACAGAAGAATTTGGTGTTTTTGACATCAAATGGAAAGGGAAAATAGCCAATACTTATTTAGGAGAAACCGATTTTGATTACGATTTTTATGTCTATATGAAGAACATAAAATTTAACGGAATTAAAGTTCATCCATCGTTAGAAAAAGAAAAAGTTACAACATTTTTTGAGAAAAGTTTAACTCATTTTAGTGATTTCGAATTAGTAGATACCGATGAATTAGAGTTAGAAAACTATATTCTGAAAATTAAAAGACAAGAAGATTAAAAAATAAATTTACCTTAGATTCATAATTACACTCCTAAACCATTTATATGATCAACCAAATCATCAAAAATTGTGAAGACGAAGAAATTCAGTTTCTCAACGAAATTCAACCTTTTGGATATTTGATAGGAATTCATAAAAATTCGCATCAAATTGAATTTTTTTCTCAAAATATTGATGAATTATTTGAAATTTCTACCGAAAAGATATTATGCCAACATATTAATCAACTTCATGATTTTGAGCTTGATTTTGATGAGGTTTTGAATTTAGAACAAGGTGAATTTTACCGAACTAATACAAAAGTTAATTCAAAAACCTACCATTTAACAGTTTATCATTTTGATGAATTGATTTATTTGGAGTTAGAAGAATTAATTATTTTAGAAAACAGATTAGCCTATTATAATTTTTCTGAACAAATCCTGTACTCTAAGTCTATAAGCTCAACTTGGGATTTGTTAATTTCATCTATCAAGAGTTTGATTCATTACGAGAGAGTAATGTTGTATAAATTTTTGGAAGATGGTAGTGGCGTTGTTATAGCGGAAGAAATTGATAAGGGATTAGATTCTTATATGGGTTTGCGTTTTCCCGAATTTGATATTCCTAAACAAGCACGTCAACTGTATTTAGAGAAAAAAAGCCGTTTGGTTGCAGATGTTGATAGTAAAAGAATCATTTTAATTGGTAATGAGAATTATCAAAAAATAAACTTGATGTACTCTTCTGTTAGAGCACTTTCTCCTATACATCTACAGTATTTACGCAATGCTAATTGTGAAGCAAGTTTCTCTATTTCAATTGTAATTAACGAAAAATTGTGGGGAATTGTAGCATGTCAGAATTCAGAGCCAAAATTTATTCCAAATCAAGTTCGTTTGCAAACCGAATTATTGACGCGTCAAGCAAGGTTGACTTATGTGAATTTTAAATCAACTGAACGATTAAAGTTCCAAAATCATTTTAACGAAACAGCTATTAAATTGAAAGAGAATCTTTTAACAGAAGAAAATCTTCAGCAATCAATGAACAATAATCTAAAAGAGGTTCTTAATCTTACAAAGGCAGATGGAATTGCATTGGTTAATTTTGACGATGTTTTTGTAGAAGGCGAAACGCCAGATAAAGAAGAAATTTTGAGAATAAAAGAATGGGCATTTAAAAGAAACTCAGCACGTTTATTTACTTCGAATACTTTTTATCTAGATTATGGACAAGAGCTTAGGCTTAGTCCAAGTTCGGCTGGTGTAATGTTTTGTTTTCTAAATCAAACTTACGAACATTTTATTATTTGGTTCAAAAAAGAACAAGTTCAAACCTTAAATTGGGCTGGAGAACCAAGTAAAATTAAAAATGTAGATGTTATAAATGGCGATGAAATACACAGTTTTTCTCCTCGAACTTCTTTCAAAATTTGGCAAGAGAATATTAAGAATAAATCGTTTATTTGGTTAGATAAGGAGAAATATGTTGCGAAAGAAGTGATTAAGTTAATTATAGAAACACTTCATTTACAGTCTTTCAAAATTCATAGTTTATATGAACAATTAAAAGAAATAAATGACGAATTAGACTCGTTTACCTATACAGTTTCTCATGATTTACGTACACCATTATCGGTGATGAAATTGAATTGTCAGATGCTTCAAAGAAGTTTGAAAGATGATGAAATTAAAAATGATCGATTAAAAAGTGTTATTGAAGAAATTGATCGAATGACGCAAATGATGCAGGATCTTTTGGCGTTGAGTAAAGCTAAAAAATCAGAAATTGTATTGTCTACAATCGAAACAAAACCAATCATAGAAAAGATTATACATGATGTTTTGTTGTATTATAAAATTAACAATACTGAAGTTGTTGTAGAAGAAATACATAATGTTTTGGGGGATAAAACGATGTTTTATGAGGTTTTTCTGAATATTATTGGTAATGCAATAAAATATTCTTCTCAAGCAAAACATCCAAAGATTGAAATTTCATCCGAAATCAATAATAAAGAAGTCATTTTCAAAATAAAAGATAACGGAATTGGAATAAAAGAAGAAGATTATAATAAAATGTTCAAGTTATTTAGCAGAATGTCTAACACTGGAAACATTTCTGGAAACGGAGTTGGACTTTCGATTGCGCACAGAATGATGGACAGAATGAATGGTGGTATATCTTTTGAGAGTAAAGTTGGTGATGGAACTACTTTTATATTAACATTTAAAAAAAACTAACTAATGCTATCTGATTATTTAAAAGAAAAAACAGCAATTTATCACAAAGAAATTGAAGATAAATTAGAGTCGAATAAGTTGTTCAACAGCACATTTACAGATAAAAATTATTATAAAATGTTGCAGGTTAATCATATTTTTCTAAAATCGTACGAAGATTCTATTAAACAACTTTTGAATGACAATGATTTAAAAAATTTAGCCTTAACAAAATTGAATAAATTGTCTTTGATTGAACAAGATATCAATGAGTTGGGCTTAGAAGAATTGAATGTGTCAAAACAATTTGAATTACAAAATAGAGCAGAAGCAATTGGAGCTTTGTATGTGATAGAAGGTTCTATGCTTGGTGGAAATGTTATTGCAAAAACACTGAAAAAATATCCATTTTTAGAGAATAAAAGTTTCAATTATTTTGGACATTATGGTGAAAACCTTGGTCAAATCTGGAAAACATTTATTGGTTATATCAATCAAGAATTTACAACTGAAGAAGAGCAACAACAAGTTTTTGAAGGAGCCAAAAAAGCCTACGAAGATTTGATAAGTTTTGCTTAGAAAAAATATTTTTAAATAAGACCTCTTAGTAGAAACTAAAGAGGTCTTATTTTTTTATGAAGTAATTAAAATTATTGATTAGAATAATTATATTAGTAATCAATAAAAATAATGCATTTTACTTTTGTTTCGCCATCCAGCTTGGCTTTCATATTTCACAAAGAAAACTTTAATATCTGCTTGACTGGCTAAATCTACAAAGTAGATGTTGAATTTTGCTTGACTTTCATATTTTGTGAAAAACCATTTTCCGTTGTTACTGTCTACTTTGGAAGAAGAATTTAATTTGAAAACTTTCAAATCTGCTTGTGCTTCTGTCTTTACCACAAATACTTTTACATCAGCCTTACTTTTTAGATTTACACTGAAGACGGTTTGTGCATTTGTTTGTGCAGAAAAAAGTAGAAATGTTATTAAAAGACTTAGTGAAATTTTCATATAATCAATCGTAAATCAAGTTAACTAAGATAAACTATTTTCAGAACAAAAATTAAAAAGAATTACCATTAAATAGAAAATCGATTACATAAGTTTTCGTTATTTCTTAAAATCTAAAACGGATTATTAATCGTCAATCCAATCATCAAATGATCGGTATGCGATGTTTTCTGACTTTGAAGCATATAACCAGCTTCCAAACTAAAAGTTGGCGAAATAACGTATCCAAAGCTTAAACCAAGTCGATTTCTATCAAACGTTTTGTCTTTTACAGCTTGTAAAAAAATTTCGTCATACGCTTTCAAATACCAAGTATTTTCGATCAATTTTGCATTATTTAGCGGAACAGTTGCAGTCAATTGATAACGAAATCTAAATTGTGTATCATTTTCTAAAAAGCGTTCTTCAACACGAAAACGATGCGCAAAATTAAAACGTTGTAACGCATGTTTTGTATTGAATTGTTGATACAAACGATGTTCGTGACTATGAGCATAATCATCTGTAGTAGTAGGAGTTCTGTTTTGAATGTAGGCGTAACCAGCTAAAATTGTATTATTATTTTCGGTTAAATTGTATCCTATTCCTCCTCGAATCAAAAGTTGTTGTAATTGATCTAAATCTTCGTACGAACGATATTGTATATCCGATTGAAAATTAAAATCTTTATTGATTTTTTGATTGATATTTAAGGTACTCCAAGTCCTAAAATTACTTTCTTGTGCCTGTACACCGAAGTTGGCTAAAACAATAAAACTGGCTAATATTTTCTTCATTCATTCAATTTTAACGAAAATAAAAAAAGACACGAAAACGATTCGTGTCTTTTGTCAGTATATTTAAAATTTATTTTGTTGCCTCTTTAACTTTTGGTAAAATATCTTTCCCAAAAATTTCGATAGATTTCATCATATCCAAATGATTTGGTGCTCCAACATCCATATGAGCAGAAAAGCGAGTTAAACCAAACATTTCTTGATATTTCAAAATACGATCAACCGCTAAAGAAGCGTCTCCAACAATCAAATGTCCATTCGTAGAACGTCCATAGTCAAACTGTGGTTTTGTATATTTTGGCCAACCTCTACTTGCTCCAATTCTATTCATTTGTGCACCATAAATTGGAAAATATTCTTCAGCAACTTTTTCGCTATCCTCTCCAAAAAAAGAGTGCATGTGAACGCCAATTTGCATCGTTTTAATATCATGACCATTTTCGATATAAACTTGTTTATAAATTTCGAACAGATAGTTAAAATCGGCTGGATTGCCTCCAATAATCGCAAAAATAATAGGTAAACCTAATGTTGCAGCACGTACAATTGATGATTTTGTTCCGCCAACAGCAATCCAAATAGGTAGTTTTTCTTGCACAGGTTTTGGATAAACACTTTGATTAATAATTGGCATTCTAAAATTTCCGCGCCAATTGATTACTTCGTTATTATTTAAATCTAAAAGTAAACGAAGTTTTTCATCAAAAAGAGCATCGTAATCGTTTAAATCATAACCGAAAAGAGGGAAAGATTCGATGAATGAACCGCGTCCAGCTATAATTTCAGCACGACCATTCGATAAATTGTCAACACTTGCAAAATCTTGATATAACTTTACAGGATCTGTAGAACTGATGACAGAAACGGCACTTCCCAACTTAATATTTTTTGTAACTGTAGACAAAGCAGCCAAAATAATTTCTGGAGATGAAACTGCATAATCAGGACGATGATGCTCTCCAATTCCAAAGAAATCTAATCCAATTTCGTCCATCAATTTTACTTCTTCTATAATCTCGCTCATACGTTGTTGAGGAGTTTGCGTATAACCAGTTTTAGGATCAATATGTAGATCGCCAAACATTCCTATTCCTAATTCCATACTATTTTAGATTTAGTCAAATTTACGTATAGAATTTTAGATTTAAATTGATGTAGGATAGTTAATAAAAGATCAAATTTGTATATTTAATGTATATATTCTGTTATGGAAGAATTTTTAGCAAAATCGGTTCAAAATGATTTGATTTTAATTTGTATATCGATTATAATTGGCGTTTTGATCGGTACGGAAAGAGAATATCGCAACAAATCTGCCGGATTAAGAACATTCATTTTAGTTAGTTTTGGATCTTGTTTGTTCACAATTCTTTCGATCCGAATTGGAGTAGAAAATCCAGATCGATTGGCAGCAAATATCATCACGGGAATTGGATTTCTAGGAGCCGGAGTAATTTTTAAGGACGATAATAAAGTTGCAGGAATTACGACCGCAACTACTATTTGGGCGACTGCGTCGTTGGGAATGTGCATTGGCGCGGGTTATGTTTATTTAGGTTTATTGGGAAGTGTTATCGTTTTGATTATTTTGGTTGGATTAACTTATCTTCAAAATTATATTGATGATTACCATAAAATTAAAAATTATACAATTCTAACAAAGTCGAAAGAAGAATATGAATATTGTCAAACATTATTTAAAAAATTTGATTTAAAATTTTCTGTTGCTAAGCAACATGCTACAGATGGAAATGTTTCTACAACTTGGTTGGTTAGAGGTAAAAGTAAACAACATAAAATGTTGATGAAACAATTATTAGATGATAAAATTATAAAAACCTATCAATTTTAATTAGAATGAAAAACATAACAGATGACAAAAATATTTGGTTAGATGAACCAGAAGAGCACGATTTTCCCGCTGCGCAAGATTATTTGGAATTAATTTTTAAGCCCGAAATAGCTGCTTCGCTTGTAAATAAATTATCGGAAGCTGAAACAATCATAAAAAAATCCAAAGACATTTTCAGAGCGAGTAAATTGAGTTTACTTCCTTTGAAGAATAGGCATGTTCAAGAGAATTTCAAAAAAATAAAAGCAAATAAAAAGCTTTCTCCAATTTTGTTGGTGCGATCTGCAAACGAATTAATCATTGCAGATGGTTATCATCGCTTGTGTTGTAGTTATTATTTGACGGAAGATTTGGACGTTCCTTGTCGATTGATTTATGTCGAATAAAAAAGTGAAATCAAACCTTGATTTCACTTTTTTATTATCTAAATTCTATCCGTGTATCGCTTCTTTATTTCCGTAAGATTGAATCAAATTTCCTTCAAAATCTAACCATTCTTTCCAACGTTTGTCCACATCAACATCAGTGGAAAGTTTTCGTGCAAAATTTAAGAAAGTTGTGTAATGATTTGCTTCCGAAACCATCAAATCATAGTAAAATTTTGCTAATTCTTCGTCATTAATATTTTGAGATAATGTTCTGAAACGTTCACAACTCCTGGCTTCAATCATCGCTGCAAATAACAAACGATCCACAAAAGCCATATTACGAGAACCATCTTTTTTACAAAATTTCATCAACTGACCAACGTAATCATCTTTGCGCTCGCGACCTAATTTGTATCCACGACGCTCGATAATTTCTACAACCATTTTGAAATGTTGCATTTCTTCGATGGCAATATCTGACATTTCCTGAATAAATTCGTCATGTTCAGAATTATACGCAATCATTGTAATTGCATTTGTTGCCGCTTTTTGCTCACACCACGCATGATCCGTTAAAATTTCTTCTAAATTTCTTTCCGCAATATCAGCCCAACGTGGGTCTGTCAAAAGTTTTAATCCAAGCATTTTTCGAAAAATATTAAATCCAAATTTACGAAATTATATTGTTTAAAGATTGAATGTAAAAAATCGTGTATTAAATGATTTTCTTTTCAATCATTTCTAACATCACATCCGATGCGTGTTTGAAAGTTGGTGCTTGTTCCGTCAAACTTGCAGCATTCTTTTTGTTCACTTTAAAAATCAAATCTTTTTCAGTTGTAAATAATAAAGCGTTTGTAAATGGATTTTTGATGTAAGAACTCAAAATCAAAAAAGTCTGGTCAACACTATGAAATTGTTCAACTTCTTCAGTTTTATAACGAAAAGTGAAGGCAAAATTGTACTCATTATTTTCTAAAAGATGTAAACGAACAAAAATATTTTTAAGATCAGTATCTCCAATAGTTTTGGCCATTGTCAATTTTGCAAAAGTTCCTTCTTTGATACTTGATTTTACTTGTTCGAAAAATTCTTCAAAAACAGTTTGATAAGACATTTTATATAATTTTAGCTGCAAATTTACATTAAAATAAGCCAATTGGGCGCATAATATTTAATCTTCCGATTAACAAACAGAAAGCGTAATTTTGTGGGATGAAAAAACTTTTAATCATTGGTCAAGTTTGGCCAGAACCAACTTCTTCTGCGGCAGGAACTCGAATGATTCAGTTAATTGATTGTTTCAAAAAAGCTGAGTTTGAGATAACTTTTGCGTGTGCTGCTTCAAAATCTGATTATAGTTTTGATTTGATTTCGAAAGGAGTAAATGAAGTTGAAATTCAGTTAAATGATGAAAGTTTTGATGATTTTGTTAAAGAATTAAATCCTGAAATTGTTCTTTTTGATCGTTTTATGATTGAAGAACAATATGGTTGGCGCGTTTCGAAAGAATGTCCAAATGCGTTGAAGATTTTGGATACAGAAGATTTACATTTTCTACGAAATGCGCGACAAGAAGCAACTAAAAAAGGAATAGAATTTAGAGAAGATTTATTATTTTCTGATTTAGCAAAACGAGAAATAGCTTCTATTTTACGTTGTGATTTATCGTTGATGATTTCGAAAAAGGAAATTGAAATTTTACAAAATCAATTTAAGATTGATGAAAAAATCTTGTATTATTTACCTTTTTTAGAAAATGAAATTACAGAAGAAAAAATCAATTCTTGGAAAAATTTTGAAGAAAGAGAACATTTTATGTTTATCGGAAATTTTATTCATGAACCTAATTTCAATTGTGTTCAGACCTTAAAAAAAGAAGTTTGGCCAATTCTGAGAAAGAAATTTCCAAAAGCTGAATTACATATTTATGGTGCTTATGCAACGCAAAAAGTTTTGCAATTGAATAATCCTTCCGAACGATTTTTTATCAAAAATAGAGCTGAAAATGCACAAGAAACGATGTCAAATTACAAAGTTTTGTTGGCTCCGATTAATTTTGGTGCAGGTGTAAAAGGAAAATTTGTTGATGCAATGCAAACAGGAACTCCCTCGGTTACGACAACGATTGGAGCAGAAGCAATGAAAGATAATTTTGATTGGAATGGCTTTGTAGAAGATGATTTCGAAGCGTTTGTAGAGAAAGCTGTTTTGCTTTACAATGACGAGAAAGAGTGGAAAATTGCTCAACAAAATGGAATCAAAATTCTGAACGAAAATTACAATAAAACTAAATTTGAAGCTGATTTTTTAGAGAAAGTTAAATCGATTGAAGAAAATTTAATCCAACATCGAAATCTAAATTTTATTGGTCAAATTTTGCAACATCATCATCATCAAAGTACAAAATATATGTCACTTTGGATAGAACAAAAAAACAAAAACCTTCCGAAATAGGAAGGTTTTTTTATGATTATTCTACTTTGAAGCTATTTACAATTTTGACAAAATCGCTTTTCATTATTTCTTGATTTTCGAAACTGCAATATTGTAAAATCTGATAGACAAATTCTTTCGTTTCGATTACAGTTTGTAGGAAATAAATATGTCCAGATTCGGGATCATTTGTTTCAAATTCGGTATAGGCATAATTGAATCCCTGTTCGTAGGCAACATAAGGTTTTTTGATGTAATTAAACCCTTTTTGTGTTTTATATGGCTCGATAGAATTTAGCGTATAATCAATCATATCCAAATTAGAATCTGCTAATTTTAATTCATCTTTGTGTTCAAAAATCACAAAACCATACGAATTTGGCTTTGGAGCAAGACTTTCAAACTGAATAGTTGCATAATCATTTAACCCAACTGTACGCTGAAAATCTTTCGGAATAGTTAACGCAAATGATTCAGCTCCATGTATTTTCTGTTGAGCAAAAGCGGTAATACATGTAAAAAGAGAGGCGATGAATAACAATTTTTTCATTGGATGAATTTAGATGACGAATATAAAAAAAGCCTTGATTATCCCAAGGCTATAACGTTATTATTTAAAATAAATTGTTTATTTCGTTGAACAAGAATTATTTCCTGATTGACAAGGAGAAGTTCCTTCTACAATTTTAACACCTTCAACTTCTTTTATTTTACCAAAACCTCCAGCAACGTCAATCAAATTTTCGAAACCACGAGCGCGTAAAATTGAAGTGAAAATCATCGAACGATATCCTCCTGCACAATGTACTAAATAGGTTTCCTCTGGATCGATTAATTTCATTGATTCATTGATAAAATCTAATGGAGCTGTAATTGCACCTTCTACGTGAGAAGTTTCGTATTCACCTGGTTTACGAACGTCCAAAACTTTTAATTCAGTTTCGTCAACTAATTCTACAAACTCTTCTGGAGAAACCGAAACAATTTCATCGAAATCTTTTTCAGCTTCAACCCAAGCTTGGAAACCATTGTTCAAAAATCCGATTACATTGTCGTATCCGACGCGAGCCAAACGTGTTACTGCTTCCTCTTCTTCACCAATTTCTGCAATTAACAAAATTGGTTGTTTGATATCTGTAATTAATGTACCAACCCATGGTGCAAAATTTCCTCTAATTCCGATATTGATAGAATTTGGAATAAATCCTGCTGCGAAAGTTTGCGGGTCGCGAACATCTAAAATTAAAGCATTTGTATCTTCCGCAACTTGAATAAATTCGTCAGGAGATAAAGCTTTATTTGCACGTTCTTTTACTACATCCAGAGATTCAACACCCAATTTATTCATCATCACATTTTCTGGAAAATAGAATGGAGGCGGCATTAATCCTGAAGTTAATTCAGTAATAAATTCCTCTTTTGTCATAGTAGGATTCAAAGCATAATTCACTTCTTTTTGATGTCCTAACGAATCAAAAGTTTCTTTACTCATGTTTTTTCCACAAGCAGAACCCGCTCCATGTGCAGGATACACGATAATATCATTAGCTAAAGGCATAATTTTGTTTCGTAAAGAGTCAAATAAATAACCGGCTAATTTTTCTTGCGTTAAATCTGTATTTAATTTTTGAGCTAAATCTGGACGACCAACATCACCAATAAATAAAGTATCTCCTGTAAAAATTGCATAATCTTTACCGTTTTCATCTTTCAATAAATACGTTGTACTTTCCATCGTGTGACCTGGCGTGTGCAAAGCTGTAATGGTGATATTTCCTAAAGAAAAAACTTCGCCATCTGTTGCGATATGTGCATCAAAATTTGGCTCTGCAGTTGGTCCATAAATAATTGTAGCACCAGTTTTTTGCGCTAAATCTACATGTCCAGAAACGAAATCTGCATGGAAATGCGTCTCGAAAATGTATTTGATTTTTGTATTGTCTTTTGTTGCTTGATCGATGTAAGATTGTGTTTCTCTCAATGGATCAATAATTGCAACTTCGCCGTTGCTTTCTATATAATAAGCACCTTGCGCAAGACATCCGGTGTAAATTTGTTCAATTTTCATAAGAATGATTTAGTGTGTAAAAATACAAATATTTAAATTTAGAATTTTCCTCTGATGGATGAATTCTGATACTTTTCTTCTATTTAAACTCAAATAAGATTGATAGTTAGCCTAAAATTTATGAATGAAATCATAGGTTATTTGGCAATCTTTTTTAGATTAATAAATAATTCAGTTTTTGCTCTTGGTGGAATAGAATTGTAACAATTTTCCATGACTTTGAAATCAAAATAATCGTTGAAATACGTCTGATATTCAGTTTTATCACCTCCAAAAGGTGGCGTGTCATTTCCGAATTCTCTGTTGAATAATACACCAACTAATTTTCCGTTTTTGGCTAGTAGTTCATTCATTTTGATGCTATAACTTTGACGTAATTTTGGATCTAACGCACAGAAAAAAGTTTGTTCTAAAATCAAATCAAACTCACCATCTAACTCAAAAAAGTCTTGATGAAGAACTTTGATATTGGGATTATGTTTAAATTTTTCTTTAATTTTTTCGACTACAATTTCCGAAATGTCAATCAATGTAATATTCGTAAAACCTTGTTCCAAAAGATATTCTGCTTCATAAGCATTTCCACAACCAGGAATTAAAATACGGATATTTTTATTTTCTAATTGATCGATATACTCTTTTAGCGGAGTAGAAGGAGCTTTTAAATCCCAACCAGTTTGATTTGTGATGTATTTATCGTTCCAAAAATTTTCGTTCAGTTCCATACTTTAAATTATTGAATTATAAATTCTTCGATGAACATAAAAATTGCCATTAAAATAATGAAGATAGCAAATGTTCGCTTTAGAAATTGCACAGGTAAAAATTTGTTGATGTAGGTTCCGACAAGAATTCCAACCATAGAAATTCCAATGAAAACACTCAAGAAACTCCAATCAATTTTGATGTGTAAAGCGTCACCAATAAAAAATCCGATAAGTGAATTGATGGCAATAATTACCAATGAAGTTGCCGAAGCTCTTTTCATATCTAATTTTGCAACCATCATTAATGCCGGAACAATCAAAAAACCTCCGCCAGCACCAACCATTCCTGTTAATCCTCCGATTAAAAATCCTTGAATTAATAAGACAGGATTTAGCTTATCATTTTTCTGATCAATTTGCTCTTCTTTCTTGCCTTTTAACATAGAAATAGCTGCGAAAACCATTAGAATAGCGAATAAACCAAACATTGCCATTCGACGTGTGACGATAAAATCGCCTATAGAAAATAAATTACTTGGTAGAGCAGGAATTAAAAATGCCCGAACCAATGTAATTCCAACAACAGCTGGTAATCCAAATTGAAAAACGACTTTCCAATCAACCATTTTTTGCGAAGCTTGCTTTATTCCTCCAATCAATCCTGTTGATCCAACGATGCATAATGAATAAGCAGTAGCAATTTTTTCGTCGAAATGAAAAATATACGCTAAAATAGGAACGGCTAAAATAGATCCACCACCACCAAGAACTCCCATAATTAGTCCGATGAAGAAGGCGCCTACAAAACCAAAAAACTCTATAAAATCCATTTTTTTTTCTCTCGATTTTTACAAATCTATAGCAAATACAATAACAATTACTATAGGTATATTATGAAATATTGTTGTAAATTAATACAAATGCCTACTAAATCAATAGACGTGTATTATTTTACTTTTTTTAATTATTATGCAAATTTGGTGTAACATTTTCAAAAAAACTGCTACTAATGTTACATAAGCATAATAGATAAAAAACTTAAAAACTACTAAATGAAGAAAATTTTTATGTCTATCTTATTTGCAGGATCAGCGTTATTTGGTCAGCAAATAAAATTTGATGAGTATACTCTACCAAACGGATTGCATGTTATCCTTCATCAAGATAATTCTGCCCCAGTTATTACAACAGGCGTTATGTATCACGTAGGTTCGAAAGATGAGCAAGTTGGAAAAACAGGTTTTGCGCACTTTTTTGAGCATTTATTATTCGAAGGAACAGAGAACATCAAAAGAGGAGAATGGTTCAAAATTGTTTCTTCTCACGGAGGTTCTAACAATGCGAATACAACAACAGATAGAACATATTATTACGAAACTTTTCCATCAAATAATTTAGAATTAGGGTTATGGATGGAATCTGATCGTTTGCGTCAACCAATTATTAATCAAATTGGTGTTGATACACAAAAAGAAGTTGTAAAAGAAGAAAAACGTTCTCGTTTAGATAATCAACCTTATGGTAAATTTTCGTACGGAGAAGCAGTTAATCCTCACGTTTTCAAAAAACATCCTTACCGTTGGAGTGTAATTGGTTCTTTTGAGGATTTGAGTAATGCTAAATTAGATGATTTCAAACACTTTAGTCAAACTTTTTATGTGCCAAATAATGCTGTATTAGTTGTTGCGGGTGATTTTAATAAAGACGAAGCTAAGAAATTAATTGAGAAATATTTTGGTGTAATTCCAAGAGGAAAAGATGTTGTGAAAACTGTTGTGAAGGAAGACCCAATTACATCAGAAATTCGTGCAACAGAATATGATGCAAATATTCAGATTCCTTTATTGGCGATTAATTATCGTACGCCAGATAACAAATCAAAAGATGCTTATGCATTAGAAATGTTATCAAGCTATTTAACAGGTGGAAAATCATCAGTTTTATATAAAAAATATGTTGACGAGAAAAAAGAAGCATTACAAATATTTGCTTTTAATCGTCAAATGGAAGATTACGGAATTTATTCAATCGGAATTTTACCACAAGGAGAAGTTTCTTTGGATAAATTAGAAGGAGATTTACAACAAGATATAGAAAAAGTTCAAACAAATTTGATTTCTGAAGAGGATTACCAAAAAATCTTAAATGGAATTGAAAATAGTTTTGTGGCTTCAAAATCGGGTGTTCAAAACATTGCACATGCTTTAGCGGATGCTTATATGTTGGGCGGAGATACAAATAAAATCAACGAAGAATTGAAAATTTATCAATCTGTAACAAGAGAAGATATTCGCAATGTTGCTAAAAAGTATCTAAACAAAAACCAACGTGTAATTATTCATTATTTACCAGAATCTAAAAAAGCTGCAAAATAAAAAACAACCGAATTATGAAAACAAAAATATTATCTCTTGCAATCGCTTTTATGGCAGTTAGCTTAAATGCACAAGTGGCGATTCCAATGCCAAAACCAGGTCCAGCACCAACGGTTAATTTAGGAAAATCGAACGAATTCAAATTAAAAAATGGTTTAACAGTTATCGTTGTTGAAAATCATAAATTACCACGAGTTTCTGCGACATTAACAATCGATAATCCTCCATTTGCATTAGGTGCAAAAAAAGGAGCAGAGTCTTTGTTAGGCGAAATGTTGGGAACAGGAACAAAAACAAAATCCAAAGATGATTTCAATAAGCGTATTGAGTTTTTAGGTGCTCGCGTTAATTTTTGGGAAGAAGGAGCTTCTGCAAGTTCTTTGACTAAATACTTTAACGAGATTTTTGGTTATATGGCTGATGGAGCTATGAATCCAAACTTTACCGAAAGTGAATTTGCTGATGTTAAAAAACGTTACATCGAAGGTTTAAAAGCTGACGAAAAATCTGTAGAAGCTGCAGCATCTCGCGTTTCGAATATATTAGTTTATGGAAAAAATAATCCTTTCTCAGAATTTGATACACCAGCCCAAATTGAGAAAATTACATTGCAAGATGTGAAGGATTACTACAATACCTACTACAAACCAAACAATGCTTATTTGATTGTTGTTGGAGATATTTCGACAAAAGATGTAAAAGCATTGGCGGAGAAAAACTTTAATTCTTGGCAAACAGGAAAATTAAATATTCCAGCTTTTCCAAAAGTAGAGGAAGTCACAAAAACGGAATTAAATGCGATTAATATGCCTAACGCAGTGCAATCTGTGGTGTCGGTTTCGTATCCAGTTCAGTTGACGAAGAAAGATCCAGATTATTATGCTGTGTTAATTGCGTCGTCTATTTTAGGGGGAGATTTTAATTCGAAATTAAATATGAATCTTCGTGAAGCGCATGGTTGGACATATGGAGCACGTGGTGGAGTTTCTGATTCTCGTTACGTTGGGCGTTTCAATACTAATGCAACTGTTCGTAATGAAGTAACTGATTCTGCAATCGTTGAGACGATGAAAGAAATCAAAGGAATGACGTTAAACAAAATTGATCAACAAACGTTGAATGATGTAAAAGCGAAATTCTTAGGAAACTTTATTTTGACTTTAGAAAGTCCTTCTACAGTTGCGAGTCAAGCTTTAACTAAAAAAACAAATCAATTATCAGATAGTTTTTATGCAGATTATATCAAAAATATTAATGCTGTAACAATTGATGATGTTTTACGAGTTTCGAAAAAATATTTCCGTCCAGATCAAGCAAAAATCAATGTAACAGGGAAATTAGAGCAAATTGCTCCAGCTTTAGAAAAGTTAGGTTACCCAGTTAATTACTACGATTCTTTCGGAAATAAAATAGATAAACCAACTTCTGGTGCAAAAACTACAACAGTTTCAGTTGCTCAAATTACAGATAATTATTTTAAAGCTATTGGTGGTGCGGACAAAGTGAAAGCTGTAAAATCGATTGCTCAAAAAGGAAAAATTGAGACAATGGGTAGAAATGGCGAATATACATCTAAATCTGCTGCTCCTAATAAAACTTTTGTAGGTTATAATATTGGAGGTCTTATTATTAAACAAATTTTTGATGGAGAGAAAGGATTTGTTTTTCAAGGACAAAAGTTTGATTTACCAGCTAAAATGACAGCTCCTTTAAAGAAAACAAATTCTTTGTTTGTACCATTGTCAGAAGGGTATAAAACGGCTAAAGTAGAAGGAATCGTTTCTGAAAACGGAGTTGAATATTACAAAGTTGTTGCTGCAGATATTTCTCGTACAGATTTTTATGATGTAAAAACAGGTTTGTTAATGAAATCTGAGCAAAAAATGAAATCTCCACAAGGAGAAATGGTTGCGACGACGACAAACAAAGGATATAAAACGTTTGAAGGTATTTTAATGCCAACAGAAATTTTAACAGAAGCTGGACCTCAAACAGCTAAAATAGTAATTGAATCAGTAGAAATTAATAAAAACGTTTCTGACGCAGATTTTAAATAAACAATTCTTTTAAATATTTTTCAAATTAAAAAGGCAATTCGTATTTTTCGGATTGTCTTTTTTTATACACAATGATGATTAAAACCACTTAAAGCAAAAAATGAGGTGACTAAAGAAGAATTTTAAGAAATTATAGATCAACGTATATTAGAATTGCGAAGAAAAAGAGCAGAAAAACTTGAGATTAATAACTGAAAATTATTTTTAAAAATGAATAAATCTTATTTTTGAGAAAATTTTAATCAAAAAACAAAATATATAATGGCAACAATCAATTGGCAAACGGTAAAGGAGTACGAAGATATCACGTTCAAGAAATGTGATGGTGTAATGCGTATTGCGTTTAATCGTCCTGAAGTTCGTAATGCATTTCGTCCGAAAACTGTTTTCGAATTATTAGATGCTTTTCAATTAGCAGAAGAAGATCGTGAAGTTGGTGTAATTTTATTGACAGGAGAAGGGCCGTCTGCAAAAGACGGTGGTTGGGCTTTTTGTTCAGGAGGAGATCAACGTGTTCGTGGTGCAAAAGGTTACGAAGGACAAGATGGTGTTGGACGTTTGAATATTTTAGAAGTTCAGCGTTTGATTCGTTTTTCGACTAAAGTTGTTGTAGCTGTGGTAAACGGTTGGGCAGTAGGTGGAGGACATTCTTTGCACGTGGTTTGTGATATGACATTGGCTTCTAAAGAGCACGCAATTTTCAAACAAACGGATGCTGATGTAGCTTCTTTTGATGGTGGTTACGGTTCGGCTTATTTGGCTAAACAGGTTGGTCAAAAACGTGCACGTGAAATCTTTTTCTTAGGATTGAATTACTCTGCACAAGAGGCTTACGATATGGGAATGGTGAATTTAGTTGTTCCACATGACGAGTTAGAACAAGTTGCTTTTGATTGGGCACAAGAGATTTTAACGAAATCGCCAACGGCAATTAAAATGCTGAAATTTGCTTTCAATTTAGTAGACGATGGTTTAGTTGGACAACAAATTTTTGCAGGAGAAACAACACGTTTTGCATATGGAACAGAAGAGGCTGTAGAAGGTCGTAATGCGTTCTTAGAAAAACGTCCAAGAGATTTTTCTAAATTTAGATAAGAAAATTTTCAAAATATAAACGAAAAGCGATGTTTAACATCGCTTTTTTTATTTCTATAAAATCAATTACATTTACCCAAAACCTAATTAATTTGTGACAATAGATTTTCCTGTTTCCATCGAAATTTTTGGACATTCAGTCTTAATTCATCCTATTCTCGAATCGGTCGGAATTTTTATTGCGATGCGTTATTATGCATTTCTTCGAAAACGTAACAAATCAAGTTTGTCTACAATTCAATCTTTCGGGATTATTATTGGCGCTTTAATTGGTGCACTTTTGGGATCCAAAATAATTGGAACATTAGAAAATCCTCAAGCTTTTTTGGATGCAGAAAACCAATTTTTCTTTTTCTGGACAAGTAATACAATTGTAGGAGGATTGACCTTTGGTTTAATCGGTGTTGAGTTAACAAAAAAAATAATTGGTCACAAAGAAAGCACAGGCGATTTGATTGTTTTTCCATTAATTTTAGCGATGATAATTGGTCGAATTGGGTGCTTTTTAACAGGTGTTTACGAACAAACGTATGGCATAGAAACAACTTCAATTTTCGGAATGGATTTGGGTGATGGATTGTTGCGTCATCCCGTTGCATTGTACGAAATTGTTTACCTTATTTTGATTTGGATAGTTTTGAAAATCGTTCAGAAAAAATATATTTATCCTTCCGGATATTTGTTTCAAGTCTTTATGCTGGCTTATTTTTTATTTCGTTTTTGTTTAGATTTTATCAAACCAATTCATCCACTATTTTTAGGTTTAAGTTCTATACAATTAACATGCGTTTGTGTCATAATTTATTATATCTTTAAGTTATTACAAACTAAACCTAAATACATAAAATGATCTACGCAGTTATTTTTGCAGAAGGCGGTCTTGGAAGTGATTTTATTTATATTATCATTGCGATTTTGTTAGTGATTGCGATTATTGGTGGTGCTGTTGGTACATTAATTTCACTAATTATTAACTCAATTTCTGGACATAGAAAAGAAACAAAATATTATTTAATGGTTTTCGGAATGTGTGCATTGATAACACTTATTATTTCGGGAATGATTTGTGGAGGAATGTAAGACGTAGCCAATGATAGCATATATTTTTTTACAAAATTTTATAAGTGAAGGAACTATAGAGTTCATTTTTTTTCTTGTTGTATTAGCTGTAATTCTTATAGCTTTTATAGGCTCAAGTCTTATTACTTTAATTTATAAATTAATTCAGAAAAATGTTAATCGAAAACGATTAATGTTATTGTTTTTTATATCATTTATTAGTTTAATCATTTTGATGTCAACTATTCTATATTTTATTATAGAAGATTTTATATACTCAAACTCATACTATGCCAGTTAGAAATTACTCTTATTACGATTATACAATAAGCCTTTGCCCAGAATGTTTGAAACGAGTTGGTGCAAAAATTATCATTGAAGACGAAAATGTTTTTATGACAAAACGTTGTCCAGATCATGGTTTCTTCAAAACTAAAATTGCAACTGATGTCGATTATTACAAAAACATCAGAAATTATAACAAAGCTTCGGAAATGCCTTTGCATTTTGGGACGGATGTCGAATATGGTTGTCCGTACGATTGCGGTTTGTGTGTAGATCACGAGCAGCATTCGTGTTTATCAATTGTTGAAGTGACGGATCGATGCAATTTGACATGCCCAACTTGTTATGCCATGTCGTCGCCACATTATGGTTCTCATCGTAGTTTGGAGCAGATTGAAGCAATGTTTGACACAATTGTAAAAAATGAAGGCGAACCAGATGTGGTGCAAATTAGTGGTGGCGAACCGACGATTCATCCGCAGTTTTTTGAGATTATGGAAATAGCCAAGTCAAAACCGATTAAACATTTGATGTTGAATACAAACGGAATTAGAATTGCAAATGATCCTGGTTTTGCCGAAAAATTAGCGACTTATGCACCAGAATTTGAAGTTTATTTACAATTTGATTCGTTCAAAAAAGAAGTTTTAGAAGATTTTCGAGGAAAAGATTTGACAGATGTTCGAATGAAAGCTTTAGAAAAATTGAATGAATTAAATCTTTCTACAACTTTAGTTGTTGTGTTGCAAAAAGATAAAAATATTGATGAAATTGGGAAGATTATTGATTTTGCGCTCAAACAAAAATGTGTACGTGGCGTGACGTTTCAACCTGTCGAAATTGCGGGAAGAAATAGAGATGATTCGGCTCACGAAAAAATTACATTGACAGAAGTTCGTCAAGAAATTATTGATCAATATCCACTTTTTAATTCAGATGATATTATTCCAGTTCCGTGCAATCCAGATGCTTTGGCGATGGGTTATATGCTGAAATTGAATGATGAGGTAATTCCGCTTACACGTTATATTAATCCTGCGGATTTGTTGAATAACGAATCAAAAAATACAATTGTATACGAACAAGATGAACAATTGAAAGTACAATTATTAGACATTTTTAGTACAGGAATTTCTGTTGATAAAGTGCAGCCAAAAGTGAATCAATTACTTTGTTGTTTACCAGAAGTTTGTGCGCCCGAATTGGATTTAGATTACGATAATTTGTTCCGAATAATCATTATGAATTTTATGGATGCACATGATTTTGATGTTCGTGCTGTCAAAAAATCTTGCGTACATATTGTCAACAAAGATTTGAAATTAATTCCATTCGAAACAATGAATTTATTTTATCGTGACGAAAAAGCTGCTTATTTAGAAGAATTGAGAAAAGAGGATAAAGTGTTATTTTAGTTATGGAAAATGCTCAAATAGAAGGAGAATTAAAATTATTTTGTGATAATTATAAAGGAATTTATAGAGAAAGAGAATATTGGTATTCGCCAAGAGCAATTATAAAACATAAAAATCAAGAAATTAATTTTATTATTACACAAGCTACAAACAGTCTGGAAATGTATCTTTGTCGTCATGTGATGCAAGAATATTTACGCAAATAGATTTAGTAAAATCAATTCATTTTGAAATTAAAAATAGGGAATTTTTAGATTCATTGGTTAATATAATCAAGCGACGAAAAAAGTTAGATATAATTGATGCTGATTTGAATGAGAAGTTTATTTTTTCTTCAAATAATAATCAAGAATTTCAAAAATTATTTACGGATGAAATTATTTTTCATTTGAAACAAATGAATGAAGTGAATATTTTTATAACAGATCAATTTGGGATTTGGGAAAAACCATATTTGAATGGAGAACATGATTTAGCTGCAAATTACAGCTCGATGAATTATAATGAAATGATTCTTAATCTTAAATTATTTCAATTAATTCTTGATCAAATGGAAAAATTAAATTGGATAAAACAATAAAAATGACAAATTGCTTATTTTTTGGTGATAGTATTACCTACGGCGAATATGACGGAGTTTTGGGAGGTTATGTAGAAATTTTGAAACGTTATTGTCATGCAGAATTTTATAACAACAATGTAAATGAAGTTAATTGTTTTAATCTCGGAATAGGAGGTGAGACAACTGAAGGGTTAATGAAGCGATTTGAAGTTGAGACAAAAGCGCGCTTTTCTCCTGACGAAAATCTAATTTTCTTTTTTTATGGCGCAAATGATTTGGCCGAAAAAAATGATGTAGAATTGGTTTCACTCGCTAATTTCGAATCAAATGTTTTTGAAGTAATTTCTCAAGCAAAAGAATTTACAGCTAACATTTATGTGATAAGTATTTTACCTATTTCTAAAACGATTGATGGAATAAAAGTTCCTGAATGTAAATTTCGTACAACTCAAAAAATTGAATTATTCAATCAAAAGCTAAAAGATTTAGCGCTTCAAAATCAAATAGAATTTATTGATATTTTCTCACGTTTTAATTCAACTAAAGAAGAATATCTTTCAAAAGATGGTATTCATCCAAATGAAAAAGGGTATAAATTTATCGCAAATCAAATAAAACCGATTGTTGAGAAATATTTGTAAAGTCTATTTTTGTTGAATTTGACTTCTGTAATAAGGAATGATATAATCTTTAAAAAATAAAAAAGTCATTGATCCAACTATACAGGTAAAGGGTGCGTTTTGGCTTGTTCCAGTTGGTGAGATATATGAAATTAATAATCCAACTAAATATCCGCATAAAGCGTAATAACTAAATTTTAGAATTATTTTTAAAGCTTTGTTTTTCATTTAATTAGTATTTTAATAAAGATATGATTTTAATTGATAGCAAACAAAATAATCTTTATTCATTATAAATAACTCATTTTGGTTTTGTAACTTTGTTCGTGAAAGTCTATGGTAATTTTTCAAATAAAAAATTAGTATTAACAAACGAAATTTTCTTCGGGGCAAGGCGAAATTCCTTACCGGCGGTAATAGTCCGCGACTCCTTTAACTTTGTTATGGGACTGATTTGGTGAAACTCCAAAACCGACAGTATAGTCTGGATGAGAGAAGAAAATTGAACACAACTGAAAGTCATGAGTGATAAGTATTAAGTTCTGAGTAAAAAACTCATGACTCGCAACTTTGAACTTATTACTTAACAATGTGTTTCGCCCTGAAGTGATGTTTCATGATAAAAACAAAAATCAAATGAAAACAATCACACAATTTGGCTCAACAGCCAACGAAAGAATTGCAAATGCAATTAAAGATCTACAAAACGGAAAAGGAATTTTATTAATTGATGATGAAAACCGCGAAAACGAAGGTGATATCATTTTTCCAGCTTCCACCATTACAGCACCAGATATGGCTTTGATGATTCACGAATGTAGCGGAATTGTTTGTCTGTGTATTTCGCAAGAAAAAGCAAATGAATTGGAGTTAAATCCGATGGTGGAGAATAACAATTCGCGCTTTCATACAGCATTTACAGTTACAATCGAAGCAAAAGAAGGTGTAACAACTGGTGTGTCTGCTGCGGATCGTGTACAAACGATTAAAACCGCGACTCATCCTCAAGCAAAACCGACTGATCTTAATCGTCCTGGACATGTTTTTCCTTTAATTGCTCGTCCAAAAGGCGTAATGGAGCGACGTGGACATACAGAAGGAAGCATTGATATTGTAAAATTGGCAGGTTTGGGGAATGAAGCAGTTTTGTGCGAATTGACAAATGTTGATGGTACAATGGCGAAAGTTCCGCAAATTATAGATTTTGCCGAAAAACATGAAATGACTGTTTTGACAATTGAGGACATTTACGAATATCGTCTTCAATTAGAGGAGAAAAAACAATTAGAATTCGCTTAAATTAAACAATAAAATACATCATAAACTTTCAAAAATCTTCGGGTAGAAATGCGCGAAGATTTTTTTTGATTTTATACAAATTTATTATCCAAAATCAAGGTAGTTTTGAATAAAATCAGTGTACATTTAAAAACTTAAAATTCAAATTACAAAATGACATCAGAGGAGAAAGTTCCATCCGTATGGAAAAATAAAGAATTTATTCCATTCATATTTTTAAGGTTTTCCTTAATCTTTGCTTTATTTATTCAGAGTACATCTGTTGCGTACGAAATTTTTAAAGTCACTCAGAAAGAAATTTTTCTTGGATTAATTGGTTTAGCCGAGTTTTTACCAATTCTTTTAACTGCTTTTTATGCGGGACAATTGGTTGATAAATTGGATAAACGGATGATCTTGGTACGAAGTATTGGTTGTTTCATGACCGCTTCTTTTGTATTGATGATTGTTAACTTTCCGTCTGTCAGAGAAGCAATAGGAATTCCTGTCTATTTGGGTATTTGTTATTTTGCATTTTTCATTTTGGGATTGACAAGATCTTTTAGTGGTCCAGCTTTATTTGCACTTTTAGCTTTAGTTGTCCGTAAAGAAAACTATACAAAAGCAATTCCAGTTTCTTCGTCTGCATTTATGATTGGATCAGTTTTAGGGCCTTTGGCAGGAGGAGTTATTTTAGCAAAATTTGGTATTGAAGCTGCTTTGATAACCGCTTTTACAATTATGTGTATTTCGATGGTCATGATATTGTTGATCTCTAAAAAACCAGCAGAAATATCTGAATCAGAATCAACAGAATCGCCAATGACACGTATCAAAGAAGGATTGAGATTTATATGGGGAACACCAATTATCTTAGCTGTTTTGAGTTTGGATATGTTTGCGGTTTTCTTTGGTGGAGCAGAATCGTTGTTGCCAGCTTTTGTAGAAAAAGTACTGAATCAAGGTTCTGAAGCTTTTGGTTTATTACGTTCAGCACATGGAATTGGATCTATTATAATGATGTTTTTCTTGTCAATGATTCCAAGTTTATTGAAAGGGAATGTTGGGCCAAAATTATTGGGAGCAGTCGCAATGTTTGGTGTTTGTATTATCTCTTTCGGATTTAGTCAAAATCTGTATTTATGTTTTGTTATTTTGATGTTTGGAGGTGCTTTTGATGCAATTTCGATGGTAATTCGTCAAAGTATTTTACAAATCAAAACGCCCGAAAATTTGAAAGGTCGTGTTTCATCTGTCAATTCAATATTTGTGAGCTCTTCTAACGAATTAGGAGCTTTAGAAAGTGGAATTGCCGCAACATTTTTAGGGTTAGTTCCAGGAATTATTTTTGGTGGAACAATGACAATTTTAACCGTAATTTTAATTGCATTTTTCATCAAACCTATTCGAAAAGTAACATTGGATAATTAAACTAGAAATTTTAAATAGTTTACTATTTTTACAGAAATTAACACAATGAAAAAGCTACTGTATTTATTGCCACTATTTTTGATTTGGTCTTGTAACGATGATGAAGAAACTATTCCTATAGACAATAATTCTTTTACAACTTATCCTAAAGGGTATTTTGTTGCGACAACAACTGGAATGGATACGATAAAATTAGAGTATCAAAATAACCAAGTTACAAAAAGAATAGGCGAATGGATAGCAGTTTATAACTCTATTGGATACGATAATATTTTTTCTAAATTGATAGAAACTCAAATTACTTATTCTGGTAATCAAGCTATTTTAAATAAAATTTCGAAAATGGAAGGTTATACAACGAAAGATTTGCTGACTTACAACCTTAATGGAAAACAAATTTTAGAAGGAATTTTTACTTATGAAAATAAACCGAATTACACAGAAAAATACGTTTATACTTACGAGAATAATCAAATAAAACATATTGATTTATTGGTTTCAGATAATAATTATAAAAATGATTTGAGAAGTCGTCGAGATTTTTATTTCAGTAAAAATGGAAATTTAGACAGTTTAGTTTTTCGTGAATCAACACATGATTACAATGATATCGTCTCTCCATTCATTGATTATAAAATAAAAAAACGAAATGTGACTACGTTTTCTAATTATGATCAATCTCAAAATCCTTTTCAGAATTTAAGTTTATTTTTAGATTTATACTACAAGTCTTTATCGAAAAATAATTTTAGAAAAATGGAAACGATTCAATATGATGAAGAAGGCAAGCCTTCGCTTGGAATTTCGACATCAACTTGGGATTATGAATATATTAATGGAGAAGTAAAGGTTTTAAAATAAAGGAAAGCGAATCAAACGATTCGCTTTTTTGTTATCTTTAAGAAAATAATTATCAATGAAATCTATTGTTTACTTTTTACTTTTAGGATTTGTTTTGTTAAGTTGTAAGCGAGAATTATCGCAAGATGAACTCGATAAATTGCGTCAAGATTCTATTAATCAAAAGATTTTGGCAATGGGAATGAATGCAGATTCTTCGTTTTCTTATAGAAAGTACGAGAAAGCTTTAGATGATTATTATAGTAAAGATTCTTTAATACCAGAACCTCCTTTTGATTTTGCTGAAGATCAATTTATATTTTATAATGATACTTTAATCTACTATTATAATAATGAGTTTCCTTATGATGAAATGTGCGGAACCGAAGCATTATCGAATTTTAATGATAAAAAAATCACAGAGCTATTTAAAGTTAAAAAGAAAGATTTAATTCTAATAAAATCAGATACAATAATTGATTTTATTAAAAGAATTGAACAGAAAACTGAAAAAGATAGAAGAATTCCAAAATCTATTATTATAGGAATAAATAAAGATTCAATTAAAAGTAAAGAGCTTCAAAAATTAAGAAATTATCTGATAAATACTAAATTACGTTACACTTATCGTCCACTTTCAACGCGCGAACGTTTGGTAGCCGATGTGAAATTCAATAATACTTCCGAAGATTTTTCTAAAATAAATTGGGATAGTGCTTATCATGTAGATTTTAGGAAATTTTATCCAGAAAACTAAAGTGTCAATCCTTCCAAATCATCAATGGTTCCGTTGTAGATATTCACATCAACTTTATAACGTTTTACACCATCTATGGTTGCTTTTTCGGTAAATTGCCAAAAATCCCAATGACCTTTCATTTCTTGCACCCAAAAATTGTAATTGGCAATCCAAATAATATAACCATCAAAATGATCTTGTAAATAATCTTCGAAATATTTGTCCGACGTATAAATAATCGGTTTGATATCGTAATGCTCCTCAACAATTTTGCACCAATTCTTGATTCCTTCCACCAAACGATCCATAGATTGTGTTTTCGGTAAGGTTTCAATATCCAAAACTGGAGGCAAATCACCATTTTCTAATTTTACTTTTGCGATAAAATTTTGTGCTTGTAAAGTCGAATTTTCATCTGGACGATAAAAATGATAAGCGCCACGCAAAATATTATTTTTTTTAGCACCTTCCCAATTATCTTCAAAAGTCTCATCAATAGACGAAGTTCCCATCGTAGAACGGATAAAAGCAAAATTTATCGGATACAAATTGTAAATCGTATGCATTTTCGTCCAATCAATTTTTCCTTGATAATGCGAAACATCAACACCAAAAGTTTTGAGATAATATTTATCCATCACCTCAATATTTCGGATATCAAACTTTGTAACTTTATCATCAACCAATTTTTCACCTTTCAGCGATTTTTCTACAACAGAAAAATAGTAATGTATACCATGGCGATAACGATACGCAAAAAAAATAACACACAAAATCAGCAAACTAATCACATAAGTCGAAAGTTTGATTTTTTTTAATGTATTAAAAATAGATTGTTGTGTTTTCTTTTTACGAGGCATTTTAGTAGTTGAAATAGATAAATTCTATGCAATATTACTTCAATTTTCGATGATAAAAAAAGTAAAATCTTCATTATCTTTGTTCAGTATGAAAAAATGGATATTAGCCGCAAGGCTTCGCACATTACCACTTTCTTTGAGTGGATTATTATTGGCTGGATTTATTGCAAAATCAGAAGGAATCTTTCGAAATGATATATTTTTCTTATCACTTTTAACAACTTTGGCTTTCCAAATTTTATCAAATTTCGCAAACGATTATGGCGATGCGGTAAAAGGAACAGACGCAAATAGAGTAGGAGAACAGCGTGCTGTAGCATCTGGATTGATTACACAAAACCAAATGAAAGTTGCCATCGGAATTATGATTGCGATTTCTTTAGTTTGCGTTGCAGCATTGTTGTATGTTTCTTTTTATCCAAATGATATGAAATATATTTACATTTTTCTTGGCTTGGGTGTTGCGTCTATTTTTGCAGCAATGGCTTATACAATGGGAAAAAAACCATACGGATATATTGGTTTAGGTGATGTTTTTGTGTTTTTATTCTTTGGAATTTTAGCTGTTGCGGGCGGGGAATTTTTATATTCTAAAGTTTTTCAATGGCAAATTTTATTACCTGCAGCTTCGATGGGATGTTGGAGTGTGGCAGTGTTAAATTTGAACAATATGCGCGATGTGAAAAATGATGTCAAAAACAATAAAATTACGGTTGCATCAAAATTAGGATTTCAAAAAAGTAAATATTACCAAATGGCTTTAATGACGATTCCTTTTGCATTAAGCGCATTATATGTAACGATGTCACCACTTAAACAAGGTAAATTATCTGGTTTTGTATTTTTAATTTTAATCTTTTTTGCGAACGCCATTCGTCGTCAAATTTTCGCAGTAAAAGACCCAAAAGATTTCGATCCATTCTTGAAACAAGTAGCAATGTTAGCTTTATTTTTCGCTGTATTATTAGGATATAGCTTAATCGGTTTCGATTTTATTGATACTTTAATTCGTTAATCACAAAAAAATATATAATGAAAATTCAATACTTAGGACATGCCTCGCTTGCGATTGAAGCAAACGGCAAACACATTGTTGTTGATCCATTTATTACACCAAATGAATTAGCAAAAAACATCGATTTCAAAAGTTTAAAAGCGGATTATATTGTCATTACGCATGCGCATCAAGATCATGTGTATGATGTGGAAGAATTGGCAAAACGAACAGGCGCTTTGATTATTTCGAATGCAGAAATTGCTTCTTATTATTCGGAAAGAGGTTTGAAAGCACACGGAATGAATACGGGCGGTAAATTTAGTTTTGACTTTGGTTCGATTCAATCGACGATTGCATTTCATTCGAGTTCATTTGCTGATGGAACGTATGGAGGAGATCCAAATGGCTACATTATCGAAAGTGAAGGAAAGCGTGTTTACATCGCTGGTGATACAGCTTTGACGTACGAAATGAAGTTGATTCCAGATACAATTGGACAACTTGATTTAGCAATTTTACCAATCGGAGATAACTTTACGATGGGTGCAAAAAGTGCTTCTATTGCGGCAGAATATGTACAAGCAACTAAGGTTTTGGGTTATCATTACGATACATTTCCACCAATTAAAATTGATAAAGCAGAAGCAAAATCTATTTTCTTTTCGCGCCATATTCAATTGATTTTATTAGAAATTGGTGAAGATTTAACAGTTTAAGAAATTCTTTACAACATATTAAAGCTCGAGATTATCTCGAGCTTTTTTTATTTAAATTATTCTCACTCGAAAAAGATTATCTTTGCCGCAATTATTCGATAAAATTTATGATTACAGTTAATGATATTGCCGTTCAATTCGGTTCTTCAACGTTGTTTAGTGGAGTTAGTTTTGTGATAAACGAAAATGACAAAATTGCCTTAATGGGTAAAAATGGAGCAGGAAAATCTACTTTACTTAAGATTGTTGCAGGAATCAATAAACCTTCTTTGGGAAATATTTCAGCGCCAAAAGATGCGGTAATTGCTTATTTACCACAACATTTGTTGACCGAAGATAATTGTACTGTTCGCGAAGAAACGTCGAAAGCTTTTGCTGAATATTTATCAATGAAAAATGAAATTGATGAATTAAATGAGCAGTTAACTGTACGAACTGATTATGAAAGTGATGATTATATGAAGTTAATCGAACGCGTTTCGGAAGTCAGTGAAAAATTTTATTCGATAGAAGAAGTGAATTACGAAGCCGAAGTGGAAAAGGTTTTGAAAGGAATGGGATTTGCGCAAGAAGATTTGGATCGATCAACTTCTGAGTTTTCGGGAGGTTGGCGTATGCGAATCGAATTGGCTAAAATTCTTTTGCGCAAACCAGATTTGATTTTATTAGATGAGCCTACAAATCACTTGGATATCGAATCTATTCAATGGTTAGAGGATTTCTTGAAAAATCAAGCCAAAGCTGTTATGGTGATTTCGCACGACCGCACATTTGTTGATAATATTACGAATCGTACAATCGAAGTGACAATGGGGCGAATTTATGATTACAAAGCCAAATATTCTGACTATTTAGTGTTGCGTCAAGATCGTAGAATTCATCAACAAAAAGCTTATGATGAACAACAAAAATTCATTGCTGAAAATAAATTATTTATCGAACGTTTTCGTGGAACTTTCTCTAAAACAGAACAAGTGCAATCGCGCGTTCGTATGTTGGAAAAGCTAGATATTATTGAAGTTGATGAGGTTGATACTTCAGCTTTGAAATTGAAATTCCCTGCAGCTGCTCGTTCGGGACAATATCCTGTTGTAGTCGAAAATTTAGATAAATCGTATGGCGATCATATTGTGTTTAAAGATGCGAATATGGTAATTGAACGAGGACAAAAAGTAGCGTTAGTTGGTAAAAATGGCGAAGGAAAATCAACAATGATTAAAGCTATTATGAATGAAATTGATTTCGAAGGAAAATTAGAAATAGGTCATAATGCACAAATCGGATATTTTGCTCAAAATCAAGCTGCTTTATTAGATGAAGATTTAACTATTTTCGAAACTGTAGACCGCATTGCAGAAGGTGATATCAGAACACAAATCAAAAGTATTTTGGGCGCATTTATGTTCAAAGGTGATGATGTCGACAAGAAAGTAAAAGTGCTTTCTGGTGGAGAAAAAACGCGTTTGGCAATGGTAAAATTGTTGTTAGAGCCTTATAATGTCTTGATTTTAGATGAGCCAACAAATCACTTGGATATGAAAACAAAAGATATCATCAAAGATGCATTGAAAGAATTTGAAGGAACGGTAATTTTAGTTTCCCATGATCGTGATTTCTTAGATGGGTTGGCAGAGAAAGTTTTCGAGTTTGGAAATAAACGTGTCAAAGAACATTTTGAAGATATCAAAGGTTTTCTTGCAACAAAGAAAATGGAAAACTTGAAAGAAATAGAAAAATAAATTCAATTTTAGATATACAAAAAATCCTTAAAATGAGTTTTAAGGATTTTTTTAATGTTTCAAATTACCTTTACATTTAAAGAGATTACGGACTTTCTATTATGAATATTGAATACTACAAGCCGAAAAATAAAATTTTACAGAAATATGTAGATGGATACTATTTTATACAAGAAGATAAGCAATCTGAAAGTGTAGAATATGAGACATTTCCGAATAATAATATCTTTTATACAATCAATAAAAATACCATTGTAAAGGAGGAAAAAGAGAATATTTTTCTTAGTTTTTCTGACGATAATACGATTATTGGTTCTTTGGTTTTGAGTTATTCGAAGCCGATGAGAATTTTTTATACGAATTTGTTCGACGAAATTACGATTTGTTTTAAACCATTAGGAATATTTCATTTTGATGTAACTAATTTTAATTCAGGAAGTAAAAAGACATTAATTGATTATAATTTGTTTGAAGATATAACAGAGTTTTCTGCCAAATTATTTGATTTAACGAGGAATGAAAAGGCAATTGAGTTAGAAAAATATTTGATTTCAAAGTTGATAGAAGTTGATTTATCTTTTATGGAAAATATAATTAGAGATGTTGAAAATGAAATTAAAATCGAAGATATTTCAACTAAATATTCAATTTCAAGGCAATATTTGAACCGAATTTTCAAGAAACATTTAGGAAAATCTCCTTCTGAATATAGAAAAGTGTATCGATTCAGAAATTCTTTACTCAATAAAAAAGAAAGTAAAAATTTAACTGAATTGTCATCAAATGATTATTACGATCAATCACATTTTATCAAAGATTTCAAATCAATTACAAAACTAAAACCAAATCAATTTTTTAAGGAAGTTGATTTAGAAAAGGACACACTTTTGAAATTTTTTGATTAGTTTACATTCTTACAATTTTGAATCTTTTTATTAAAATAGTTTAGCTAATAAATTATTGTTACATGATCAATTGGAAAAAGATTCACTATTTTACTTATACATTTTGTCGCTATTTTTTAGCAACCATGATTATTTCTTACGCTTTTGCAAAAATTTTTGAAACTCAATTTATATCGCAACCAAGCGTCTATGACAAACCAATAGGAAATCTTTCAGGATTTGAACTTACGTGGTTTTATTATGGTTATTCATATTGGTATGGTTTAATCATCGCCTCAATGCAAATTATCAGTTCTTTGCTTTTATTTTTTAGGCAAACAACAAGAATTGGAATCATTATTTTCTTAACGTTTATGGTTAATATTTTGCTGATGGATTTTGCTTATGATATTGATGGGGCAAAAGGAATGGCAGTCGTTTTAACGATGATGGCGTTATTTGTTTTTCTGTCTGATTATAAGGAATTGATTAAATATTTTTTTAAAACTCCTCCTTTATTTGAGGAGCAAAGAACTGCTAAAATCAATAAAATAAGTAAACTGAAATTTATCTATATTCCTCTAGTTTTCATTGGATTCTTTGTTTTGATTACAACGTTAAAAGATAAATTTTTAAGTCAAAATCAATTTTTTGGAGCTTGGGAAAATGTAGAAAATAATGAACGAATTTATTTTGAATCTGCTAATACATTTCTAAAAGTGAATAATTCTACATTTAAACCAATTAATTCAGGAATGTATGATTTTGAAAAAGATTCAATTTATTTAAAAGGAATGCAAGAGGAAAATCAAACTCCTGAAATTATTCTTAAAGGAAAATTTAGTATCAATAATAATGTATTGAAAATAGAGACTGCTAAAGGAGTTGAAATTTATAAAAGAATTAGATAAAAACAAAAAATCCACTCAACTGAGTGGATTTTTTTATGCTTGCTTCTTCACGAACTTCGTTAAAATAACGATTAATTGTCCGTCAACTTTACCTTCAATTTGTTCGGTATTATGATGAACTAGACGAATATTTCTTACAGCAGTTCCAATTTTTGCATTGATAGAAGAACCTTTTACATCTAAGTCTTTAATCAATGTCACCGTATCTCCATTCACCAAAATATTTCCGTTGCTATCCTTGTGCAAATCGACACTTCCGTCACCTTCGTGATCACCAGACGCTTTTGCCCACTCCATATTTTCGTCATCCAAATACATCATATCCAAAGCATCAGCAGCCCAAGATTCGTTTCTAAAACGATTTAGCATTCGCCAAGAAATCACTTGTACAGCAGGAATTTCGCTCCACATAGAAGAAAGTAAAAATGATTCCCAAAATGAAGCATCTAATTCCTCTTTCTTTTCAATTTGGTTGATACATTTTTGTGTAATGTAAACATTTCGATCAGGATTGCTACTCGCATCAGGATTTACTTCATAAATAGCTAAATTTTCTGTAACACCCGTCAATTCGCATTGGTTACCACTTCTTTCTTGTAAAAATGTATCTAATTTCATGTATTGATTTTAAAACTTTTGCAAAGATAACCTTTATTTAGAATTTAAACTTTTGAGGTATTTTAATCAGAATTATTTAAATTCGTTAAGAATAAAATTCAACCTTAATATATGTTAGTAAAGAAAAACTCGGGCGAGTTAATCCCATATGATCCAAAAGCTTTAAAACGTTCATTAACGAAATCTGGTGCAAAAAAAGAGGAAGTTGAAGAAGTTTTCGAATTAGTTTCGAAAGATCTTTATGACGGAATTCCGACAAGAGAATTGTATCGTATAGCTTTTGCTCATCTCAAAAATTATAGAAATTCGTATGCAGCGCGTTATAGCCTAAAACGAGCTTTGAGAGATTTGGGACCAGAAGGTTATTATTTCGAAAAGTGGATTGGAAAAGTGATGCAAGCAGCAGGATATCAATCGTTGCATTCGGAAATTGTGCAAGGAAATGCGGTGACGCACGAAATAGATGTGGTGGCTTCTAAGGGAGATCAATTGCTTTTCTGTGAATGTAAATTTAGAAATGACGAAGATGCCAAAATTTCGGTGACAACGCCGATGTATTTTTTATCGCGAATGAAAGATGTAGAAAGTCATACGTATCATTTTTTTGGACGAGATATGAAACCAACAAAAGGTTTCTTGGTAACGAATGCGTATTTAACGACGGATAGTATAGATTTTGCAAATTATTATGGAATTGGATTGATTTCTTGGGATTATCCTGAAACAAATAGTATCAAATATTTGGTTGATAATGCGGCTTTATATCCAATTACGTGTTTAACGACTTTGACGCCAGAACAAGAAAAAGTTCTTTTGTCAAAAGAATGCATTTTGGTGAAAGATTTACAACAAAATAATAAGTTTTTAGATTCATTAAACTTATCTAAAGAACAACGAAACGAAGTTTTGGAAGAAACGAATGAATTATTAGAAATCGAGAATTTTACGTGCGAAATTGCTTAAACTGAAATAAAAAAGAAGCTCAATATTGAGCTTCTTTTGCTTTATAATTCTTTGAAAATCTCAAAACTATCTTTGTGATCGCACCAAAATTCGTCCAAATTAATCATTCGATCTTTTAGAAACGGAATAATTTGCGGCCAATCAGTCTCTCTAAAAATACTAATGTTTTCTAAACGCATTTTTATCGTCGAAATCATTTTTCCATCTTCGTCATAATCTTCTTTTGTCCAAATCCATTTTTCGCCAAGATAACTTTCCAAAACATTTTCATATTCCTCAAACTGTTCATAAATCATCAGTTGAACGGACGGATCTGGATGTGAAATTTCAATAGAAACCTCCGCAAACTTGCGTTCGACATCTGTTCTAAAATAAACACCTTTTACATCCGTTTTGTAATTTATCCAATTAATACGCGTTCCTTCGGCATTCATTTGCAATTTCATATACGTTCCATACGAAATCCAAAAATCCTTTTTTATGCGATAAGCATCTTCTTTTGAAAACAAATTGATTATTTTTTTACAAAAATCGGTTTAATATTCTATTCAACAAAATTTCGAGAAAAATAGCTTGGATTGATTCTTGTTCTATAAATTTGAACAAATATTTTTAAAAAATAAATATGAAACTATTTTCTTTCCTAGGTTTAATGGGAATTTTGGCTTTTTCTACTGTAAATGCACAATCTGTAGAAACGGTAAAATATGAAGCTTTGCACGAAAAAATAGCAAATTATAAAGATCAAGTTGTGGTGGTTAATTTTTGGGCAACGTGGTGTGCGCCTTGTGTAGAGGAGATTCCAGCGTTTATGGAAATTAATGAAAAATACAAAGACAATCCAAATTTCAAGATGTTGTTGGTTTCGTTGGATCGACCAAAAATTATCGATAAAGTAAAGAAATTTATGCTTGACAATAAGATAAATGCAGAAGTTGTTTTGTTGGATGATACCAAACGAATGAATGAATGGATTCCGTCATTTGATTCGAAATGGGCAGGAAATATTCCTGTAACAATCATTTATAATAAAGGCGAGAAAAAGGTTTTCCATGATCAAGCCATGACAAAATTCGAATTAGAAGATTACATTACCGAATATCTTAATTAAACGATAAAACTCCTGAAAATACTTTTAGGATTTTTTTATTTTTTGTAAGTTTATACTAATATAAAACTACAAAAATGAATAAAAAACATATCAGAAAAGATGTTATTCAACATTTAATTCAATTGAAACAAGATGAAATTAATGCGTTGAAAGAATCTGAACGAATTTATGCAGAAGGTGCAGATTTAGACGAAGAATCAAGTTTAGAGTTAGATGATTTTGCGCAACAGAGTCAGTCAACTGATGCAGCGAGAAGTTTACGAGTTCGTATCAATCAAGCAACTGAAGATTTAGAAAATTTCAAAGCGTTAAAACCTGAATTGATTGACGAAATTACAGAAGGAAATGTTGTGTTTACAGATAAAGTGAATTTTGTAATTGGTTTATCTTTCAAAGATTTTGAATGGGAAAATAAAAAGTTTGTTGGGATTAGTACGCAAGCACCCATTTTTGATGCTTTAGTTGGAAAACGAGCTGGAGATAAATTAGAATTTAATGGAATCAATTATACCATAGAAGAAATATTATAACATGCCAAAAATACATACAATCGATCTTAATTTTCAGAATGAAAACGAAGCAATCGCAACTTATTTAATCGAAACAGAACAAGGACCAATTTTGGTTGATCCAGGACCATATTCAACTTTTGAAAATTTGAAAGCGGGAATCGAAGCGTTAGGTTGGCGAGTAATCGATATCGAAAACATATTAATTACACATATTCATTTTGATCATGCTGGTGCTGCATGGAAATTTACAGAACATGGCGCAACAATTTTCTTAAATCCGATTGGTTTACCACATCTGAAAAATCCTGAGAAATTGTGGGAATCTGCAAAAATGATTTATGGCGATGATATGGATCGTTTGTGGGGAGAAATGAAACCAATTGACGAAGAATATTTGGTTGGTTTGGCAGATGGACAAAGTGTTGAGTTTGGCGATGCTGTTTTTCAGACTGTTTATACGCCTGGACACGCTGTTCATCACAATGCTTATGTGTTGGATGATGTTATTTTTACAGGTGATGTAGCAGGAGTGAAGATCGAAAACGGACCTGTTGTGCCGCCTTGTCCGCCACCAGATATTAATATCGAATTGTGGAAAGAATCGATTGCTAAATTGAAAAAAATTAATGCAAAAGGAATTTATCCGACGCATTATGGCTATCACGAAGATTTAGAAAATCATTTTGATCAATTAGAAAAATCGTTGGATGATTGGTCAAATTATATCAAACCAATGTATGATGATCAAATTCTGACCGAAGAAATTGTCCCAGTTTTTGTTGATCATGTCACAAAAAACTATAAAGATTTAGGTTTGACAGAAGATCAAATTCAGGTGTATGAATATGCCAATCCATGCTGGATGTCTGTTAATGGACTAATGCGTTATTGGAAATTAAAAGAACAAGGAAGATTATAAAACGAAAAGCTGTCAAATTTTGACAGCTTTTTTTATATTGTTTAAAAGTTAAATGATGGTTATAATCGAATTAATTTATCTTTTGCAACTTGATAATCTACTAATAAGTCGTCAAAAACTTCTGCAACTGTCGGAATAGAATCTATTAATGAAGAAACTTGACCAATTTCTAATTCTCCATTCACCAAATCACCTTCAAACATTCCTTTCTTAGAACGGCCTCTACCCAAAAGCTCTTTCAATTCTTCAGTGGTTGTGCCTTGTTGATATTTTTCTTGAACTTGTGTATAAAATTCGTTTTTAATTAATCGAACAGGAGCCAATTCTTTCAATGTAAGTTGCGTATCACCTTCTTGAGCATTTACAATCACATCTTTGAAAGCTTGATTCGCAGACGATTCTTGCGTTGCAGCAAAACGAGAACCAATTTGTACTCCATCTGCACCTAATGCAAATGCTGCCAAAATTTGAGAACCTGTTCCAATTCCTCCAGCAGCAATTAACGGAATATCGATTTGACGTTTCACATTCGGAATAAGACAAAGTGTAGTCGTTTCTTCTCTGCCATTATGTCCACCAGCTTCAAAACCTTCTGCCACGACAGCATTGACACCTGCATCTTGTGATTTTTGTGCAAATTTGGCACTACTGACAACATGCGCAACAGTTATTCCTTCTTTTTTTAAAGTTTCTGTCCACGTTTTTGGATTTCCAGCAGAAGTAAAAACAACTTTTACATCTTCCTCCACAATAATCTGCATAATTTCTTCAATATTCGGATAAAGCATTGGAACATTAACGCCAAAAGGATGATTTGTAGCAGCTTTACATTTCTTTATATGCTCGCGTAAAACATCAGGATACATGCTTCCAGCACCTATTAAACCTAGTCCTCCAGCATTACTTACAGCTGACGCTAATCGCCAACCACTATTCCAAATCATACCACCTTGAATAATTGGGTATTTTATTGCAAATAATTTTGTTATATTCGTGTCCATTTTCGTTATATTTAGGCATAAAATTAAATAAATATAGAGAACGAAAAAATTTAATTTTAACATAAATACTGACAGTTTGACTTTGGCAGATTATTTGATTTGCAAAAAATCAAATTTTAGAAAATAAATTAGAGTTTAATTGTCTCTACTAATAATAAAAAATATAAGCTATGTATTGGACTTTAGAATTAGCATCTTATTTAAGTGATGCACCTTGGCCAGCAACAAAAGATGAATTAATTGATTACGCAATTCGTACTGGTGCACCTTTGGAAGTTGTAGAAAACTTACAATCTATTGAGGATGAAGGAGATTCTTACGAAAGCATTGAAGAAATTTGGGCTGACTATCCAACGGACGACGATTTCCTTTGGAACGAGGACGAATATTAAAAATAAAAAAGCCCAAATTGGGGCTTTTTTCGATTCTATAATCTATAACTAACATAGTTAACGTATATTTGCATCTTAATTAGTCTCAAATATATTGTGGCTAATTTTGACGAAGAACGCAGAAAAATATGAATATTTTAAACAAAATTTTACAAGGTTTCTTAGGTGATAAGAATGCCAAAGATGTAAAAGAATTACGAAAATATGTTGACTTAGCGAATGAAGCTGGTCAAAAGCTTAGTTCATTATCAATTGATGAATTAAGAGAAAAAACAGATGGATTTAAAGCTCAATTAGTTGAAGCTACAAAAGATCTTAAAACTCAAATTGAGGAGTTAAAAAAACAAGTTGAGGAAACAGAAGATTTTGGTGTAAAAGAAGATTTATATGCTAAAATCGACAAAATCAATAAAGAAGCTTACGAAATAGAGGAGAAGATTTTATTAGAAATCTTACCAGAAGCTTTCGCTGTAATGCGTGAAACAGGTAAACGTTTTACTGAAAACGAAACGTTAGAAGTGACAGCTTCTGAGTTTGATAAAGTTTTGGTTAATCGTGGACACGATTTCGTTTCTCTTAAAGATGATAACACTGCAATCTGGAAAAACTCTTGGGATGCAGCTGGTCGTCAAGTAACATGGGATATGTCTCATTACGATGTTCAGTTTATTGGTGGTACAGCTTTACACTTAGGTCGTATTGCGGAGATGCAAACAGGGGAAGGTAAAACTTTGGTTGCAACTTTACCTATTTACTTAAATGCATTAACTGGTCGTGGAGTTCACTTAGTAACGGTGAATGATTACTTGGCAAAACGAGATATGGCGTGGATGCGTCCAATTTTCTCTTTCCATGGTTTATCAGTAGATTGTATCGATAATCATCAACCAAACTCTCCAGGACGTCGTGATGCGTATGCATCTGATATTGTTTATGGAACAAATAATGAATTTGGTTTCGATTATTTACGTGACAATATGGCAAACACTCCAGATGCTTTGGTACAACGTGAATTAAATTTTGCGATTGTCGATGAGGTCGATTCAGTTTTAATTGATGATGCTCGTACACCATTGATTATTTCTGGTCCAGTTCCACAAGGAGATCGTCACGAATTTGATGTATTAAGACCAAAAATTGATCGTTTATATCAAATGCAACGTGAGATGTTAGGAAAAACATTGAACGAAGCAAAAACATTATTCAAACAAGGAGATTTAAAAGAAGGTGGTTTCAAATTATACCAGGTTTACCGTGGTTTACCAAAATACAAACCATTAATCAAATTCTTATCTCAAGATGGTATTCGTGCTCAATTACAAAAAACAGAAGCGCATTTTATTCAGGATAATAACCGTGAAATGCCAAAAGTTGATGAGCATTTATACTTTGTTATTGATGAAAAACAAAATCAATCAGATTTAACAGATAAAGGAATCGAGTATTTGTCTAAAGGTATGGAAGATGAAAATTTCTTCATTTTACCAGATGTTTCGACAAATATTGGAGCGATTGAAAATTCAGGAAAAACGAAAGAAGAAATTCTTCAAATGAAAGAAGAATTTTTCCGTGACTTCTCAATCAAATCTGAGCGTATTCATACATTAAGCCAATTGTTAAAAGCATATACATTATTCGAAAAAGATATCGAGTATGTTGTGGTGGAAGGTGAAGTGAAAATTGTTGACGAATCGACAGGTCGTATTATGGATGGTCGTCGTTATTCTGATGGATTGCACCAAGCAATTGAAGCAAAAGAGAATGTAAAAATTGAAGCAGCTACACAAACGTTTGCAACAATTACATTACAAAACTACTTCCGTATGTACAACAAGTTAGGAGGTATGACTGGTACAGCGGAAACTGAGGCAGGTGAGTTCTGGGAAATTTACAAATTAGATGTTGTTTCTATTCCAACAAACCGCCCAATTTTACGTAACGATAAAAATGATATTGTTTTCAAAACAAATCGTGAAAAATATAAAGCAGTAATCGAGGAAATTGTCCGTTTATCTCAAGATGACAAACGTCCAGTTTTAGTTGGTACAACTAATGTTGAGATTTCTGAATTATTATCAAAAGCTTTAAAATTACGTGGAATTAATCACAATGTTTTAAATGCAAAACTACACAAAAGCGAGGCTGATATTGTAACAGAAGCTGGTAAACCAGGAGCTGTAACTATTGCAACCAATATGGCTGGTCGTGGTACTGATATTAAATTGACGAAAGAAGTAAAAGAATCTGGAGGTTTAGCAATTATTGGTACAGAACGTCACGATTCTCGTCGTGTAGACCGTCAGTTACGTGGTCGTGCTGGTCGTCAAGGAGATCCAGGATCATCTCAATTCTTTGTTTCATTAGAAGATTCATTAATGCGTTTATTCGGTTCAGAAAGAATTGCAAAATTAATGGACCGTATGGGACACAAAGATGGAGATGTGATTGAACATTCTATGATTACAAAATCTATCGAGCGTGCACAGAAAAAAGTAGAAGAAAACAACTTCGGTATTCGTAAACGTTTGTTAGAGTATGATGATGTAATGAACAAACAACGTGAAGTAATTTACAAACGTCGTCACAATGCATTATTCGGAGATCGCTTGGAAGTTGATATTGCAAACATGATTTATGATGTTGCAGCTTCTGTTGTGAAATCTAACAAAGATTTCGAAGATTTTGGTCAATATGAATTAGATTTAATTAAATTCTTTACAATGGGAACTCCTGTTACAGAAGATGAATTTAGATCTAAATCAATCAAAGATTTAACAAATATTACGTACGACGCAGCAATTGAAGATTACAAAGCACGTATGAAATATGTTGCAGAAACAGCTTTCCCAGTAATTTCGAATGTTTTCGAAAATCAAGGACATATGTTCTCTCGTATTCAAGTGCCATTTACAGACGGAATTCGTCAAATGACAGTTGTTTGTGATTTGAAAGAAGCATACGAATCTCAAGGAAAAACTTTAATCAAAGATTTCGAGAAATCAGTTGTATTAAGTTTAATTGATGATAACTGGAAAGAACATTTACGTGATGTTGATGATTTACGTAAAACGTCTCAAAATGCGGTTTACGAACAAAAAGATCCGTTGGTTGTTTACAAACAAGAGTCTTTCCATATTTTCCAAAGAATGTTGGATACAGTGAACAAAGAAATCATTTCGTTCTTATTCAAAGGAGAATTACCAAATACTCAAAAAGAAGAATCTGTAGAGGAAACTGAGACAGTAAACTAAAAGATTTTTTTATATAACTTTAACCCTTTCTGAAATTTTCGGAAAGGGTTTTTTAGTATTTTTACATCAACTACTGAACTTGTTTTCAGTATCAAATTATTAAAATTTTAAACAAATGAAATTTGCATACTTACACGGCTACCAAGGTTTTGTAACAGATGAAAAGAGAGAATATTTAGACTCTTTGGGAGAATGTTACGCACCAACAATTGATTACGATAATGCACCAACTTTGATTCAAGATTTGGTAGAGCATTTTACAAAAGAACCAATCGAATTTATTGCAGGAACAAGTTTAGGCGGAATGATAAGTTATTATTTGGGATTATTATTAAATGTTCCAGTTTTGATGTTTAATCCTGCTGTAATTGCGGTAGAACGTTTAAAACCATTTTTGCCAGAACAATTATTAAAAGGAGTTCCAACACAATCTAATTTAATTTTTACAGGTTTAAAAGATGATGTGATTGAACCAAAATTTCAGATTGAATTTGTAGAAAATATTCAAAAACAAAACGGAAATATCGAACAAATTTTTGATGCTGAAATGACACATTTAATCACATTAGAAGAATTCGAAAAAGCATTTGAAGTTTTTTTGGAGAATAAAAAGTAGATAAAAAATCCCAATAAATTATTTATTGGGATTTTTAAATTTTATTTAAACAAATGCACTAAATCCTGTGATAGAACGACCTACAATAAGTGAATTGATTTCTTTTGTGCCTTCGTAGCTGTAAATAGCTTCGGAGTCGGCAACAAAGCGAGCGACGTCATGCTCTAATAATATTCCATTTCCACCCATTACTTCTCGTGCTCGTGAAACGACATCTCGTGTTCTCATTGTACAAAAAACTTTAGCTAAAGAAGCGTGTTCGTCTAGTAAAATTCCCTCGTCTTGCATTTCAGATAAGCGAAAAACTAAAGTTTGCATTGCTGTTAAATTAGATAACATTTCGACCAAATGTCCTTGTATCATTTGAAAAGAAGCAATTGGTTTCCCAAATTGTTTTCGATTTCGAGTGTAATCTAAAGCGCTTTCATATGCTCCGCGCGCGCAGCCAGTTGCCATCCAAGCAACTCCAGCTCTTGTCATTCGCAATACTTTTGCTGTATCTTTAAATGAATTAGCATTTTGTAAACGATTTTCTTCTGTAATTAAACAATCTTTCAGAGTAATCAAGCCATTCTGAACAATTCGTAAAGCCATTTTTCCTTTGATTTTTTCTACAGAAAAACCAGGATTATCTTTCTCTACAATAAAACCTTTTACTTCTCCATCATCCAAATCTCTTGCCCAAATAATGACTAAATCTGCAAAAGTCGCATTCCCAATCCATTTCTTCTGACCGTTTAAAATCCAACCTTCTTCTGTTTTTTTACATGTAGTGGTCAAACCTCCTGCCGCACCAGAACCAACTTCGGGTTCAGTTAGTCCAAATGCTCCGATTTTATCAAATTTTTGCATTTGTGGTAACCACTTTGCTTTTTGTTCTTCCGATCCGCACATATAAATTGATCCCATTGATAGGCCAGATTGTACACCAAAAAAAGTGGCAATCGATGCATCTATACGAGCCATTTCCATAGCTAAAACGCCTTCCATAATAAAAGGTAAATTTGGACAACCATAACCGTCGTAAGTGACGCCGCAAATGTTAAGTTCTTTAAATTTTGGAATTAATTCGAAAGGAAATTGATCACGAAGCCAATAATCATTAACGATTGGTTTAACTTCTTTTTCCATAAAAGCTCTTACTTTTAACTGTAATTCGCGTTGTTCTGGAGTTAAAGTGTGGAAAACATCGTAGAAATCCCCATCAATTGGAGGAAGATCTTTGTGTTTTTTATTTGGATTTAACATTTTCATCATTCCTTGAAGTTGTTTATCATCAAGTTTCGAAAAGTTTTCCATTAAAAGAGGTAAATCTACTTTTTTAGAAATTTTATTTAATTGCTCTAAATCAACTGATTTTAATAGATGGATGATATTTTTTAAATTAGAAAATGCTCCTGACATATTTTGTGGTTTTTAACCAAAAAATTATCAAAGAGCATTCCTAAAATATTGTATTGTAAGAAAAAATTAAGCTTTACCTAATTTTATTTTCAAATTATCTAACATTGTTGTTGTCATTTTATCGATATCAAATTTTGGTTCAAATCCCCAATCTGCTTTTGCAACAGAATCATCGATAGAAGAAGGCCAAGAATCTGCAATAGCTTGACGGAAATCTGGCGCATAATCGATTGTGAAATTTGGAATGTGTTTTTTGATTTCTGCTGCTAAATCTTCGGGAGCAAAACTTAAACCTCCTAAATTATAAGATTTAAATTCACCTAATTGTTTTGGATCAGCAGACATTAATTCAACAATTGCATTAATAGCGTCATCCATATACAACATGGGTAAATAAGTTCCCTCTTTCAAGAAAGAAGTATATTTTCCATCCTCGATTGCTTTGTAATAAATATCAACAGCATAATCTGTAGTTCCACCTCCAGCAGGAGTTTTCCAAGAAATAAGACCAGGGAAACGAACAGAACGAACGTCTACATTATGATTTTGTTGGTACCATTTGCACCAGTATTCTCCTGATAATTTAGAAATACCATAAACTGTAGAAGGGGTCTGAATTGTATTTTGTGGTGTATTGTTTTTTGGTGTATCTGGACCAAAAACGCCAATAGAAGAAGGCCAAAAGATTTTATCGATTACTTTATCTTTCGCTAATTCAAGGAAAGTAAGTAAAGTGTCCATGTTTAATTTCCAACCAAACATTGGATTTTTTTCAGCTGTACCAGAAAGTAGAGCCGCTAAATGATAAACAGTTTTAATATTGTGTTTTGCAATGACTTCTTTTATTCGATCAGCATCCATTACGTCAATTACTTCGTAAATCCCATCGTAATCAACATCTTTAGGATCACGTATATCAGAAATAATTACATTATTTTTTCCATGAATGGTTTTTAATTTCTCAGCCAATTCAGAACCAATTTGTCCTAAAGCGCCGGTGATCAAAATCGTATCGGTTTCCATCTTAAAAAGTTACTTTTGTTTGGTCCCAAATTTAAAGATTTTCTATTGAATATGGATATAACAAAATAATATTTAGATATTAATAAAGAAATCGATTGTTTTTTGTTAAATATATAAATATGGAATGATATATATAGAAAAATTTTCTGTTTAATAAGCTTTTTACAATATAAAATATCTTAAATAATAAAGAGTTTTGGTTTGAAAGTTTTAAAAATGTTAATTTTTATCCTTAAAAGTGTTGAAAATTGCACGAATTATTAATACTTTATTTAGTAAATTTGTAACAAACGTCGTATTAATTTCGACATATCATATCAAAAATACTTAGTAGAAATATGAAAAAACAACTATTTGTTGCTGCATTTGCATGTACTTCTGTTTTAGCAATTGCGCAAGAATCATATCAGGCTTTTAATCCAAATTATATGGATAAGTCTGTTCGTCCTCAAGATGATTTATATAATTATGTAAATGGTAATTGGATGAAAATTACAGAAATTCCTTCTGATAGAGCAAGATGGGGAAGTTTCGATGAGTTGAGAGAGAATACAGATAAAGTATCGTTGAAATTGGTAAAAGATTTATTGAATAATAAATATGCTCAAGATTCTAATGAACAAAAAATTTCTGATTTATATTCGGCTTATACAAACATGGAAGCTAGAAATAAAACAGGAATTGCTCCAATTCAGAAATACTTTAAGCAAATTGATGCAATCAAAAATTTGACAGATTTACAAGCGTATTTAACAGAGGTTACTCCAATTGGTGAGAATCCATTTTATGGTGTATCTGTTTATACTGATATGAAAAATAGTACGCAAAATGCTGTTTATTTAGGAAGTGTTGGATTAACTTTAGGTAAAACATATTACCAAAAAGAAGATGCTAAAAACACTGAAACTTTAGCTAATTTAAATCAATATATCGATCAAGTTTTTCCTTTTACAGGATCTAAAACTCGTGATTTAAAAGGGCCAAAAATTGTTGCTTTCGAGAAAATGATGGCAAAATATATCAAAACTGTTGAAGAAAGCCGCGATCCAAATAAATCGTATAATTTAGTAACATTATCAGAAGCAGGTGCTTTTTCTAAGAATGTTGATGTTGTTAAGTTTGTAAAGTCTTTCGGAATTAACCCTGATAAAGTAATCATTCGTGAATTAGATTATTACAAAAACTTAGATAAAATAATTAATCAAGAAAATTTACCAATCATCAAAGATTATTTGAAATTCAAATTGATTGATTCTTTTTCTAATTCTTCTACAACTGAATTAGAAAAAATTAATTTTGATTTTTATGGAAAAAAATTATCTGGCCAAAAAGAACAAAGAGCTTTAGATAAAAGAGGTTTGGCTTATGTAAATGGAACAGTTGGTGAGTTATTAGGACAAATTTATGTGAAAGATAATTTTCCTCCAGAGGCAAAAGCAAAAGCGCAAGAATTGATCAGTTATTTATTTAAATCGTTTGATATGCACATCAATAATTTGGAGTGGATGTCAAAGGATACAAAAGTAAAAGCAATTGAAAAGTTAAATAAATTTACGGTTAAAATTGGTTACCCTGATAAATGGAAAGATTATTCTGGATTTAAAGTTAAATCAATTAAAAATGGAGGTTCTTTAATTGAAAATAACTTAGCTTACAGTCAATGGAGATTTCAAGATAATTTGAAAGATTTTGGAAAACCAGTAGATAAAACGCGTTGGGGAATGTCTCCGCAAACAGTTAATGCTTACTTTAATCCAACAAATAACGAAATTGTATTCCCAGCAGCAATTTTACAAGCTCCATTCTATGATTATAGAGCAGATGCAGCTGTAAATTTTGGAGGAATTGGAGCAGTTATTGGTCACGAAATTTCTCATGGATTCGATGATTCGGGAGCTAAATTTGACGGAGATGGAAATTTAGTAAACTGGTGGACACCTCAAGATGAAGAAAAATTTAAAGCAGCAACAGGTGCTTTAGCAAAACAATATGATGCTTACGAACCAGTAGCAGGAACACACGTTAATGGAATCTTTACTTCTGGAGAAAATATTGGAGATTTAGGAGGAGCTTCTGTTGCTTTTGATGCATTACAAATGTATTTGAAAGATAAAGGAACTTATGGAAATATAGATGGATATACTCCACAACAACGTTTCTTCTTATCTTGGGCAACTATTTGGAGAACAAAAGCGACTGACGAAGCTTTAGTAAATCAAGTGAAAACAGATCCACATTCGCCTGGATATTACCGTTCTTTTGGACCAATCGTTAATATTGATGCGTTCCACGATGCGTTTAAAACAAAACCAGGGGATAAATTGTACAAAGCACCAAAAGACCGTATTAGAATTTGGTAAGATGCTTGGCAAAATTATTGATTGGATAAAAAATAGAAATAGAATTATTAAAATGACAACAGTTGAAGCAATAAACAATGCTAATGTAACATTAGTAGATGTTCGTGAGCCTTTTGAATTGGATACAGATGGATTTGTTCCAAATGCGATCAATATTCCATTAGGAGAAGTTCCTACAAGAGTAGAGGAGTTTAAAGCAATGTCGAGACCTATAGTAGTTTTTTGTAGAAGTGGTAACCGTTCAGGTCAAGCAGCACAATATTTACAAGCACAAGGTGTAGACGAAATTTTTAATGGAGGAGGTTTTCAGGATGTCTTAGATGTTTTGGAGAAATAATTCGTAATTAATTATTATTCATAAAAAACCGATAAATTTTTATTTGTCGGTTTTTTTTATATATTATTGTATTTTAAATAGATATTCGTTTAAGTTAAGATTATTTTAAAAATTTTCTAAAAAAAACTAAAAAAATGAGTGACCAAATAGGAATAGGTGTGTCATACTAAATGTAAGCAGTTGAAATGTCAAAAGATTCTATAGAAAATATTGCAGATGACATTTTGGTGTATAAGATTGTCGAGACAAAAAATCAACATTTGTTCGGGATATTGTATGATAGGTATGCACATACGGTATATAATAAATGTTTGAGCTTTGTAGAAGATCAAGCTGAGGCACAAGATATGACGCACGATATATTTGTAAAGTTGTTTGTAAAACTGAAAACATATCAATCAAAATCTAAATTCTCTACTTGGTTATATTCTTTTACATATAATTTTTGTGTCAATCATGTGCAACGAAAGATAAAAGAAGAAAGAAAAAATTATTCGGTGACGGATGATTTGGTTGATAACTATAATGACGAAATTATTGATGACAAAGAAATTTTTGAATTAAAAATCGAAAAACTAACGCAGTCCCTAAAGGAATTGGATGTAGAAGAGAAATCTATATTACTTATGAAATATCAAGATGAATTTTCAATCAAAGAAATTTCAGAAACTTTAGAGATTGGTGAAAGTGCAACTAAGATGAGATTGAATCGAGCAAAAAATCGTTTACTAAAAATTTATAACGCTTTGTAAAATGGAAAATCCTTTTAAGACTATGCTAGCCAATGAAAAGCTTCCAGAAACAATAAAGCAAAAAGTTATGGATGATGTTGCTTTAATAAAATTATCGTTGGAAGTAGCCGATTTGGTTTCAGTAAAATATCCAAGCACAATTGGAAATTTCTTCGGAATCGGAAAGAAATCAATTAACAAACCGAACAAAAAAGATAAAGAAGGTTAACTATAAATAGATAATATGAATATAGGTTTAAATTTTAGCTTGTTAGAAAGCTTATATCAAGAAATGGTACTTGTTTTTCCTAAAGTTGTAGGAGGTATCATATTCATTATCCTGTCGTATATCTTGCTAAAGTTGATTCTGATATTGACCAAGTACATATTGAAACTATCTAAAATAGATAAATTAAAAAAAGCATTAAATAATAACGAAGCATTAAAAAATTCGTCAATAGAAGTCGATCCATCTAAGATTATATTACAGTTTGTAAGATTGTTTATCATCTTATTGATTATTATTATTGGCTCAGATATTTTTGGTTTAACAGTTGTTTCTAACCAAATAGGACGAATTGTAGATTATCTTCCACAATTTTTTAGTGCAGTATTGATATTTGCTGGAGGGTTTTATTTAGCTAACTATATCAAAACTTTTTTGAGAAGTTTAATAAAATCAATTGATTTAAACGGAGCAAATATTATTAGTAATATCATTTTTTATATCATTTTGATATTTACAATTGTTACTTCATTAAATCAAGCTGGAGTTAATACAGATTTAATTACGAATAATTTATCCTTAATCTTAGGATCGGTGTTCTTGACATTAGCCATCGCGTTTGGATTAGGGTCAAAAGACGTTATTTACAGATTATTATTGTCTTTTTATACCAATAGGAATTTTGAAATTGGACAAAGAATTATCATCGAAGATGATGTACAAGGTGTGATAATTGCTATTAACAATATATGTATGACAATACAAACTGCGGACGAAAAAGTAGTTTATCCGATTAAAATAATAACAAATAAAAAAATACGAATTATAGAAGATTAATCTTGCCTACCTAAACCTATTTTAATAATTATTAACTAACCTATATTTAATTATTGAAATAAGCCGACTTTTTAACCTACCAACCAAAAATCGTGAAAGCAAGTCTTTTACAACTAACAAACCTATACGATTTAGTAGAAAATTAAAATATCACTTTCTATTATCTATCTAAATCAAACTAAACCAAATTTTTAAAAAGTGACCGAATTAACCAATCGGTCACTTTTATTTTTGTACAAAGTTTATTATTTCATATAATAGTTGTACATTTGCACCTCATTACATAATAATTATTAAATAATATTGGCATGTACTTAACATCAGAAGTAAAAAGCGAATTATTCGCAAAGCATGGTAAATCTGCAACAGATACAGGATCTGCAGAAGGGCAAATCGCATTATTCACTTACAGAATTAACCACTTAACTGGTCACTTGAAAAAAAATCACAAAGATTTTAATACAGAAAGATCATTAGTTATGTTAGTTGGTAAGCGTAAAGCGTTATTAAACTACTTAAAGAAAAAAGATATCACAAGATACCGTGCGATTATCGCTGAATTAGGATTACGTAAGTAATTTTAAACACAATATAAAAGGGCAATTACGTAGAAATTGCCTTTTTTTTTGTTATAAATTAAAATAAGATATATATCTTTATATAATGCGGTTAAAGCAAACGGCTTTAACTTTAGACGAATTAAATACTAAGAAGACGAATGATTCCACAGGCGATCACAGAAAAAATTACTCTTTCAGACGGAAGAGAAATTACAATCGAAACAGGGAAATTAGCAAAACAAGCTGACGGATCTGTGGTTGTACGCATGGGCGACACCATGTTATTAGCTACAGTTGTAGCAAACAAAGAAGCAAATCCAGGTGTAGATTTTTTACCTTTAACAGTAGATTATAGAGAAAAATTTTACGCTGCAGGACGCATCCCAGGGAATTTCTTCAGAAGAGAAGCAAAACCATCAGACGATGAAGTATTAACAATGCGTCTTGTAGACCGTGTTTTACGTCCAATGTTTCCAGAAGACTTCCATGCTGAGGTTCAGGTCATGATCTCACTTATTTCTTACGACAAAAATGTAATGCCAGAAGCTTTAGCTGGTTTAGCTGCATCAGCAGCCATTGCAATTACAGATATTCCTTTCACATTAATTTCAGAAGCTCGCGTTATTCGTTTGAATGGTGAGTTAATGATTAATCCTTCAAAAGAGCAATTAGATCAAGCTGATATCGACATTATGGTTGGTGCTTCTAAAGATTCTGTTGTAATGGTAGAAGGAGAGATGAGCGAAATTTCTGAGCGTGAAATGTTAGACGCAATTGAGTTTGCTCATGCTGAAATTAAAAAACAAATTGAAGCACAAGAAAGTTTAGCAGCGAAAGTAGGTAAATCTTTACCAAAACGTGAATATAGCCACGAAACACATGACGAAGAAATTCGCGAAAAAGTGTGGGCTTATGGATATGATAAATTTTATGATATCGCTAAACATCCATCTGATAAACACGAAAGAGGTGATAAATTTGCTCAAGTTGAAGCAGATTTTTTAGCTCAATACGAAGGAGATGAAGAAGAGTTAGCTCGTGTAACTCCTTTTGCTCACATTTACTTCCACGATGTACAAAAAGAAGCTGTACGTCAATTAATCTTAAACGAAGGAATTCGTTTAGATGGTCGTGATCCAAAAACGATTCGTCCAATTTGGACAGAAGTTGATTATTTACCATCAACTCACGGTTCTGCAATCTTCACACGTGGAGAAACTCAAGCATTAGCTACAGTAACTTTAGGTTCTTCTAAAGATGCTAATATGGTTGATGGAGTTGTAACAAACTTCGACGAAAAATTCTTTTTACACTATAATTTCCCACCATTCTCAACAGGTGAAGCTCGTCCATTAAGAGGAACTTCTCGTCGTGAAGTTGGTCACGGAAACTTAGCACAACGTGCTTTAGCGCAAATGTTACCAGACGATTGTCCTTATACAGTTCGTATCGTTTCTGAAGTATTAGAATCTAACGGTTCTTCTTCTATGGCAACAGTTTGTGCAGGAACATTAGCAATTATGGATTCAGGTTTACAAATGAAAAAACCAGTTTCAGGTATTGCAATGGGATTAATCACAGATACTAAATCAGGGAAATTTACAGTATTGTCTGATATCTTAGGAGACGAAGATCACTTAGGAGATATGGACTTTAAAGTAACAGGAACTGCAGACGGTATCACAGCTTGTCAAATGGATATTAAAGTACAAGGTTTATCTATGGAAATCATGGAAACAGCTTTGTTACAAGCAAAAGAAGGTCGTGAGCACATTTTAGGTAAATTGTTAGAAACTTTACCAGCGCCTCGTCCACAATTGAAACCAAATGCACCAAAAGTTGTTGTAATCGAAATTCCTAAAGAATTCATTGGAGCAGTAATCGGACCTGGAGGAAAAGTAATTCAAGAAATGCAAAAAGAAACTGAAACAGTTATTGCAATTACTGAGTTAGATACGACAGGACGTGTAGAAATCAATGGTGTGATTCAAGAAAACATCGATCGCGTTGTAGAAAGAATCAAACAAATAGCTTTCGTTCCAGAAGTTGGAGAAACATATCATTCAGTTGTAAAATCTATCAAACCATTTGGAGCGTTTGTAGAAATTGCTAAAGGTGTTGAAGGTTTAGTTCATATTTCTGAATTAGAGCACAGACGTCTTGAAAAAGTTGAAGATTCTGTAAACATCGGTGATAAAATTGATGTTAAATTCTTAGGTTACGATGATAAAAAGAAAATGAAATTATCTCGTAAAGCTTTATTGCCAAAACCAGAGAGAACAGAAAAACCTGCCAAACCAGCAGAGAAAAAAGAGGATAAACCTCAAGATAATAAAGAAGCTTAATTAAGTTTTGATATAAAGTAAAAAGTCCGAGATTTTCTCGGACTTTTTTTGTTACATAAATTCTAAATCTGTCTTTTTAAGATGTTTGATTTTATCATTTTTGTCTAAAATGCTATTTAGTTCATTAATAAAATTGATTAATTCATTATAATCTTTTTTATTCGATAAATAATTATTTTCTTCAAAGGAAGAAGTTAGAACAAAATGTCTATTGATAGTTTTATCACTAATAATAATATTTTTTCTTAGATTAGGTAGTGTGACAATTATTTCATGACCTGTTTGATAAATAGAGTCTAATTTAAAAATATTTTTATCTCTAATTAAGGAAATTATCTTTTCTTTTTCTTTTTGATCAAGAACGTTTTTTATTACAATAGTATCTTCAATATAATATTGCTCGAATTGATTTTTTTCAAAATTATATTTTCTAATTTCATCTATATATTCAAATGATAAATTAGTTTCATCAAAAAAATATTCAGGTTTTGATTTAGTTTGATTATTCAAAATAATAATGAAACCAACCATTCCAATAAAACCAATTAGGAAGCAAAGTAGATTAATGATTTTAATTTTCATTATTCAAATTTTGTGTTAATTAAATAAAAGTAATCGTTTTTTTACAATAAAATCTCAATTAAACTTTATTAAATACTTAAAGATTAGGAGAACTTCAGATAATCAATTATTTTAGCAAATCGTAAAATTGAAGACAAACAAATAATGAAAAAAATTTTATTATCCACGCTTTTAGCGGTTATGCTTTTTCCTTTTAAAGTGAAAGCTGACGAAGGAATGTGGTTTTTGATGTTCATCGAACGTCTGAATCACCGTGATATGCAAAAACAAGGTTTACAATTAACTTCAGAAGAAATTTATAGTATCAACAATAACTCTTTAAAAGATGCTATTGTACAATTTGGTGGTGGATGTACTGCTGAAATGGTTTCTGGTCAAGGTTTAGTTTTGACAAATCACCACTGTGGTTATGGTGCGATTGCTGAATTATCTGCTCCTGAACATGACTATTTAAAAGATGGTTTTTGGGCAAAAGATAAAGCTGCTGAGTTAAAACCAAAAAGTTTAAAAGTACGTTTCTTCGTTCGTATGGATGACGTTTCTAAACGTATTTTAGGTGTTGTAAATGATAAAATGTCTGAGTTGGATCGTGAAAAAGCGATTAACCAAGAGATTGCAAAAATTGAGAAAGAAAACAGCGAAAACGGAAAATATGTAGTTTCTGTTCGTTCATTCTTCCAAGGAAATGAGTATTACTACTTCGTTTACCAAGATTATGAAGATGTACGTTTAGTAGGAACACCTCCAAGTTCTATCGGAAAATATGGTGGAGATACAGATAACTGGGAATGGCCACGTCATACAGGAGATTTCTCTATGTTCCGTGTTTATGGAGACAAAGATGGAAATCCTGCGGCTTATTCTACAAACAATGTTCCGTTGCAACCAAAACATCATTTACCAGTTTCTTTAAAAGGATATCAACCAAATGATTTTGCTATGATTTTAGGTTATCCAGGTCGTACAAATCGTTGGATGCCAGCGCAAGGTGTTGCTCAAAATGTAGAGTACGCTTATCCTGCTTGGGTTGAAGCTTCTAAAGTGACAATGGATCAAATGAAAAAATATATGGAGCAAAATCAAAAAGTAAATATTGATTATGCTTCTAAATATGCTGGAGTTGCGAACTATTGGAAAAATCGTGATGGAATGATCGAAGCTTTAAAACTTCATGGAACTGTTGCGAAGAAAACAAAAGAAGAAGAAAAATTCAATAAATGGGCTCAAAAAGGAGCAAACAAAGCTGAATATGGTGATGTTGTTTCGAATTTGAATAATTATTATGCGAAAACAAATTTAGATGCTCGTCATAACAATTACATCAACATTTTATTACGTTACTCAACTTTAGCAAGTGCGCCATATTCTATTGGAAAAGCATTAGAAAATTATGCAGCTGCAAATGATGCAAAACGTGACGAAATGCGTCCAAAAATTCAGAATGCAATCAATGCATACTACGAAAAAATGTACTTGCCTTTAGAAAAAGATTTATTGGCTGCTCAATTAAATCTTTATGCTTCTAAAGCGAACGAAGCTGGTTTAGCTCCTTATGTTGCTGATTTAGCGAAGCAAAATAACAAGAACTTTACAGCTTATGTAAATGATGCAGTTGAAAGAAGTTTCTTCGCTGATCAAAAACAAGTTGAGAATTTCTTGATTTCTCCAGATGTAGAAGTGTTGAAAAAAGATCCTTTATATGTTTTATCAAATGCTTTAGTAGAAAGAGCTTCTAAGCAAACTGATGAGCAAGCAAAATTGAATGATACTTATTCTAAAAATTTCCGTTTATTAGTAAAAGGTTTACGTGAGTCTAAAATCGGGAATATTTTATATCCAGATGCAAACTCTACGTTACGTTTAACTTACGGTTCTATCCAAAATTTACCAAAAAGTACAAATCCTAAACGTCAACCAGATGTTGCTTCTAACTACTTTACAACATTAGAAGGTACAGTTGCAAAACACATCGCAGGTGACGAAGAGTTCGAAAATCCACAACGTTTATTAGATTTAGCGAAAGCAAAAGATTATGGACAATATGGAGATAAAGATGGATATTTACACGTAAATTTCCTGTCAAATAATGACATTACAGGTGGTAACTCAGGTTCTCCAGTAATGAATGGTAAAGGTGAATTAATCGGTATTGCATTCGACGGAAACATAGAAGCAATGGCTGGTGATGTAATCTTTGATCCTAAATTACAACGTACGATTTCTGTAGATATTCGTTATGTTTTATGGGTTGTTGATAAATTTGCTGGAGCAAAACACATTGTTGATGAAATGACAATTGTAAAATAAGATTTGAATCATAATATTTTTAAGGCTTCCTATTTTGGAAGCCTTTTTTTGTGGAAAAAATCTAAACGAATTACCTTTGTGAAAAATAAAAGTTAATGAAAGTTATTTCTCTTTTAGAAGGTGTTTTTCATGTTGATGCGAAAAAAGAGTTTCATTATTTAGGTGATGATATTGATGTTAAAAATCCCGCTGACGGATATAATCTTATTGTTCGTCCATTTTTGATACAAGTTGGAGAGGATAATATTTTGATTGATTGTGGTTTCGGAACTGAAATAGATTGTGAACCAATAATTTTAAGGAAACTACGTGAACATAATATTAATCCAAATCAAATTACAAAAGTATTAATTTCGCATTTACATAAAGATCATATCAACGGAATTGGAAGTTGGGTAGGAGAGCAGTTTGTATGTAATTTTCCTGAAGCAAAAATTTATATTCAACAACGCGAATATGATTATGCGGTTGCTCAAACAAATAATTCTTATAACTATAATCGTTTAGAAAAGTTGAAATCATTCAAAAATATTGTATGGATGAACGATGAAAATTCAGGTTTTATTTCAGAAAATATCAAATTCGAAGTAACGGGAGGACACGTTCCTTTTCAACAAGTTTTTTGGATAAAAGATGAAGAAGATACCGTTTTTTATGGTGCAGATAATTTGCCTCAACTTAATTATTTTAGATATCATGCAGCTTTCAAAAATGATGTCGATGGTGTAAAAGCGATGGAAGATCGTTTGCGTTGGGAAAAAGAAGCGAAAGAAGAACATTGGAAAATTCTTTTTTATCACGGAAAAAGAACAGATATAAAACAATTTTAGAAATATAATTCAAATACAAANNTTTGTATTTGAATTATATTTCAGTTTAATTATGTCCCAAATAAATTTGGAAACCAACTGCTAATCCCAAACCGTTTTGAGCTTGAGCATTTGCTAAATTAGATTTAGAATAATTGTATCCAACCATTCCTTCTAAAGCTACATTTCTAGAAACGAAGTGAGCGTAACCTGCGTTAACTCCAAAACCAAAAGAAGTGTCAGAAACTCCACCGCTTTTAGCTCCAGTTATACCTACTTCACCTTGTCCAAAGAAACGCCCTGTAGAACTTGCTCCTTCAGGAAAATAGTAACGAGCAAATGGCATTAATTTGTATTGATAAATATTATCACCACCTTTTACTGTTTGTAAACCAAAACCAGTTGTAAGTCCGACAGCAATTCCATCAGAAACAAAATATCCAGCTTGAGGATTCAAGTTAATATTAAAGTTTTCACCTTCAAAAGAATATCCTAAAGATCCAATAGAACCTCCAACTAGCCAATTTCCTTGTTTGATAGGTGTAGAACCTACATTAGCAGATGTTTGAGGAGTTGTAATTTCTTGTGCAAATGCTGAAGTAGCAAATACTCCGAGCACCAATGTTAAAAATACTTTTTTCATAATTTGTTGATTTTAAAATTAACTGACATAAACTATGCCAAAACTCTTAAAAAGATGTTAACGTTTTACAATTCGCTTTTTATGGATTTAATAACAACGTTTATAGAAAATACATTTATATAAAAAAATCCCCAACATGTGTTGAGGATTTCGTTATAGTTTTTTACATTTTTTCTTCGCTATATTCGCCGAGTAAAGCATAATAGCCAAAAAGCGCCATTCCAATAACTATAATTGGTGTAAGGACAAATAGAATAATAATTCCGAATACTAAATCATCTTGAGAGCCTGATGATAATTTTGGAATTCCAAATTCCATGATACAAAAGTAGGCTACAACAAGTGATAATGCGATCCAAACGATTCCTAATATTTTTTTAATTGCTTCCATTTTTAATAGTTTTTTTAGTTAACATTTCTGTCTTTATTACTGATATAAATTGCTCCGATGATAAAACAAACAGCCGCAATTCCGATAGGATACCAAAGACCTTCTAAGTAAAATTGCGGATCTCCGTTGTTTTTTGCATTTGTTACCAAATAAGTAGAAACAGCAGGAAGAAGACCTCCAAAAATTCCGTTTCCTACGTGATAAGGCAAAGACATCGATGTATATCTAATTTTAACAGGGAACATTTCTACTAAGAACGCAGCAATTGGACCATAAACCATTGTGATAAAAATAATTTGAATCCAAATTAATCCAACTAATTTCCATTTATCACCACTATTAATATGTGTCGATTTTTTTACAATTTCACTTACTTTTCCATCTACAATTTTTGCTTGACCATTTTCTAAATGACGCGTCGTAACTTGTTTGTAAGTTGTACCATCTGTAAATGATTTTTGAATTGTATAAATAGAATCAGATTTTTCGTCAACATTTTTGATTTCAGCTTTTTCAATTGTTTGTGCTGCAATTACTTCTTTGTTTTCAAGATTTGTTGTTTGATACATTGATTCGTAAATTGGTCGATACGAGAATACAGCGACAATCATTCCGATTAACATCACCCATTTTCGACCAACTTTATCACTCAGCCATCCAAAGAACACAAAGAAAGGTGTACCAAATAATAAAGCAATTCCTAATAAAGAATCTACTTGATCAGATTCTACATTCATCACCGTTTTCATGTAACTCATCGAGTAAAACTGACCTGTATACCACACAACTCCTTGTCCCATTACAGCTCCAAAAAGTGCTAATAAAACGAACTTCATGTTGTAACGATTCCCGAAAGATTCTTTCAAAGGATTTTTAGAAGTTGTTCCTTCATCTTTTGCTTTTTTGAAAGCTGGCGATTCGTCCATATTTTTACGAATCAAGTATGAAACGTAAACCATCAAGATTGATAAAATAAATGGAACTCGCCATCCCCAAAGGTCAAATTGTTCTTCTGATAAAAGTGTTTTTGTTAATAAAATAACCAGTAAGGAAACAAATAAACCGACTGTTGCAGTGGTTTGTATCCAAGAAGTCCAATATCCTCTTTCTCCGTCTGGTGCGTGTTCTGCCACGTATGTTGCAGCACCTCCATATTCGCCTCCAAGTGCTAAACCTTGTAATAAACGTAAGATTAATACTAATAAAGGTGCGATAAAACCAATTGATTCGTAAGATGGAATACATCCTATTAAAAAAGTTGCTCCTCCCATTAATACTAAAGTTGCCATAAACGTATATTTACGACCGATAATATCACCTAATCGACCAAAGAATAATGCGCCAAATGGACGTACAACAAATCCAGCAGCAAATGTTGCTAAGGTCGATAAAAAGGCAGCTGTAGGATTGTCAGCTGGGAAAAATTTAGTAGAAATTACAACAGCTAAACTTCCAAAAATAAAGAAGTCATACCATTCAATTAGCGTTCCCATAGAGGAAGCACCAATCACTTTCCAGATTGTTTTTTTGTTAGCAGTTTCGCTCATAAATAATGTGTTTTTGTGTTAATTCTTGTGTGTGTTTTATAATAATATCATTGCTTGTATTGTTATCATGTCGTCCATGTGTTTTGGTTGATCGAAAGATTTTTGATATTCTACAGAAATTTTAGCATTCTGACCATCAATGTACCAGTTTCCACCTAATTTTAATTCGTTTGCAGGCTTTACTAAACCTTTGAAATCTCTGTAAGAATACCCTACATACGGCTGAATTCTATTGCGGAATTTTCCTTCGCCTTCTTTGATGTTTTTAGGCAATAAGTACCCAACATGTCCAGAAAACTGATTTCCATCTCCTACAACATTACCTTGTACATAATTTTCGCCCATGTCAGAGTTTTGATATTTCGCATAAGCTGTTATCGAAGAAGATTTTCCGATTGGCGCATCATAAAAAGCATCAACTGCAAGATGAGTCACATTTTCTCCAATCAAATTATCATTTTCTTTTTTGACAATTGCATTACTCTGATTGAAAAATCCTGCTCCGATATTGAATACTTTTTTAGTTCCTAAATAGGTTCCAACGCGATAAGGTAAGGCATTCGATTCTTGATCTAAGAATTGATAATCAAAATATCCTGAAACGGCATATTTACCTTCTCCAAGTATCGCTTTTCCTAAATATTTTTCTTGTCCGTTTTGTAAAACTGTCGAAGAGTTTCCGTCCAAAGTATTCGTAATAGCATCACTTAATGCTAAACGATAATTTAGTTTTCCAATTCGCCCTTTTGCAAACATGCCCAAATGATTTGAAAATTGATCAGACAAACCAAGTGTAGACCAGTCAGCTCTGTTATTGTCTAGTGTCAACATATTGATAGAACCTTGACCATTTCCACGAGAAATTCCACCAAAATTGTGAACTCCTGCACCAATTGCTAAATTATTTGTTACCTTATATTGTAAAAACATTTCATGCAAGAAAAATGATACATCTGTACTTTTTCCCATCGGAGAAAGATTATTATCATAGATTCCATTTGCACCAAAATGTGTTAAAATCATAAATCGATCATTGATTTGCGAATAGGCGAGAACGCGTGCTCGTTTGATAGAAAATCCATCATTTGCGTGTTTTCCTTCGTAATCCTGAAACCAAGTTTGTCCCCAAAGAATAAATCGGACATATTTACTTCCTTCTGGATTTAACTTAACGACCAAACCGCCATCATATTCAGAAGCGTATTGAGCCTTCAATTCCGTGGCTCCAAAAATGGATAGTAGAGCAAGTGCGACAAAAATTTTTTTCATTTTTTAATAAATGGTGTTAGTTGTACATTATTTGTGATTTTGTGTTGACTTAATAAATAGACTTAAGTTTATCTAAAATAACGTATTGAAAAATAATAATGCTTTTTTTGATAAAGAATTTCTTTTTTATTTTATTAGTGTAAATAATACGCTAATATTTTTTTTAATTTCTTAAAAAAATGTCAAGAAAAATTTTAAGTTGATAATCTGAGTTGGATTTATTTCAGAAAATTTATCAAAAAAAGATGCAATAATAATCTTATTATTTATTAAATCAAGAAATAATTATTGACAAATTGATAAAATATAGAAGTAATTTATTCTAAAATGTTATGATTTAGTAAAATATAATCTGAAATTATTTATTGTGATTAGAATATTATAAGTAGAAAGCATAAAAAAGGTTTCGATTTTGTTCGAAACCTTCTTTTAATCTATTTTAATTCCAAGATAATCTAACAATGCAATACAATTCTCTTTGGAAAACTGAGCACCTTTTAATTCATTATCATTCGGATTTATAGTGAAGTTATAAGCCGTTTTGAAGTTGGCTTGCTTTAAATTGGTCTGATAGAAAATGGCGTGAGCCAAATTGCAGTTCATAAAATAGGCTTGACTGAGATCTGCAAAAGAAAATTCTACATTTTGTAAAGAACAATTGCTAAACTTTGTCTTTTTTAACGGTAATTCATAAAAAGATGAGTCGTTTAACGTACAATTTTCAAATGAAATACTTAATCCAAATTTGTTTGAATTTTCGAGATTGAAACCAATCATTTTACAATTAATAAATTCAACTTGCTGAAAGCTTGTATTTTCTAAAGACGAATTACTCAAATTACATTCGATAAATTGACATTGAATAAATTTGATATCGCTTAAATCTAATCCATTCAAATCACAACTTAAAAACTCACAATTCTCGTATTCACCAGCTATATTTTGATTTTCTGAGAAATTAATTTGTTCAAATTTTTCTTCGAAATGATAATCCATAAGCTATTTTTTTACGATCAAATTTCTTAGGGCTAACCAGAAAATCATCACAATCATGTCAATGTAAATAGTAACTTTTAATTGATCGATTTGCGAACAAAGATTTTTTCCTGTTATAGTAGAAATACAAGTGTCAACTCCGTCGGTTTCATATTTTATACTAACCATAGTGTTAATAATCATGTAAAAAACAACAGGAATAATAAGAATAATTATCGCTAAAATAATGTTGTAATATCGTTTTGAGATCATAATTAATCTTCGAATGTAACTTCTATTTCTTGTCCAAATTGTAAGATATAACCATTGTTGTCGTAGATTGCAAATTCGCGCATATCCCATTCAAAGGTCTCAATTTCATACACAACTTCGCAATCATCTTTCACCTGATTCCACAACTCGTCTATATTGTCTACAACAAAATAAAAAGAACCTGTGAAATTAGCTCGTTCAAAATCTGCTCCTTCATTTGGATAAGCCAACATAATTTCTACATCGTCTTTTTGCAAGCAAGCCCAAATCCAATCTTCATTTTGATCAGCAATTTTAAATCCTAATTTTTTATAGAATTTTGTTGTTTTTTGTAAATCTTTCGTCCAAATTATTGGGCGCAAACTTTTAAAAGCCATGTTATATTATTTTGGATAAAATTACTTCAATTTTTCTTAACTCTCAATTCCATTTTTAATGATAATTATGTTATTTATTCATATTATTTTACCGAAAGTTTATCCCATAAAAAAACTCCTATCAAATAGGAGTTTTATTCTCTAAATCAAAACTGATTTAAGGATTATATTTTTTGTTCAATGCTTTCAAGATTGCCCAAGTTTCAGCATCTACAACTCCATCGTATTTTTCTGGACGGAAATGCATCTGAAATGCCACAATCGCATTCTTAGTTTGTGCATCTATCATTCCATTTGTAGGAACGTTGTACCCATATTTTTTAAGATCAGTTTGCACTTGAGTGATAAAAACTGAACTTGTTGTATCCCAAGGATATTGTTGCATAAATACATACTTGTCTGTATCATCGTACCAAGCACCAACACCGTAATCTGTATATAATTTTTTCCATGGGAAAAGTGGACCCGGATCTGGTTTTCTTCCTGGCGCAACATCAGAATGCCCAATTACGTTAAAAGGGGAAATATTATAACGTTTCACAATATCTTGTGTCAATTCACCTACTTTTTTGATTTGATAATCTGGATAAGGCGTGTAATTTGGATAAGCATCTGTTCCTTTGTTTCCAAGATTCACGATTTCGATACCAATAGAAGAAAAGTTAATATTATCCAATCCTTTCCAACTACTAACACCTGCATGCCATGCACGTTTTGTTTCGTCAACTAAAAGATTAATTGTTTTGTCATCATAATCATTTACCAAATAATGCGCACTTACATCTTTCTGAGTCAATACTTTTAACGATAACTCTGTGTTAATAGCTGTGTAGTGTAACACCAAAAATCGCACACGTTCATCTTGCGAAATAGATGGATAATAATCTGTTGTCACCTTGTACTTGTCAAGCTTTGCAGCTCGAGTCATTTCCGGTTGATCTGTTTTTGAATTAATAATGACTGTGTCACGAATTACTTTTGTAATTGTTTTTGGTGGAACTTTTTTAGTTGCACAACTAGCCAAAATAAAAAAACAAGAAATTGCCGAAAATACTAATCCTTTAAAATTCATTCTTTTAGTTCTAAATAGTCTTTTGAATAGCCAAAATTAAGCCAAATAATTTAATTTTTTTTCTAAAAAGACTTGTTTTGCAATAAAAGTCAATATATATTTGCAACCGCTTTATGAGACTAATCAGTCTTATTTTTAAAAGTTAGGAGAGGTGCCAGAGCGGTAATGGAGCAGATTGCTAATCTGTCATCGGGAAACCGATGCCAGGGTTCGAGTCCCTGTCTCTCCGCTTTTTTAAAGCTTATAATAATACACCATTCGGGGTGTAGCGTAGCCCGGTCATCGCGCCTGCTTTGGGAGCAGGAGGTCGCAGGTTCGAATCCTGCCACCCCGACCACTCTTACTACAAGTAAGGTCAAAAACCCTCAAATTCTATGAATTTGAGGGTTTTTTGTTTTATTTCGTATCAAAATATCCTAAAGAATATCAATGTAAATGTGAGTAAAACGGTGAGTCTTTTTAAGTTTTAAATTTACTCACCGAATAGCTTTTAGTAAACTGTAAATCAGCTGTTTATTTAATTTATTTTGATGCTATTTGTTATTGTTTGACTTCTTTTCTGTGAGCCCATAAATAGTTGAGGCAAAAGAACTGCGCTAAGGAGCATTTGTCGAACTTAAAATAAATGGATATGAAGAGTAGAAACACCTTTGGGATTCAATTTGTATTGCGGTTACCCAAAAACAAAAAAGACGAGATGGCTGTTGTTTATGCACGAATTACAGTAAATGGTCGAAGAGCTGAAATTTCCTTAAAAAGCAAAGTATCGATCAACAATTGGGATGAAGCAAAAGGAAGAGCGAAGGGAAAACGAGATGAAATCATAAAATTGAACAGTCACTTGGAACAAGTGCGTTCATTGATTTTTGATAGCTATCAAGAATTGATACAGCAAAACAAACCAGTTTCGGTGGATGCCGTTAAAGCCAAGTACCTTGGTGAGGATATAGAAGAAACGATGACCTTGTTAAAGATGATTGACTATCATAAGCAAGTAGCTATTGGGAAACTTGCACCAGGCACCATGAAGAACTATTACACGACAGAGAACTATCTCAAAAAGTTTGTTAAACATCAATATAACAAAAGCGATATATCACTGGATGAACTCAACTATAGATTCATTTTGGATTTTGAAAACTTCCTTATTAATTATGAATCGGTTGATCATCATAAATCTCTTAATAATAATGGAGTGATGAAACATATGGAACGTTTGCGAAAAATCGTAAATATGGCTGTTATGATGGACTTACTGGAGAAGGATCCTTTTTCCAAATATAAACTCCACTTTGATAAAGTAGAACGTGGTCATCTTACGAAAGAAGAACTAAAGGTGTTAAGTAAGAAAAGCTTTAAAATTGAGCGATTACAAGCTGTACTTGACATGTTCCTCTTTAGTTGTTATACGGGGCTTGCTTACATTGATATATTCAATCTAACCCAAGAGAATATCGCTAAAGGAATCGACGGTCGGGACTGGTTAATGACCAACCGACAGAAAACAAACACATCAGTTAAGGTTCCTCTCTTGCCTGAGGCTGTTCAATTGATTAAAAAATATAAAGACCATCCTGTAGCTGTAGCAAAAGGCACACTTTTTCCAGTCGTTTCCAATCAGCGTATGAACGGTTATTTAAAAGAAATTGCGGAAATCTGCGGAATCGATAAGAATTTCACATTTCACCTTGCAAGACATACATTTGCTACCACCGTTACTTTGAGTAATGGAGTGCCAATAGAATCTGTAAGTAAAATGCTTGGTCACACTTCTATACGTACTACGCAGATTTACGCAAAGGTGGTGGAACATAAACTGAGTGAAGATATGCAGAATCTAAGGGAGCGAATGGTTGCTAATAATAGATGATTTCTAGAAAGCAAAATACCTTTTAGCGCCAAAGACTACCAATAGACGCCATATTATAAAGCTCAACATAAAAGTTTTGTTCATTTGGATTCATAAGGCATGATTTAGTATAAAATACTTTTTTTCTGCCTTTGTGATATAATTGAGTTTTAATGATAAAAACGAGAACAGATGAAAGTTGAGCTTATTACACGAGAAGATTTGGAGAACTTTAAAAAGGAACTTTTGCAAGAAATTAGAAGAAATACGCCACACCCTAGAAAATCAGCAGAAGAACCAAAGGAATGGTTGAAAAGCTATGAGGTGCGTAAATTATTAGGAATTTCGCCAGGTACACTTCAAAACCTTCGACTAAATGAAACGTTACCCTATACTAAAATAGGTGGTTTAATGTATTATCGTTATGAAGATATTCGGAAATTAATGGATGGAGTTGATGGAAGTTAGAATATTAGAAAGATGAATTAAGCAGGATTTCTAAATCCTGCTTTTTTTATGCCCCTATTTTTCCGTCCTAAAAGCACATTTATTCTTCCACTGTAAATTCATAGCGCATAAAGGAGCTTTTATTGGATATTTTGTTTTAAAAATATGTATTTGAATTATTTGTGAATGAAATGTATTTAAGGTAATAATAGCGTTTACAATTTATCAGTTGAAAAACTGCCTAAATTCCAAAGGTGTTTGCTTTGTTTTTTGTTTAAATAATTTACTAAAGGATTGTGGATGTTCAAATCCCAATTCGTATGCAATCTCACTCACTGACAAATTAGTTGTACTCAATTGCTGTTTGGCATAATCAATCAGTTTGTTTTGAATGTGCTGCTGGGTATTTTGTTTGGTGTGTAAGCGTAAAAGTGTTCCTAAATAATTAGGTGAAATGTTTAGTTTTTCAGCAAAATCAGCTACAGTAGGTATTCCTTTTTCTGCTAATTTGTTGCTTTCAAAATGCTCCGAAAGTAATGTTTCAAACCGCGCTAACAGTTCGTGGTTTGATTTTCTTCGGTTGATAAACTGACGTTCGTAAAAGCGTTCTGCATAAATGAGTAACATTTCGAGTTGAGTAACAATAAGTTCTTGACTATATTTATCCATATTGGATTGATATTCCTGTTCTATTTTCAAAAGAATATCAGCTATAATTTTCTCTTCTTTGTCTGATAGAAAAAGAGCTTCATTTACCGCATATTGAAAAAAATCAAAAGATTTTATTTTTTTTACCAAAGAGGTATTCCAAAGAAAATCGGGATGGATAAGCAATAACCAGCCCGTTGGTTCTGCTATAATATCTTGATTGATTTCTAGATTCAAAAATTGAAGAGGTGAAATAAAAGACAAAACACCCGAATTGAAATCGTACTGTTGTTGTCCGTAATTGAATTTAGCATTGACATTCCGCTTTAATCCAATCGTATAAAAGTTCTGAATCCATTTTACATTCGTATCATCAAAGGGATAGGAAACCCTGCTGTAATCAATCAAACTAATCAACGGATGTTCTGGATTAGGTAGGTTACAGAATGAGTGAAACTGGGCTATTGAATCAAGGCGGAATGTTTTTTCCATAATGCTAATTTAGTTTTTTTCTTTATATAAAATCATCCCAGCGTGATATAAAACACCGTCTTTAAATACACCGTCTGCTGTAAATCCTGTGTCATCTTTGTAATCAATATGATTGCCAGAAATTTTATAATTACCCTGATAAGCACTTTTTTGGTTTCCACGTGCTTCGTCATATCGGTTATTGGGTAGTAATTCGTGTCGAATATAACCATCTTTCGTTACCCACATACCGATATAATCTTTTGTTTCTTCTATTGTTTTATTTTGTTCCATTGGTATTTATTTAATATTTATACAACCTATGATTAAGAAAATAATCGATATTAAAATGCCGTAGAAAGCGTGTGTTTTTTCCATTGTTCAACATCGTTTGTCATGATTTCAATTTTTCTTTTCAGAATGTCGTAAGCATCATTGCCTAACAACAAGTGTACAGGAGGATTTTTTTCTTGACTGATCGCAATCAATACATCCGCAGCTTTTTCGGGATCATTGGGCTGATTACCACTGATGCTTTCAAGATGTGCCTGTTCGGATTGTCGAGCGGTTTCATACTCCTGCATCGGCAAATCCGGTGTTTTTACAGAACCTTTAGAGAGAAAATCCGTTCTAAAATAACCCGGGTAAACTACTGTAGCGTTTATCCCAAATATTTTTGCCTCTTCGGCTAATGCTTCGGTAAATCCTGCAACAGCAAATTTTGTAGCACAATAAATACCCCAACCAGGAAAACCAGCAAAAACACCACCTACCGATGAAACATTAAAGATATGTCCTGATTTTTGCTTTCTTAAATAAGGCATTGCATTTCTAACAACATTCAACGTTCCAAAAACGTTAATCTCAAAGTTTCCTCTTGCTTCATCATCAGTCAGTTCTTCCAATGTCCCAATTTGACCATAACCAGCATTGTTCACAACGACATCAATTCTACCAAAATGCGCGATACTCTTTTCAATGGCAGTTTTTACATCATTGTTGTCCGCTAAATTGACCGCAAGCGGCAAAAAGAGAGCGGTGGTGCTTCCGATTTCTTTTTCTAGGAATTCTAGAGTACGTGTAGTAGCCACAACACGATAGCCATGTTGTAATAATTTCTTCGCTAAAATTAGGCCTAGTCCTTTTGATGCACCAGTTACAAACCATACTTTTTTTGCTTCCATTTTTTACTTGTTTTAGTTTATGATGCAAAATTGAATAATTGCGAAACGGCTATAGTAGCTAAATCAATGAATATTGTAGTTAAATCGTGTTTTTATATTATTTAATTGGTGTAAGTACATTCCACTTTTTAGGAAAAACCTTGGAAACAATCTCTACAAAAATGCAGTAATCTTAACGTTCCTGATTCTTTTATACCCCTATTTTTATCCTCAAAGTACATTTATTTACCCTTTGCTAATCCCACCGCACATAAAAGAGCTTTGAATTGATTTTTGATTAAGAGTGTTGAAGCAAATCCCTTCCTGTTTCCTTTTCATTATTTTCTTCAACACCCTTACTATCGGTTCTTAAACCGATCGATTTAAGAAGGAGAACTAAGTTTGGTTTTAAGGGCTTATTTACTCAGTAACCGAAAGATAAGTTTCCACTTCCGCATCATTTCCGTGATAATATTTTTTGCCATGGATTGTAAAATCAGATTTGTAAGCGCGTTTTGAATTTAATTCTTTATCAGCCCATATTTCCAGCCAAGTGTTTCCGACAGCTTCGGGCATCTTTCCTTTTGATACAAGTTTCTGGTACGTGCAAGTTTCTATTTCGAGACCGACAAATCCATCGGGAATTATAGCCAATGAACTTACAGGCAGACCAATAATGGTGGTGTAAGCACCAGTGAAATCAGTTTCATAATCTGTATAAACAGCATAAATTTCATCACTAATCACATTAGGTATTTGACTTTGAATATCTTCCTTCCAGAATTTTTGCCATAATACTTCAATGTCAATTGCCGATTGTCCATTTGTATTAATTGTACGAGTTGAAATTCCAATGATCTGAAATTTTTGAATGGTTTGATTGTTCATTTTGTTCTTTATTTTTAAATGCACTACAAAAATAAAACACAACTGTGACAACCCTATGGCAAGGGTTAATCACATTTTTTTAATGTCATTTCAATATATTCTTCAAACGTGATTTTATGTTTTTCAAAAGAATCAGTTAACACGAGTAAACTCTTAATACGATCGAGTCGAAATGACCTGTAATCCTTACGTAGACGACAAAATGCAATCAATAACCAATTCTCTTGCGTGGTATAAATAGCAAACGGTTCTATGGTTCGTTGGGTTGTTTCATCATTATATGGTGAATGATATTGAATCTGAACAAGATTAAAATTCGTTAATGCCAGTTGTAAAATCGACAGATTATTACTGGTACGACTATTTTCTAAATTCTGCGCAGACAAAATTCTTTCCGAAAGCAAATTGGCTTTATCTTTTGTGTTATTCCGTAAGACAGCTTTTATCTTATGGATAGCATCTGTATAATCCTTTACCAATGAAGCATCTTTGTTCTTTCGTACCAATTGTTCGGCCGTAATTAAAGCATTGGCTTCGTTTTCAGTAAACATAACAGGAGGAATTCGGTATCCTTCCATTAATGTGTAGCCTTTTCCTTCCTCCGTCAATACCGGAACACCAGCTTGTTCCAAAGTTCTAATATCCCTATAAATGGTTCGTTTACTTATTTCGAATTTCTCTGCAAGTTCATTCGCCGTTAGAAGTCTTTTAGACTGTAATTGAATTAAAATGGAGGTTAATCTAGTTAGTCTTTTTGTATCCTTATCTGTCATTAATTGTTACGTGTTGAGAGCTCATTCTTTACTTCAAATTTACGAAATTATTCACTTGTAGGCTCTATGAAATAACATCGCTTATGATTGTTGTAAAGGAATAAATTTAAATCAAGTCAAAAGAGAAATAGCTGAGTTATGCAGGATTTCGGAATCCTGCTTTTTTTATGTCCTTATTTTTTATAAACAAAAGCACATTTACATTCCCCTCGCAAATCCCTCGCTGTAAAAGAGCTTTTGGCTATTTCTTAAATAGAAACTTGAAAAAAGAATCTCCTCTCTATTTTAGTAAGACATCCTTTTTTCAAACTTCTCTTGTAGGTTTTCACAGCCTACTATTATCCCACAAAATTAAGAACAGAATATTTCCATAATCAACCGATAAAAAGGCAGCCAAAGTACGGCGGTCACCCCACGCTCTAGTCCAACCAAAAGACTACGGCATAAACGGTTTCCTCCCTAAAGGTACCCTCCAATTATTCCGTTTCCTTTTGGCTTTTTCTATTGACCGCCTTGATCGTCTGCTTTCTTTTTTCCGGTTTTTCTTTTGGAAAAATTTATGCGAAGCAAGGCGAGCGACATCAAAAGTAAGCAGGTGACAAGAAAAGCGAACATAACAAATTGTACAATTTTAAAAAGGAACGATTATGAACATTATCGGACGATTGACGAGGGATGCGGAAGTACGCACCACGTCACAAGACAAACAGGTAGTAAGTTTTTCAGTAGCTACTAATGAAAGCTATCGAAACAAACAAGGCGAACGCATAGAGCAAACGACTTATTTCGATTGTGCCTATTGGATTTCTGCCAAGGTTGCAACGCTATTGACTAAAGGTACTTTAGTAGAACTTACAGGCAGGGTAAGCACTAGAGCGTGGACAGGGAATGACGGAGAACCAAGGGCAGGATTAAATTTCCATACTTCAAACATCAAGTTTCACGGAGGTATCAAAAGAAACGAAACTGTACAAGCTTCTACAAAATTTACGAGTATCAAGGTTACAGCAGAAGGAACGGAGGACGACCTCCCATTTTAAACACAAATATTCAATCATTTTTTAACATCATAATTTTAGAAATCATGGCACATAATATCAATTTTAACGAGAAAACAGGACGTTATTCATTTTTTAGCGTACAACAAAAAGCATGGCACGGATTGGGGCAAATTGTAGAGCAATACCCGACAAGTGCAGAAGCAATTAAACATGCGGGTTTAGATTACGAAGTTGTAAAATCGCCACTATTTACCAAAGGTTCGGGAATTATTGAAACGGCACAAGGTATCGAAATAGGCAGTAACGAATTGGAAGTACCTAACTACTTTGCTAATATTCGTACCGATAATAATGCCGTATTGGGTGTGGTCGGTAAAGATTACCATATCGTACAAAATAGAGAAGCTTTTAATTTTTTCGACGCTATTGTAGGTGGTGGCGATGGTATTCTGTACGAAACAGCAGGAGCGTTAGGAAATGGAGAACGTATATTTATTACAGCCAAATTGCCCGATTATATTCGTGTGGGCAATGGCGATGACGTAACCGAAAAATATATTTTCCTCACAACCTCGCACGATGGTAGCGGAAGTATTACAGCAGCGTTTACACCAATTCGTATTGTTTGCCAAAATACTCTAAACGCTTCTTTACGCAATATGACGAATGTTGTGCGTATCAAACACACTTCTGGAGCAAAACAACGTATTGAGAATGCTCATAAAATTATGGGATTGGCTAATACGCTAAGTACACAGCTAGAAAGTATCTTCAATGGTTGGACAAAGGTAAAAGTAACAGACCAAGAGGTTAAAAAGTTAATCCAGTTGGCACTTTGTCCGAATAAAGAAACATTGGATTTACTGCAAAAAGGTGCTGAAGACGAGATGTCAACCGTTTTTAAAAATGTTGTTGAAGATGCTTTTGCTTATGCGATGATAAGTGATACACAGCAAATGGAAACGACCAAAGGCACTTTGTTTGGAGCGTACAATGCCGTAACAGGCTACTATCAAAACGTAAGGAATTACAAAAATGATGAAGCCAAACTGCAAAGTATTGTATTGGGTGGAACGGCTCAACTCAAATCACAGAAAGCATTCGATTTATGTACCTCTTTTGCGACAGATGGTGCGGATATTCTAAACTTAATTTAATAAATCAACAGGCTACCACTTTAATCGGTGGTAGCCTACTAAAATCAAATAGTATGGCAAATTGGTGCAGTAATACGATAGTTTTTGAGGGAAACGAGGAAGCTATCAAACAGATAGAACAGCTTTTCCGAACAATGAGAAGCAAGGAAGAAAAAACAAACCAAGGGCAATTACCTGATTTTGTCACCGATGAAAATGGTGGTTACTTTTTTAATATCTATTCGAATGAAGGCGACACAGGTATTTTTCAATACGAAACAAAATGGTCACCCAATATTGAAATTGTTCAAAAGATAGCAGCCTACTACCAGGTGAATTTTGTACAGGATTATGAGGAAATAAGTAATCTTGTATATGGTAGAGTAACATTTTCGGACAAGCTACTCACAGATATTTATTTGGATGATGAAGATTTTGAACAATATCAGTTTGATGAAGAAACAGATACCTACTCTTTTGAGGGTGAAATCTATGACAGTGATTGTGAAATATTAGAAACGTTATTGGAAAGAAAAATTTGCCAGCCCTAAAGTATTAGGACTGGCGGCGAAAAGACGAATCCTTCCTTTGGTCGGAACCGTCTTTTCGTTTTTAATCGGAGCAACCACTTTGCAAAATGCTCCGCATAAAGCAAACAACTTGCGAAATATTTTGACGGATTTGTGAATCCGTATTTTTGAATAGGATTTGGGAAGTTAAAAAACAATTTCTTCCGATGGTCAAAAACGTTTTTTTACTAAATATGGTGCAACCACTTTGATAAATTGTTTACTTCGTCATTTTATCAAAATAGGTTGCGAAATATTTTCGTGGGATATTCGGTATCCCAATATTTGATTTTGAATTTACATCTTTTCTTTTCACACAGCGACCAAAGAAAAGAAGCAAAAGAACGTCGCTTTATTGATAACGTATTTTTAAATGATACCTGTTAAAGTGGTTCTTAAATTCATTAACTTAGTTTACGATTATAAAAATGAATTAATTGCGACTTTACTAAATACGAGTTGAGCATATTTAAGAATTATAAATAAGGATAAATGAGGACTCAGCATATGAATGAATTTACAAAAATACTAATGGGAAATAGTACCCCAATTGAAAAGAAAGGTAGAATGTTTATTTATGGAATTAACAACAGAGTTGAGGCAAGCCTTGAATTTATTAAAACGAAATATAAAAATTACCCTGAATTAGAACTTGCGATTGATTACATAGAATATTTTCATTCAGAAACGATTATAGCAGAAATTAGTCAATTGGAGAAACTTGGATATTATCCATCTACCGAAACTGAAATGGAACTTGATCATTCCATAAAACACGCATTGATTGGTTCATATAAATCGTCGTTTTCAGATTTAAGAAGAGCTTTAGAGTTAACGGTTACAGCTGTTTATTTATCATCAGAGGGAGTTGATAAGCAAAAAGCTGTCCAATGGATTATGTCGATTGAAGATACTCCTGGGTTTTCAAATGTTCTGAGTAAATTGATTAAAAATGGACGATTTAAAGATATAAATGAGAAATGTGAATGGAAGACTAATCTTCAAAAATTATATTGGCTGTTGTCTGATTTTAGTCATAATAAAGGACAATTGAAAGGGTATAGGGAATTAAACAATACAAATTTCTTTTCGGCAGGAACTTCTATGCCAACAATTAAAACTGATACTTTAAGATTATTTTGTGATTTATACATTAAGACTGTTAAAGAGATTGTTGCTTTACAATCCTTATATAACCCTGTGATTTTAATAGGAGTACCTTTTGAAGAGAAGTTTGGTATAGAAGGACCTATGTCAGGATATTTAAATGATATACAATCTGGAATGGTAAATAGTTTAATACCATTAGAATATAAGGAATATTTTAATCAGGTAATTGAGAATGATGAAGAAATAAAATCTGTAATCAACTATTTTAATTTATTACCTGACTTAACTGAGGAAGATTTAAAGGAACAAGCAAAACGACAGGATGTTTTTTTTAACGAAATGAAAAGCAAGAAGAAATAAGATCTAGCCGTTAACATGGTTTTACAAAATAACTGATTTTTGTTTAAATTAAAACTTTTCAATTCAATTTATACCTCTGACGCCAAGCTCCGAAGCGCTCCTGAAAGACTAACCACACAAAAATATATGGATTTTAAACACGAATTCTCAACTGTAGATTTACTAATCACTTCTAATTTTGAAACTAGAGGTGTTGATGCATTTATTTTAGCTTTAATAAAAGTTGAGAAACAAATGCGTAGAATATTTACTTTCTTAATATTTCAACATTCAAATTTCTCTGAAACCAAACATGCTCTTGAGTTACGTGATGTACTTTCCGACAATAGAGATATGTATTTTGAAAATTTTATAAACGGAATAGATAAAATTTACTCAAAATCTGTCAAATCAATTTACGGTGAGAATTATAATGAAGATCTCGAAAAAATTAAAGAAATCGTAAAAGATCGTAATAAGATTTTTCACGGGCAAATAACATCCAAAAAATTATCGAGAAAAGAGCTTTTAGAAAAAGTAGAAATTCTTAAAAATTGGAGTAAAAAAGTAGCTGAAAAATTTGAAGCAGAAATTGGCTATGATGGTTTTGCAAGAAACTCATATCAAAAAGCAAAAAAAGAATTGAACCTTATATCGATAAATGACTTTTCGAGTGTAGAAAAATTCAAAACGTTATTAGAAGAAATTGATAGAAAAGGAAATTTAAAAATTAAGCGTCACTTTAAAGAACCCAAATGATTAGAAAGAAGCAAAGAGTTCTTCAACATTTAATGGAGGACGAATCATATGAAATTATTAAAAGTCAAATTCCAAAACATTGGGTAATAAGAGAATTTAATCGACCAGATTATGGAATTGATTTAGTTATTGAACTTTTTGAATTAATTGATAATAATATTGCTGAGACCCTGGGCGAATTCATTTATGTTCAAGTAAAATCTGTCAAAGAATTGCAAGTCAAACAAGAAATTATTTATGAAGTTGGAAATGTTGCAAAAGGAGTATGGAAAGAAAATAGAAAATCATATACAACACTTGATGTAGTAAAATATCCTTTTGACACGACTTCAATTTTCACGATTCAATCACTTGGGGGTAGTGTTCCTGTGTTATTATTCGTTGTTGATATCAAAAATAGAGATACTTATTTTGTTTGTATAAACGATTATATTGATAAAATAATTTTACCACAGATCCCGAAATATGTTGAACAAAGTTCGTTGACGTTCAAAATACCAGCACTTAACAAACTATCTAACGTTGATATTGCAAATAATGCACTTAAATTTTATGGAAAAAGAGCTAAACTTCTTGCTGCTTTTTCGAAATTTTCATTTCAAAAAAATGAAATCAAACATATTTTCGGCTACAATGATTATCCGGTTTGGACGTACCGTAATGAAATAGAGAAAGATAAACAATATGAACCTGATGAAATTAAAACTCAACTTTTATATTTTGTATCTCAAATAGAAGATTTGGATATATGGCTACATAACGAATGGCAAGTATTACCACAAGCAAGATTTGACTTAGAGCAAATTAAAGTTCTTCTAAAAAGTGATGAAATCGATTGGAGGATAATGAAAGATAAGGTTATTGTTTTGTGGCATCAGTTAACAAATTTAGGAACCATGTATGAGGATATTTGTCGAGAGTGGTTTCTTCCTAAAATGATTAGCTTAATGACATCTTATCCAACAATGCCAGATATAATAATTGATGAAGAATAAAAGCAGATGGATAACAATAACTGTTTCACAAATAGTATTTCTTCAAAGTAATCAAAATATTTGACCTCGTTTAAAGCTTTTTAAGCGAGGTTTCTTATTTTATGAAGTCTGTTAATTAATTATTTTATGACTTTCTTGAAATTATCAACATCACTGCCAATTAGTAAATAGTTCGAAAATCCAATATCTAAGAGCGTATTGCCAACCTTTACATTGTCGATATCACTATGAGCATTAAGTTTAATGCTGGGATATTTCGTTCTGAATTCCTGGAGTTGTGCGAATATATTTTTGTCGTAAAAGTCGAGATCAAAAATACAAACATTGGGTAGTTCTGTTAATGAAGACAATTGCAATGTCCCTGTGCGATTATTTGTGAATGGTTTGACAGAAGAAAAGAAAGCTAATTTTAAATATATCCAAGGAGCTATTGCGAAAACAAAGGGTGAAAGTCCCGAGAAAAAAACAAGACAGAAAATCAAATTATAATCAAAAGTGGACTATTCTTTAAGGGTATCATAATGAAATTATACTGGCTGTTCAGCGGAGGGAAAAAGAATTCTAATTAATATTGACAACATTTTTTTTACCAAATGTGAAATAATTAAATAACATCAATTACTAATTTTGTAACAATGAAAAAATTGATTGAATATATTTTGCAGTTTGGGAACTTAAACAAACAACAAATAGACCTTATTACAAGTAGAGTAACAGAAATAGAACTTAGCAAAGATGAGTATTTTTCGGAAGCTGGTAAAATCCCCCGACAAGTAGCATTCGTAGTGGATGGGATTGTTCGTGGTTGCTATTACAATAACAAAGGAGAAGAAATTACACGTTGCTTTATTCCCGAAAATAATTTAGCAGTCGATTATACCAATTTTGAAAACAATTCTACTTCTACCGAATATTTACAGGCAAGTACCAAGTGTAAATTGGTTGTCTTTTCAAAACAAAATTGGGACGAGCTTTCGCTTACTATTGTGGGATGGGACAATATTAAAAATAAAATGGTACTAAAATGTTTCTATCAAAAATCAAGAAAGAGTCCTGTCATTTCACAAGACGCAACAACTCGTTATTTGGAATTTCTTGAAAATTATCCGACGTTAACTAATCGTGTTTCGCTTGCTCATATTGCTTCTTACTTGGGCATTACACAACAATCGTTGAGCAGAATTAGAAAAAACATTCGCTAAAATTAGTTTTTACCATTTGGTAAATAACTTCATTTTTTAATGATGCAACTTTACATCATAAATATTAAAAGATAGAAAATGAGAACAGCACTTATCACAGGAGCAAACAAAGGCATAGGTTTTGAGACAGCAAAACAACTTTTACGAGAAGGGTTTTACGTTTATCTTGGAAGCCGAAATTTAGACAATGGTTTACAAGCATCTCAAAAACTGAAAGCAGAAGGATTAACAAATGTAGAAGCCATTCAGATTGATGTAACCAATGATGTTTCCGTAAAAAATGCTCGTATTGAAATCGGCAATAAAACAGGCCGTTTGGATGTTTTAATTAATAATGCCGGTATCACTGGTGGTATACCTTACACAGCATTGGAAGCAAGTCCAAGTCAATTTTTCGAAGCATTTGATACGAACGTTTTTGGAGTAGCAAGAGTAACGCAGGCATTTATTGATTTGCTTAAAAAATCAGATGAGCCAAGAATTGTGAACGTAAGTACAAGCGTTGGTTCATTATCACTTCAAAGTGACTCTAATTGGTTAGGTTACAACTTTGCAAAATATGCTGTTTATGGTTCATCAAAAGCCGCTTTGAATATGTATACTGTTCATTTGGCTTACGAACTTCGTGAGACACGTTTCAAAGTAAATGCAATTTGTCCGGGTTACACGAAAACCGATTTTACAGGTTACAATGGTGGTGAAGTAGAAGTTGCTGCACAGCGCATTGTAAAATATGCCTTGTTAGACAAAGACGGAGTGACAGGGAAATTCATTAGCGAAGAAACCAATCCCGAAACAGGCGAAATTGCTTGGTAACAAAGGATTAATAAAAGGTTCTACTATTAATATCGGTATAAGGGAGAAATTGAAAGTTTCTCCTTTTCTTTTTGCAAACCTTTTATCTTACTTTTTTTAATTAGTCAAAATAAAGTTTGACTTTAGTTACGCACCGTGTTAGTCTAATATTTTTGGCTTTTAACCCAATACAAACTTAAAACATTGTTGGTATTAACATTACCTTATGTTTTTCTAATCTCTTCACGATGCTCCGTTCCCCAATCTGAAAGACTTCGAATCACAGTTGTTAATTTTTTTCCATGGGCAGTTAGTTCATATAATATGGTAACAGGGCGTGTGTCAAGAACAGTTCTAGTAACAAGCTTATTTAATTCTAATTCTTTGATTTCTTTACTCAACATTTTATTAGATATTCTATTCACGTCATTGAGTAAATCCGTGAATCTACGGTTTTGGTTAAAACAAAGAGAGGCAAGAATTGAAATTTTCCATTTGCCACTCAGCACATACATAGCATCATTTACTGCTCGTACGTGTGCATCGCATTCGTTGTTTGGGGCTTTTATCGCTGTCATATGTTACTTGGTTACCGAAAGGTTACAGTTACTTTTTGATACTATGTTACAAATATAAATACGTTAACATTATCTTTGCAAAAGAATTCAAAAGAATTTCTATAATAAATAATTAAATCCCTTTACAATGGAAAAGTTTACTCTCGTAATTAAATTTACAGCAAAGACTGATAACTACGAAAAATTTAAAGAAGCACTTACAAATTTATTTAAAAAAATAGATGAGCAGGAGAATTTTATGCATGCAACAATTCATCAGAACATTCAGAAACCCGAAGAGTTTTTAGTTTATGAGGCTTGGAATGAAGATATCGAACATTTTAAGAATGTTACATTAAAGCAACCACATGTTTTGGAATGGGAACAACTGTTGGTTGATATGGAAATAGTTCGTGATTATGCTGTTTACCAGTCATTTGCGAAATTCAAAAAGTAATTCTATTCTATCAGAAATCAATAATTAGATTATGGTCATATTTTTTGATATCTAGCATCTATGTTTTAAACGTCATTAAACACAAATAGTCCGATTTAATCGGACTATTTGTGTTTAGCTAAACTATTTATTATTTCGCAAATAATGCAGATTTTAATACCGCTGATGCTTGAATAATGGATGTTTTAACTGCTGGTATATGTTCTAAGGGATTCAACATTCCATAATCGTGAATAAAACCTTTGTATTCAGTAATTGTTGTCGGTACGCCAGCTTCATCTAACTTACGGGCATAAGCTTCACCTTCGTCATGTAAAATGTCATTTTCTGCCACTTGTACTAATGCTGGAGGTAATCCTTTTAATTCTTCAAGACTCGCTTGCAATGGTGATGCGTATTTGTTTTTTCTTTTTTCTGCGTCAGGCAAATAATTATCCCACATCCATTGCATTAATGGTGTTGTAAGGAATCTTTCTTGTGCGAATTTATCATAAGAACGTCTGGTAAAATCGGCATCAGTTACTGGCCATAATAAAATTTGTTGTTGAATTGTCGGCCCATTTTTATCTTTTGCCATTAAAGCCACAACAGCAGCCATATTTCCTCCGACACTGTTTCCAACGACTGCTAATTTGCTGCCATCAACTCCAATCTCTTTCCCATTTTCTGCAACCCAAACTGTTGCTGCATATGCTTGATTAATCGCTACCGGAAACTGCGCTTCAGGTGACGGAGTATAATCAGGAAAAACTGCTACAGCTCCACTTTGTACTACTAAATCACGAACCAATCTTTTATGTGTAGGATAATCTCCTAATACCCAACCACCGCCGTGGAAGAACATAAAAACGGGTGAATCTTTCTTCGCATGAAGAGGTTTTACAATATGCAATGTTAGATCTTGTCCATTGTATCTAATTACTTTTTCGGACTCCTGAATATCAGAATAATCAAAATCTACAGATGCTTGAGCATCTACTAATACCTGTCTAGCATCTTTGGGTGCTAAAGTTTCCAATGGGGATCCGCCTCCTTGGTTTAATACATTTAAAAAATCTCTAGTTTCTTTAGAAATATTTAAATCATTTGCTGCTGGTTTACTTTGTTGTGCCATACTTAATGAATTTAGAGTTAATGCAATTGCGCTTGTTAATAATAATTTTTTCATCTTATGTACTTATTAATTTTGATAGGACAAAGGTACTGTGGTTTACCATCTGAATCATTAGACGAATTTCATTAAGTATTGTACTTTTTTCTTTTTTATGGCGATAATTATAATTTTTTGGTTTTTATTGTTGGATTATTAGGTGTTTTTTGAGTTTTCGTTCCTGAAGTTCAAAGGTGATTGTCCCATTCTTTGCACAAAAAAACGATTAAAATAGGCAGGATCATCATATCCTAACGTATATGCAATTTCCTTAATACTTAATGAGGTGTATATTAATAATCTTTTTGCTTCTAATATGATACGATTCTTAATGTATTCATTTGGGTTTTCAAGATTTAATTTTTTAAATTTCGTTGTTAAGATCTTGGGAGAAGTTTCCAAAAGATCGGCATAATCACTGACCGAATGCTTTGAACGGTAATGTATTTCTATTAATTGACTAAAGTTTCTGAACAAATCTACGTCGAGAGGTATATTCGAACTGATTTTGTTTTCTAAATTTTGTTTTTTCCAAATACGAGTTGAAAATATAATTAATTTTTTTAAATAAATTCTCAACATTTCTTCAGTTGACGAATCTGCTAAGTCCATTTCATCTTGTATTTCTCTTAATGATTCTTTTACTTTATTAGATTCTTCAGTTGCTAATTGAATCATGGGTAACTGTAATACGTTACTGAATAATAAACCATCACAAGCAACTTCCTTATCATGTATCTGTATACAATAAAAATCTCTATTATAACCGATTATTTTATTAGATTCGCCTGTAATATGATCAATCCACACATATTGATTTACATTCACAAAAAACAAAGCATCATCCGAAAGATCATAAGTTTTAAAATCAATGGTGATGGTATTACCTTTCTCTAAAAAAATAACCTTAATTCGATCTTTAAGGAATTGCAAATTTGATAACAGTTGAGATTCCGATAGTGGATATAACGCTATCAATTTATGGTTATCTTGGAAATATGCTGTAGGAGACAAAGCCTGTGTAATTGACATAACTGTATCAAAATTAATAGTAAATATACCTAAATTTAAGTTTGGATATTTCAATTTACTATGGTGTTTTTTATATTGATCGAGAAGGTAGCGAAAAATTCATCATGTATCATTGGTAGTATAATTACCCAAAGCGTATTACTCATGTTCTTTCGTTGGATTATTATAAAATATAGTCTTTAATTGCTATAGATAGCTTTTTTAAAGTGATCAGCATCACTACCAATTAGTAAATAGGTCGAAAAACCAATACCCAAAAGCTTCTTGCCAACTTTTTCATTGTCAATATCACTATGGGCAATAAGTTTAATTTGGGGATATTTCGTTCTGAATTCCTGAAGCTGCGCCAATATATTTTTGTCGTAAAAGTCGAGATCAAAAATACAAACGTTGGGCAGTTCTGTTAATGAAGATAATTGCGATAATCCTTCATCAATGTTTTCTGAACGGAAAAACACTTCAAATCCGGAAGCAATGAGTTCATTATAAATACAATCCAGAAAAGGACTTTTATCATTGATAAATGCGAGATTGATTTTTTGTTGTGCAGTACCAGTTTCCATATACAATATCTTTTAGAGGTTGATGTAGCTCTGCACAAAAAATAAAGCGCAGGCAACTACACTTACACCGACATTGAGGCACTGGTATACCCGACAACGAATAAGCGAGCGCCCACGCCTATGGCATGAGCGTTCTTCCTTATTGTCCCGTTGTCTTAAAAATTACCAGTTTTCAATGTGGGACTTAAAGTAAAAACACTTTAAGATTTTTCTATATGTTACTACAAAGATAGTAAAGTGCTTCCGATACGAAAACACAATCTTCATAAAATTTGCTTATATGTGAGTAGTATTATTGATATGGTTGATACCCTTAAAAAACATAAAATCGGAAAACTTTTAGGTTGTCCAATTTATTTTAAAGAGGTATTTATAAAAATTATTTACGTTGAACAGGTTGTTCGATAGTTTCTTTTTCCTTCTCTTTTTTCTCACGAGAATAAGCCCATAATGCTAATAATCCGAAAATTATCATTGCGTAAGCTATCCATTTACCGATCCTTTCAAGAAGTTTAATAAAGACAGAACTCTCATAAGATGAAAATCCTTCTGCGCCCATTGGACTACGTCTGTAAAACTTTCTTCTGTTAATCCAGTAACGCAGTACCAATCCTCCAACCAAAAATAGTATTCCGATAACCAATGATGCAATCATAATAAAAGCTTTAAATCTACCCTTTAAAAATACGAAAAATTTTGCGTTCAGCATTTCACAAAGAGAAGAAATCCTGCTTTCTGGGCAGGATTTCTTTCTATCTTAATTAACGCTGTTAAACTGGAAATTCAATTGTTTTTCATTCCCAAAGCTATCCGAAATCCAGATATCGAAGGATTGTGATACAATGGAATTTGACGTGTAATACAAGCGAAATTGTTCCGCAGGTAATGAATAGAGGTCATTCGGTAGATAAGGAGCATCATCGTAATACCGCAATATTCCATTTCCGTCAAATTGGAAGTATCGTAAATAATATTGTGTATTATTGTAATTGCCTGTACGCTGAATGGTAATGCGTATTTCTATGGTTTGTCCATTGGCAACCTCTTTAGGTACTGGCATTACATTAATTTCGAAAGGAAAATCGTTTTGTATTTCAAGTCCGTCATCTTTGCTACAAGATGCCAACGAAAATGATGCTGAGAGGATTAACAGTAGTAATACTGTTTTTAATTTATTGAATATTGCTATCATGGTTTCTATTTTTAAAAGTTAAATCGTAATCCAACGCCTGCCGATGGTCGAAACTGTTCGAAATCTGTTCCGCATAAAACTTTTGTGCGTCCTTGTAGAATCACCACAAATCTGTCTGATAGATAGGTTTCAAAGCTCAGTCGTCCACCAGCTCCGTAGATGAAATTATCCTCGCTCAGTATTTTCGCTCCATCATATAATAATGTTTCCCCACGATTGATGGTTTCGTAACCAATCACTCCTATTAATGCGAAATTCAACGTAATGTTTTTTCGGGTGTCGCCTAACAGAAAGAAGCTGTAACCACCTTCAGCGGTATACGTTTCTTGTGGTATTTTTAGGTTTTTATAATTTTGAAATTGATGGTTGTATTCAAATGCCCACAACTGATAATTGCCGTTTGTTCCATTGACAGTCATTCCAATATTGATGTAGTAATCATTTCCGATTTTATCATTGGACAATATTCCTGTACTAACTTCCAAACCTTTCTGTTTAGGTAACATTCGTTGTGCCTGTGTTACCGTGATGGCCACAAAGAGCAGCATCATGGTATAGATATACTTTTTCATTGTACTTTAGTTTTAGGTTTATTAAAATTTCAGGTGCATATCGTTAATCAAACGAGCTTTGATTAAATCTGAATTTTCCACCTGAAGTGTTTGGTGTCTTCCGCCATTTCTCTCAAATATCTCAATCAGCAGTACCTTGTCATCCGCAATCGTAAATTGATCTAATAGAAACACATTCTGTTCCTCAGCTTGCCCTGAAATTTCTGTAAGAGGTTTATACGTTCGAAGTGGCGTTATTGAGCGTTCTTGTACCACCGTTCGGCTGGCTACTTTCTTATCGACAACTTTGAAATTGATAAAATCAATCTGAAAAGGCACATTCGTTTTGTTCTTCAACGCGGTGTGGAAATAGTATTTACCGTTGTGGATATAAATTCCTTTTAGGATATACTGAATACCGAAACTTTTAGCTCCAATATGCTTAACAATACGTTTGTCCTTGTTGTAGATGGTTTCTAAAAGTAGACCAGCTAGTGATGGTGAATTGTTGCCTAATTCTTCGAAAAGAACGTCGTTTCCATTGGCTTTGTCTACTGATTTTTGCATTGTCAAAAGATCATAACTCAATACGTCAGGATAAGGGCTGTAAAACACGTTGAAGCTGTAAAAACGTCCGTCATCGGTAATCACAGAAAAGTTGGTTTCAGTTTGAAAATCCCTTAGTGATGCTTTTACTCGTAACACGTTTTCTGCTTCTTCTGCTTTACCTGCTATCAGGTAGTCACTTCCCAAATCAACATAACGAATAGCAGTCGGGAAAATTAAATGAGATGTTTTGTCGTAAGTAACCTCCATACGGTAAGGTTCTATCTTGCCCAATGTAAGAGGTTCTTTGATGCTGTCTTGAGCATAAGATTGTATGGCAAAGCCGAATATCAGGGCGATTAACCAAAAGGTTTTTAAATGATTTTTCATCGTTTTAATAATTTATAATTGCACATTATTTTTTAGATACCAAGAAGACCTGATGTCCTGCCTTTAGGGTTACTTTTGGTGTTCTTACTTTTTTAGCGAAGTAACCCGAAATACCCTGTACTACGCCACGACTTAAGTCTGCGGCAACCTGCTGTCCGGCATTCTGCGTAAGCATCACACTGGTTCCGCCTGTCTGGCTCATGTTACCTGCCATTTCAGTAAGGGCATTCATTTCGGGCGAATACGGAACATACAAACCTTGTTGTCCATCCAAATCGTAAATAGTAATATCTACTGGAATGATATTTCCATCTAATTCTAGAGACGTAATCTTTAGTTGTAAACGTCCGCCTTGAAATTTAGCATTGGCTGTAACGACAGTTCCTTTGGGAATAGTACGCTCAGGAGTTTGAGCAGCTTCCAATAAACGCAATCTCACACCTGTTTCACCAATCACAGTTTGTGCATCATGCACACAGGCTTTGATGCTATTTTTAGGTTGTACAACTTGCTCTACCGAACCTGCGGTATAAAAACCACGGTTTCTGGTTTCGCTCCAATCTTCCAAAAAAGCACTGTCGGTAGGTTCACGATACAAGGCTGATACCGTATTCTTTCTTACAGATGTAAAGGATACGAAATGCTCTTTTTGATTGGAAGGTTTTACATTGGAATTTCCAGTAGGAACAACCGTTGTATTATCGGTATTTGTACCCGAAGGAAGATACTTCGCTGCCATTTGATAGGACTTTTCCATTAAAGCCAATTGATCATCCACGGTTGCAACTTTTGGTACATCTTTTTCCGCTAATTGTTCTTTTAAATCATCCAATTGTTTGCGGAGTTCGATAGCTTCCGAATTGTCGTCTTGATAGAATGAACCCAATGTATTTTGCATATTTCGGTAACTGTTCAATCCAGGATTGTTGTTTCTTCCTGCATTTCTACTACCACCATAATCGTAGCTTTCTTCTTCATCAGCATAGGATTCGTCGGTAAATTCTTCCTTATCTTCTATATTCCAATAATCGGACAAAGTGGCAAGTGCATTGCGTTTTTCTTGTTCTTTGTTATGAAGCATTTCTTGTTCGTACGCCTTACCTTTGTCATCGGGCATTCCTGCGCCGGTAGCTTGCGGTACGGCATCATTCAGTCCAAGATTTTCTAATACTTTTATGTCTTCTGATGGTTTAAAGATGAGGTACATACAACCTACAAAAACAACTGTCATTAAGCCGAATATTAGGGGCTTTTTAAGCTTTTCCTTAGTATCTAGTGTGCCGTTTTGCAACACATCAACGGTATCTTTCGGGATTCCCTCGGTTACCCGAACAACCGATTTTTTGTTTTCATTTTCTTTCATAAATCTTATTATTTAAATGTTAATAAGGTGTCTTGTAATCTTGTAGAAGATTCCTTCTTTTTAAGCACTGGGTTTTCGATATGCTTGATGTTGATGGCCTCGTTTGACGTAGCTGTATCATGCCATACGTTCCAAATAACGGCTGCAGTTAGTATGAAATACCCCATAAAAAAATATAAGGTGTATTGTCGTTGTTTCCGTAGCGGTAATGCTCGAAATCGATCGTCCAGCTTGTCAAAATGCTGCTCTATATTTGCTCTTAATTTTTTCATATCCTGAATTTTTAACGTTCAATGACTTCGATATCCCTGTTTTCTACTACTGCAAAATTTTCGATATTAAACCCTTGAGGATTATTATCAGAGCGAACAGAGTTTAAGAGATTGCAGGAAGTAATAAGGTTACGTTTGGTCACATTGCTCGAACGGATAATGAATTGTTTGGCATAGGTTCGCACCGAATAAGGATAGGTGTCGAAATTGCAAACGACACTATCAACCTCTATGCGTTGCTGTACGTTACCCGAAATAATGCGACTGTAATAGCCTTTTTCTGATAAGTCTTTGTAATAATCAAAGGCACTTTTATCGGCAAGATTGAAGGCTCTCTTCATATTGCTTTCAATAGCGTTCTTGTCAGGAGCGAGGGTAAAAAAGAGTTCGTGAAATCTCCGTACGTGTTCTCTTGCTTCCACAGGTCTGTTGATACTTGCATCTTGTGCTAAAGCCAGCATCAAGGATTTACCATTGTCTAGGACATAAACCTTTTGGCGTTGTTGCTCCGCAAAGCTGTAGGACTGCCATACGGCATATCCTACAACACTTATACAGAGTACGGCAAATACAATGGTGTACAGCCTGATTTGGCGAAAACTATTTTCAATATTTCTTAATGTTTTAAATTCCATTTTCTTGAATGATTAGATTGTTCTTATTTTCCCATCAATTTGCCACCGATGTTTCCTGCGGCTGAACCAGCTCCGGCTCCAGCAATATTTCCGGCTTTCATTGCAGATTGATTTACATTTCGAGTAAAATTTCCAGCTCCTCCAGCTTGGATTACCCAGCCTGTTACAGTCGGTATGGTGAAGTATCCGACAATGCCGATAATCATAAAAATGATGTACACGGTATTACTGGTATCAGGTATATAGGTCGGATCGGCTAACATGGCTATATCTCGTTCAAGTATCAGCGATTGTATCCTAGCAAGCATAGAGCTAAATAAATCAGAGACAGGTAACCAGAGGTAAACACTGACGTATCTCGTAATCCATTGCGTGAGCGTCGACTGAAAACCATCCCATACTGATATGGCAAAAGCTATGGGTCCGAGTATGGAGAGAACGATCAAAAAGAATGTTCGTATGGTGTCAATCACCAAAGCCGCTGCTTGAAAAAGTATTTCTAATAAATTGCGAAACCAGTCCTTTAACGCTTTTTCTACTTGATAACCTGTTCTATCCATATACATTCCAGCCATTGTTCCGATGTCAGATGGTGACCAGCCTAATTCATCCAGTTTTTTATCAAATTCTTCGTCTGATACCATATAGGCAGTTTCTGGATTTCTGACCATTGCCTCATATTCCAATCGGTCTTTTTGCTCTTGTAATTTGTTCAGATCAAGTACTTGATGTTCGAGTATGCTGTGAGTTCCAGTTACAATCGGACTTAGTACGGCATTAATAGTCCCCAAAACGATGGTCGGAAAAAACATGATACACAGTCCTAAAGCGAATGGACGTAGTAATGGGAAGACATCAATTGGTTCGGCACGACTTAAAGCTTGCCAAACTTTTAATGCCACATAAAATAATGCGCCCAATCCTGCCAAACCTTTAGCTACTGCCGCCATATCACCTGCAAGTGGCATCATATCATCATAAAGCGACCGCAGGAGTTCGTGAAGATTATCCCATTCCATCTTTACCAGTATTTTTGGTTAGCAGTTCCGTACAGATTTAGTACTCTTTTTGCATCATTTTTCTTTTTCGCTCTTAGGTAGCTTACAGAAATGTTTTTATTGGTATAGTAGCGTACAAGGCTGTGGTATTCTTTTACCTCATTGTACACTCGGTCAATAATGTCCATGCGTTCTTTGTCGTTCAGTGATAAGCTTGAAGAGGTTACAATCTGTTTCAACTCTTTCAACAGTTCACCACTTTCATTGAGTAATGCAGAATAACCGTTACCAATAGCGACCAATTCCTGTGGAGAGAAATTTGGATCGTTCATCATCTTACCAAAATTTTGTACATACATTTCGGATACATCGCCCACTAACAATACCGTTTGTTGAACTTTTCGTGCATCTTTTACAAGGTTGTTGATTGCTTTTAATTTGTCGTAATATTCTTTTCCTTGGTCATACACCTTCTTTACTTCGTTGAAGTTTTTAACGACGTTGCTTACAGTCGAAGAAGTTTGAATGATTTCGTTTGCGGAGTTAAGAATACCCGATGCCAGATTTGCAGGGTCGGTAACTACAAATTGGGCTTTTGCTGATGGTGCTGCGATTAACATGAATGCCGTGCACAGCAGATAAATTACTTTTTTCATTATTTCTGAATTTTTAAACTGAGCTTTTACAAGCTCCTTGTTAATGACTATTGTTTTGATTTGTCTCGCCTTTGCATAGCGATATGCTTAATAGCGAGTTCTACATTCCCGTCTAGTTCGGATGCGAGTTGCATGACTTCCATCTTTTCGGTCTCTTCGGTGGTATAAGCCAAATATTCTGCAACACTCACTTCGGTAGCGTATACAGCCGATTCTGTTCCACCTAATCCAATCCAAACTTCTTTGTAGAGTCGGTTTGTATCGTTGTTCATGTTGATAGAAAGTACCTGTCCTTTTTCTTTGTCGGTAAGACCTAACATCGCTTGTATATCATCGAACTTGTTCATGTACTTGCGTTGATCGAGCAGAATTTTACAATCGGAATTATTGATGATACTTTCCTTGACGATGGGCGATTGGATGATGTCGTCCACTTCTTGTGTCACTACTATGGCTTCGCCAAAGAATTTCCTAACGGTTTTAAACAGATATTTTATGTATTCCGCCATTCCTTCTTTGGCAATTGCCTTCCACGCTTCTTCGATTAGGATGAGTTTTCGGATCCCTTTTAATCTTCTCATCTTGTTGATGAAAACCTCCATAATGATGATCGTCACGATTGGAAACAGGATTTTGTGATCCTTTATCGCATCGATTTCAAACACAATAAAGCGTTTAGAAAGTAGGTCAAGTTGCTTGTCTGAATTGAGCAAGTAATCATATTCACCTCCTTTGTAATAAGGTTCCAATACGTTAAGGAAATTGGCAATATCAAAGTCTTTCTCACGAACTTGTTTTTCTTCCAATACCTTGCGGTAATCACTTTTTATATACTCATAAAAACCATTGAAGGAAGGAAATTCGCTATGCTGTTTAATACGGTCGATATAACCGCTTACGGCATTGGAAAGGGCTACTTCTTCGGATCGAGTTGGTGGATCATCATCGCGTTTCCACAAGGTTAGTATCAGTGTTTTGATACTTTCACGTTTCTCAATATCGAACACACCGTCATCGGTGTAAAAAGGATTAAATGCAATAGGGTTATCCTCGGTATAAGTGAAATAAACACCGTCTTCTCCTTTGGTTTTTCCCTTGATCAATTCACATAGTCCCTGATAGGAATTACCTGTATCCACAAGTAATACATGCGCACCTTGTTCGTAATATTGCCGTACCATGTGATTGGTAAAAAACGATTTCCCCGATCCGGATGGCCCTAAAATAAACTTGTTACGGTTTGTGATGATACCACGTTTCATTGGTAAATCCGATATATCCAAATGAATTGGTTTTCCAGTCAAACGATCAGCCATCTTGATACCGAAAGGAGAGGATGAATTGTGGTAATTCGTTTCTTCAGTAAAGAAACATAAGGCAGGTTCTATGAAGGTATAGAAACTTTCCTCGCTGGGAAAATCACCTGCATTCCCTGGCATTCCTGCCCAATACAAAGTGGCGACATCCGTTGTGTTATGACGAGGTTTGCATTCCATTAATGCCAAGGCGCTACCACAATCATTTTTCAATTGTTTTAATTCTGCAGGATCTTCCGACCAAGCCATGATGTTAAAGTGTGCTCGAATAGAAGAAAGTCCAAAGGAATGTGCTTCGTTCAGATACTTTTCTATCCATTCTTTATTGATTTGATTTGCCCGACTATAACGAGCCAATGAGTGCATATTCCTTGCAGACTTCTCGAACTTTTGAAGATTGTCTTCGCTGTTATCCAAAAACAAATATTGATTGTAGATATGGTTACAACTCAACAACAATCCTACGGGTGCAGCAAAGGATAAACGGCAATCACTACGATCGGTTGATAGCTTTTCAAAACGAGTATCTGCTGATACTGTTCCGGGTAAATCATCCGTATCGGATAGCGTGTGTAGGCTCAACCTTTTGTTGCCAATGCGGATTTCTTCGGTTCCGAGTGCGATATCCTGCATCGGCGTTCCTGCGTCTCTTGAAAGCGTAAGGTATTGTTCCAGCAGTCCCTGTTTTTCGTCCGTTCCAATGATATCGTCTTCGCTCAATCGTTGCAAGGTTATGAAACCACTATCGTTCACAATGCGTTCAAATTGAGCAACTGCTTCCAGAAAATGCTGTATTGTTTCCTTGTTTCTGATTTCCTTTGGAATCAGCGTGCCTTTGCAAAGTGAACTAAAGTTGCTTTGCATACGCATTCTTTCTTTAGTCGTTTTAGTCAAAAACAAATAGCAATAGTGGTTCAAAAACGGTCGTTCGTTGAAATGTCTTTGATAACTTTTAGATAGAAAACTTTGGTCTTCTTGTGCCAAATCGGGTGTATAATTTTCTTTGATATACCAGTCTTGTTTATGAACGACCGTAAAATCAGGCAACGTCTTGATCGCCTTATGCCAAGCGGAATGTATGGCTTCATATTCAGCAGAAGCTACCGTGAATAATTCCGGTAAACGCACCTCAAAACAGGCAGTAATGTCTGCGTCTTTGGAAAGAATACAGTTGTTTTCTACTGCCAGCAAAGGAAATTTGTTTTCCAATGTGGTCGTCTTTGATACATTTCTCATACGGCTTTTGATTTAGGAGTGAATTTTAAATAGCGGTGTATGGGTTTGCGACAGATGATGTAACTGGGATGTCTTTTGTTGGCACCCACTTTCATTAGTCCGTGTTCGCCGTATTTCCTATTCAGTGAAAAGGTTTGCCAAATAATTAGCGAGGCACCACCACCTCCAAGTAGTAGACAGATGTAAGAGTTTACACCTGCCATATACAAGATCATCACGAAAATGAGTGTACCGAGCAATCCGCCTGCAAAAATGAACAGGTATTGCGCTTTCAATCCCTTAAATTCTACGGTTCTGCCAATCCCTTTGTTAATGTTGTAACTGTTCATAAGGCAAAGGATTAAAGGAAGAATGAACGCAGAATCGTAGCTGCAACGATTAGGAAGATACAAGCACCAAACCAGCTTGCTGCCGTTTTACTGGTATCAGGATCTCCACTACTAAACTTGTTGTACACCTTTACCCCACCGATCAGTCCAACTACCGCCCCGATGGCATAAATTAATTGAGTTGCAGGGTCGAAATAAGAGGTGACCATTTGGGTAGCTTCGGTAATACCTGCGGTACCGTTTCCCTGTGCGAATACACCCATTCCTGATAGCATTGCAACGACTGCCATCAAAACTTTTTTTCTTTGTTTTTTCATAATTGAAACACATTAAATTGTTATTGTCTTCCCGCTTATTGCGGGCTTCGTGACAAAGGTGTTTCAGAAACAAAGGCGTTATAACAAAGTGGCAGTCAAAGGAATTGTTTGGCTGAGAATGGCGGTTATATCAAGAATTATTTTATATTAGTAGTTTTATTCTCTGAATTAACACAAAGCTTCAAAATTGACTAGTAATCTTATAAAAAGAACCAAAACAGAATTTATTGTTTTGCCTGCCTTTCATGGTGATTGTATTCTCATTAAAACTTATGATATTAACCATAATGAGTTTACTATACTTATTGATGGAGGAACTGCTCAAACCTTTAGATATTCTTTAAAGGAAGAACTTAAAAATATTTCTCGCATCAATCTTCTTATTCTCACACATATTGATTCTGATCATATTGCTGGATTAATTAATTTTTTTAAAAGCAGTTTAATTGATAATATTAATATTGATGAAATTTGGATGAATAATCCTGATTTAGTTGAAGTAAATAATGGGGAGTTGATTAGTGTAAAACAGGGAGATAATTTTAAGAAATTGATCCTTGAGAAAAAGTCAGAAACTAAACTTTCTCAAATTTCTATATCGGATAGACTTCTTAATCGCTCAGGAATTGAATTTACTATCCTATCACCAACATCTGCTATTGTAAATGAACTTTATGAACGTTGGGAATCATTAAGGTTACTACAAAACAATAAGTCAAATATTTCTTCTGTTAAAAGTGCTTATACTCTATCATTAGAAGAGTCGAATAAAATATCTTTTTCTCCAGACAAAAGCATTAATGAAGATATATTTAATTCTTCATCTATTTCCTTTTTATTGAAATGTCCAGATATTTCTTTATTACTGCTTGCTGATTCTCGTCCAGAAATTATAGTTCAGAGTTTAAGAGATTTCGGAGTCAATGAAAAAGATCCTCTTATTGTTGATTATGTAAAAGTTTCGCATCACGGGAGTTTAAATAATACTTCCCAAGAGCTCTTGGGCTTGATAAAGAGTAATAATTACTTAATATCTACAAATGGAGGAACGGCTGATCATAAGCATCCATCAAGAGAAACCATTTCTCGCATAGTATACAACTCTAATAGAAATGATGAGGTATTAAACATCTTTTTTAATTACACTCTCAACAGTTTGAGAGAACGAATAGGTGATTTTATTAACGAAATAGACCTAGAGCATGGAAATTGGAATGCAACAAGTCAAAATAGATTTTAGAACTTATGACACATAATCAAGCTGAAAAATATTGTGTTCGAGTTAAAAGTAATGGACATACTGGTAGCGGAGTTCTGTTGTCAGGTAATGAAACTTTTTATGTTTTAACGGCTGCACACTGTTTGGGAGATAGTATGCCCAATATTGAAGATATTAAAATAGAAAAGCAAAACGACTATACTTCAGATTTTAAAGGAATAACAACTGTAGAAATTAAAGAGTTTAATCAGGAACTTGATTTTGCTTTAATAGAAATTGACTTTGATGACGAAGATAAACTCCTTTACCAATATAAATTAGGAAGGGGTGTTCTATCAGAAAATGAAATAAAATTTTGTGGTTATCAAGGAGTAAATATTAATCAATATAGACCTTTTAATGGAACAGTTTTGTCTGTTAGTGACGATTTAGGCCGATTTAAAATTACGTTACAAAATGAAACATTTGATCAAGCAGGAGAAGATGGACAATATGTAGCAAAAGGATTATCAGGAAGTGGAGTGTTTATTTACAGACATAATTCTCCTTTTTTAATAGGGATATTAAACTCTGTAATCTCTGAAAAAGCATGGAATGATGATATTGACTGTTGCTCAATAAAACATATTGAAAAATATATTTCGGAATATGTTGATTTATCAGATTTTGATAATTTAAAAAAATGGAATGAAAATATAGAAAAAGAACGTACTGAACGTGAAATTGAAGCATTTAAGAATGAAAATAGTGATTTTTTTGAAAAACTCTATAGAAAAAATCAAGTATTGTATCCTGAAATCTCAAAAGCAAATACTATTACAGCAAAGCAAATCAGAAAATTTCTTGCGATGAAAGATAACGTTAGAACTATTGAAAATGATTATCCGATATTATTCTCAAATTTTAAAAATATCGTAAAACGATTTGTTGATCAAGTTGAAGACGACTATTCAAGAAGTGTTAGCCAAAATAGTGAAGCAATTAATCTAAAAATGGAACTACAAAACCAATTGAAAAGTGAATTTGAGATCTTGCCAAATTTCACAAATTTAGACCTGTCTGAATATCAAATCATTGAATGGTTGGGGATATGTACTTTAAATTTTACTACTAATGATTGATATTAAATTAGATCAGAAACCAATCTCGGTATCAATAAGATATAATGGTTACTATAAAGTAGTTCTATTATTGGCTATAATTAAACATTGTGGGTATGCCAAAAAAGCCAGCTTAGAACTAATTCATATTGTTTTTTGGAGCTTACGTAATGATAATAATTATCAAGTTCTACTTGATTTATCAAATCAAGTAAGAAAAAATTTAATACCGTGGACTTTTGAACATGGTATAGATGAAGTTTTAGCTTTAGGCCTCATTAATGGATATATTGAACGAGTTATCGTCACTCAAACACTCGAAATAAAAATAACAGATAAAGGCAACAATATTATTAATTCAATAAACCAGTTCGAACTTTTTCAAGATGAGTTGCAAAAAATAAAAGATCTTGGAATAATACCCAAATCAAGATTAACTTCTGCAAACAAGAATTGGAAACTATTATAGAAAGATACATATGTTCAAGATAAATAAATTAAAAGCAGAAATTCTATCTGATAAAAGTGAAGACATTACAGATTTATATGGTTTTGAATTTCAATTTGAAAAAGGTTTGAATATTATCGCAGGACCAAATTCAAGAGGAAAAACAACGATTAATACTTGTATCTATTATGCCTTAGGTATGGAGGAACTACTCGGTGCTCATAATGAAAAAGCATTAGATAAAGCATTAAAAGAAGAATTTACAATTAAACCAAGTGAAGAGGAAGAAGGGATAAATTATAAGGTACAATCGTCCAAAATTTTGTTAGAGATTGAAAATGATAATAACGAAATCGTTTTCTTGGAAAGATATATCACAACAAATACTGAAGACATAAAATCGTCTAATATCACTGTTTATAATTCATCACTTGAAGACAGGGATAATGACAATATCCAAATTCAGCAAAATATTCTCTTTGTAAATGGAAGAGGTAATAATGAAGATCCAAATAGTTTTTATAATTGGTTAAGTGGCTTTATGAATTTAGAACTTCCTTTGGTGAGTAATAGTTCTCGTACAGATAATTATAGCCCTCTCTATCTTCAAACAATATTCTCTGCTTTATTCATTGAACAAACAAAAGGTTGGTCTGACTTTTTTGCTACAATGCCTTTTTTCGGTATTACTAAGGCAAAAGAAAAAATAGTTGAATTTTTATTAGGACTAAATGAAATTCGACTTTCAACAGAAAAAGATGTCCTTAATAAGGAAAAAAATCTAATAACCGATGACTGGAAAAGGAAAATAAAGGCTTTTTCTTATTTAGAAAAGCAAACAAGTTCGACAATTGTAAATGTTCCAGAAGAATTGACCACAGACAAATCGGAGATTGAAAAAATAAATGTTGTTTTCTCTACCTCTGAAAATGAGAAAGTTACTTTCAATCATTTTATGACGGAAAAAACAGAAATGGTCAAAGAATTAGAAAATAGACCCATTTCTACTATAAAAGAAAACCGTGAACAAACCGTTTTAGAATTCAATAAACAAAAGCAAGAGTATTTTGAACTGAAAGAGTATATTGAAAAATTTGAAGGTAAACTACGTATTGATAAACAACAGGATTTCAACTTAAAAAATCAATTAAGTATTGTAGACGTTGAGATTAAAGATCATATAAATCTACAAAAAGTTTTTAGTGAAAATATTATTAATGAGCATGGAGCAAATCAATGTCCAACCTGTACGCAACCAGTATCAACAAACCTGATTAATACAAGAAATATAAGTATACCACAACTTACACTTGATGAGAATACTAACTTTTTGCGAAGTCAAAGAAAGATAATACAAACCTCGATTAATAGTTTAATTGAAACAATTAGTGAAAAAGAAGTACTTCTTACCTATTTTAAGAACAACTTACGCCAAAAAGAAATATTAATTAAATCAATTTCAAAAGATTTGATTTCCGATGATAGAGCCTTCTCTGAATCAGAAATAGTAAGAAAGCTCCAGCTTGAAAGGGAGATTGAAAAATTAGATGATCTTAAAAACTCTATTTCAGCTTTAAAAGCAGAATTAGTAGAGCTGGCTAATAAATACCATAATAACGATATTAAGATGGGTACTTTAGGGAAGTCTGAGCAAGAGGATGAGAATAAGCTGGTTAGTTTTGAAACTAAATATAAGAATTTCCTTTTCGGATTTGGGTATGACAGTAATGAGAAATATCAGATATCTATCAATAGGAAAGAGCCGTTCAAATATTTTCCAGTTTATAAAAATCACAGAAATGATAACAACCCTCAATCCATAAGAATAAACTCTTCTGCTTCTGATTTTGTACGTAATATTTGGGCTTATTCTTTAGCTTTATTACAGAATGGAATTAACCATCCTGGTATTATTATGTTTGATGAACCAGGACAACACAGAACTAATTTAAATAGTTTAAAAGCTTTATTTAAAACTTGTTCAGAAATCGGAGAAAGACAGACAATAATTTTCACTTCGATTGATAAGCAGTTGAATGATGATGAAATGATTGATTTGGATCTGCTTATAGAAGACTTAGAAAGTGATAAATATAAACTTATTCGGTTAGATAATCTTCATAAAGTAATTAGAAAACTATAAGACTATTAAAAAATGATATTAGGGAGTTTGCTCACACAAACTCCCCAATATCAAAATCCTCTAAATCATTTTTCCGCAAAGTGGAAGAACCGGTTTCCGTTTTAGAAGAAAGGCTACTGTCCAATAGCTCTGCTATTTTTTGGGAAGCACCCTCCATAGAATTTTCCAGTAGGCTGAATAATTCGGTTCCTTGTATTTTTTGAACTATAGCTATCGCTGTTTCCTTTTGAGATTGCTCCAATTTTTCTTTTTGTAGCAACATCCCCACGGAGCTGAGTTCTTCAAAGGTAACCCCTTGAGCAAAACCGTTATCGCTACTGGATATTCCGTACCTGTTCCATTCTTCTTCCTCATCTTCAAAATCAGGCATATTACTGAAAACTTCGTCCAGTTCTTCCTGCGGAATTTGAATACCAACGATTTCGTCGTATTCTATGTCTAAATTAGCTGGGTTTATCTCTTTATCTTCTAGTTGGCTTTCGTTGGAAACCTTTGACAATGAAAGGCTTCTTACAGGTTTTGGCTGCCCCATAAGATCAGGCAGATTCTGATTTACTTTTTTTTGTATGTTATGTTGTCTAGGTTGTTTCTTACTGATGATTTTGTCCTGTAAAAGCAGGTAAATGATTATAATAAGGCATAATACAATTATTATTTCCATAGCTATATTTATTTTTTAAATTGGTTTGTACTTATCATTATAACTCTTCGTAATCTGTTCACTAAATTCCTGAAAGTGGTGATCTAATAAATTGTCCAGATAGGCATAAATTGTAATTTTGTCTTCGCCAATCACTTGAATAATGCGTGTCAGCTTTTCGTGAAATTCTGGTCGTATATAAACAGTTTTACCATCACGGGCATTCGTTTACGATTTTTTGAAAAAGGTATTTTCGTAATAGGTTTCAATAGTCCGCTTTGTCCGGCTCTTTTCCCTAACCGCAGGTTTGTTCTGTTCGACCTCTTGTTTTACCTCTTCGGTTTCGGTTTTCTTTTCGGGTTCTTTGGCAGGTTCGGGAGGGAGCTGTAAGCCGTCCATTTTCACACCGTCCACCATTAGACTCATCATCAGTTCCTCGTTAATATCGGGAGTAACTTTTTTTTTGTTTCCTTTTTCCATAGTGTTTATAATTGAGTGATTTTTAAAAATTCGTTCATAAACAGGTCTAACTGGCAGTTTTTCATCAGCCGTTCATCGGGAGGTAACAGCGTGGAGCGGAAAACAGCTTTGCTGTTCGCTTCGCTTTCTTTACGAAAACGAGTACTACTCTTGACCTGGCTTTGCATAAGACTAAATCCTAACTGGTGGATAAGGCTGTTATAAACTTCATACAACGGTGTGCTTTCTCTGCCGTCCACTTGGTTCCAAAACAGGTTAATGGTTTCTATGGAAGTTTCTCCTTGTTTCATAATAATGTCCTGCAAAAGTTGCGTAAAAACAAGCGTACTTTCCATTACCACACGGTCTGCCGTAATGGGCGTAAAAATGTGGTGCATCCCTGCCAATGCTTTCAGAATGCCCGCCGTATTGACTGTTCCCGGTAGGTCGAAGAACACGATATCAATCGGTACTGGAGAAGCATCTACATATTCCTGTGCTTTTTCCAATACGCTGTCCGCTCCGTGCTTTATAATCTCATAGGCCTTTTTGTTGATGGTTATAAATTGGTTATACGCCTGTTTTTTCAAGGCTTCGTTTTCCATTACCATTTTCAAATCACGCTCTTTCATTTTCATAAGACTATGCTGTGGGAAATCCGTGTCAAATACGGCTACATTGTAGCCCAAACGATAATGCAGGGTACTCGCAACGAGCGTTGTAAATGTACTCTTACCGACACCGCCTTTTTGTGAAGAAAAGGCGATAAATACTGTTTTGTGTTTTGTACTCATATCTCTACTTATTTATTTATACTCCATTAACTATGTGCGTAAGTGCTGATGTAAGCAGTCAGATACCTATGTATTTGGATATGTTACTCTGTACCGATATACTTATGCAGATAGTTATCTACTTATGCACTTGAATACACGCCTACATCGGTAGGCAGATAGATTGATCTGTACCCACAGACTTACTTACCTATGCATTTGCATTTCTCCTTATCCATATACATAACCAAGTATCTGAACAGGTACTTTTCTATGTACCTGTTTGCTTGATTACTTACCTCCGCAGTTAGGTGCTTATGTTGTTACCTGCATAACCATCTACGCACTTATATCCTTTTGTTGGTACAAATAAAAAAAGATAAACAAGCGGTTCTTTCAATGTGGCGGTATTTGGCATTCAAAAGCAGTTTTTGGCACTATGGTATAGTGCAATCGTTTAAAAAAGAGAGCTTTATTTTGTGTAGTGATATTTATTAACAGATTTATGCTTAATGCTTTTGACAAAATGGAGGTAATAGCAACGGCTATCAAGCCGTTTTTTCCTGTTACATTTAATCCGTTCCACAGGGCGGATTTTTGTGTTCACCAGAACACGGCAAGTTGTGTTTTGAGGCACCCGAAACTGAGTTTAGTGCCTCAAAACAACTTGCCCTTGCAGGGAGCAAAAAAAATCCTCCGAAGTCGGCTTTTCGTGTAAATTATAAATGGATTATTGATGAATGAGAGTAAAAACAACAAACACAATAAGGGCGGTCGCAAGCCAAAGCTTAACCCCAGTACCAACCGCCACGTTTTCCGTTTGACAGATGATGAAAATGCTAAACTTTTGACGCTTTTTGAAGCATCAGGAATGCCCAATAAAGCCAAGTTTATCATATCTCAAGTGTTCGGAAAGGAGATGAAATCGGTTAGAATTGATAAAGGAACGGTCGATTATTATATGCGATTGACTTCCTTTCATAGTCAATTTCGAGCAATAGGAGTGAATTATAATCAAATTGTAAAGCTGTTATACCGTCATTTTTCGGAGAAAAAAGCAGCAGCATTCCTTTATAGATTGGAAAAACAGACGGCTGAAATGGCGATGTTGTGTCAAAAAATAATACAGTTAACCGAAGAATTTGAAGTTAAACACCTTAAAAAGAACCCTAAGAATGATAGCTAAAATTGGAAGAAGTGCAAATTTGTACGGTGCTTTGGCGTATAATAATCTGAAAGTAGAAAAAGAAAGTGGACAAATTTTGTTTGCTAATAAGCTAATTGAAACGCCAAACGGAGCATATACTGCTGCTCAATTAACCCAATCTTTTGAACCGTATTTGATTGCAAACCGCAATACAGAAAAACATACGTTGCATATTTCGCTCAATCCTGATCCGAAAGATCAAGTAAGTGATGATAAATTTCGGGAAATGGCACAGGAATATATGCAGGAAATGGGTTATGGTGAACAGCCTTTTATAGTCTTTAAACATACCGATATAGACCGTAGTCACATTCATATTGTATCGGTTTGTGTGGATGAGAATGGAAAAAAGATTTCGGACAAATTTGAGAAAATGCGATCAATGAACGTATGCCGAGAGCTGGAAAAAAAACATAACTTGACACCTGCAACCGATAAGGAATGCAAGCAGAAAGATAAGATTTTCCGTGCGGTGGATTATCGAGCAGGTGATGTGAAAAGCCAAATTTCATCAGTCATTCGACACTTACCAAATTACTATCAATTTCAGACTTTGGGCGAATACAATGCCTTGCTATCCCTGTTCAATATTACCATCGAAAAAGTGGAAGGCGAACTGCATGGAAAGGTACAAAAGGGATTATTGTACATACCATTAAATGAGAAAGGTGAAAGATCCAGTCATCCGTCTAAGGCTTCGGCGTTTGGGAAGAACGCAGGACTAACTGCTTTGAAACTCCATTTTGCGAAATGCAAAACAGGTTTAAAAGATCACCCAAGTAGGCAGATCCTAAAAGCTGCAATTTCTATTGCCCTGCAAACGACCAACAATGAACAGGCTTTTAAAAAGCAATTAGGGGAACAAGGTATTAACATAGTAGTCCGCCGAAACGATGCAGGCCGTATTTATGGTATTACATTTATAGACCACAATTCCAAAATCGTATGGAACGGCTCACGTTTAGCAAAGGAGCTTTCTGCCAATATCTTTAATAATTACTGGAACAATAACATCAAACCCGAATTTAAAGAGCCTAGTCAACCTCAACAAAAAGTATCACATTCCAACGATAAAGATAATTTACCTTTTGAAAAACCTCATCAATTATTCGACTTTTTAAATACGGATAAACACGAAGACGGATTGATTGAATCATTGGGAGGTTTAATTCCCGAAGCACAAGGTGAAGATTATGAGGAACAAGATTTTGCTAATAAAATGAAACGTAAACTAAAAAGAAGTTCAAATTGAGCTTTCTATGTCTTTAAGCTGTTTTGGAATGCTATTTTGGAAAAGAACGTATACTTAACAGGTTGAAATAATTGTTAACTAAAGTGCATTCAAAAAATGCCTAATAATCTTAACAAAGACAATAATGACAAAAGTAAGCCTAAGTATAATCTTTGTCTCGCTGAAACTAAATATCTTCAGCCTTAATAATTAAAAGATAAATTTATAACCAGCCCCCCTAATACTCATTAACTGAATACTAGGGTCATCCTTAAGCATTTTTCGTAAATGGGACATAAAAACATCCATACTTCTCGCATTGTAGTAGTTATCATCACCCCAAATTTTAATTAAGGGTACCTGTCTTTCTAGCAGGATATTCCGATGATCAAGAAGAATTTCTAACAATGCTGTTTCTTTATAAGATAACGAATAAGTTTCAATTGGTGTCTTTAGCTGTTGGGTTAATATATTTAGTTCACATCCGCCGAAATGCTTTCGATTTGATGTTAGATTGCTGGATTCTTTAAGCGTGTCAAATCGGGTTAGCAGTTCTTCCATTCTGACTAATAATTCGCCCATATTGAATGGTTTTCTTATATAATCGTTACCACCGCTTTTAAAGCCCTTAATTACATCTTGAGGTAATGATTTAGCGCTAATAAAAATAATTGGGATTTTACTTTCCATACTACGGATATCTTCAGCGAGTGAATATCCATCTTTTAATGGCATCATAATATCGAGTATACAAATGTCAGGAGGATTGGTAATAAAGAGATCCAATGCCTGTTGCCCATTAGCTACTGCGAAAACTTCATATCCGTTATTTCTTAATCCTTCACTGATAATATGTGCCAATGTAGGCTCGTCTTCTGCGTATAAAACTTTATAATTCATTGTATGCTGGTAATTCTATAATAAATTTACTTCCTTTTTCTGACTCACTACGTAGATATATCCTTCCGTCATGCAGTTCAACTATGTTTTTTACATAATCGAGTCCTAGCCCAAAACCTTTAACATTGTGTATGTCACTACTGTTCGGTATCCGGAAATAGCGTTCAAAAATACGTTTATGATATATACTGTCTACACCTGGTCCATTATCTTCAAAAATGATTATAACTTTGTCATCGATATTTTTTATGGATATTGTAATAACCGCATTTGAACCAGAATATTTTAAAGCATTATCCATGAGGTTATAAAATACATTGACCAGATGTATAGGGTCACCGTCTACAAAAGATGGTTCATCCACAGGAACATATACTATAGTTGTTCCCTGAGTATTGCGAAGCCGCATAGAAGAAATTACGCTCTCAAGCCCTTGTTGTACATCATAAAGCTCTTTTCTAAGTTTAACATTGCCATTCTCTAATTCGTCAAGATGGAGAACTTTGTCGATCATAAGCTTTAATCGATGAAGCTCGGATTTACTGATATCAAGGTAATTTTTCAGTTTTGTAGGTTCCCTATAAAGCTGATAACGAGTAACTGCATCAAGTGCAGCCTCTATAACCGATACTGGTGTTTTTAATTCGTGGGTCATATTGCCAGTAAAGTCAATTCTAGCTTGGGTATACATCCTTTGCATCCGTATCATTCGGAAGAGAAAAATAAATGCCAGAGAAGTAACAATCAACATCGAGAAAGAAGATAATAAATAATAACGTAATCGGTAGTAAACCACCGATTTGATTGAAGGCACCACCAACTGATAGCTATGTAGGAAAAAATTGAGATTATAGCTATAAAGTTGACTTTGATAGTCAGCTTTCTTCGCTTTTTCCAAGTCAGCCTTTGATTCTGGCTTGCCGCTGTAATAATTATATAAAATATGGTAAGTTTCCATATTCAGTTGTGCTTTCAAACATTCTGCTTTTACCAGACTATCCATCCGTTGCAGGTCTCTTTTGTCAGAAGCAATTATGGACTCCAAGGTTTCTCCCTCATCAAAGGTACGTTCTATGTTATTTTGTATATGTCCTACTTTGTCGTTTGCAATATTAAAGCCAATTGTAAGAAAAGTACTATCTGATGTGATTTGTGAGCTAAAACTTCCGCTTAAATGACGCTCTTGAAGCCGACTAAAAGACTGCTTGATTTGTAGCCACTCAGGAGAAAGAAAAAAACTTCGGAAGTTTTCACTTTTTTCGTGGCCTTGGGCTACACTCAGATAGTCACTTGTACGCGCAGCATTACTTACTGCCTGATCGAGATCACGCTTTACCTGTATTTGTTCGGCATCAAATAACTGAATGAACCAAACTATTTGTAATGTGATACAGCAAAGCATAGCGAAGGTAGTTAGTAGGTAGGCATATTTTTTTGTAAACCATTTCATAATGCTAATTTAAGTCAAATACATGCTTTTTCGCTCAACCCACTATACAATTTAACCATGTTTAACCTTGCTTAACTGAGTATAACATTAGGCTAAAGTAAGTTTGCAGTATGAAAAAATATATATTATTTCTTGTCCTATCTATTCCTTTAATTGTTAACGCTCAATTTAGAGTAACAGGTAATATTAAAGACAGTGATGGGTATCCAATTGATGCAGCCACTGTTATATTGAAACAAAATAACAAAGAAATTACTTCTGCCTTGGCAGACCAAGGTAATTTTACTCTAAACTACAGTACATCTGGAACCTATACTGTTTACGCTTCGTTTATAGGTTACGAAGAGTCCGAAATTACGGTTCAACTACCTCAAGACAGCATTGTTCTTGTTATGGTTCCAAAGGATGAACAACTTCAGGAGATTCTGATTACTGTTCGCAGACCACTAATTGAACGTAAGATTGACAGGGTTGTTTTCAATGTTGAAAATAGTATCATTGCTTCTGGCGGAAGTGCATGGGATGCTCTTACCAAGGCACCAGGGGTACAGTCTGGATCTGATAATAACCTTACTGCTAACAGAAAGAATGTACAGGTTTATCTAGATGGTAAGGCTCTCAAACTCTCCGGAGATGATCTGTCATCTTATCTTCAGGGATTGCCCTCAGACCTGATAGCAAAAGTGGAGGTTTATACAAATCCACCTGCTAAATTTGAAGCGGATGGAACCTCGGTAATTAACATTCTAACCAAGAAAGCAGATAAACCTGGATTGAATCTTTCATTAAATAGTGGTCTTATCCAAGGAATCTATAGTAGTTACAACAGTAATGGAAATTTTAACTACAGAAAAGATAATCTCAACATTTACGGAAGTTATGGATTTGCACATAGGCATAATTTTCAGGACCATGACAATTATATTAATTATGGTGATTCATTCTGGAATGCCCCGAATCACATTATAAACCGTTCTAAAAACCATAATTACAGATTGGGGGCTGACTATCAGTTGGCAGATAATCAGATTTTAGGATTATTAATAACAGGAAATAATCGTACGGGCAGCAGTTATGCTCACTCGCTAACTCAGGTAACTGGTGAACAAATGGTATTGGATTCTACATTAATAACAGATAATTCTAACAGAAATTCAGGTGCTCAATATGCTTTCAATCTAAATTATAATATCAAATTTAACTCTGGTAAAAAAAGTATTAATCTTGATTTTGATTATTTGCCTTATCAAAGTAATAATGACAGTTGGGTAGATAATATTTCGTTGCTTCCAAATGGCTCACAAACATTTGATCAATTTCATATCTATACACCTAGCTCACAGAAAATAGATATATATTCAGGGAAAGCCGAGATGAGTTATCAATTGTTTGGAAAATGGGAGTCAACCTCTGGTTTAAAATACAGCAATACAAAAAGCTTTAGCAATTTTGATTATTTTAATCGTAATGAATCTTCATTGGAAAATGTTTCTGCTAATTCCAATTATTTTGTTTACAAAGAAAAAACAGTTGCAGCCTATACAAGCACTTCCGGGACATTTGGAAAATGGACTATGAATGCAGGACTTCGCGGTGAATATACTATGATTGATGGGTATTCGATTACACTGAAAACTTTAAATACCAAAAGTTATTTTAAGCTTTTTCCAACGCTTTTCCTTCAATATGAATCCGATGAAGATAACCAGCTACAGTTCAACTATGCCTACCGAATTGAGCGTCCTGAATATAGCCGTTTGAATCCCTCTAAACTCTTCAATTCTCCATTTAATATTTATGTAGGAAATCCAGCTCTTCAGCCATCTTTTACGCACAACTTAGAGCTTAATTATACGTATAGACAAAAATATGGCATTACGGCATATTTCACTAAAACCACTGATATTTTCTCTAATATCAATATACAGGACAATGCAAATAAGATCTATTACGGAACTCATGCAAACTTGGATTTAAGCATGAGTACAGGAATTCGTTTGTCTGCATCCATTCGGGTTTTAAACTGGTGGGATATGGATTTCCTTGCAGACTTGTATAGGCAACAGGATAAGTCAGTCTATCTTTCGAGTAATTATAATTATCATATATATTCCCATAATGCCACATTAAAGCAGTCATTCACTATTGATAAAAAATTAGCACTGAAAGCAGAAATTAGTGCTACTAGTATCGGTCCAAGCATTCAAGGGATTTACCGTCAAAAGCATAATTCTGAAGTCGATGCAGGAGTTAAGGTAAACATCTTAAAAGGAAACGGTACTTTGCGGTTAACTGCAAATGACATTTTCAATACTAACTATTATCTTGTTCGTATTAATTATCTTGACCAGCAGAGTACTTCTTTACATCGAATTGAAAGCCGTAATTTTTCATTAAGCCTCTCGTACAGACTTGGTAAATCCGTGACTGATTCACACAAGCGGATAACCAGTAGCGAGGAGGAGAAAATGCGTACGCAGTGATTATTATAGATGAAGGGGCACGCTCTGTACATCATGCGAAAGAATAGTTTATTATTAATTAATTCGGACTGTTACGAAGAAATGATGAAGATTATAAAGAGCAGGATTTTGTTAATAAGATGAAGAAGAAATGCAAACGTAAAAGAAGTCATCGGTAATATTTAGCCAATTATCGCCACGTACCGCCATTGTCTGCCACATTCTTAAAGATAGACTTAATTGCCATTAAATTCACGCCCGAACATTAAAAATTAAAATAATGCAAGGAGAAGACGATTTAAGAGGTTTAGCCAAAATAATGGCTTTTATGCGTGCAGTAAGTATTCTTTTAGTATTGATGCACCTTTATTGGTTTTGCTACGGTTTTTTTTTAGAATGTGGCTGGACGTTGGGAATCATCAATAAAATATTAGCAAATTTTGATAGGACAGCTGGTCTGTTTGCTCACACACTTTATACCAAGGTATTTGCTTTGCTATTGTTGGCTTTAAGCTGTTTGGGAACAAAGGGTGTAAAGAATGAAAAAATAACATGGTCTAAGATTTATGTGGCTTTGGGAATTGGCATTGTGTTGTTCTTTCTGAACACACCTTTATTAAAGTCATCTCCGGTTATAGGCACATTTTTGTATATTCTTACAATCTCGTTAGGATATATTTCTTTGATGATGGTTGGCCTATGGATGAGTCGATTGCTCCGTACCAACTTGATGAATGATGTTTTCAATAACGAAAATGAGAGTTTTCAGCAGGAAACAAAATTGATGGAAAATGAATATTCAGTTAACTTACCTACCAAGTTTTATTATAAAAATAAATGGAATGAGGGGTGGATAAATGTTGTTAATCCATTTAGGGCAACCATCGTATTAGGAACTCCTGGTTCTGGAAAATCTTATGCAGTTGTGAATAATTATATCAAGCAGCATATTGAGAAGGGATTTAGTATGTATATCTATGATTTCAAGTTTGACGATCTCTCGACAATAGCCTACAACCATTTATTGAAGAATAGGGATAAATACAAAGTTCAACCGAAATTTTATGTAATAAACTTTGATGATCCACGTAAAAGTCATCGTTGTAATCCCCTCAATCCTAATTTTATGACGGATATATCTGATGCTTACGAAGCGGCTTATACTATTATGCTGAACTTGAATCGCAGCTGGATACAAAAGCAGGGAGATTTCTTTGTAGAATCTCCAATTATCTTACTCGCTGCTATAATCTGGTACCTTAAAATTTATGAGAACGGCAAGTATTGCACATTCCCCCATGCTATTGAATTGCTAAACAAGAAATATGCAGACATATTTACCATTTTGACTACATATCCCGATTTAGAAAACTATTTATCGCCTTTTATGGACGCTTGGCAAGGTGGTGCTCAAGATCAATTACAAGGACAGATAGCATCGGCTAAAATTCCACTATCAAGAATGATTAGCCCACAATTGTACTGGGTGATGACAGGTGATGATTTTACACTAGATATTAATAATCCTCAAGATCCGAAGATACTTTGTGTGGGTAACAATCCTGACCGTCAAAATATTTACTCCGCAGCTTTAGGCTTGTACAATTCACGAATTGTAAAATTGATTAATAAAAAGGGACAATTAAAAAGTTCGATTATCATAGATGAGCTACCCACGATTTATTTCAGAGGACTAGATAATCTTATCGCAACTGCGCGAAGCAATAAGGTTGCGGTTTGCTTGGGTTTTCAGGATTATTCTCAATTATTACGTGATTATGGAGATAAAGAAGCTAAGGTAATTCAGAATACTGTTGGTAATATTTTCTCTGGTCAGGTTGTGGGCGAAACGGCAAAAAGCCTATCTGAACGATTCGGCAAAGTATTGCAGAAACGCCAAAGTATGACGATTAACCGCAGCGATAAATCTACCTCAATTTCCACACAATTAGACAGCCTTATTCCAGCTTCCAAAATTTCAACGCTTACACAAGGGATGTTTGTTGGTGCAGTATCGGACAACTTTGATGAACGTATTGAGCAGAAAATCTTCCACGCTGAAATTGTAGTCGAAAATGAAAAGGTGGCTATTGAAACCAAAGCCTACCAAAAGATACCGCACATTTTATCTTTTGTTGATGAAAACGGTGTTGATAATATGAAGCAGGAAATTGAATCGAATTACAAACAGATAAAATTAGATGTTATTCAGATAGTTGAAAGGGAAATGGAACGTATAAAAAATGATCCTGATTTACAACATTTGATGCAATGAGTAAAGAGAAAAAAAATAGATGTTTTAACAAGATTCTATAAAATTTTGGAATGCTATTTATTTAAAATAGTTAATTCCTCTTCAAATTCTATATCTAGTTTTTCTTTTCGAGTCTTAAGTAAAAGGGCTATATATAAAAAATTCTGATACTTTTATTCTAACGAATTTTCATCCTAATAAAAAAAGAGATGGATGTAAACAAATTCAATTTTATAACTGCAAGGATCAAGTTTGTTAAAGAAAAAATGTTCATGTATTATCTGTTTTTGATTGTTTTTTAACCAACTGTATTACAGATGTTTAATGTGGTTTTGTTTATTTGTGAGCATTCTGAGTAATTTCATCTTAAATTTAGGTTTCATTTGAATCTATAACTATGGATTTTGATTAGGTGTTGATGAAATTTTTAGATAAATTTGTGTAACAATTATATAATATATGAAGGCACGCTCTATCTTAAAGAACCAGAATGGTCTTACAAAAACACCTGAATTTAATGAAACTGAATGCCTATCTATCAAAAAGACTATAGAAGAACACACGGACGATGTCTATAATTCATTATACGACTACTTTCGAAATTATACGAAATTTCAACTGACGCAAACCCATCAAGGGTTGATTAGGGCTGCGTTTAAACTCGAAAAGGTCGGTCGTCGTCAATTTATTGTACAAGAGGGGGATATCTGCAAATATATTTGCTATGTTATATCAGGAGCTTTACGGATTTATTCAGTAAACGAACGTGGTCAGGAAGCCGTTGTGGCATTTGCCATTGAAGATAATTGGATATCGGACTGGGAAAGTGTTGTAGCACAAACTTCAAGCCGATACTATATAGATGCAGTAGAAGACTCTGAGATCTTGCGAATATCACCTGTTCAGCTTCATGCTTTGGAGGCTGAAGTTCCCGCTATAGGTGAGTTTCTTCGTCTTGAACAAAGATTAGTAGCTGTTAATACACAAAAAAGAATACATGCTGCTATTAGCATGAATGCTGAAGAAAGATACCATGATCTGTTGGAGCACCATCCTGAATATTTTCAAAAGTTTTCACAAAATATGATCGCTTCTTATTTAGGAATTACACCAGAAACGCTTAGTCGGCTAAGAAAACGCTAAAATTCTTTATACATTTAGTTATTATTGAAACTTTGCAAGTAACCATTTCTTGTTTTTATTTTCAGATAGTCTGTGAAATTATATTATGTAAGATTATCAGTTCTGAAATTATCCAAATTATCTTTTTATTTATGCTTTATTACATTTTTTGATAAAAGTCAAGAAATAGGATTTTACTGCCAACTATCTTTGCTTTAAATAAAATCGTAAAGTATGAAAACAGTATTAATTACCGGAGCAAATAAAGGTATTGGCTTCGAATCAGCACGTCAGTTGTCACAAAAAGGATTTCACGTATTTCTAGGTAGTCGTAACTTAAGTAACGGATTAAAAGCTATAGAAGAATTAAAATCAGAAGGATTAACCAATATTGAAGCTATTCAAATTGATGTGACTAACGAGGATTCGATTAATGCAGCCCGTATGGAAATCGAAAAAAAAGTTGGATCATTAGATGTGCTGATTAATAACGCAGGAATAAGTGGAATTGATCTTGATAGTGAAGGACACATGGTTCCTCAAACTGCTATCGATACTGATATAGCAGTATACCAGAAGGTTTACGACACGAATGTTTACGGCCCCGCAAGAGTTATCAAAGCATTTATTGATCTTCTAAAAAAATCTCCAGAACCGCGGATCGTAAATCTTAGCTCAAGTCAAGGATCTCTTACCTTACACAGTGACCCAAGTTACCTTTATTATGATGTAAAAGGAGTGGTGTATCTTTCTTCAAAAGCTGCATTGAATATGTATACGGTTAACCTTGCTTATGAGCTCCGTGATACGAGTTTTAAGGTTAATGCTGTTAGTCCTGGATTTACAGCAACGGATTTTACAGGTAAGAACGGTGGGTCTGTTGAAGCGGCCGCAGGACGTGTTATTAAATATGCGTTGATTGGGCAAGATGGTCCAACTGGAAAATTTTTCTGTGAAGAAACAAACCCAACTGGAGCAGGCGAAATTCCATGGTAAAAGTAAAATAAGATGCTGAGATAATTTGTCAGCATCTTGTTATTATAGCAAGAATATTTGTAATAAATTCAGTAGGTTTTTAAAGGTATATTTATGTTTGAAGATAAAAAAGGTTTAGTATTCATAGTGGATATCAGTGGATATTCGCAGTTCATTAGAGAATTAAGTCCAAATGTGGGCATTTCGGTTATTCGTCATTTACTACAAGGAATAATTGAAAGTAATTTTCTTTCTTTTAAAATATCAGAAATAGAAGGAGATGCTATTCTTTTTTATTATTTAGGTGTACCTCCTTCAGTAAAAAATGTTTTAAAACAGTTTGATCAAATGCGCACTTCTTTTAAAAAGATATTAAGTCGTTACTATTCAGATGTTGCTAATATTAAACTCCTTGATTTGAAAGCTATAGCACACTATGGTACATTAATAGAGTTTAAAATAAATCGCTTTTGTAAGCTATTTGGAAATACCTTGATAGATGCACATAGATTATTAAAAAATAGTGTGCCTTCTGATGCCTACGTACTGTTAACGACCGATTATTTAGAGCAGATAGGTAATTATCCTTTAGACTATAATACTGAATTTGGCACATATCAATGTGATATTTATGATGTAGGATCGCTTTGTTACAGGTATTTTTCTTTTAACAATGCAATTTTAAAATAAAATTTCAGTAGTACAAAGTATCATTTCTTTTAATAATTCTAATATTATTTAAAAAGTTTATCAAAAAAATATTTAAAGTAAGACTTGCATTTTTTTAGAAATTTTATTTAAAGTACCATGTCAAATAATCTATTTACCTTATTTCATGAGTAGTATTAGTAATGGTTTGAGTTGTAATTTGGAATGTGAATATTAGAGTAATTTTAACTTACTTTCCAGTAAATTGTGTACCTCATATATGAATAAAGATCGGGAATAAATTTTGTTCAGTATTCCTTTTCTTTTATTTCTGTGCTATAGAATTAAAGTGTTAATCAAACAAAATCATGGGGACATAGATTTAAAACTCTAATGTTAGGATGAAAGAATTTTATAATAATTTACATTTAAAACTTGAAACAGAAATAGACCAATTGGAATTATCAGTTAATTGCTCAATAAAAAGTTCAGAATTAATAATACTTCTAATTGTTAAATATCTCGCTGAAGTAAAGGAACATGTTCTAAAAACAGGGTTTAATAGTGTTAATGATGAAATATACTTTTTCAAACATGAAAAACCAAATCTTGTTTCGAAACTTATATATTACAACTCTATTTATAAAATTGAACAGGCGAAAGTATGACGAGCGTATTCTGTTATATCTAAAGTGGTTGTCAGAGGTCATACTTGGCACTAAATGGCTTTTTGTCTGCTTGAGTGTTGGTTAAAACTGTCTCGTATAAACTGATGCACGTCCGATAGTTTATAATAAAGTTTTCCACTAATCGTATAATAGGGGAGTTTCCCAGACGAGCGATATCGCTGCAACGAGCGACTGCTGATTTTTAGCATTTGTAACAAATCTTGATTATCCAATAATTCTTCACCGTCTATGTTGTTACGTTTCTTTTGTAAGTCGTCAATATTGTCGGCAAGTATGTCAAGTCGTCCCATAAGGCGCTCCATCCATGCTAAAAATTCTATTCTGTCAATATTCATAGTACAAGCTTTTAATATTACATCTACAAAATTCCTAAAGGATCAATAGTTTATCCGCCAAGTCTTGCCAATTGGTTTTGATGTTTTTTGCTTTTTTTTATTCCTTGTAAATTGATTGCATAACAGGTGGTTGTATGCAGTTTCTCTGTTTTGTAGATATGATTAGGAAAGGTTTGCCAATTGGCACATATGGGTATAGAAAAAGCAGTACTGGTTTGGTACTGCTTTGATTGTAGAAGCTTCCTTTAAATTAAAGATCCCTATCCATATATTCTTCAAGTGAGGATTTAAGCTGATCTAAAAAAGCAGTTCGTGAGCCAGCTCTTGTTTTCATTCTGTGAAACGCATGGTGGACATCGTTTAATGGAGTTTGAAATACTATTTGAAAAATTAAGGCTAGCTTTTTTATACCTATTTTTCCATGTGATACAGAACATGATGCATAGAGAGCATAAATTAGTTCTATAAGTGCATTTTGTGAATTCGACCAAGCAATATCCTTATTAGCATTTCCACTTATTAATGTAAAGTCTGAATTTCCCTCAGGACTTGTCTTCTCTAGAATGTATTTGTATAATAACTCGTTAGCAATTATATAGGCGGTCTTATTATCATAGTAGGTGGAAAAGCTTAAATCGATTTCGAATACACCACTTTTTAGTCCATCATGATAATTGACTTGACCGAGTCGAAAGTAAATGTTATCCTTATCTTTCCTGCCTGTACGATAATACCTGTAAAAATCTTCTTTACAGATATTTTCTGAATAATCAGATTTAAGATTTTTTAAAAGCTTCTGAAAATAGATCTTATGTAGTTCACCGTTACTCACAGGACAATTGGTTTCAATCCGGAAAACTTTATTATAATAAATAAGTTTACCCAATACCTGTGGTTTGATATTTTTGAAGAAATCAATTTCTTGATCTTCATCATAAAACCCATTTTGCAAAACCATTATTTTTAATGAACCAAGCATCTCATTTAGGAACAAAGTCATTTGGTATGCTTCATCGGCCATTAGCATCGTTTGTGAAGATAACTTTTCTTCTTGTCGATGAATTTTTGATAAGATTTTACTCAATACGATTTCCATAGCATAGCCTTATTTTTAAGTTTTTACTATTTATTTCGGAGTTACAACTACAGTTGTAATCCCAAAATTTGGAATTTCAAATCAAACTATTTCCACATATTGTCCCCCAGTTGGGGGATTTTTATCATTATTATAGTAGAATGATGATAAAAATAATCGCTGTAAAGTGGTTCAAAGCGTGTTTAAATGCGCTTTTTTAGACTTTTAAATTTTATTTCCGAAAATTTCGTGTTGTAAATTGTTGCGGTTCAGTATATTTGAATTTTATTGTTTTTTATTAGCAATAAAAACCTCCAAAATGTATTGCTGATTTGTTTAAGATAGCTATATTTGCATCATCGAATTACAAACTATATGTGAGTAAAACGGTGAGTAGTTCTTGAATAAGAAAGTCAATTTATTGATACATAGACATTTGAGTGATAGGATTCTCGTCCTGCCACCCCGACGAATTTTAGTAATAAAATTTTGGATTGGTCCAGTAGCTCAGCTGGATAGAGCAACTGCCTTCTAAGCAGTAGGTCTCAGGTTCGAATCCTGACTGGATCACAATCTAAAGAAACCCACACTGATTATCAGTGTGGGTTTTTTGTTTATTTCTTTTTTAATACGATCAAATTTTGAACAAAATTGTAAATCACTATTTTCGGTGAGATGCTTATTGTAAAGTTTACTTATTTTTATTTTAAATAAATTGTATGAATCAGCCTACCAAAATAAAAATTTCAAGAATATTTTTAGGATTGACAATTTTCTTCTTTCTATGCTTTATTATTATGTATAATATTGATGGAACTGAGATTGCTAGAAGTCAAAATTTTATGTTCGATTTTATAGCCATTACAGGGTTTGCGTCTTTTATTTTATGTCCACTTTTTTCAATATTATCAATTATTTTTAACTATAAAAACTGGATATTATATCTTGTATTACTTCTAAGTTTTATTCCCTATTTTGGAATTTCAAAACTATTTGAACATGCTAATTTCGGAGGAAGTTTTTAGACTTGTACTAAATTTTCTCTCCCTTTTTCACTCAATTGCTTAAAGTTAATTGCAGGAATAGTTGGATTCAATTCAGATTTAAAATTGGTAACACTAGGCGTTTCAAAAAAATCTAATTCGTACAAACCATCTTCTACAAATTGACAATCATCGGTTAAAATATAGATTTTAGGAAAACTTGGTTTTCGTTCTATTTTTACTTTTTTGATGTTATTCTGATCCGTAAAAACTTCTCCTTTCTTAGTGTTTGCCATTGTTTCTTATTTAGACAACAAATTTCTTAATAATATTGAATATTAAAAAAATCAATCCGTAATATTCAAAATATTTCTACCTTCGTTACAAATAAAACCACGTGAAATATACAATTCTAGCAATACTTTTGTTTCTCTTTTTAGGATTAACAAGTTGTTTACCAACTAAAACAGTTACTGAATCGAAAACTGTGACTCCAGAAATTAGCGATTTGTCGGGTAAATGGAATATAAATGATGGAGGAGATTACATTATTTTTGAAGATGCTACCAAAAAGATGGTGATGAAAACGGCTTGCGGAATAATTACGGCTGATTATACCAAAATAAATCAAGCAATAATTTTTAATCATTTAAAACAAGTGAATTCTGATTGCGAAATTCCTCAAAATTTGATTCAAAATTTGCAAAAAACTGCATATTTTAAAGTAAAATCATCAAATCAAATTACTTTTTATGATGAAGCTCATCAAGAAAAGCTAACTTTGAAATTAATAAAGTAAATCGCCAAGAAAAATATATTATGCTTAGCATAATTTTTTATTAAATTTGTCTAAATTTCTAATGTTGAAGAAAATTTTAAGTTATCCGTTATCTATAATCTTTTATATTTTTTATGGATTAACGTTGTTGGTAATGCATGTTGTGCAATGGTTGTGCTATAATTTAGGAGGTTATGCTGCTCATCATAAAAGTGTAAAAGTGATGAATGGTCTTTTGGTTTTTTGGACAAGAATTTTGGGTACAACGTATATCTATAAAGGACACGAAAATTTGATACAAAATGTACCATTGATTTTTGTGAGTAATCACCAAAGTATGTATGATATTTCTCCGTTGGAATATGATTTGGCTGATTATCACCCAAAGTTTATTTCGAAAATAGAATTAGGTAAAGGAATTCCGAGTGTGTCGTACAATTTAACGCATGGAGGTTCTGCATTAATCGATCGTAAGAACGGAAAACAAGCAATAGAAGAAATAAAAAAATTAGCGCAATACATTCAGAAAAATAATTATTCAGCTATTATTTTTCCTGAAGGTACAAGAAGCAAAAATGGAGTACCAAAGGCTTTCAAAGAAAATGGATTGAAAGTTTTGACGAAATATGCTAAAGACGCTTATGTTGTTCCAGTTACGCTAAATAATACGTGGGAAATAGAAAAGTGGGGTAAATTCCCGATGTATTTGGGCGCGAAAGTAACGATACAATACCATAAACCCTTAAAAGTGAGTGACTATAAGTTTGATGAAATATTCGAGCTTACCGAAAAAACTGTAAAAAGTAGTATAACCGCATAAAATAATTATATGTCAATAAAAAATGTTCGCCTGGAAGTAATGCAATTTCTTGAGAAAGATATTGATGCTTATATGGACAAATTCTTAGTTCCAGCCGATAAAATTTGGCAACCAACAGATTTTTTACCGAATTCTCAAACAGATTCTTTTTTTGACGAAATCAAAGAATTACAAGAGCTTTCGAAAGATTTGCCAGATGATTTCTGGATTACATTGATTGGAGATACCATTACCGAAGAAGCTTTGCCAACCTACGAATCTTGGTTGATGCAAATGGACGGTGTAGTAGATGAAGAAGGAAATTACCTAGAAAATGGTTGGGCAAAATGGATTCGCCATTGGACAGGAGAAGAAAATCGTCACGGTGATGTTTTGAATAAATTTTTGTATTTATCAGGACGTATCAATATGCGCGAGGTTGAAGTAACAACGCAGCATTTGATAAATGACGGATTTGATATTGGAACAGCACACGATCCTTATAAAAACTTTGTTTACACAAGTTTCCAAGAGCTAGCAACTTATGTATCGCATAATAATGTATCAGCAATTGCAAAAAAATACGGAGCGAAAAAATTATCGCGTATGTGTAAAATCATTGCAGGAGATGAAATGCGTCACCATTTAGCTTATACAGAATTCGTTCGTCGTATTTTCGAAGCTGATCCTTCAGAAATGATGTTAGCTGTTCAACATATGTTCAAACTTAAAATTGTAATGCCAGCGCATTTCTTAAGAGCTTCTGGAGAAGAAAGAGGTACTCTATTTGATGCGTTTTCAGATGCAGCGCAACGTATTGGTGTGTACACAGCATTTGATTACATCGATATTATGCGAAAATTAATTGAAGCTTGGCAATTGGATAAAATCTCTGGGTTGAATGCCGAGGCTGAAAAAGCAAGAGATTACATTATGAAATTCCCAGATAGAATGGATAGAATTTCGCAACGTATTGTGATTCCTGAAGATGGACCACAATTCAAATGGTTATTACCAGCTACGTCTAAATAGATTATTATAATCAAAATCATATAAAAAAGAGGCAATTCAAAATAGAATTGCCTCTTTTTATTTAGTAACTTTAACCAACAAACAAATTATAAACAATTACTTATGGACGATTTTATTGCTGCCAGAAGTCAAATGGCGATGTCGCTTGCCTTTCACATTGTTTTTTCGTGTGTTGGAATGGTGATGCCTTTTATGATGGCAATTGCTCACTACAAATACCTCAAAACTAAAAACGAAATTTACAAAGGGTTAACCAAAGCTTGGAGTAAGGGAGTTGCGATTTTATTTGCTACGGGAGCAGTTTCTGGTACAATGCTTTCGTTTGAGTTAGGATTATTGTTTCCTAAATTTATGGAACACGCTGGACCAATTTTCGGAATGCCATTTTCGTTAGAAGGAACAGCTTTTTTTATTGAAGCTATTGCTTTAGGTTTTTTCCTTTATGGTTGGGACAAATTCAATAAATGGTTTCATTGGATTTGTGGTGTAATCGTTGGCGTTAGTGGTTTAGCTTCAGGAATTTTGGTTGTTGCTGCAAATGCTTGGATGAATTCTCCATCTGGTTTCGATTTTGTAAATGGTGAATATCTTAACATAGATCCTGTAAAAGCTATGTTCAACGATGCATGGTTTTCACAAGCGTTGCACATGACAATTGCAGCTTTTTGTGCGACTGGATTTGCGGTTGCGGGTTTACATGCTTATCTTATTTTGAAAGGTAAGAATGTAAATTTTCATCGAGAAGCATTCAAAATTAGTTCTGTTTTAGCAATTACAGCAGCAATGTTAGCACCTTTGAGTGGTGATATTTCAGCGAAAGATGTAGCAAAACGTCAACCGATTAAATTGGCTGCGATGGAAGCGCATTTCAAAACAGAAGAAAGTGCTTCATTTGTTTTGGGTGGAATAGTGGACGAATCGAAAGAAGAAATTAAATACGCAATAAAAGTTCCGGGCGTGTTAAGTTTCTTGGTTCATTCAGATTTCAAAACACCTGTAAAAGGTCTAGAAGAATTTCCGAAAGATGAATGGCCGCCTGTGGCAGTTGTGCACTATGCATTTCAGATTATGATAACATTCGGAATGTTGATGATGGGAATAGCTGTGATTTATTTGATTGCGCAATTTTTTAAGAAAGATTGGCGAACAAAACGCTGGTTTTATAAATTGTTTATGATTGCGACACCTTTTGGATATATCGCTTTAGAAGCAGGTTGGACGGTAACAGAAGTTGGTCGTCAACCGTGGATTATTTACGGAATTATGCGAACGGTAGATTCCATCACGCCAATGCCAGGAATCCAATATTCGTTTTACATTTTCACGTTTGTATTCATCACATTGTCCATTATTTTGGTGTTCTTAATGAATCGACAAATACAAATGGTTGCGAAGCTTTATGATCCAGAAGATCCAAATTATAAACCAGAAAAACATTAAGTATGATTTACGTAGTAATAGCATTTTTGTGGGTTGCCATCTGTTTATATTTAATTTTAGGTGGAGCAGATTTCGGTGCTGGAATTGTCGAATTATTTTCTGAAAAGAGTTACAAAAAACGTACGCAGAAGATTATGTACAATTCGATTGGACCAATTTGGGAAGCAAATCATATGTGGTTAATCATTGCCATTGTGATTTTGTTTGTCGGTTTTCCTAAGGTTTATGCAGATGTTTCTAATTATTTACATATTCCGTTGGTGATTATGTTGTTGGGAATCATAGCGCGTGGAACATCGTTTACGTTCAGAAATTATGATGCAATCAACGATAAATGGCACAATTTGTATGATGTCATTTTTACTTATTCAAGTGTTGTAACACCTTTGTTTTTGGGTATAATAGCAGGATCTATCGTTTCGGGAAGTATTGATGACAATGCACTTTCCTTTCAAGATGCGTATCTATTTTCGTGGTTAAGTTGGTTTAATTTTTCGGTCGGAATTTTCACTGTTGTGATTTGTGCTTTCTTGGCTTCGGTTTATTCCATTCAAACTGTTAAAAACGAAGAAGATAAAGTGATTTTGAGAAAACGTGCTAAGATTTATACAGCTTTAATTTTTGTTGCTGGAGCATTGGTATTTGCTGTTTCACTTTGGAAAAACATTCCATTATTTAGTTGGATAACATCAGAAATTTACGGTTATATCGCAATCGCAATTGCTTCAATCTCGATTGTATTATTACTTTCTGCCTTAAATAAAGCGAAAGATTCTCTTTTGAAGGTTTATGCAGGAATAATTGTGATGATGATTTTGTTTGCAGCATCTTATTCACACTTTCCAAATTTAGTATTATTCAAAGATGGTTCAACATTATCTTTATTGAAAGATTATGGTGCAATGAGCACAATAAATATGTTAGCTTGGGCATTATTACTCGGTTCGATATTTATTTTACCATTTCTATTTTACTTGATTTATTCGTTCAATCAGAAGCAAAAAATATAAATATCCGTTCCAAATATTATTACAAACAGACTTGTTTGTAATGTTTGTCAAGAAGATTTTATTACAAACATACTTGTTTATAATGTCTGTCAAGAGGATTTTATTACAAACATACTTGTTTATAATGTTCGTCAAGAAGATTTTATTACAAACATACTTGTTTGTAATGTTTGTCAAGAAGATTTTATTACAAACATACTTGTTTGTAATGTCTGTCAAGAAGATTTTATTATAAACGCACTTATTTGTAATCAACTGAGTCCTCGGGAAAGGATAAACATAGCTGTTTGTAATTAACCGAGCCTTAGAAAAGAACAAGTGAATTTGATAAATGAAATAAATCTATTTAAATTTTTAGAACAAGGATGATAAGAAAAAGAGCCTTACTTCAAATCGAAATAAGGCTCTTTTATTTTAATTATGTTTTGCTTGCCATTCTGCAATTTCTTGCTCATTTAGCAAACAAGAATTTAATTCTTGTGTAACTTTTTCTTTATCCAAACCTTGTCCAATAAAAACAAGTTCTATCATTCGATCTCCCCATTCTTTCGACCATTTTGCATCAATCGTTTTTTGATTAAATTGATACGCTGCAAACTGAATTCTTTCGTCATATGGCATCGAGCACCACCAAGCCCCCGCAGGATCAATTCGGATACTACCACCAGCTTGACTCAAGAATATAGCTTCATCAGGACGATTTGCTAACCAAAATAAACCTTTCGAACGGTAAATAGTTGCAGGGAAATTATCATTCAAATACGTTAAAAAACGTTCTGCATGAAATGGAATTTTTTGTCTGTAAACAAAAGAAGTCATTCCATATTTTTCTTCCAAATGATCGTGGTGTTCGTGCGTACAATGTTCACCACATTCGTGATCATGGTCGTGATGATGATGGTGATGTTCCTCTTTTTCTTGCTCTTCTAATAATTTTACCCAAGCATCCATATCCTGAATTTTCTCAAAATCAAATAAATTGGTATTCAAAATTTCAGTTAATTCAACGTGAGAAAAACTTGCAGGAATTATTTTAGCAGAAGGATTTAATTTAGTCACAAACGCTTCAATATTCATCAACGTTTCTTCTTCAACCAAATCCATTTTATTTAGGATAATCACATTCGAAAATTCAATTTGATCGATTAGAAGATTCACTATCGGACGATTATCGTCTCTATTTTCTGTAAAACCACGATCAAAAACATCTTCATCAGTTCCCAAATTTTTGAAGAAATTATAAGCGTCAACTACTGTTACCAACGTATCTAGACGCGCAACTTTTGGCAAATCAATTTTACCATCTGGCGAAACAAAATCCAACGATTGCGCAATAGGACCTGGATCAGAAATACCAGAACTTTCGATAACCAAATAATCATATTTCCCTGATTGAGCTAACTTCTCGATTTCTACAATCAAATCTTCTCGTAATTCACAACAAACACAACCATTACTCAATTCAACCAATTTTTCATCCGTTTGAATTAAATCATTTTCGCGAGAAACCATTTGATAATCAATGTTTACTGCGCCCATATCGTTCACGATAACTGCTACTTTTAGTCCTTTTTTGTTGTGTAATATATGATTAAGAAGTGTCGTTTTTCCGCTTCCAAGAAATCCAGAAAGTACCGTTACAGGTAGTCTATTTTTCATAATTTATGCTTAAAAATATGCTACAAAGTTACGTTTTTATCACGCAAATTTTTGTGCAGAATCATTTATAAATTTTATAATGTTCTGTTAAGAATTTAATAATGAATCACTGTTAAAAAGATTTCTTTTATTTTTGTTCAAAATCAAATAAAATAATGTTTGTTTATAGTGTTATCACGTCAATAATTATTTCAATAATACTTGAAATTTACCTGTATTTTAACTTTAAAAAATTCATTCAAAACAACTATATTCTTTTCGGGAATATGCTTTTGTGGTTACTTGTTTTGGGTAATTTTGGATATAATCTAATCTTTTTTGATCGTAATGTCGGTCAAACACAAACGACAATGTGGGCAACAGGTTTGTTTATGTTGTTTGGTTTTCCTCGAATTATTTTGGTTCTATTTTTCTTGATTCAAGATATTTTTAGAGGATTTGGTTGGCTATTTAATCGTACTACAAATCATTCAACAAAAGAAGATTCTTATTTACCTTCTCGCCGAAAATTCGTAATGATTTCTGGATTAACAGTAGCTTCAATACCTTTTTTTAGTTTGATTTATGGGATGACTTTAGGAAAATATAATTTCAAAGTAATCAAGAAAAAATTGGCGTATCAACGTTTACCAAAATCGTTTGATGGTTTCAAAATCTTACACATTACAGATATTCATTCGGGAAGTTTGGATAATCGTGAAAAGATAGAATATGCAGTCGATTTAATCAATCAACAAGAGTTTGATATATTGTTATTTACGGGAGATATTGTGAATAATTTTCATTGGGAAATGGATAAATGGTACGATGTTTTTTCGAAAATAAAACAAGCGCCACACGGAAATTTTGCAGTGTTAGGAAATCATGATTATGGTGAATATTCGGATTGGAAAACGGAGGAAGAAAAACAAGATAATTTCGAGAAAATCAAAGCGATTTTCCCTAAGATTGGAATGAAATTATTATTGAATGAAAACCGATTTATTACAAAGAATGGTGAAAAAATTGCGTTAATTGGCGTTCAGAATTGGGGAACACGATTTAAGAAATTAGGAGATATTGACGCAGCTTCGAATTATGTAAATACAGAAGATTTTAAGATTGTTATGTCACATGATCCTTCACATTGGAATGAAATTTTGAAGAATCATCCCAAACATTTTGACTTGACTTTGTCTGGACATACGCATGGAATGCAGTTGGGAATTGAAGTTCCGAAAATTGGTTTGCGTTGGAGTCCTGCACAATATGTGTATCCGCAATGGGCAGGATTTTATGATTTTGAAGGAAAGATCATCAATGTGAATAGAGGTTTTGGTTATCATTTTTATCCTGGAAGAGTTGGGATTTGGCCAGAAATCACGTTAATAGAATTGAAATCAGTATAAAATAGTAGGAAAAAGCAATCAAAATTTTTGGTTGCTTTTTTGATGTATATCAATTCTGAAAACAGATTTTTATCGGATTATTGTCATAAAAAAAGAAATAAGATGAATGAAGAATTAATTCCTTTACTGGTTGTAAAAAATGAATCAACTTCGCGCTTTGAATTGAACGTTGACGGATATATCGCTTTTATAGATTATAAACAAGAAGATGATATCATCAAATTGATTCATACCGAAGTTCCTGAAGAATTAGGAGGAAGAGGCGTTGCGGCTGCTTTGGTAGAAAAAACATTGGTTTATTTGGAGGAACATAAAAATCCTTTGTTTCCGTATTGTCCTTATGTGTATGCCTACATCAAAAAGCATCCGGAATGGAAACGAATTGTTCATCCTAAATTTCCGAAATATAACGAATTGTAATCGGTTAACGAATGATATTATAACAAGAAATGCGACCCGATAAAGGTCGCATTTCTTGTTATATTTTTGAAAAGCAATTTATTTAAGCTTTGTGATGATCATCATCGTGTGTATATGTTTGCTCTATTGCTACGTGTCCTTCCCATTTATCAACTGCAACAGTCGATAAAGCATTTCCAAGAACATTCGTCATCGAACGAGCCATATCACAGAAATGGTCGATAGGTAAAATCAATGCGATTCCTTCTGGTGGAATTCCAAACATCGAACAAGTTGCAACCACTACAATTAATGAAGCTCTTGGTACACCTGCAACACCTTTTGAAGTAAGCATTAAGACTAATAACATCAAAATTTGTTTCTCGATTGGCATGTGAATTCCATAAACTTGCGCGATAAATAGCGATGCGAACGTCATGTACATCATTGATCCATCTAAATTGAAGGAGTATCCAAGCGGTAAAGTAAACGAAATAATTTTCTTTTGAGCTCCAAATTTTTCTAATTCTTCAACTAATTTTGGGAATACAGCTTCTGATGAAGTTGTAGAGAAAGCGATTAGTAAAGGTGCTTTGATGTGTCTTAATAAGTCGATTACTCGTTTTCCTAAGATGAAATACCCAACCAATATTAAAACAGCCCAAAGAAGTAAAATACCAATTACAAAGGCGATTAAATATTTAACATAAAGTAAGAATATACCGAATCCGTACGTTGCAATAGCAGCAGAAATAGTTCCTAAAACTCCTAATGGCGCAGTCCACATTATATATCCAACCATGATTAAGACGATATGCGAAATTTTGTCTAACGCTTTCGTAATCATTTCTCCTTCTTTTCCGTAAGCTGCCATCGCGACACCAAAGAAAATAGAGAAAACAACGATTTGTAAGATTTCATTTGTTGCAAATGATTCAAAAACAGATTTAGGAATCATGTGTGTAATGAAATGCTCTAATGTAAGCGAAGCTTGACCTTTTAATAAATCTTGAGCAGAACTTGAATCGATCTCAATATTCAATCCTTCTCCAGGTTTCATTACATTGATAACAATAGCACCAATCACCAAAGAAGTAAGAGAAGCTGTGATAAACCACCCCATTGCACGTCCACCAACGCGTCCAACCATTTTCATATCACCCATTTTAGCAATACCAACTACTAAAGTTGAGAAAACTAAAGGCGCAATAATCATCTGAATAAGACGAATAAAAACAGTACCAAGAAGTTTTATGTTAGTCGAAAATGTTTTAATAAATTCTGGCGAGGTATTATAATGTACATATCCTCCAAGCGCAACCCCGATAAGAAGGGCAATAATAATAGCTATAAAAAGTTTATTGTTTTTCATTATGCGATTTTAAACTTTTCCAAAACTACTATTTTTTAGCAAATTATTAAGAATATAAATTGATTTATACACCAAATTAAATATAAAACCCTTTGTATGTAGTGTTTAAAAAGGGTTTTCTTTATAGTGTATTGAGTACTATTCTGGTTGTTTGAACGGAATTTCTTGATTTAAAATCTCTTCGATTAATGTTGACATAGGTGCTGTAGAATTTTCGACAATCGAATAATCAATAGTTGTGTTTTTATCAACCGAAAGTTTAATTAATTCTTTATTTGGAAATTTGATTGGATAAATACACAATTCAATGTCTTTATTTAGATTTTCTTTGTCTGCATAAAATAAATGTGCGTAGAAAATTAATTGCAATTGTTTCGCTTTATCTTCTTTTTGGTAAACGGTTTCTATTTCTTCGGTTTTCACCGAAATATCTTTCGCATAACCAGTTTTGTAATCAATAATTCGGATTTGATTATTGACAGAATCAATTCGGTCAATTACCCCTTTCAGTTTTACAATTTTGCCATTTGTAAGTGCAAAATCAACTTCGTGCTTGCTTTCCAAAGCTCGAATTACAAATTCATTTTCCTTTGCTGTAGTTGTATCTTTAGACAAAACGCCATCTACAATTCGTTCTGCAATTTTATAAATCAAATAATTTGGACCTTTATCCAAATGTCCATCTTTATATTCTTTGCTAAAATGTTCTTGTAAGGTTTTATCTTTTATTTTTTCGATATTTTTGAAATCATTTTCATGCAAAATATGCCCAATATAAGGCGTGTACAAATCCTCCAAAGCGCCGTGTACAATGTTTCCTAACGTTCTTGCACTTACAATTTCTTCGGCTTCTTCGACTTCATTTACATTAAAAACACGTTGCTCATAAAAATCTAACGGATTGCGTAAATAGGTAGAAAGTGAAGAAGGTGAAATTCCATATTCAGCCCAATTTTGAAGCTTAACCATTGTTTCGTCAGTTTTTGGAACAATGATTTCTTTCAAAGGTTTTGTGACAAAACTTGGTGCAGCAAAAGTTTCTTTCACTTCGTGATTACTTTCAAATTTGATTTGAGCTAAAAAGCGAGATTTTTCTCCAGAGCCCATTCCGTCAGCTTCGGTATCATACACGAAATAAGCATTTTTCGCACGCTGAATCAAACGATAAAAGTGATAAGCATAAATAGAATCATTTTCTGTAAAAGTATTCAATTTCATTTGTTTACGAATATCGTACGGAATAAATGTATTGTTTTGTCGTCCCAAAGGTAAAATTTCATCATTCACAGAAGTCATGATAATATTATCGAAATTCAATAAACGAGTTTCCAATAATCCCATCAATTGTAAACCTTTCAAAGGTTCTCCAATAAAGGAAATTGTCTCAGAAGAAACGATTTTATTGTATAATAAAAACAAGGTTCTATAATCTTTGATATCATCAACACTCAACAAATTTTCGTGCAATTGATTGAAAACTTTTTTGAAAAAAAATAAATATTCTTTCATCAACAAATCGTTCATCGAAGGATGATGCAATAAATCGTCTGTCCAATTTTTTAGATGATGAATAAATTCAGTGATACTTTTCGGAATATGAAAAATAGATTTAAAGATTGATTCTCCTAACGAATTCTGAATCGAATTTTGAGAATTAAATATTCTATTTTGTAATCGAATATCTCCAATTAATTTTCGACTTTCTTCTGTGCTAAAAAGAGATAATGTTTTATTTTCAAGAATTTGTAAGACATTTTTGAAATAAAACATGGTCCCTTTTCCTAACTTCTCCCGATTCATTTGCAACTCAAAAATTGATTTGAAAAACTGCGCTAATGGAACCGAACGCAAGGGAATTCCCATCGAAATATTAAGGTGCGTGATATTTTCGGGCAATGAATTAATAATTGAAGGTAAAATAGATTCATCAGCCAAAATCAAAGCCGTATTTTTTATTTCATCTTCGTTGAGATTTCTAATTAAATCTGCAATATATTTTGCTTGTCCAACTTGCTTTGCAACACCAATTGTTTGCAATTTTTTTGGCTTCGAAAATTCATCAACCACCCAATTTATCGGTTTTATTTTCTCTTTATATTTTCGAAGAAAAGAACCCGCTTCTTGATTAGGATTTTCGTAATAATATTTATCCGCATCAAAATATAAAGTGGCTAGATTCTCTTTTTCTAAACGAAAAATAAGCGCTTGTTCTGCTTTTGTTAAGGCATTAAATCCAGCAAAAACATAATGTGAAGTTCTATTTTCAACAATTTCTTCAACTTTTTCGCTCGCAATTCTGAAAACCATTCCAGCATAACCTTCTTTTGAATCCAACAGATCTTGTTGCAATTGAAAATATAATTTCGAAACAATTCCCCAAAAAGTTAAGTGATTTTGAATGATTTCATTTTTTCCAATCTCAATTTTTCCATCTCCCCATTGACTAATTCGTTCCACTGAAACCAAATAGTCTAAAACTTTATGCGCAGGTTGCAAAGAAGCATCGATATCATCGAAATCTTTCAAAACAGTTGGTCCCCATTTGATAAAATCTTCGAAAGAATCAGGTTTGTCAACGATTTTTTTATAAGCTTGATACGCTTTGAACCATAGATTAATTCCAGAAATAATTTCTAAACCAGAAAGTTCGCTCATTAATTCTTCGATACTTTTCATTTGTGGAAGAATGATATTTTGCGCTTGACGCTGAAATTCTTGTTTGAAGAATAACATCGGACGTTTTCCTGGTAAAACTAAAGTGGTGTTGATAAAGTTTTTTTGATTTTGGACTAAATCTTTTACAACATTTTCTATGAATTGAGCCATTTTGAAATTTTCTTTCGTTGAGTTGTTGTAAAAGTAAGGATTTTGAGAGACAATTTGTGGCGTTGAATTATTTTACTTCTTGAACTTTTTCTTGAAATAATTTTTCAAAAGTTTCAGTGATTTTATCCTCAGACATTTTTGTAGCAATAAAATATAATATGAATCCAAAAAATAACATCGGAATAGAAATTAAAGGTAAAAAATTATGAATTCCATTTATTATAATTTGAAAAAGTGAGATTATAAAAAATAAAGCCACAATACTTATCCAAACAATGAAAAATATTGAAACAAAAGAGTTTAATTCTAAATTGTAAACAATAATGGTTTTGTTGTCGTTGGTATTGAAATGACCAATAATTTGAGGATTAAAACTATTTCGTCCGCTAATCGTTTTCATCAGATTGAAATGATCTTTATAGACTATTCCTTCGAATTCATATTTACTTTTAGAAAAACGAATTCTTTTTTCTTCTGTATTATCATTTAGTATTTTAAAAACTTCTTGTTCAGAAAGATTTGTCGTTATTTGATATGTTTTATTTTTGAAAAGCATAAGTTAAATATATAAAAAAGCGACTAAATATTTTTAGTCGCTAATATAATATTGAAAAAAAGAAATTCTTATTTAATCACTCCTAATTCTTTACCAACTTTTGTAAAAGCAGCAATTGTATGATCTAATTGCTCTTTTGTATGTGCAGCAGATAATTGTACACGAATACGTGCTTTATCACGAGGAACAACAGGGAAAAAGAATCCAATGACATAAACACCTTCATCTAATAATTTGTCTGCCATTACTTGAGATAATTTTGCATCATACAACATAACAGGTACAATTGCAGCATCACCTTCTGGAATATCAAAACCAGCAGCAACCATTTCTTTGCGGAAATATTCAGCATTCCACATTACTTTATCGCGTAAAGTTGTATCATTTTCTAACATTTCTAACACTTGTAAAGCAGCCCCAACAATTCCAGGAGCCAAAGAGTTAGAGAATAAATATGGACGAGATTTTTGACGTAGCATTTCGATTACTTCTTTTTTACCAGAAGTAAATCCACCCATTGCACCACCTAAAGCTTTTCCTAAAGTAGATGTAATGATATCTACACGTCCCATTACTTCGTTGTGCTCATGTGTTCCACGTCCAGTTTTTCCAATAAAACCAGTTGCGTGAGAATCATCAACCATTACTAAAGCATCGTATTTATCAGCTAAATCACAAACACCTTTTAGGTCAGCAACAATACCATCCATAGAGAAAACTCCGTCTGTTACAATAATTTTGAAACGATGATTTTTTTCTGAAGCAGCAATTAATTGAGCCTCTAGATCAGCCATATTATTGTTTTTATAACGATAACGAGCCGCTTTACATAAACGAACACCATCGATAATAGAAGCGTGGTTTAATTCATCAGAAATAATCGCATCTTCTTCTGTAAACAAAGGCTCAAAAACACCACCATTTGCGTCAAAAGCAGCAGCATATAAAATCGTATCTTCCATTCCTAAGAAATCAGCGATTTTTTTCTCTAATTGTTTGTGTACATCTTGCGTTCCGCAGATAAAACGAACCGAAGACATTCCGTATCCGCGGTCATCTAACATTTTTTGAGAAGCTGAGATAACGTCTTTATTATCAGATAATCCTAAATAGTTATTCGCACAAAAATTAAGTAATGTTTTACCATTTTCTAATGTAATTTCTGCACTTTGAGGAGAAGCAATGATACGTTCTTTTTTGAATAATCCTTGTTCTTCTAAATCATTTAATTGCGTTTGTAAGTAGTTTTGAAATTTATCGCTATACATAATAAATCACTTTTTGTTTTGATATGTTTCATACAAATATAAATGTTTACGGTCATATTTTTCGTATTTTTGTAAGACATAAAAAATAATAAACAGTGTTTCTAATCATCATATTTAGTTTTCAGTTCTATTTCTTAGCAAAATTTTTCAAAAAGGATAAATTAAAAACGGTTTTATCAGCAGTAGGATTATACATAGCGGGTGAGATTGCTTTTTCTTTTGTATTTGTTTTATTGTTTGCTTCAGGAATTATTGATATAGGTGTTAATTTTAATAGTTCATCTATGGATAATTTGATGGAAAATAGCCTTAAAATGAATAAATTTTTAGCCGAAAATTATGTGTCAATTGCTGTACAAGTCTTTTTATACATTGGAATTGGAATGTTTTATTACAATTCATTAAAACGTAAATGGACATTGCAAATGTTAGAAGGCGAAATTGATAAACGTAAAGATGAAATTCTACAAAATTTAGAAGTTAATCAAAAAATCAATCCAGTTAAATTAGATGTTTATCCACATTTTCATACAGTTAATGAAAAAAATATTCATTTGGTTCAACCTTTGGCAAATGAGATTTGGAACGAATGTTACAAAGATTTATTATCCCAAGATCAAATCAATTATATGATTGATATGATGTATAATAATGACAAAGTAAACGAAGCAATTGCAAATGGAGACGTTTGGGAAATCCTGAAAATAGATAATGTTCCGTCTGGTTATTTACATTACAAATTAGATGAAAATAATACTGTTTTCTTATCTAAAATTTATCTGAAAGAATCTAATCAAACCAAAGGAATTGGACAATTGATGTTGAATAGAGTTGTAGATTATGCGAGAGAAAAATGTGCAAAAGCTGTTCATTTAACAGTGAATAAACACAATGCGAAAGCAATTCGTTTTTATGAGAAAAATGGTTTCAAGAATATGGAATCAAAAACATTTGACATCGGAAATGGATACATTATGGATGATTATATTTATCAGAAATCCATCTAAAAATAAGAGTTTAAATTATCAAAATAGAAAGTCATTACGGTTTGTAGTGACTTTTTTTATGTTGTAAACAAAGTTATCCAGGTTCGTAAGTAAGCTGGCTTAGTTCGTAACGATGTCAGCTAGGCAAAATAGGAGGGAGATTTAATTTTTAAAGCGATGAGAAACTGAACTGAATTCAACTTGAAATTCTCCGTTAGTTTATTATTGAGAATAGATCTTAATTTATCGAAGTTATATTGAACTTGTTTCAATATCGCATCTAGAGTTTAGAAATGTTAATTCTTAATATAAAACAAAAAGGACTTCAATTAGAAGTCCTTTTGTTATTTTTCTCTTTCAATTACGTATTTCACCATTGTTTCCAATGAATTTCGAAATTCATTTTCGGGAAATTCGTATAGTATATCTAAAGCCTCTTGGCTATATTGTTTCATCATTTTTTGCGTGTACTCAATTCCACCATGATCTTTCACATACTGAATAATTTCTCGTACACGTTTTTTGTCATTGTTGTAACGTTTTACCGAATTAATCAACCATTTTTTGTCTTTTTCATTTGCTGTGTTGATTGAATAAATCAACGGTAATGTCATTTTTTGTTCCTTAATATCAATTCCGACAGGTTTCCCGATAGCGTTGGAAGTGGTATAATCAAACAAATCATCTTTGATCTGAAAAGCAATTCCAACCAATTCACCAAAGCGATGCATTTTCTTCGCAACTTCTTCTGAACAACCAACAGAACGCGCTCCAGCTTCACAACAAGCGGCAATAAGCGTAGCCGTTTTCATTCGGATAATTTCGAAATAGACATCTTCTGTAATATCAAGTTTACGCGCTTTTTCGATTTGTAATAATTCACCCTCCGAAATCTCTTGTATTGCTACAGAAACAACTTCAAGTAAATCGAAATCTTTGTTTTTAGTCGAAATAATTAAGGTCTTTGATAAAAAATAATCTCCAACCAAAATAGCTACTTTGTTCTTCCAAATTGCATTAAGTGAAAAGAAACCACGACGCAATGTACTATCATCTACGACATCATCGTGAACCAAAGTTGCAGTGTGAATAAGCTCGATAAAAGAAGCCGCACGGTAGGTACGTTCTTGTACTTCACCATTTAATTTTGCAGTTAAAAAGACAAACATCGGACGCATTTGTTTTCCTTTTCTGCGCACGATATAATTGGAAATACGGTCAAGAAGCGAAACATTACTCTTCATCGATTCGAAGAATTTCTGTTCAAACAATTTCATTTCCTCCGCGATCGGAGCTTTAATCAAATCTACCGTGTTACCCAAAATTTAGTTTTTTAATTCGTAAAATTATTGATGCAATGTACAACCTGTTTTGCATAGAATCCTTTATAGTTAAATTCCTCTCCGCTAAAACAAATTTTGTTTTCGGTTGGCAAAACTGAAATCCCTTCCAATTGTCCCAACTGTGTCGTGAAGCCCAAAGGTAAACTTATTTTTTTAACTTGAGAAGTGAAGAATAACTGATTGTTATCTTTTGGCAAATCAAACCAATTGATAAAAGTTAACGCTTCTTTTGTATAACCCAACAGATAAATTCCTTTGGTAGAACTATTTACATCAGCGTCGATATAAGCAGCAGTTACAGCGTAATTTGTAGGAAAAGTTTCTAACTTTTTGGCTGCGTGTTTTTTAGAAGAGTCAATTGGAATAACATAATGAGATGTTGCCATATTAGACCATTCTTTTGTAAATATATGCAACTGATTTTGGTAGACAAAAAATGCTTCTGAATCCCAATTTGTTGTCATATTTTTGAATTGAAAAGTTTCTTGTTCAGGATAATAAAATTCTATTTTTTCAGCTTTTAATTGCTGATAAGATTTTGAATAATCGATGTTTGATTTCTCGATAAAGTAAACAGCTAAATCTTTTCGTTTGCCCAAATTATTTCCAAAATCAGCAAAATAGATTCGATTATCATCCGAAGACATTTCTTCCCAATCGATATTTGGAGCATTTGTGATGAAAATTGTATTGATAATTTCACCTGTTTTTGCATCAAAACGATACAATTCTGGTTTGGAATCAGAATCGTTTAAACCCCAAAAAGAAGCCACATTTTTATCTTCTTTTTCATATTCTAAAGTCGAGATTTCGTTCAAAGTAGGAGGTAAGTTGATACTTTCCATTTTATAATCATCAATAGAAATTGTATCGATGTTTTCTACTATTTGTGCGAAAGAGAATTTAGTCAGAATCAAAAATAAAAATATGGCTAAATATTTCATTTGATTATTTTTTTAATCATTTCCAGTTTTATTAGCTAATTGTCCGCAAGCTGCATCAATATCTTTTCCGCGACTACGACGTACATTTACCACAATATTGTTGGATTCTAAAGCTTTGATATAATTGTTTACAGCTTCTTCTGATGCTTGTTTATAGATTCCGTCATCAATCGAATTATATTCGATAATATTCACTTTAGAAGGAATTTTTCGACAGAATTTTACCAATGCATCGATGTCTTCTTTTTTGTCATTCACACCGCCCCAAACAATGTATTCGAACGTAATTCGTAAACCTGTTTGTTGGTACCAATATTGAAGACTATCCATTAAATCCGTCAACGGAAATTTAACAGAAAAAGGCATAATTACATTACGAACTTCTTCGCGAGCTGAATGTAAAGATACCGCAAGGTTAACGCGTAAATCTTCGTCAGCCAATTTTTCAATCATTTTAGGAATTCCCGAAGTAGAAACTGTAATTCTTCTTGGCGCCATTCCTAATCCTTCTGGCAACGTGATTTTTTTGATGGCAGAAATTACTTCGTTATAATTTAACAAAGGTTCTCCCATTCCCATAAATACGATGTTGCTTAATGGACGATTGAAATAACGTTTACTTTCTTCATCGATAATCACAACTTGATCGACGATTTCGGCAGCTGTTAAGTTACGCATACGTTTTAATTGTGCTGTTGCACAAAAAGTACAATCCAAGCTACAACCAACTTGCGAAGAAACGCAGGCAGTTGTGCGAGAATCAGTCGGAATTAAAACAGATTCCACAACGTTACCATCATGAAGCTTAACAGCATTCTTGATGGTTCCGTCGTTAGATTTTTGTAGAAGATCAACTTCAACAGGTTGAATTTGGAAAGATTCTCCCAATTGCTCACGTAGTGCTTTAGAAATATTGGTCATGTCATCAAATTGATGCGCATTCTTTTTCCATAACCATTCGTACACTTGTTTTGCGCGGAATGATTTTTCTCCAATTTCTTTGAAATAATCTTCAATCTCAGCTTGTGAAAGCTTTCGTATGTCTTTTTTTGTTGTACTCAAACTTGTCTTATAAGATTAACATTGCATCTCCGTAAGAGTAGAATTTGTATCCTTCTTTTACAGCTTCGTTGTATGCTTTCATTGTTAAATCGTGTCCAGCAAACGCAGAAATCATCATAATTAATGTAGATTTTGGTGTGTGGAAGTTTGTAATCATACAATTTGCAATAGAGAAATCGTATGGTGGGTGAATAAATTTGTTTGTCCAACCATCAAATGCATTTAAATGACCATCTGCAGAAACAGAAGATTCGATAGAACGCATAGAAGTTGTACCAATAGCACAAACTTTTTTCTTCTCGTCAATTGCACGATTTACTAAATCAGCAGATTCTTGAGGAATAATAACTTGCTCAGACTCCATTTTGTGTTTAGATAAATCTTCAACCTCTACAGCCTGAAAAGTTCCTAAACCAATGTGTAATGTTAATTCAGCAAAATCAACTCCTTTGATTTCTAAACGTTTTAATAAGTGTTTAGAAAAGTGTAAACCAGCTGTCGGTGCAGCAACTGCTCCTTCGTGTTTTGCATAAATTGTTTGGTAACGCTCTGCATCTTCTGGCTCAACGTCACGTAAAATATATTTTGGAAGTGGAGTTTCTCCTAATTCTTTCAATTTTGCACGGAATTCTTCATAAGATCCATCAAATAAGAAACGTAAAGTACGTCCACGAGAAGTCGTATTGTCAACAACCTCTGCAACTAATGTATCATCATTATCGAAGAATAATTTATTTCCGATACGGATTTTACGAGCTGGATCAACCAAAACATCCCATAAACGAGTCTCAGCATCTAATTCTCTTAACAAGAAAACTTCGATTTGAGCACCAGTTTTCTCTTTGTTACCCATTAAACGAGCAGGGAAAACTTTCGTATTGTTACGAATCATTACATCTCCTTCGTCGAAATACTCGATAAGATCTTTAAATTGTCTATGTTCAATTTCTCCGGTGTCACGGTGAACAACCATTAAGCGAGCTTCGTCTCTGTTCTCAGAAGGACGATCTGCTAAAAGTTCTTCAGGTAAAGTAAAGTCGAAATCGGAGGTTTTCATTTTCATAATTGTACAATTTTTTGCAAATATACGATGTCAGCACCCCCTTTGTCAAGTGAAATGAGGTATTTTATGAAATTGCTAACGTTTAAATGTTTATTTTTGACGAAAGACTTATAGATATTATCAAGTTTTTTAATACTTATTTGAAAAATAAAATGAAAACGAAACTACTAATTTTGTCCGCTATTTTTACACTTTTTAGTTGTAATAAATCCGAACAAAAAATTGAAGAATCTGCTGAAATAGAAAAGATTGATTCTGTTGCAAAAAAAGAATCTCCAGAATCTGAAATTCCGAAAGAATTGATAAAAGCTCCTGATTTTTCTTTGGCTGATATTAACGGAAAACGATTTGACTTATCAGATTTCAAAGGAAAATATGTGTATATGGATATTTGGGCGACTTGGTGTGGACCTTGTAAAGTACAAATTCCATTTATGAAAGAGTTGGAAAAACAATTTCATGATGCGCCAATTCATTTTGTAAGCGTTTCTTTGGATAAATTAGAAGATAAGCCAATTTGGGAGAAAATGGTCAGAGAAAATCAGATGGCTGGTGTACAATTATTTGCGGGAAGAGAAGATAATTTTGGCTTTGATTATAAGATAGAATACATCCCGACTTTTATTATTTTAGACAAAGAAGGAAATATTATGATAGATCGCGCGCCTGCACCGATGGATTATCAAACAGGAGAAATCAATCAACAATTGGTTGATATTCTCAAAACGATGAAATAAAAAAAGCTTCCTTCTGGAAGCTTTTTTTATTATTGAGCTTATTATGCTCTAACTTTTGTTTTCAAATTAATTCGTTGTCCAACTCTTGGCTGCTCACCTGGTTCCATACGATTTAGCTTGTATAGATTGTTAACTCTCACACCAAAACGTTGCGAGATCGTGTACATATCGTCACCTTCTTGCACTTTGTACGAATAATCAGAACCTTTTGTTTTCTTTTTTCCGAAGAATACAATTTGTCCATCTTTCAATTTAGAACCCATTTGTATTTCATTGAAATTCGCAATATCCGAAGGAACTTTGTTGTACGTTTTAGAAATTGTCGCAATTGTTTCTCCTGCTTGTGCAACGATATAAGGAATATTATTTTTATGATTTTTGATGCGCGTTGTCGGAGTTTGCGTACGAGTTTCGTAGGTAATCGTTTTAGTATTATTTACGATTGGCTCACTTTCTATAACATTATTTTTTGGTTGATAAGACGCTAATGCAACTTCTTCTTTGATGGTTTTTGGCTCTTTTTTCGTTTTAGATTTTGACGAATTATTTGCCAGCATCATATCATCTTGATTGTTGTATAACGTGTACAATTTTGCATAAACTTCTTCTGGAGAAATCTTATCAAATTGATCTAAATTATATTTCTCAATTCTTGAAATTAATTTCGACGCATATTTTGGATCAGTTGCATAACCAGATTTTTTCAAACCATTTGCCCAAGCATTATAATCTGTTGGATCTAAAATAAACAAAGTTTTGTAATATGGTCTTAACGCTAAAAATTTAGAATGATCTCGGTAACTTTCTTCAACCGAAGAATATTTTCTGAAACATTCGCCTTTTGCATCATCATCGTGATAAATACGAGGTTTATCCAACGACCATTCTTCAGGACCTTTACATTTTATTCCAAAATGATTATTGGCTTGATCGGCTAATTTACTTTGTCCGCCGCCAGTTTCTAATAAACCTTGAGCCAACGTAATACTTGCCGGAACTTTGTAAAGTTGCATTTCTTCAACAGCTAAAATAGCGTGTTTTCGAATGTAAGTTATGTCTCTACTTTCTTGTGCTTGTGCCGAAATCGTCAACACTAAGCTAAAAACGTATAACAATTTTTTCATTCTATAATATTTTTGTTCTTTTTCTTTAAAAGTTTGTTCATTCCTTCAATTCCTTGCAATCCGCCTGTATGAACCAAAAGAATTTTGGAATTATCACTAAAATAATGATTTTTAATTAATTGAAAAATTCCAAAAACCATTTTTCCAGTGTAAATAGGATCCAATTGAACATGGTTAATTCGCTTGAAATCATTTACAAAAGTAATTAATTCATCCGAAACTTTCCCATATCCGCCAAAATGATAATCATTAAAAATAGTGAAATTCGTTTTATTTGTCAATTTTTCGATTTCATTTTGGATAAAATTTCCCTTTAAACTCGGAAAACCTAAAACTTTTTGATGAGGTTTCGAACTTTCAATCAATCCAGCAATTGTTCCGCAAGTTCCGATTGCCGAAGCAATAAAATCATATTCGAAACAATCATCGTACAGAATTTCTTCACAACCTTTTATCGCAAAATCATTTGTGCCTCCTTCTGGAATAACGTAAGTATTTGGATATTTAGTATTTAAATGATGAAGAAATTCTACTTCATCCTTTTTTCGGTATTCTTCCCTCGAAATAAAATGCAATTGCATTCCACATTTTTTTGCAAAACATAAGGTAGGATTTTCATCGATTTTATCCTTCAATTCTTCTCCACGAATAATACCGATCGTTTCGAAATGATGTAATAGCCCAGCTGCTGCCGTTGCCGCAATATGATTGGAGAAAGCGCCACCAAACGTTATCAATTTTTTGAAACCAAGTTTTTCAGCTTCAATAAAATTATATTTCAGTTTTCGGTATTTATTTCCAGAAATTTCGGGATGAATCAAATCTTCTCTTAATATAGAAAGTTGAATATTTTGAGAAGTTAAATGTTTGATGTCAATATTTTGAATTTGAGCTTTATAATCGTTCCAAATCATTTAGATATATTTTAGAAAACTATAAAATTTTCGTTTTTTCAAATAATTCAAATTGTTTTCGTTTGCATAAGCTTCACGCTCAAAACTAATATTGCGATATGCTTTATGTTGATCGCGATATTGAATTAATCGAATCGCATATTCAATCAAGTAAAAAGGATAAAAGAAAACGACTAAAAGTTCGAGTTGCTGAATGATATGAATGGTTTCGTGATTGATTAAAACTTCATCATTTTTCAGTTTTTTATCTCTCAAAAAAATGAAAGGAAAAATGGTAATTCCAATAAAATTCTTTCGGAATAAATGACTCAAAACAACTACAAACATGATTTAGGTAATTCGATTTTGTTGCAAAATTAATCAATCTGAAAAGATATTGATTTAAAAAGCATTAAAAATCGTAAATTTAAAGGAAGTTTCACAAATAATTATCATACCAAAATTAATGATAGTTTATAGATAAAAGTTGTAATTTCACAGCATTAGAAATGAAAAAATTTGAAGAAGGAGATTATTATTTATCTCCAGAAGGTTTCAGAATATTTACTGAACAATATCTAAAAAGAAGAGGATATTGTTGCAAAAGTGGATGTAAACATTGTCCGTATGGATACGACAAAAAAACAGATAAAATAAAGAATAAGAAATAATTATATGAAAATAACATCAACAGTTTTAGCTTTGTTAATAGGAAGTTGTGCTTTTGCGCAAATGAAATTTCCTGCGGTAAGTTCTCATGCCGAAATTGAGCAAAAAGTAGGTTTGACAGAATTTGAAATTGAATACAATCGACCAAATGTAAACGGAAGAAAAGTATTTGGAAAATTAGTTCCAAATGGAGAAGTTTGGCGTACTGGAGCGAATGAAAATACGGTCATCAAATTTGATAAACCAATCAAAGTGAATGGACAAGAGTTGGCTGCTGGAGAATATGCGTTGTATAGCATTCCGAACAAAGAGGAGTGGGAGGTAATTTTTTACAAAGACACAAAAAACTGGGGGAATCCGAAAGAGTGGAAGGAGTCGAATATCGCATTGAAAGTGAAAGCTTCGTCAACAAAATCGATGAACAATAAGACAGAAACGTTTGAGATTCGTTTTACAAATGTGACGCAAAAATCGGCGAATTTGGTTTTGGCTTGGGATAATACAACGGTTGTTTTGGATATTGAAACGAATACAATTAACGAAGTTTTAAAAATGATTGGAGATCAATTGAATGAAAATTCTTCTGCAAGAGATTTTTACAATTCAGCAAACTTCTATTATTCGAATAAATTGGATCGAAATCAAGCGTTGAAATGGGTTAATACAGCTTTAGAAAAAGATGCAAATGCGCCAGATTATTACAAAGAATTGAAAGTTAATTTGGAAAAAAATAAATATTAATTAAAAATCCCTTCAAAAATTTTTGAAGGGATTTTTTTATTGAGTAATATTCTTCTTTAAGATAATTTGTAGGTAAGAAAACATCAACGCAGTTGACCAGCCTACCATCATAATTCCGTTTATAGCTTCTAATCCAGCCATAATTTTCCATTCGCTATCAATCACAACATCACCGTAACCAACGGTTGTAAAAGTGATTAATGAAAAATAGATTGCTTCTTGAAAACTATACAAATTGTCAATATTTGGATTGAAATAAAAAGTAGCCGCCCAAATTGTACATTGCGCACCGTGCAATAAAGTCAAGAAAGATACTGAAATTGCCATTTGCCAAAGCACTTCACTAAACGTTAATCGTTGTTTTTTGAGATTAAATTTATGTAGATATTTTAGCGAATAAACTGTAACAGTTGATTGTAAAATAACATTTACACAAATAATCAATACGCCAAAACATATAATTAGAAACATATTTTTATCAATTATAGATGAATGCAAAAATGTAAAGAATAAAATTTATAAAACACTTTTTGAAGCGAAAAATTTTGTAAATTTAATAGAGAAGGAAAATCTAGATATCCTAAATATTTGATAAAATCTGGATTAATAAAGCTTTATTACTAATTTTGTAACGCTAAAAATACATATTTCAACGAATGAAAATTAATTTTAAATATATTTTGATGTGTTTCGGAGTAGCTACAATTGGCTTGACTTCGTGTGCTTCAAATAAAAGTTCGAAAAAAATAGTTTATAAAAAAGTGGAATCTAAACAGCCTACAAAACCTGTAGAATCTACGCAAACAACTATTCCTACTACACCAAAAACTGAAATTCCGAATAAGAAAGATGAGGTTTTTACGGTAAAACTACCAGAAGTAAATCGTGAATTCCGCGCGGCTTGGGTAGCTTCTGTTGCAAATATTAATTGGCCTTCTAAAAAAGATTTAACGACAACGCAACAAAAAGATGAAGCGATAAAATTGTTGGATATGTTAGAAGCCAATAATTTCAATGCAGTTATTTTTCAGGTTCGTCCAGCGGCAGATGCTTTGTACAAAAGTAATTTCGAACCTTGGTCTTACTTCTTAACTGGAGAAGAAGGAAAAGCACCTTCTCCATATTATGACCCGTTAGAGTTTTGGGTGGAAGAAGCGCACAAACGTGGAATTGAGTTGCATGTTTGGTTAAATCCTTACAGAGCGCATCACAGTAGTGGAGGTCCGGTGACAAGCGAGTCGATGGTAAAAAGATCGCCAAGTAATGTGGTGAGATTGAAGAACGGTATGTATTGGTTTGATCCTGCTGACAAAAAAACGCAAGATCACGTTTCGGAAGTTGTTCGTGATATCGTTTCGCGTTATGATATTGATGGTGTTCATTTTGATGATTATTTCTATCCATACGCGTCATACAATGGTGGAGCAGATTTTCCAGATAATTCAACTTGGAATGTTTACAAAAACAATGGAGGGACATTATCGAGAGCTGATTGGCGTCGTCAAAATGTGAATACAATTATCGAAAGAATTTATAAAGAAATCAAAACAGAAAAGCCTTTCGTTAAATTTGGAATTAGTCCTTTTGGAATTTGGAAACCAGGTTATCCTTCTGGAATTAAAGGTTCTTCGCAATATGATGAATTGTATGCAGATGCAAAATTATGGTTGAACAAAGGTTGGGTTGATTATTTTTCGCCACAATTATATTGGCCAATTAATTCGACAGGACAAAGTTTTCCTAAATTATTAGAATGGTGGAAATCAGAAAATACACATAACCGTCATCTTTGGCCAGGTTTGAATACTGTAGAAGTTAAGGTTTCGGATAGAACAACTGAGATTACAAATCAAGTAAAAATGGCTGGAGAGATTTTGCAAAATAATGTGGGTGTTATTCACTGGAGTATTGCTGGATTAACGAAAAATCCTTCGATGTTAAGTTATCTAAAAGAAGGTCCATACAAAGCTAAAGCTTTAGTGCCAACTATGAATTGGATTAAGGCAGATCGTTTGGCAAAACCAAGTTTGTCTGTAAATGCAAAAGCATCAGAAGTTGTGATGAATTGGAATGACTATAAAATGAATTCGAATGTATCGAAATGGATTTTGTACACACGTTACAACAACGATTGGGAAACGTCTATTTTAGATAAAACCAAAACAAACCAAACAATTTTGAAACATAAAGATGGTAAAAGCTTAACGGCAGTTGCACTAAAAGCTGTCGATCGTTTAGGAAACGAGAGTGATTATGTTGCTCAAAAAATTAATTAAAAACAGAATTTCTTTAAATATAAATCCTCAACGAAAGTTGGGGATTTTTTTGTTTTTACAACTTTGTTGTTTTTGTATATTTGATTATTCACTCATAGTTTAACACATATTTAAATAACCATAATTATATGAAAAATAAAATAGGTTTCAATATTATTTTTGCGCTTATTGCATTTCCAATAGGACTAGCTTTGTTAAGAGAGTTTAATTTTCAAGATTTTACGTTTAGAAATACAGCATTAGGTATTATTTATTTAGTAACCTTTATATTCTGCATATTTTTTATGTTGAAGAAAAAGAAAGTTGAAAATTAGAATTTAATATAAAACATAAATCCTCAACATAAGTTGAGGATTTTTTTATTTTTTTCTCTTTAAAATATAATAAAGCGCATCGTCGTCATTTTCTTTCGATGTATAGGCAAATTGAAATTCATATCCATTTGCAGACATAAAATTTAACGCATCAATCATCGAATTAAATTTCACAGCAATTCCGCGTTCATCTTTTATTTTCAAACTATTTTTAAAGGAAATTGATTTAGTTTCTTGTCCAAAATCTAAGCGAATATTCATTTTTGTACTCAAACCTCGCCCAGTTCCAATAATCTGTACATAGTCGACATTAATATCTTTAATCGGAATATCATTTACAGTTTGAGCAAACGAAAAACTTTCGATGAATAATCCCAAAATAAGTGCTAATTTTTTCATAAGTTTTTAATTTTGATAAAGATATTTATTTTCAGATAAAAAGAAAAAAAACCGATTCAACAGAATCGGTTTTTGTATGAAGTAATAGTTTTAATCGATTTATTTCAATCCCCAATCAACAGCAAAAACAGCTTGTAAAGCGGCAGTTTCAGTACGGAAACGTTGATGTCCAAGACTAATTCCTGTAAAATTATGATCTTCTGCAGTGAAAATTTCATCTCGCGAAAAATCACCTTCAGGACCAATCATAATTAAAATTTTCTGCGGATTATTTTCCAAAACTGTTCGTAAAGGCGTGCGTTCAATATCTGCTTCGCAATGCGCAATACATTTCGTGAAACCTTCAAAATCTTGTTTGATAAACTCGTTGAATTTTGTCAGATTATTTACTTTTGGCAAATACGCTTTCAACGATTGTTTTGTTGCAGACTGAACAATTTTTTCAATTCGTTCAATCTTAATATTTTTTCGTTCAGAATGAAAAGTTTGTAAAAACGTAATTTCATCAATACCAATTTCGGTTGCTTTTTCCAAGAAAAACTCCAAACGTTCCATTGTTTTTGTTGGCGCAATAGCAACATGTAAATAGTAATTTTTCTGCTCGAAATTTGTTTTTAAATTAATTACTTTTCCTTCAACTGCTTTTTTAGAAATCGATGTAATTTCAACTTCAGCCAAATTTCCTTTTCCATCTGTCACATGAACCAAATCGCCTTCATTTCCGCGCAAAACTTTTGCGAAATGATGACTTTCTTCTTCGTTCAGAATAGCTGTTTCGTGATGAATTTCTCCAAAAAATAATTTCATTAAATATGGTATTTAGCCACAGACTTCGCTGTGTTTTCTGTAAATAACTCTTGATCAAATTTTAAACTTCCAACCATTGCAATCATCGCTGCATTATCTGTTGTATAAGCAAATTTTGGAATAAAAGTTTTCCAACCAAATTTGGTTTCTCCATCTTTTAATCGTTGACGAATTTCAGAATTTGCCGAAACTCCACCTGCAATCGCAATTTGTTTAATTCCAGTTTCGTCAGATGCTTTTTTTACTTTTTCTATCAAAATATTAACGATAGAATGCTGAATAGAGGCGCACAAATCGTCAATATTTTCTTCGATAAAATTTGGATTCGCTTTGACTTCTTTCTGAATAAAATATAAAATTGACGTTTTGAAACCGCTAAAACTAAAGTTTAAACCTTCAATCTTTGGTTTTGCAAATTTGAATTTTGTAGGATCTCCAATCTTAGATTTTTTATCTATAATTGGACCTGCGGGATAAGGTAAATTCAATATTTTACCAGCTTTATCAAACGCTTCACCAGCTGCATCATCAATCGTTTCTCCTAAAATTTCCATCTCAAAATAATTATTGATTTTCACGATTTGAGTATGTCCTCCAGAAACCGTCAAACATAAAAATGGGAAAGTTGGTTTTTCGTCATTGGCATCTTCAATAAAATTTGCCAAAATATGTGCTTGCATATGATTAACTTCAATCAAAGGAATATCCAATGATTGACTGAAAGATTTTGCAAAACTTCCGCCAACCAAAAGCGATCCCATCAATCCTGGACCACGTGTATACGCAATTGCTTTAAGTTCTTCTTTGTTAATATTTGCCTGTTTTAGGGCTTGATCTACGACGGGAACAATATTTTGTTGATGTGCTCTCGAAGCTAATTCTGGTACTACGCCACCATATATTTCGTGAATTTTTTGGCTTGCCACAACATTAGAAATAATTTTATTTCCGTCAATAATTGCTGCGCCTGTATCATCACAAGAAGATTCTATGGCTAAAATGTAGTTTTTATCGCTCATAATTCCTTGTAGAATAAAATTTATAACTTATTTTTACCCTGCAAATATCGTAAATTTAAACCATTGAAAATAGTCAGACGAATAGGAAGATTTTTATTGTCGTTGATTATACTCGTTTTAACCGTTGTTTTAACAGTAGCAATCGCAATACAAATCCCTGCGGTACAGACAAAAATAGCTCACTTTGCCTTAGAAAAATTAAATAAATCGTTGAACACGCAAATGTATGTGGATTCTGTGGATATTGATTTTTTTGGAACAATATATTTCCATGGCGTTAAGATAAAAGATGATCATAAATATGATTTTATTAAATCGAAAACTTTAGAAACAACGATAAATGTCTGGTCACTTATACCAGGAATCAAAAAAGATCACATTGATTTGAGTGAAGTGAAATTGATTCAGCCCGAAATTCGTGTGATTACGTACAAAGGCGATTCGATTTCCAATTTTATCAAATTTGTGAACGGTTTTAGTTCTGATAAACCAAAAGATCCGAAAAAGATTTTCAAATTGGATGGAGATTTTATTTTGGAAGACGGTAAAGTTTCAATTGTTAATCAAAATTCTGGGAATATCTGGTTGGATTCAAAACAGTTGAACATGACTGTAAAAAAGTTTCGATTAGTTGATTCTGATATTACGGCTGATTTAGAAAACTTCTGCTTTGTTGCGACAAAAAATAAAGAAACGTATAACGTACAAAACTTTACAGGAAAAGTTCATTATTCGAAAAAAGAAATTCGAGTTGGGAATTTGAATTTGAGAACGGATACGTCTGTTTTGAATGGGAATTTATTGTTGAGTTATGACGAGCCTTCGGATATGAGTGACTTTGAAAATAAAGTTCGTTGGGATGTTTTCTTTGATCGAGGTTCTAAGATTAACTTTAAAGAAATTCGTTATTTTACTCCTTTATTTGATAAAAATTCGTCTGTAGATTTATATGGAAAAGTAAATGGAACGCTGAATAATTTGACTTTTTCTGATTTCGAATTAAAAGGTGAAGATAATTATGTTGGAGCTTCTCGCTTACAATTGCAAGATGTTTTGCATGGTTCTTTGTTAAATTTTTCGACAAGAAATGTAAAAATTAATACATCATATCAAAAAATAACAAAATTACTTCCAACCTTTGTTTCAAAGAAAATTCCAAATATGTTGACTCGTTTTGGAAATTTAAATTATCGTGGAGATATTTCATTAAATCCAAATGAAATTCATGCGAATGGTTACGCCATTTCTGGACTTGGAGATGCTGATATTAAAGCGCAAATCAAGAATTATAAAAATGTAAAAGCCTTAATTTATAAAGGTACTTTAGATGCGAAAAACTTAAATCTTCGTCAATTAACTAATGCAAAAGATTTGGGTTATGTAAGCGGGAAGTTTAGATTTGATGGAAGAGGAACAGATTTGAAAAATATCAATTTAAATCTGGATGGAACACTTCGTTATATGGATTTGATGGGCAAACGTTACCAAAATATTACGGTTGATGGTTTGGTTAAAAATTATCAATTCAATGGTTTGTTCGATATCAAAGATCCAAATCTAAATGCGCAATTGAAAGGTAAAATTAACTTTAGTGGAAAACCTTATGATTTTGATTTTACTTCGAATATTCGTCAAATTAATTTAGATTTTCTTGGCGTTACAAAAAATCTAAATGCAATTGTACGTGGCGATGTTGAAGGGAATTTTAAGTTGACAAATATTAATGATTTCAGAGGAAATATTGATGTCAAAAATCTTTACTTCCGTTCGAAAAAAGATACGTTAGAATTGTCACATGTCATGTTGAATTCTCAAATAGATGGTTCGCATAAAATCATGACTTTGGATGTTCCTAATTATATGCGCGCTACAGTAGATGGTCGCTATAATATTACGGAAGTTGCCAATGTCATCAATAATTCGCTTGTAGATTTAGTTCCATCTTTCCGTCATAAAAAAGTTTCACCAAATCAGGCTTTTTCGTTTGATGTTTATGTGCAAGAAAATTTATTACAATATATCGATTCATCGATTTCGATTGAGCCTGATACGCATGTAAAAGGTTATATTGATGGTACGAAAAATCAGTTGGAAGCGACTTTGGATACGCCTGGAATTAAATATGCAGGAATTCAATTGTTCCAATCTAATGTTAATCTAAATACTATTGCGGAGTTGCCAACGTTGAATGCGAAGATTGATAGTTTGAAAGTAAGTGGTGTAACGATTAATGCGATTAACGTAAATTCGATTCCGAAGAATGATACGATGATTGTGAAAACAGATTTTAATATTGGTCGAAAAAATCCAATTTTATTTAATCTAAATCTTTTTCATACAGTTCAGAATAATAATGATTTGATTTTTGGATTTTCTCCTTCAACAATACAAATTGATTCGACACAATGGACAATTAATCATTTGAATGATGCAAATTCGAATCGTGTAATTTTTAATCGAATCAATAAATCATTAAAAGTTGAAGATTTATCATTAGAATCAGAAGAACAATATTTAAAAGTAAGTGGTTTATTTAATAACAATGTAGATTACAATTTCAATGCTGATTTTAAAGATTTGCATTTAGAAAAAATTATACCTAAAACATTATTGAATAACCTAAAAATTGTTGGTATAGCAAACGGTAAAGTAGATATTATTCGTACAAAAGAAAAGTTAGAACCAACGCTTGAAGCTAAAATTGATAAGTTAGGTTTAAATGATTTTGAGCTTGGTAATTTGACTTTACAAGGAGGTTATAATGTAGCGGATAAACAATTTAATTTTGAAACAAGTTTACAGAAAGAACAAATTCAATCGTTGGTTGCTTATGGTAATATTATTAACAAACCAACAGGTCCTGAGGTTGATGTAGATGCCAATTTTGATGAGTTTCACATCGATTTCTTAGAAGGATTCTTAAAATCTGTTTTCTCTAATATGCGTGGAACGTTATCTGGTGATTTAAAAATTACTGGACCAATTGATTTGCCAAATCTTAGCGGAAATATGATAGCAAAAGATCTTGGTTTGAAAGTGAATTTCTTAGGGACAGATTATTTATTTGAAGGAGAAAATGAATTGCTTGTTTCGAAACAAGGAAAAGGTCAAGGGATTATCATGTTGAATGATATTGCGTTCAAAGACACAACATTCAATACAAAAGGAAAAGTTGATGGAGCAATTCTTTTCCGAAACTTGTCTAAATGGGGTCTCAACTTAGATTTTGATACCGATAATTTATTGGTGATGAACACGTCAATTAAAGACAATGAATTGTTTTATGGAAAAGTATTTGCGAAAGGAAATGTAACCATGTTTGGTGCGGTAGAAGAGTTGGAGATTGCTGGAGATGCGACAGTTGTTGGAAATTCTGAGTTAACGATAAATACAGGTAGTACAACAATTGAGTCAGAAAATAATTTGGTACGTTTTGTTCCTAATCAACATCTGGACGAAAAATCTAAAAATAATGAACCGCATGCGCCAAAAGGAATGTCGATAGATGTCAACATTAATGCGTATCCAAATGCAATGGTTAATTTGATTTTTGATGCAGCTACAAACGATAAAGCGACAGCGCGTGGTACAGCAGAAAATCTTAGATTCTTAATGAATAAAGCAGGATTGAGTATTACAGGTGTATATAATATAGAAAGTGGAACGTATGAGTTTAGACAATTTCCGCTGATTCCGAAAGATTTTAAAATCAAAAAAGGATCTTCGGTACAATTTGCAGGAAATCCACTTGATGCAACGCTTAATATTACAGCTGAATATCAACGTTCGGTGTCAAATGTTGGGGATTATTTAGGTGTAGGATATTCGCAAATTTATGATGCTCTCCTATCAATTAATATTTCCGAAACGTTGAAGAAACCTATTATCGATTTTGGATTAACAATTCCTAATGCAGGTTCGGATATCAATTCGCAGTTACAATCAAAATTCCGTTCAAATACAGAAGAACAGATGCTTCAGTTTAGTTATATCTTATTGACAGGTAAATTTGGTGATGCTTCGGCTGTTCAATCTGGTGTAACGAGTACAGCTGCTGATATTGGTTTATCTACAATTGCAGGGATGTTATCATCTATTGCGAATAATGTAGATATACAAATGGAGTACGTTGGTGGTAGTGCACAATCAGAAACAAATGATAAAATTAGAACTTCGGTTTCATATCGCGTTAATAATCGTTTAAGTTTGCGTGGTTCGTATGGAATTGCGGTTACAAATAATAGAAATGTACAAGAGAACTTCGATGGGAATTTTGATGTTTCTTATGATATCTCGAAATTGAATAATGGATCTTTGGTCATAAAAGCATTTACAAAACCTACAACTTTCGGTTTATTGCCAGGAATGGAAAATAACTTGAATCAAAGTTTTGGAGTTGGAATTCAGTACAACAAAAGTTTCGATACTTTTAGAGGTTTCTTAGGTTTAGATGAAAATAAACGAAAAGCAAAAGCTAAAAAAGAAGAGCAATCGCAAGAAAGATTTGATTCGATTGTCCTTCCAAAACAGTTTAAAACTGAGGAAAGAAGAATAGATTCTACTCGTCAAACTACAAAAGATACGGTCAAAGTTACGTATCAAAAAACTACTCAACCAAAGTTGGAGCAAAAGCGCCGTGGTTTAGTCAAAATTAAATAAAAAAAAATGAGTTTATTGTGGTTAGACAATAAACTCGCGCAAACAAACAAAAGTGATTAGTTCTTTCTTTTTTGAACTATTATTATAACAAAAGTAAAATATTAAATAAATCATTAAAAAATATTTTGAAGTTTGTTTGTTTTATTTATAATTTTGCTAAAAATTAATTCGATTTTTTATTAAAATAATAATAATAATCAAAAATTAGGAAAATGAATTACATAATTGATGATGTTGATAAGAAAATTTTGATGTATTTGATTGACAATACAAGAATGCCATTTACAGAAATTGCAAAGAAAATGAATGTTTCTGCTGGTACTATTCACGTACGTGTCAAGAAATTAGAGGAGGCTGGAATCATCAAAGGAACTACACTAATTACAGATTATGATAAAATGGGTTATCAGTTTGTTGCGTATGTAGGATTGTTACTTACAAAAACAAACAAAACTCAGAAAGTGATAGATGAATTATATAAAATTCCTAACGTAACAGTGGTTCACGTTGTTTCTGGGAAATATAATATTTTCTGTAAAATTCGTGCAAGAGATACTTCTGATGCGAAAGATGTTATCTACAAAATTGATCAAATTGATGATGTATTGAGAACAGAATCTATGATTTCTTTAGAAGAATCTTTCAACGATAAAAATAGATTGATGCATTCAATTTTTCATTAAAAATAAATTTCAATTTATTAATCATCCCACAAAATGACAGACGAAGAAAAAGAAAAATATTTTCAGGTCGCTCTATGTTCAAGTCTCGTACTTTTCGGGTTTGATGGAGAAGATCTCAAAATATTGGTGTACAAAAAACTAAATGATCCTTTCAAAGGAGCATTGGTTTTGCCAGGAAAATATATTGCGCCAACGGTAAGTAACGATCAAGCAATTCACGAATTGTTGATTGAGAAAATTGCTTACGATGAGCATCAAACATATATTGAACAATTGAAAGCCTTTACAAAAGTTTTTCGTAATCCATTAGGACGAGTTGTAAATGTTGCTTACTATGCTTTGGTTAAATTGACACCTCAAATAGAGGAAAAAGTGAAAACACAAGGTGGAGAATGGTTTCCTTACGATCGCGTTCCGGATTTAGCTTTTGATCACAATGAGATTGTAAAATATGCAAAAGAGCGTGTAAAACGTCGTGTAAAGCGTCGTCCAGTAGGCTTTAACTTACTTGGTGATGAGTTTACAATTGCGCAATTACAAAGTTTGTATGAAAAAGCCTTGAATCGTGAGTTGGATAAACGTAACTTTAGAAAGAAAATCTTTAACTCAAATTTAATTATCGAAACAGGTAATACAACAGATCCTAAACAACATCGTAAAGTATCTAAATTGTATCGTTTTGATGAAGAAAAATACGAAAAATTGAGTTTGAAAGGATATGATTTCTTATTTTAAAATAAAGCTATGACAGATCAAAAAGTAGAACAAAATCAAGAACGTGACGATATTTTTGACACAAAAGTTTTAATGTCGGATAATACCAAAACAAAAGATTTGAAACACGAAGGAAACAAAACATCATTCCTTTTCAAGTCAATGATCTTTATAATGGTTTTCTTGATTTTGAGTATTCTTTATCGTGGTTACCAATTATTGGTGACAAATGATTATTTGTTCCGCCAAATGATGAACGAAGATGCGCCAGAAATGCCAAAATGGTATCCAATTTCGACTCTTGTTTTAGGAGTTATTGCATTGATAGGTATCTTTTTAGTGAAATCTTACAAAAGAATTGGTGTGTATATGGTTGTGACATCATTATTTGTGTCAGCAGCAATGCAGCCCGAATTTATGGCAGATGGGACACTTTTTACCATGTTTACATTGTTTGTGTTTATAGGTTATGGTTTAGCGATTATCTATCCATATTGGCACAAGTTTAAATAAAAACTTAATAAAGTATAGAAAAGAGGTTACAATTAATTGTAACCTCTTTTTTTGATACTGAATTATTTGTGTTAATATCATTCAATATGAATATTTTAAGCATGTTAATTGTTTAAGTTGATAAAAAAACTGCTTAAATAAAGCGAATATGAGAATTTAACGGCTATATTTGTCTTGTGTGGAAAAAATATAAATTAAAAGTACAAAATGGATTGTATTTCAGTATTTGATATGCTCAAAATTGGCGTTGGTCCTTCAAGTTCGCATACTTTAGGTCCTTGGCGCGCAGCAGAAGCTTTTCTGAAAGAATTGGATGCTGCATCTATCTTTAATAAAATTACAAAAGTTCGTGTAGATTTGTATGGCTCTTTATCACTTACGGGTAAAGGACATGCAACTGATTATGCAGTAATGCTAGGGCTAAGCGGTGCTGATCCTGAATATATTCCTGTGGATGATATTTCGAATATTATTAATACGATCAATACGAATAAACAATTAAATTTTGGAAACAAATTTTTAATTGATTTTAATCCCGAAACTGATATCGTTTTCAATCGTGAGTTTTTACCTTTTCACGCTAATGGAATGATGTTTACAGCTTTCTATGAGAACAAAGAATTATCTTCTACGTTTTATTCGATAGGAGGAGGATTTATTACAAAAGAGGATGATAGTGCTACCAATACAGATGTTACTTGTGCTTTTCCATATTTATTTAATACATCAACAGAGTTATTAGAATTTTGTTCGAAAGAAAATAAATCGATTTCTGAAATCATGTTTGAGAATGAAAAAACAATCCGAACAGAAGATGAAATTCACCACGAATTAATGCGTGTTTGGAATACCATGTTAGAGTGTATGTACATTGGTTGTCATACAGAAGGTATTTTACCAGGCGGATTGAACGTGAAACGTCGTGCTTACGATATGCATAAGAATTTGGTTGGAGCAACACCTTATTCTAATCCACAAGAATGGATTGCTTCAATCCGAAAAACCAAAGTATATTTTCGTCAAATCTTGAAATGGGTAAGTTGTTTTGCTCTTGCTGTTAATGAAGTAAATGCTTCGTTAGGTAGAGTTGTAACAGCGCCTACAAACGGAAGTGCAGGAGTTATTCCAGCAGTTTTGATGTATTATTTGGTGATCGAAAATCATAAAGCTGGTCAAAAAGAGATTGAACAATTCTTAACAACAGCAGGAGTTATTGGTTCTATTTTTAAGAAAGGAGCAACTATTTCTGCGGCAATGGGAGGTTGTCAAGCTGAGATCGGTGTATCTTCGGCTATGGCTGCAGCTGCATTATGCGAATTAATGGGAGGAACTCCTGCGCAAGTAACGATGGCTGCCGAAATTGCAATGGAACATCATTTAGGTTTAACGTGTGATCCGATTGGAGGTTTGGTTCAAATTCCTTGTATCGAGCGTAACACAATGGGAGCGATTAAAGCGATTAATGCGGCAGAATTAGCACTGGATACAGATCCATTGACTGCGAAAGTTCCGTTAGATAAAGTTGTGAATACGATGTGGGAAACTGCAAAAGATATGAATAATAAATACAAAGAAACTTCCGAAGGAGGTTTGGCAGTTGCTGTAAATATTGCAGACTGTTAGTAATTTATTCATTATCAATAAAATAATATTATGTGTATTAATTGTAAGGATTATGAATGTGTGTTGTGTATTTCAAAAATAATCCTTACATTTGCACAGCCTTTTAGAGTTAAGGTACGGATGTTAAAGAATATTCATTTAGGGATTTTTTAGGCTGCTCAGCCATTTAATTTTATTCTTTCATATCTGTTGGTTAAATAATTTAAAATAAAACCGGTGATATGGAATATAAATGAATTTCATTATCTCGGTATCGTATCTAACATGATTACATTCAAAGAATTAGGACTTCAAGAAGAAATCCTAACTGCAATTGAGAAAATGGGCTTCGTTAACCCATCTCCAATTCAAGAAAAAGCTATTCCTCAAATCCTTTCATCAGATCAAGATGTTATTGCATTGGCGCAAACAGGTACAGGAAAAACTGCAGCATTCGGGCTTCCGGTTTTAAATCAATTAGACAGCAATTCAAAATCAGTACAAGCAATTATTTTGTGTCCTACTCGTGAATTATGTTTACAAATTGCAAAAGAATTAGAATCTTTTTCTGCAGATATGCGTGGAGTACGTGTACAGGCAGTTTACGGTGGTGCTGACATCGTTAAACAAATTAGAGGATTAAAAGATAATCCACAAATCGTTGTAGGAACACCAGGTCGTACAATGGACTTAATCAAACGTGGCGCATTAAAAATTAATGACATCACTTGGACAGTTTTAGATGAGGCAGATGAGATGTTGAACATGGGATTCCGTGACGAAATCGATTCTATCTTAGAAACAACTCCAGAAGAAAAACAAACTTTATTATTCTCAGCTACAATGCCTTCAGAGGTTCGTCGCATCGCTTCAGAATATATGCACAATCCAGTTGAGATTGCTGTAAGTAAAGTAAATACTGCATCAAAAAATATCGAGCACCACGTTTATTTAGTACGTTCTTCTGATCGTTACTTAGCTTTAAAACGTTTGGCCGATTATTACCCAAATATTTATGGTATCGTTTTCTGTAGAACTCGTCGCGAAGCGAAAGATGTAGCAGATAAATTGATGCAAGATGGTTACAATGCAGACGCATTACACGGAGATTTATCACAATCACAACGTGATCACGTGATGGAGAAATTCCGTAACCAAAACATTCAAATCCTTGTTGCAACAGACGTTGCTGCTCGTGGTATCGACGTAAATGAATTGACTCATGTAATCAACTTCAATTTACCAGATGATCCAGAAGTTTATGTACACCGTTCAGGACGTACAGGACGTGCAGGTAACAAAGGAATTTCTATCATTATTTCAGGAGGTCGTGAAGCGCGTAAAATTAGAGATTTAGAAAAATTAATTGCTTCTAAAATCGAGCCTAAAAACGTACCAACTGGGGCAGAAATCTGTGAAAAACGTTTAATTTCTTTAATCGATAAAATCGAAAACATCGAGGTTGATGAAGAATTAATCGAGCCTTACATGGAAACTGTAAACGAAAAATTGGCAAACTTAGATCGTGACGATTTATTAAAACGTTTCATGACAGTTGAGTTCAATTCTTTCTTAGAATATTACAAAAACACGAAAGATATTTCTTCTGAAGGAGATCGTGGTGATAGAGGAGATCGTTCTTCTAACCGTCGTGGAGGTCGTGATTTCTCTCGTTTCTTTATCAATATTGGTCAAAAACACAACTTACGTGTTCCAAACTTAATTGGTTTAATCAACGAGCAAACTCGTAACCGTAACATCGAAATAGGAAAAATTGAAATTTTACGTAATTTCTCTTTCTTCGAAGTTGATACACAATTCGAATCATTAGTGTTAGAATCTTTCAAAGATGCACAACGTGATGGAGTAGATTTAGATGTTCAAATCTCTAAACCAGAACCAAGACGTGGTGATGGTGAGCGTCGTGGAGGAGATCGTCGTCGTAATGACAGAGGAGGAGATTCTCGTGGACGTGGTTTCAATAGTCGTCGTGATAATGACCGCGAAAGAAGTGGAGGTTATCGTGGTGGAGATCGTGATCGCGGAGGAGACAGAGGTGGATTCCGTGGAGGAGATCGTGACCGTGATTCAAGAGATTCAAGAGGTGGAGATCGTGGTGGTTACCGCGGTGGAGATCGTAACAGAACAGGAAATTCAAGAAGAGGTAGAGATTAATATATTCTCAACAAATAATAACAAAAAGGATGATTTTATTAAATCATCCTTTTTTTATTCATAAAACTTCTGTTTGAATAAATAATTTTTCTATATTTATTCAAAACCACAAATAAATGACAGTACAAGAATTGTTTAACTCTATTCGATTATCCATCGAAGAAGAGAATTATGCGCAATTAAAAGAAATTAAAATTTTTAAGCCAGAAAAATTCAATTGGGTAAATGATATTTTCGAACCATATAATGTTGCTCAATTAGGAACTCAAAAAGGTTTAATTTGGAAGTATAATGAACAACGAGAAGATTATACTTTTCAGGATTTAGCAGATAAATACAATCAATTCTTAAACTATTTAAGAAACAAAGGAATTGTACAAGGAGACAAAATGTTTTCTCAAGTTCCATTATTACCGATTACTTGGATTGGTTATTTGGCTTCTATCAAAGGTGGATTAATTATTATTCCAGCCGCAACAACCTTAGAAGCAAGAGATTTAACATTTAGATTCGAGTCTTCTTTTCCAGAAGTTGCTTTAGCAGATCAAGCAAATGCATCGAAAATAGATGAAGCAGAAGCAAAGTTAGATAAAAAGATTAAGGTAAAATTAATTACAGAAGGCGAGAGAGAAGGTTGGACAAATATCAATGAGTTATGGAAAGAATCTACACAAGCTGAGGCTGCAGATACAAAACCTGACGATGATTTATTCTACTTTTTTACATCGGGAACGACAGGAATGCCGAAAGTAGTTGTGCATACGCATTACACTTATCCGCTTGGAGGTTTTACGACTTCTTCTTGGGTAGGAATAAAAAAAGGCGATTTGCATTACAATATTTCTCAACCAGGTTGGGCGAAATTCTTTTGGAGTAGTTTCTTTGCTCCGTGGAATATGGGTGCGACAATTTTGGGTTATCATGCAGATAAATTTGTTCCGAAAGAACAATTACAAACTATTCAAGATTTGGGTGTAACAACCTTTTGCGCGCCGCCAACAGCTTTGCGTGTATTGATTTTAGAAGATTTGAAAAGTTATGATTTCAAACTTCGTCAATGTGTTGCAGCTGGTGAACCTCTTAATCCCGAAATTATTGATGTCTGGAAAGAAGGTACAGGAATTACGATTCGTGATGGTTACGGACAATCAGAGTCTACTGCCATGATAGTGAATTTGCCAAATGAGAAGATTAAATACGGATCGATGGGTAAACCTGCATTTTTGTATGATATTGTGATTGCAGATGATGATGGAAATATTGTGCAAGATTGCGAAGAAGGAAATATTTGTGTTGTGCATAATGAAGAAACCATCAATGGAATTTTCAAAACTTATTTGATTCAGAAAGATAAAATGATGAAAGTTTTCAAACATGGATTATATTATACTGGAGACAAAGCTTATAAGGACGAAGACGGCTATGTTTGGTTTGTTGGGCGTGATGATGACGTGATAAAAGCGTCTGATTTCCGTGTAGGACCATTCGAGGTAGAAAGTGCTTTGTTGGAGCATGATGCAATTATGGAAGCTGCTGTTGTGGCAAGTCCGCACGATTTACGCAGTAATGCCGTAAAAGCTTTTGTTATTTTAGCGCCTGGACATGATGCGTCGGAAGAATTAGCAAAAGATATTTTTAGATATACAGAAGAGCATTTAGCACGTTATAAAATTCCGCGTATTGTGCAGTTTGTAGAGAGTTTACCAAAAACAATTTCAGGAAAAATACGTCGAGTGGAATTGAGAAACCAAGAAGCTGTAGATAAAAAGAACAAAACGATTATACCAAACGAATATTTTCACGAAAAATATTAGTCGAGCTTAAAATTAACACACAAAAAAACCACTTCGTTTGAAGTGGTTTTTTAATATCAAATAATTTTATAATTTTTCTTCTATATATTCCTGAATTTTACTCGTAATAATTGGAACCGCTATCATAATCAATCCAGAAATTACAATTTTTGTGACTCCCTTCATCGGATATTTTTTTGAAGCTTTATCTCCAGCCCAATTTAATGCGCTTTCAACTTTAGAAGAAGTGAAACTTGTATCAGATTTTAAATTTGTTACAAGATTAACTGCTTTGTTTACAAATGAATTTTCGTGCTTATTTTCAGCAACTTTCATTTGTAATTTTAATTTACGTTTTGCCATTCGCAAATCGTCTAAATTTTTTATCGCAGACATTTGTTCTTTATTCTTCATCGTCGTCTTCGTCGTCATCGTGGTTAGACATGGCTTCCATAGCATTTTCTACGGCAATATTTGTCAAGAAAAGTTTTAATTTCTTTCTAAATAAAATAGAAAGAACCATCATCAAGAAATAAATTCCAGTTACAGCAAGAAAACCTAATCCTGTATCATTAAAATAACCTCCTAAAATAAATCCTAATGCTAAACTTCCTAATAATAATAGAAATAATGAAAATACGGCAATAATTAATACATAAATTCCACTCGCTAACATATTACTCAGTGAATCTACAAGATCGTATTTAGCTAAGGTTATTCTATTATTAATATAAACTTTTAGTTCATTAAACATAAAAATGATTTATTTCAGACAAAGTTAATTATAAATTTTAAGGAATATTGTGTTTTGAAGAAATTAAACTCCTACGTTTTCTTGAAATTCGTCTTTTAAATCTTCTTTAGTTTGGTTTGCTTTAGATTTTAAATCTTTTCCAGCTTCTTTTGCTTTTGCTACAAATTCATCTTTTTGTTCAGCTAATTTAGCTTTAACTTCTTCTAATTTAGCTTCTAATTCTTTTTTAGTTTTTTTTGCTTTATCAGAAAAATCGTTCGCATATTTATCTAACTCTTTTTTGTATTTGTCAGCTTCTTTTTTTAATTTTTTACGCGTGTCTTTTCCTGATTCTGGTGCATATAATAAACCTACTACTGCTCCGATTGCTGTTCCGATTGCTAAACCTGCCAATAATTTAGTTGCATTATTTAATTTACTCATAATAAAGTTTTTTTTGAGATTAAACGTTTTTTATATTTACACTTTAAAATTACAAAAACAATACCAAAGAATTCAAATCAAATTTAAAAAATTACAATAAATGTTAATATTATCTGAAAAATCCCAAAATATGCCAGCTTCTCCAATTAGAAAGTTGGTACCTTACGCAGATGCAGCGAAAAAAAGAGGAACTAAAGTATATCATTTAAATATTGGTCAACCAGATATTGAGTCGCCAAAAGCTGTTTTAGAAGGATTGAAAAATTTTCCTTCAAACATTATTTCTTATACGCACTCAGAAGGTACGTTGGAATATCGTCAAGCTTTGGCAGATTATTTTACAAATCGTGGAATTGAATTAACGCCAGAAAATTTTATTGCAACATTAGGAGGTTCGGAAGCTTTATTATTTATTTTCGGAATTATTGCAAATCCAGGTGATGAAATTATTATTCCAGAACCTTTTTATGCAAATTATAACGGATTTACATGTGAAAATGATGTAAATATTGTTCCTGTTCCATCTACAATCGAAAATAATTTTGCTTTACCATCTGTTGAGGAGTTTGCGAAAAAAATTACAGATAAAACACGTGCAATTTTAATTTGTAATCCTGGAAATCCAACTGGATATGTATATTCGAAAGAAGAATTAAATCAATTGAAAGAATTAGTTCTTAAACATGATATTTATTTAATTGCGGATGAAGTTTATGCAGAATATTTATATACAGAAGAAGAATTTACATCTGTTTTAAGTTTCCCAGAACTGAAAGATAATGCAATTGTAATTGATTCAGAATCGAAACGTTTTTCTTTATGTGGAGCACGTTCTGGAGCTTTGATTACACGTAACGAGAAATTCTTAAAAGCTGCAATGTTATATGCACAAGCGCGTTTAAGTCCTGTTGAGATTTCTCAATACATTGCAACTTTAGCCCACAGAAATGTTGGAACTTATTTCGAAGATTGTCGTACAGAATATTTAAAACGTCGCAATACATTAGTTGCAGGTTTACAGCAAATTCCGGGAGTGGTTTGCCCAAATCCAAAAGGAGCTTTCTATTGTATGATTCAATTACCAGTTGATAGCGCAGAGAAATTTGCAATTTGGTTATTAGAATCTTTCTCGTCAAATGGAGAAACAGTAATGTTGGCGCCAGGAGCAGGATTTTATTCAACTCCAAATTCAGGAATTCAAGAAGTTCGTTTGGCTTATGTTCTGAAAGAAGAAGATTTGGTTCGTTCTGTTGAAATCTTGAAAGAAGCTTTAGAACAATATCCAGGAACAATTAGATCATAAGAAAAATAAGAAGATGGAAATCATCGAAAATTATTCATTAAAATTATATAACACATTTGGAATAGAAGCAAAAGCAAAATATTTTGCTGATGTTGCGACTATTCAAGATTTGCGAAAAGTGTTGGTCTTTCGTCGTCAAAAAGATTTACCGATTTTATTTATTGGTGGAGGAAGTAATATGCTTTTTGTAGATGATTTTCCAGGAATTGTGTTAAAATTGAATTTGAAAGGAATCGAAATTATCAATGAAGATGATGATTTTGTGTACGTAAAAGCGCAAGGAAGCGAGAATTGGCACAATTTTGTTGAATGGACGTTGCAAAATGATTTTGGAGGATTAGAAAATCTTTCGTTGATTCCTGGAAATGTTGGTACGGCGCCGATGCAAAATATTGGTGCGTATGGCGTAGAGGTCAAAGATTATATCGAAGAAGTTCAAACATTAGTTTTGGAAACGGGTGATGAACGTACTTTTACAAATGAAGAATGTCATTTTGGTTACCGCGAATCTGTTTTCAAAAATGAATTGAGAGGACAATATGTTTTGGTAGCGGTTACATTTAAGTTGACGAAGAAGAATCACAAACTTCATGTGGAATATGGCGCAATAAAATCTGAATTGGAAAAGGAACAAATTTTTGATCCAACGATTCAAGAAATTAGTGCAGCTGTAATCAAAATTCGTCAAAGTAAATTACCAGATCCTTCGCAGATAGGAAATTCAGGAAGTTTCTTTAAAAATCCTGTAATTTCGAATGAAGAATTTGCTGAAATAGAAAAACTTCACCCAGAAATTTCTCATTACAAAACTGATTCTGGTATTAAATTAGCCGCAGGTTGGTTGATAGAACACGCAGGTTGGAAAGGAAAACGTTTTGGTGATGCGGGAGTTCATGATAAACAAGCTTTGGTTTTGGTGAATTATGGCAATGCAACTGGACGTGAAATATATGATTTATCTGAGCGAATTATAGAAGATGTGAAAGCTAAATATAGCGTAACATTGGTTCGAGAAGTCAATATTATACAATAAATTAAATCCCGCTGAAAGCGGGATTTTTTTATTTTAAAAACGAACATTTCTTTTCATTTTTTTAGCGAAAAAAACGAAACAAAAAACGCTTTGCTGTAAATCTATTTGACTAAAAATGTTTTCATTCCACTAAAGAATTTAAAAACCCTACGGGCTAAATTCTTTTACGTTTCATTCATCCATTTTCTTAACGTCATAGATTTAAGGCATTTTTTCTACTTAAAACTTATTACTTAAAACGTATAACTTTTTATAATCTCCACAATTTTATCCAAACCATCTGTTAAGGCAGCAGGACCAGGTTGTAAAATCAATTCAGATTTTATTTCGTGTAACTGATTTTGTTGAACAGCTTTTACATTTTCAAAACCGATTCGTTGTTTTACTTTTTCGGGTTTAAACATTTTACCACACCAAGAACCGATAATAATCTCAGGATTTCGTTCAATTACTTGTTCGTCTAACAAAATTCTATCTTTTGCCAAAGCTTTATTTTTGAGTTCTGGAAAAGCTAATTTTCCACCAGCAATTTCTATCAAATCATTTACCCAAGCACTTCCCGAAATAATTGGTTCGTCCCATTCTTCAAAAAAAACAGTTGGATGATAGGGAAGGAGAGCAGCTTGTTGTTTAACTTCTTCAAGTTTCTTTTCGTAAGATTCGACTAATTTTAATCCTTTTTCTTGGCAACCAATCAATGACGTAAATTGCAAAATCATATTTAAAATTTCGTCAACTGTTCGGTGATTAAAAATAAAAACATTAATTCCTCTTCTGATTAATTCTGCAGCAATTTCAGCTTGTAAATCCGAATATCCTACAACCAAATCTGGCTTCAAATTGATAATATCTTCAAATTTTGCATCTAAAAAAGTCGAAACTTTAGGTTTTTCTTTTCGTGCTTGTGGCGGACGATACGTAAAACCACTAATTCCTACTAAACGATGTTGTTCGTTAATGTTATACAGAATTTCAGTTCCTTCTTCGGTTAAGCAAACAATGCGTTGAGGATATCGATTTGATGACATTTTGGTCTGATATTAATTTGATGTGAGGTATAAAAATAAGAAATTCATACCATTTGCATGATACGAATTCCTTTTGAAAATACTATGAGTAAAAATGTTAGTTAACTAAAACTCCAAATTCTGATCCAGCAGCGTAATCTTGTCCATTTTGAGAACTTAAAGCGGTGAAACGGATATATCTTCCGCGAATTGGTTTGTCGAACAAAATTGTTTGTAGTTTAGTGTTTTTCTCGAAAGAACCTTCTTTGATAGGGTTACTCCAACTTTTACCATCTAAACTAATCTGAATTCTATAATCTTTTATATTTCCATTTGCTCCATCTTGACGAGGCAAATATGTAAATCCTTTAATCATCTTGAATTCTCCTGCATCAAAATCAACCCAATGAGGATATTGAGCAACAGTTACAGAATACATCGTATGCCAAATAGAGCTTGGATTACCATCTACAAGATTTGCAGCATCTCCTTCTCCAGTTTCTTGACTTGATGCAAAAACAACTTGCAACGGAATTGTTTCTATTTTAGTAAATTTCGAAGAAACTTTAATGTTCGGATTATTTTTATCCCATGTCAAAATTGTATTCGCATCTCTCAATTTGAAAGGTTCTGTATACTTCGTTTCTTTTCCATTTCCGATTTTGTAATACAAATCTGCATTTTGATTTTGGCTCAAAATTGTAACTTCTCCAATTTTGTTTCGTGTAATTAGAAGTGGCGAATCTCCAGCTCCTTTTACTTTTGTTTGCGTTGTATAATTGTTATTTTGAATAGGACGAATAATAAACCCGAAAGTCGTTGCATTTGGTTTTACACGATCTTGCTCCAATGGTGGTCCTTGTCCACAACTATTTCCTCCAAGTCCCGTAACACCAGCATCTAAATGCATATGAGTTCCATTACTTTTTGGCAATTTGTGCGGATGCGAAGCTAAGGTCAATTCTAATTCGCTCCAAGGCAAAACAGAAGTCGACATTACATCTTTGCTAACAAAAACAACTCCATTTCCTGAAGCGTCTGTCAAAGAACTCCATCTTACTTCTTCGTTATTACTCATACTTTGCGGATTTGGCCAATTTACATATTGGTCTTTCACCGTACTTTTATGTAATTCGATGTTTTGAGCAGTTTTACGATCCGCATAATTATTAATTGGACCACGACCATAATAATTGTAATTACTTAAATTTTCTGGTAATTTCAATTCATAACCCAAACGCGCTAAAGCAAGCGATTCGTCATTTGAAGTGATGCTTGAAGATAATTCGATTGAACCGTCAGAATAAATCGTCCAAACTTGATTTGAAGTAAATTTGAAATCATTTTCTCCAAATACTTGGTCTTTGTGCTCTTCTATTTTAAATGTTCCGGAAGTTCCTCCTAAAAGCGATGCGCTGTTTGGTGCTTGTGATTCTACAACATACGATAATACAATTGCGCCATCTTTTCTTGTGTAAGAAGTTGACGATAAAACTTTGTGTTTTAAATTATGTAAACCTTTTTGAAACCATTGCTGATACGCCCAGTTGTCATTGTCAGTTGGAGCACGGTAAGCGTCTAATTTTGGACCTTCTCCATCTTTAATAATCGTTTGATTATTGTAATTTAAACCATAAATTGTTCCCGTTTGATTATCAAATTTTACATTGAAACCATTTCCACTAATCGTTTTAATTTTTTCTGTATCTGTTACGGTAACTTGATTTGATTTTTGAACTTCTTCGATTGATGGAATTTGTTCTGCAGCTTTTACAAAAATTTGTTCTTCCATCTGAACATAATCTTTCTTCGCCCACAATTGATCTTTATTTAGCTTGAATTGAATCTTCACAAAATACTCTGATGTAGGTTTTAATTTCGCTTGATTAATTGGTAAACGAACGATTTGTTTTTCGCGTGGACCAATTACTTTTTTCGGTCCAATAAACGCTGTGCTTCTTTCAATTTCGATTCCATCTTCGTACAAAGCCCATTCTGGTGCGTAATCTTCTAACGAAATAAAATAATTTTTATTAAAAATCTCGATTTCACCATTTAAGATATTAGCAGGTTTTACACCAACATTTTGATAGACTTTTTTAACTTCCCAATACGAAGGTTTTTCTTTTAAATCAGCGAAAACTAATCCATTGTTTACAAACGTTCCGTCATTTGGTTTGTCACCAAAATCACCTCCGTAAGCGAAGAATTTTTCGCCTGTTTTTTTGTCATAATAATACATCGCTTGGTCAACCCAATCCCAAATCGCACCTCCCATAAAGAAGTTTGTAGATTCCATTGCTTCCCAATAATCAATTAGATTTCCAGCTGCATTTCCCATTCCATGCGCATATTCTGAGATATGGAAAGGATATTTTAACTTATAATTTCCTTGTACCGCTCCACGAACCCAATTAATAGACGGATATTGATTAGATCCCATATCCACAATCGCATTATTTCGTTCATATTGCACAGGACGAGAAGTATCTATTTTCTTGATTGCATTATACGCTTCAACGAAATTATTTCCTGGTCCAGCTTCGTTTCCTAAAGACCAAATTACGATAGAAGGATGATTGATGGTTGCATGAACCATTTCTACATTACGCGCTACGTGCGCATCTTTCCATTCTTTTGGATGAGATAAAGAAGCTTCTCCATAATAATATTGATGACTTTCTACATTTGCTTCATCCTCCAAATAAATTCCGTATTTGTCGCACAAATAGTACCAATACGGATCGTCTGGATAATGCGAATTACGAACATGATTAATATTCGCGCGTTTCATCATCTTGATTTCTTCTTCCATTTGCTGACGCGAAATAACTTTTCCTTTTTCAGGATTTGTTTCGTGTCGGTTAACACCTTTTAGTTTTACTGTTTTTCCATTCACATAAAAATAACGTCCAGCTAAACCAAATTCATCATCTTCGGCTTTAGTATCTTTAATTTCAACTTTTCGAAATCCAACATTTGTCGAAATAGTTTCGATTGTTTTGTTCTTCGCATCTTTTAATTCTCCAACCAACGTATAACGATAAGGACGCTCTGCTGACCAAAGATTTGCATTTTTAAGTTTTAGCGTTTGCTTATAAATTGATGAAGAATTTGGATTAATTGTAACTGCATCAGAATTGATAACATATTCAGTCGTTGCAACTTTTTCAGTTTCGTCGCTGTACAATTTATTTTGATAAAGTGTGTAAGCGATTTTATATCCTTTTGCAGCTTTATTTGATAAATTTCGGATATCAGCCGAAATATTTAGTTCTCCATCTTTGTAATTGTTCGTTACATCAGGAATCACAACCAAATCTCTAATCTGAACTTTTGGTTTTGAAGTCAATGAAACCGTACGGAAAATTCCTGGTAATCGAAACATATCTTGCGTTTCTAAGAACGAAGCGTCAGAATTTCTATAGACCTCAACGGCAACAGAATTTTCTCCTTTTTTGTTAAGATAAGGTGTGATATTAAACGATGCTAAATTGCGTGAATTCTTAGAAAAACCTACATATTTACCATTAATCCATAAAAAAAAGAACGAATCTACACCATCAAAATTGATGTAAATATCTCGTCCGTCCCAATTTTTCGGAACATCAAAAGAACGTTTGTACGAACCAACTTCGTTTCTATAAATATATGTTGTCCAATCTTTATTTGGTTCGCGCATTACACCGCCTTTCCAATCGTCTACTTTTACAGAATGATGAAAAATCGCTTTTTGATTCACATAAATAGGAACACCATATTTTAAATCTCCATTTTTCTGAATTCCAAAAATATTCCAACTCATCGGAACAGGAACATCAGCCCAAGAAGATGTGTCAAAATTGTTTTCGTAAAAATTTTTCGGTCTTTCGTTTGGAGTTTTTACCCAATTAAATTTCCAAGTCCCATTCAAATTCATCCAATATGGACTATTTTCTGGTAAAAGTTTTACAGCTTGATTTTGATTCTCAAAAGAGAAAAAATAGCTTTTAGGTAATTCTTTATTAAAGGATAAATTCATTGGCGATTCCCATTCGTTTCCGTCTGGAGCATCTTTCGTTCCGTAATTGAAACCTCCTAAATTATGTGTAAAAGGATTTTCAATTGGTGGATTTGTTTGCGCAAAAGTTGCCTGAACAACAAGGGCAGAAACAATAACTTTACTGTACTTTGTTATAAGATTCATTTTTCAATAAGCATTTTTTAATCACGTGTTTAACAAATATAGTCTAGATTATTAAATGATTATGCTTATTTGAAGAAGTAAAAACAAGGCGATGAAATTGTAAATAATTGTTTTTTAATCTTATGGTTGATTTATGAAATTTTTTCTAAAAAAGATAGAATAAAAGAAAATTTTTAATTTGATTAAAAGAATTGTTTAAAAAGTATTATTGTAAAAAAAGACCACTTGAAAAGTGGTCTTTGAATTAAGTTTTTCAACTTAAATTATATATTTTTTGAATTTGCACAGCTGTAATCAACTGGACCATCATTTGGAATATCTTTTAAAATATCTAATAAATAATCCCAGAATTTTTGAACTGAAGCAATTTCAACTTTTTCGTCAGGAGAGTGAGCGCCAGAGATGTTTGGACCAAAAGAAATCATATCCAAACCAGGATAATTTGTTCCAATAATTCCACATTCTAAACCAGCGTGACATGCCACAACTTTTGGTTCTTCTCCGAATTTTGAAACATAAATACCTTTCATCAATTCTAAAATTTCTGAATGTGTATTTGCTTTCCAACCAGGGTAAGATCCAGAGAATTTAACCTCAAAACCACCTAATTCGAATCCAGCTTTTAATGTTTGTGTTAATGCTTCTTTACCTGATTCTATAGAAGAACGAGTTAAGCATAAAACACGAGCATTACCATCAATAACTTCTACGCGAGCTACATTATTAGACGTTTCTACTAAACCTTCAACATCTGGACTCATTCTGTAAACACCATTGAAAGCCGCCATAATTGTTTGAACAAAAACTTTAGAATCTTGTGCTGACATTGCTGAAGTCGTATCAGTTGGTTCTAATGTAATCACCATTTTAGGTTCTTTTGTTTCGTATTCTTCAATGATTTCGGCGCGTAAAGTTTCGTAAGAAGCTTTGAAAGCGTCCACTTTATCTGTAGGAATTACAATTTTAGCCCAAGACTCGCGAGGAATAGCGTTGCGTAAACTTCCACCTTCCATATGCACGATTTGTAAACCAAATTCAGTTGCAGCATTTAACAAACGAGCAATCAATTTGTTCGAATTTCCTAAACCTTCGTGAATTTGCATTCCAGAGTGTCCACCGTTCAAACCTTTTAATGTTAAGGTAAAAGCAGTTCCGTTATTAGCTTCTGCCGTGTAAGATTTTGTAGCCGTAACATCAACTCCACCAGCACAACCAATGTCTAATTCATCATCTTCTTCTGTATCTAAATTCAACAAAATTTTACCAGATAAAAATCCTGCTTTCAAACCTAAAGCACCAGTCATTCCAGTTTCTTCATCAATCGTGAAAAACGCTTCAATAGCTGGATGAGGAATATCTTTCGATTCTAAAATTGACATAATTGTTGCAACGCCAATTCCGTTATCAGCACCTAAAGTTGTTCCATTTGCCGTAACAAATTTTCCATCTTCAATCAACATTTCAATTCCTTGTGTCTCAAAATCGAATGTAACATCATTATTTTTTTGACAAACCATATCCAAATGCGATTGCATCACCACTTTTTTACGGTCTTCCATTCCTGGATACGCAGCTTTTTTGATCAAAACATTTCCTACTTCGTCTGTTTCGACAGGTAAACCTAAGTCTTCACCAAATTTGATGATAAACTGACGAACTTTTTCTTCTTTTTTAGAAGGTCTTGGAACTGAGTTCAATGCTGAGAAGTTTTTCCAGATTGCTTTTGGTTCCAAATTAAGAATATCGTTATTCATTGTTTGTTTTTTTATTGTTCCTCAAAGTTACGGAATTGCGACAATATAGTTTTTAAAAAAATGATGATATTAAACTGACCTATATAAGTAACTAAAGTTAATTACTTTTACTTTTCTCATTTTATAATAGATAAATCCGTTGTGCATTTTGAATTAAAATTCATCAATTCGAGTGATTTTTAGAAATGAAATGAATAAAAATTGTATCGAGAATAGAATTTTATTTTCTAAAACCTTATTCTCAATGCAAAATTCTTACAGAATTTCACTCGAATTGACGGTTTAATTGCTAAAATTATCAAAATGCATGACGGGTATATAGATTACATATTTCTAATTAGATAAAAGATATTAAATAATACCTAATTTCAGGTAAAAGACTACTTTCTTTAGGTTCAGGAGTCAATTATTTTATTATTTAAGCCTATTAGTTTAGTCAAGAACTTAAAATTTGTGGTTAAAAACCTAACAAAATAAGTAATAAAGCTAAAAATTTAAGTTTAGAACTATGAATTTATATTTCATAACCTAAATGAAGGAGTAAATAACTAAAAAATAGAAGTGAAAAATACAAATAATATAGTCTCTAAATCAAAAAGAAGAGTAAATCAATACAATTTACTCTTCTTTATTAAATAATAGATATTATTACATAGTATCTGGTGATGTTGAAGCAGAACCTCCTTTTTTCTTTGCAAAAAATTGACTTATTTCATTCCGTTTTGTTTCGTAACCAGAGACAGAAGTGCTTGCTTTATAGGTCGTATAAGCATAATCTGTAAGTGCAGCTTGATAATTATCAAAATCGTGCAAAATTTTAGCATTACGTAGTTGAGTCGTAATATTTTCTAACTGAGAAATTAAAACTTCTAGATTTTGTCGACTTGTATAATCTTTTGCAAATTCTATCCAATTTACTTCTGGAGAAGATAATTGTGGTTGATTTTGAAAATAATCATATACTTTATGAACGATTAATTTATTTTTCTCATTAATACTTCCATATTTTTGGCGTTCGTTTGACGTTAGGTTAATATCAATTTCTTTGACGGTTAAAGCGAGTTGTTCTATTGCTGTTTGTGCTTGTTTTATTTTATCAGTAGATAAGTGTTTGTTGTTTAAGTTTGTGATTGGCATAGTTTTTAGATTTATATTAATACCTAAATATATAAAACGAAATTTATTTTATCCGTTTATAATCAATTAATTACGTTAGTTGATTGTCTGCAAATAATTCGATATAAAAATTAACAATAAAAAAAGCATTTACTTAAATGTAAATGCTTTTAGGAATGTATTATAATTCTCTCAACTATCTTGTAGAAGGCATTGGAGATTCTTTGTCTACAACTGGTCTATTTTCGGCATTTGCTAAAATCCAAATTGTATTAAAAGCTAATTTTGTACGACGCGTCAATAAATCATATTCAATTTTATCTGGCGTATCTCCTGGTTTGTGGTAATCATCGTGCACTCCATTAAAGAAGAAAACTGATGGAATATTATGTTTTGCAAAGTTGTAGTGGTCAGAACGATAATAAAAACGATTTGGATCATCTGGCGTGTTGTAACGCATATCCAAATTAATTCCCAATCCATTGTTTGCAGCTAAAACAGCTTTGTGCAAGTCAGAAGACAACATTTCAGATCCAATAACATACACAAAATCTCTTGTTTTTTCGTTGTGCTCATAATCTACGCGCCCAATCATATCAATATTAACATTTGCAATTGTATTTGCTAAAGGAAAAATTGGATGCTCCGAATAATATTTAGAACCTAATAAACCTTTTTCTTCACCAGAAACATGTAACAATAAAACCGAACGTTTTGGACGGATTCCTTTCTTCTCAGCTTCGCGGAAAATACGACCAATTTCCATTACTGCAACAGTTCCAGAACCATCATCATCAGCACCAGGATACAATTTTCCATCTTTGATTCCGTCATGATCATAATGAGCAGAAATAACTACAATTTCTTCTGGTTTTTCTGAACCTTTGATGAATCCCATTACATTTCTCATTTGACCTTTTACTCGACTAAAAGTAGCAGCAGGAATAATTTGGAAATAATTATTATTTGGACCATTAATTCCTAATTCTTTGTAATAATTTGAAATGTAATTCCCCGCTTTTATTTCTCCTTCCGTACCAGCATTTCTACCTTCCATATCAGGCGCAGCAATAATATAAAGCTGTTTTTTTAATTCCGCTTCAGAAATTTTATCTGTATATTTTACAAGACTCTTTTGATATTTCTCCTGAGAAATTGGTTTTGTAGAATCACAACTTACTAAAGTAGCAGCTAAAGCAATTGCAAATAAAAATTGTTTCATGTTAATTTTTTGAATTAAATTTAAAATTAATCTAACCAAGCAGAATAAAAAAGAAAATTTGAATAAAAAACCAATATTTATACGGATTCTATCCGATTTTGGGATTGTCTTTTTTATATTTGCCCGTTTTTAAATAAATTATGTCACAATTATTCAGAAAAAAATCTGTCGAATCCATTTTAGCAGAGTCTGCAAAGAACACGTCTACAATGAAAAGAACCTTAGGTGTTCGAGATTTAACAGGTTTTGGTATCGCCGCAATTGTTGGAGCTGGTATTTTTAGTACCATTGGTCGAGCAAGTTTCGAGGGCGGTCCAGCAGTTATCTTCCTTTTTATTTTTACGGCAATTGCCTGTGGTTTTACAGCTTTTGCTTATGCAGAATTTGCTTCGTTAGTGCCTGTTTCGGGTAGTGCGTATACCTATAGCTATGTTGCATTTGGAGAATTATTTGCTTGGGTAATTGGTTGGGCATTGATTATGGAATATGCGATTGGAAATATTGTGCTTGCGATTTCGTGGAGTGATTATTTTACCACCTTGCTCTCCGGAATGGGATTACATCTGCCAGAATGGATGACAATGGATTATTTTACGGCGAGAGAAGGTTTTGAATTTGTTTCGAATGAATTAGCGAAAGGTAAAACATTAGAAGGAATTGCGAATTCGCCTTATGCACAAGAAATCCCAAAATATTTAGCTTTTAAAGATGCACCATATTTAGGATTTAATTTAGTGGTGGATATTCCTGCATTAATCATTACTTTTTTGATTACAGCTTTGGTTTATCGCGGTATTAATGAATCAAGAAAAGCAAGTAACGCAATGGTTGTGTTAAAATTAGCAGTGGTGCTTTTGGTAATTGTGGTTGGTGCTTTTTATGTGAATCCAGATAATTGGAATCCTTTTGCTCCGAATGGAGTAGGAGGTGTTTTGGCTGGAGTTTCGTCTGTTTTTTACGCTTATATTGGGTTTGATGCGATTAGCACAACTGCGGAAGAATGTAAAGATCCGAAGCGAGATTTGCCTCGCGGAATTTTTGCATCTATTATTATTTGTACTGTTTTATATGTGCTGATTGCTTTGGTAATTACGGGAATGGTTCATTATTCTGAATTGAATGTTGGAGATCCTTTGGCGTATGTTTTTGATAAAATTCAAGATTTAAAGTGGTTGGCAGGAATTATTGCTTTTTCGGCTGTAGTAGCGATGGCGAGTGTATTTATTGTTTTTCAAATTGGGCAACCTCGTATTTGGATGACAATGTCTCGCGATGGTTTATTACCAAAGAAATTTTCTACTATTCACCCAAAATTTAAAACACCATCTTTTGCGACTATTTTTACTGGATTTGTTGTAGGTATTCCTATTTTATTTACAGATTTAGAATTGGTTGTTGATGCTTGTTCTATCGGAACTTTGTTTGCTTTTGTGTTAGTTTGTGCGGCTGTACTTCGTATGGATGCCGATCCAAATGCAAAAAGAGGAAATTTTAAAACGCCTTTTATCAATGCAAAATACATTATGCCAATTGTAACTGCGGTGATTGTATTTTTATGCGCAACAACGTTTAAAGATGATTCGATTGATTTCTTTACGAATAAACCGCAACCTATGCCAGTTGAACATTTTGTAAGTTCGTTAACGCCAAAAGAACTAAAAGATTCTTATGCAACAATTAATGAATTAACAGGATCTGAAATTGAATTTTTGGATGATTATTTGGCTCAACTATCACCAGAACAATACAAATCTACTTTGAGCAAATTGCCAGTTTATGAGGATAAGAAGATGGAAAAAGGTTGGGATGTTTTCAAACACAAAATTCCAATGATTCTATTCTTAATGATTTATGTTTTTATGGTTGTTAGAACGTTTTTCAAAAGAACTTCTATTATTCCACTTGCAGGTATGTTATGTTGTTTTTATATGATGGCGCAATTAGGATTGAAAAACTGGATGATTTTTTTGATTTGGATCGCAATTGGTCTAACGATTTATTTTACATACGGTTATAAACATAGTAAGTTGAAAAATATTTAAACTTACAATAAACAATAAAAGATCCGATTATAATCATTTATAACCGGATCTTTTTGTTTCTATCAGTTATATTTGAAAGAAAAATAATCCTATGAAAAAAATTCTATTATTTGTATCAATCTTAGCGGTAATTTATACATCTGCTCAGGATATAGATATAAAAAAAGGAAAAGTTCTATTTGATAAAAAAGAAGTTGCATTAGTTGAAGGAAAAAAACGTGTTTACACGTTGTCAGATCTGCAAAATAAACCAATTTTATCAATAGAGGTTAAAGATAATATTTTGCCAAATGGTGAAAGTATAGATTATTATACTCTTACAGATTTGGCTACTAATGAAACTAATGATGTTGTCGCAAGACAATCAAAATTTAGTTTTAGTTTAGAAAAAGGAACAATAAGAACTTTTTCTGAAGGTGATTATCGGTTACTAAATGAAAATGGATTTGATAAGACTTTAATAAATAAAGTTATAACAACTAATAAAAAAAATTATCAAGAAGTTTATAATACAAAAAAAGATTCTATTAATAAAGTTTTGAATGAGGCAACTACTCTTGTGAAAAAAAATAATATAATTTTTAATGCTTCAAATGGAACTATAGTGAATCAAGAAACTTATCCTGCAAAAAAAATTATCATAGGTAGTTTAAAACAAGTTGATAATAAATTTTATCTAAAGGAAAATGAATTAACTGTAGGTATTTGGGAAAATAAGAGATTTACGTTAGAAAATGGAAATTCTTATTACATTCAAGGTCCTTTAATGTCATCGGCTAAAGTTCAAATTGACGAAAAATTTGCAAATCATCTTATAGGTTTCGCATTATTAGAGGGATATGGATTAGAAAATCAACTTTATTATAAAAAAGAAGAAGAAAAGAAGCAAATGATGGCTGAAAACTACCTTGATTATCAGAATAAAGTAGCTGATGCCAAGAGTAATTCTTCAAACTTATATGATGTTCCTGGTTATTTAATTGATGAAAAAGGAAATAAAGTTGAAGGAAAATTATCAATAAATTTTGAAGATATATCACAAAACATACAAAAAAGTAATGTAGGATCTATTCCAGAAAATTATGGAAAATCTGTTTTTGTAAAAGCATTGAATGAGAAAGGTAAAGAAAAATCAACACGATACAAATCGAATACAGGAGCTAAATTTTGTACAGATTCTGGAGATTGTTATATTGGATTGAAAACAGTTGGGAATGTTTTTAATTCGATTGGAAATGTAATGAGTTTAAGCACTGATTTTTCATATTTCTATAAAATTTTAAATGAAGATAACGGATTTCTTATTTTAGAAGAACCGTCAAATAATAAACTTTATATAAAAATACCTAATCAAGAAAAAGCGCTTTATTTAGGAAATAATAATGATGATAAATTAGAAAAAAATTTCAACGAATACATAAAATGTAGTTTAAATGCGACGGATTTTGACTTAAAATCTGTAGATGGAATTAAAATCTTTTTTGAAAAATATAAAACGACTTGTAAATAGTATGAAAAGCGATTCAATTTTGAATCGCTTTTTTCTTAAAATTATTTCATCAAAAAAGTTATATAACTTCTTTATTTCACCTCAAAACTCTACCTTTGTCTTATAAATTTGACGACAAATGTTTAGAACTCATACTTGTGGTGAATTAACACAAGCCAACATTAATGAAAAAGTAACGTTAAGCGGTTGGGTATCAACGCTACGTGACAAAGGTTTTATGATGTGGATCGATTTACGTGATCGCTACGGAATCACACAAATCATCTTAGATGAAGAACGTTCTTCGAAAGAATTATTTGAAACTGCTCGTCATTTAGGACGTGAGTTCGTAATTCAAGTTACAGGAACTGTAATCGAAAGAGCTTCAAAAAATCCAAACATTCCAACAGGAGATATCGAAATCTTAGCAGAAAACATTACAATTTTGAATGAATCTGCATTGCCTCCATTTACAATCGAAGATAATACAGATGGTGGAGAAGATATTCGTATGAAATATCGTTATTTAGATATTCGTCGTAATCCAGTAAAAGAAAAATTAATCTTCCGCTCTAAAGTTGCGCAGGAAGTTCGTAAATATTTAGATGCACAAGAATTTGTAGAAGTTGAAACTCCAGTTTTAATCAAATCTACACCAGAAGGTGCGCGTGATTTCGTGGTTCCATCTCGTATGAATCCAGGTGAATTTTATGCATTACCACAATCGCCACAAACATTCAAACAATTGTTAATGGTAGGAGGTTTAGACCGCTATTTTCAAATTGTAAAATGTTTCCGTGACGAAGATTTACGTGCAGACCGTCAACCAGAATTTACACAAATTGACTGTGAAATGTCGTTTGTTGAACAAGAAGATATTATGAATGTTTTCGAAGGTTTAGCAAAACATTTATTACATACTTTTAAAGGTTTAGAATTTGATCAATTTCCAAGGATGACATTTGCAGAAGCAATGCGTCGTTATGGAAATGATAAACCAGATATCCGTTTTGGAATGGAATTCGGTGAAATTACAGACTTAGCGAAAGGAAAAGATTTTAAAATATTTGATGAGCAAGAATTAATCGTCGGTATTGCTGCTGAAGGATGTAATTCTTACACGCGCAAAGATATTGATAAATTAATTGAATGGGTTCAACGTCCACAAATTGGTGCGACTGGTTTAGTTTGGGCTCGTTACAACGAAGACGGAACGTTCAAATCATCTGTAGATAAATTCTATTCTCAAGAAGATTTAGCAGCTTGGGCTGAGCGTATGGATGCAAAACCAGGTGACTTAATGTTAGTGATGTCAGGCAATACAAACAAAGTTCGTGCGCAATTATCGGCTTTACGTATGGAAATTGCAGAGCGTTTAGGATTACGTAATCCAGAAGTTTTTGCTCCATTATGGGTTGTCGATTTTCCATTATTAGAATGGGACGAAGAATCTGAAAGATATCACGCAATGCACCATCCATTTACTTCTCCAAAACCAGAAGATATGGAATTAATTGCAACTAATCCAGGTGAAGTTCGTGCAAATGCTTACGATTTAGTTTTAAATGGTAATGAAATCGGTGGAGGTTCTATTCGTATTTTCGATAAAGAAGTTCAAGCAAGAATGTTCGAATTATTAGGATTTACGCCAGAACAAGCAGAAGCGCAATTTGGTTTCTTAATGAACGCTTTCAAATACGGAGCGCCACCTCACGGAGGTTTAGCATTCGGTTTTGACCGTTTTGTATCGATTTTAGATGGTTCTGAAACAATTCGTGATTACATCGCGTTCCCTAAAAATAATTCAGGTCGTGATGTCATGATTGATGCGCCATCTCCGATTGACCAAACTCAAATGGATGAGTTGAATATTGCGTCAACATTTGTTGCAAAATAAAAAGAAAAAATTTCTATAAATATTAAAGACTACTTAGATAAGTAGTCTTTTTTTATTGATTAATTTTAAATTACATCACAATTTCTAAATGTAGAAGCAAAACCTTTGCTGTATCTTTGCAATCGTAAATAGAGAATAAATTGGAATTAAAAGAGCATTTAAGGCGTAATATCAAATTAGCATTTCCTGTAATGATTACTCAAATGGGGCAAATTTCTGTCAACATTATTGATAACATTATGGTCGGTGGTTTAGGTGGAAAATATGATAATATAGAAGATGAGGTTTTGGGTAAAACAGCTCTAGCAGCAGCTTCTTTAGGAAATTCATTGTTTTTTGCAGTTTTAGTATTTGCTTTCGGATTTAGTTTTGCGTTGTCACCATTGATTGCGGCAGAAGATTCGAAAGGCGATAAAAAAATGGCTGCAAATTATTTTTCGCATAGTTTGGTCTTGAATATTACTTTATCAATCGGTTTATTCTTATTGATTACATTCCTAAAACCGCTGATGTTCTATATGGGACAACCCGCTGATGTAGTAGAAAAATGTATTCCGTATCTAACGATTATGACATTTTCGATGATTCCATTGATGATTTTCCAAACATTTCGTCAATTATCAGAAGGTTTATCTTTAACGATTCCCGTTACAATTGCAACTATTTTGAGTAACGTGATTAATATTACGTTAAACTATGGTTGGATTTATGGAAACTGGGGATTCCCACGTTTAGAAGTTGCTGGTGCAGCTTGGGGAACATTCGTTGCACGTTCAGTAATGATGATTTTCTTGATTATAGTTTTATTTAATTTCAAGAAAACGAAATCTGTTTTACAAGAAGTTCAATTTAAAGCAAGTAATTTCCAGAAAGTAATTTTTAGAAAAATTGCTGGAATTGGAATTCCAACCGCATTAACATCTTTCTTCGAAATGAGTGCATTCTCTCTGGCAGCCTTTGTTTGCGGTTATACATTTACAAATTCTATCGCAGATCAAGAATTAGCAAAAGTAAATTTAGCAGCGCATCAAATTGCGATAAATTTAGCTTCCACAACTTTTATGATGTGTACAGGAATTGGAGTTGCAGCAACAGTTCGTATCGGAAATCAATTAGGTTTAAAAGATTACAAAACCTTAAGAGAAGCAGGTTGGTCTTGTATTTTGATGGTTTTATCATTTATGATTTTGTGCGGAATTTTATTCATTATTTTCCGTTATCAATTACCTACAATTTATTTAGATAATCCAGATGTTATCAATTTAGCTGCATCATTATTAATCATAGCCTCGCTTTTCCAAATGTCTGATGGCGTACAATTGGTATTATTAGGTGCTTTGAGAGGAATGACCGATGTTAAAATCCCTTCTATTCTAACGTTTATATCATATTGGTTAATCGCAATTCCGATCGGTGTAGTCTTGGCAATTGTTTTCGAAATGCGCGCGTTTGGAATGTGGATTGGTTTAGGAACTGGTTTAACGGCTTCGGCAGTGTTTTTGATGATTCGTTACAATCGTCAAACGAAGAAAATGATTAGGGAAAATCCTAATGCAGAAATAATTTTAGAAGATAAATTAAAAAACATATAAAATGGAATTACCAAAATTTTTATTGGCTGATAACTCAACAATGCCAGACAAAATCTTTATTTTACATACAGATTATCCTCGTTTTTTATTAGACGTTGAAACTGACGATATCGAGTGGTTTGAAGATATTTCTGAAGAAGAAGATAACGAAGAATTTAATACTGAAATTGCTAATTTAATCGAAGACGCTTTAGATTTTTATGATCAAGAAATGTCTTTGTTAGATGACGAAGAATAAGTCTTAAATTAATAAAATTTCTATGTTTTTATTGGTGTAAGATTTACACTAAAATAATTTTATATGCTTGCATTATAATTTTTTTATTAGTATTTTGCAACTAAGAAAATTATTCAAAACCATGGAAATAAAAAGATTATTTGATTTTCCGCAAAATCAATTAGAAAATAATCCTCGAGAAGATGCATTGGTGTCTAAAGTGAACGGAACTTGGGTGAAAACATCTACACAAGAATACGTTGGCAAAGCAAATGCATTTAGTCGAGGATTATTACAATTAGGAATCAAGCCACAAGATAAAATTGCAATAGTTACTTCAACTAATCGTACCGAATGGAACATCTGTGATATCGGTATTCAGCAAGTTGGCGCGATTTCCGTTCCATTATATCCAACACTTTCCGAAGACGATTTTGATTATATCTTAAACAATGCTGAATGTAAATTTATCATTGTTTCTGATAAAGGTTTATATGATACAGTTGTAGCTGTAAAAGATAAAGTGTCAACATTGGTTGGGATTTATAGTTTTGATGAAATTGCTGGAGTTCCAAATTATAAAGAAATTTTAGATTTGGGTGAAGATAATTCAACGCAACATGAAGTTGATAGTATCAAAGAGATGATAAAACCATCTGATATGGCGACTTTGATTTATACTTCAGGAACAACAGGTCGTCCGAAAGGTGTTGTATTAACGCACGAAAATATCGTTTCTGATGTTTTAATGTCCGTTGATCGCATTCCAGATTTTCCAAATCATGCGATTGCATTGAGTTTTCTTCCGATTAATCACGTTTTCGAACGTATGTTGATTTATTTGTATCAACATTTGAGTATAGGAATTTGGTATGCAGAAAGCATTGATAAATTAGGAGACAATATGAAAGAGGTGAAACCGCATGTAATGACGGTTGTACCACGATTAGTAGAAAAAGTTTATGATAAAATTTACAATACAGGTGCTTCTGCAGGAGGTCTTAAAACGAAAATTTTTATGTGGGCTTTAAGCCTTGTTGAAGATTACGATCCTTACAATCCAAAAGGTGGATTATTTGGGTTGAAACATTCTATCGCAAAAAGTTTGGTTTTCAGTAAATGGAAAGAAGGAGTTGGTGGTAATTTAGTATGTATGGTTTCGGGATCTGCGCCTTTAGCAGCACGTTTGAATCATATTTTCTGGGGTGCTGGAATTCCTATTTTAGAAGGTTATGGCTTGACGGAAACTTCTCCAGTAATTTCGGTGAATTGTATGAAGAAAGACGGTTTCGGAATTGGAACTGTTGGTGCTCCATTAAAAGGAATCGAGGTTAAAATTGCAGAAGACGGAGAGATTTTAGTCAAAGGTTCTAATGTGACACAAGGTTACTACAAAGATCCTGAAAAAACTGCTGAAGCATTTACGCCAGATGGTTATTTCAAAACGGGTGATATTGGAGTTCTTGAAAGAGGTTTACTTAAAATTACTGATCGTAAAAAAGAGATGTTCAAAACTTCTGGAGGTAAATATATTGCGCCGCAAATCATCGAAAATAAATTCAAACAATCTCGTTTTATTGAGCAAGTAATGGTTGTTGGGGAAGGAGAAAAAATGCCTTGTGCGATTATTCAACCTAATTTTCAAGTGTTGAAAGATTATTTACGTATCAAAGGAATTGCTGAGCCTGCTACAAATGCAGATTTAATTAAAGAACCTGCAATTTTAGATATTATTGGTCGAGAAATTGAAAAAATGAATAAAGGTTTGGGACATTGGGAACAAATCAAAAAGTTTGAATTAACACCTGATGAATGGACAATTGATGATGGATTATTAACGCCAACATTAAAATTAAAACGTAAAAATGTTTTAGCTAAATATCAAGATTTATACAATAAATTATACGATAAGAAATAAATAAAAAAAAAATTAAAAAATCCCTTCAAAA
>NZ_DKSU01000001.1:0-37689 GCF_002472945.1 Empedobacter sp. UBA7248 | reverse complement strand
TTATTTTCTTGAGGCTTTTTTTGTGGTTATACTTTTTTGTAAAATGTATTAAGTAAAATGTAAGTTCTACGTCTAACGAATCAAAATTATGTTTTATAATACAAGAACTAACTCAGAACTTACTACTCAGAACTCGAAAACACTCCTAGTTTGTTTAGATCTTTATTCTGTAAGCCTTAAATCTTACGTCTTATAACTAGGGATAGTAGTAAAAATCCTTTTGTAGGAATTGGATTTTCTGTAATAACTTCTAATTTTCTTCTACAAAAGATTGGAACGGATAGCCCGACCGAGCGATTTACATTACTTGTTATTGAATTATTAAGAAGAAATTGATGAATTGTATAAATGAAAGGAAAAGAGCGAGGGAACGCCCAAATAATTCCATAAAAAAAGCCCAACCGAAGTTGAGCTTTTAAAATATAGATGAAAGGGTAATAATTTACTCTCCTAAATATGCAACCGTTTTGGCATCACCGTCTACAGTTACTTTAGTCAAGTTATATTTTGCTAAATTTTTCATTGATTTGTCCCATTTTTTACCGCTTAAAGCAGTTTTGGATTTTAATTCGTTCAAATCAATGTTTTCGTTAGCTTTTAAAATTTCAATAATTTGAGTTTCTTCTTCTGTCAATTCGTAAGCTGGTGCAGCTTTTTCTGGACGCATTTGAGGGAAGAATAAAACTTCTTGAATAGATGGATTATTTGTTAAGAACATAATTAAACGGTCCATTCCGATTCCTAAACCTGATGTTGGAGGCATTCCGTACTCTAAAGCACGTAAGAAATCTTGGTCGATAAACATTGCTTCGTCGTCACCTCTATCAGCTAAAGCCATTTGTGCTTCAAAACGCTCACGTTGATCGATCGGGTCATTTAACTCAGAATATGCGTTAGCGATTTCTTTTCCACAAACCATTAATTCGAAACGCTCAGTTAATTCTGGATTATCACGGTGTTTTTTAGTCAATGGTGACATTTCTTTTGGATAATCTGTAATGAAAGTTGGTTGAATGTAGTTTCCTTCACATTTTTCACCAAAAATTTCATCGATCAATTTTCCTTTACCCATCGTCTCATCAACCTCGATTCCCATTCCTTTAGCAGCTTCAAATAATTCTGCTTCAGATTTTCCATCGATATCAAATCCTGTAAAATCAATAATTGATTGACGCATTGTTACACGTTTGTAAGGCGCTTTGAAATCAATTTTATGTTCTCCAAAAGTTGCTTCAGAAGTTCCATTAACAGCGATTGCACAATGTTCTAATAATCGCTCTGTGAAATCCATCATCCAGTTGTAATCTTTGTAAGCAACGTAAATTTCCATTGCTGTAAATTCAGGATTATGCGTACGGTCCATTCCTTCGTTACGGAAGTTTTTAGAAAATTCGTACACACCATCAAAACCGCCAACGATTAATCTCTTTAAATATAATTCGTTCGCGATTCTTAAATATAATGGAATATCTAATGCATTATGATGCGTAATAAACGGACGAGCTGCTGCACCTCCAGGAATCGATTGTAAAACAGGAGTTTCTACTTCCATGTATCCACGATCGTTGAAGAAATTACGCATTGCGTTGAATAAACGTGTACGTTTTAAGAAAATTTCTTTCACGTGAGGGTTTACAACCATGTCTACGTAACGCATACGGTAACGCAATTCTGGATCTGTAAAAGCATCAAATACATGACCTTCGTCGTCAGTTTTTACAATAGGTAATGGACGTAAAGTTTTTGATAACAGCGTTAATTTTGTTACGTGAACAGAAATTTCACCAACTTTAGTTTTGAATTCATATCCTTCAATTCCAATAAAATCTCCGATATCCATCAATTTCTTGAAAATTGTATTGTACTCAATTCCTTCTTCAGACGAAGAAATATCATCTCTTGAGATATAAACCTGTACACGACCTTCGCTATCTTGTAACTCAGCGAAAGAAGCTTTTCCCATTACACGAACACTCATCAATCGTCCGGCAAGCTTGACAACCTTTCCTTCTTCGTACTTTTCCTTAATTTCTTTAGAATTAGAAGTTACCACGAATTCTTCGGCAGGGTAAGGCTCAACGCCTAAGTCTCTTAATTGTTGTAGTTTTTCTCTACGAATAATTTCTTGTTCAGACAATTGCATAGTGAATATAATTTATATAAAATGAAAGCAAAATTATGAAAAATAATCTTGATTCACGAAGTTTTTATGATTTAATAATGTAAGAATTATCAGTATTGATGCGAGTTTTAGTCTACTAACTCAAAACGACGCTCTAACGTGTAATCAGTATCTTGAAATTTCACTTTTTTGGTTTCGATACTATATGAAATCCAACCATTATCTTTGATACGCGAAGTCGTTTTAACGTAATATTTTATGTCGTCTTTTAATCTTTTTTCAGATGGTTGTTCAGAACCTAATTTCGTTGCCAAATCTTTCAAATAGCTGTACCAAGAATTGGCCAACCAATCTTTATCGGCTTCCTGAAAACTTGACATAATGTAATTGGTTTGCGAAACTCCAATCTCATTCAATTTCAATTCTGTTGTCGCTGGAGTAGGAGAAGTGCTGAACAAATTGTCCATGTACGACTTATAAACAAAAGGCTCACTTTTTAAAGTAAAATTACTTTTTCCATAAAAATGATGAAATTGACGAATGTCTTTGTCAAATAATTTAACAATATTTTCTTCTGTAGAATATTGTTGAAGATTCTTTTTGATTAACGCAATCGCAGTAGGATTATCCAAATATTTATTCTCTAAATCTTCTGATGATAAAACCAATTGTTTAATCGTTTTATCTAAATCTGTATAACCTAGAAATCGTCCGTCTTGGTCTATTTTAAAGGAAATCGAAACATTATTAACTAACGAAAAAGGATTATTTAAAAATGATTTTGAATTGAATTGTACATTTCTAAAATTCCACTTTACAATGGTTTCATTTTGATAGACATTTTCAACCTGAATAATAACGTTATAAGTATATTGTTCTTGATGCGAAATCGTATCATCTTCCAATTTCACCTCACTTGTTGTTACATTATATCGTTTCTCGTTTCCAATATTCCAATATGTTTTCGGGAAAATAATCGTTTCTTGTGGTGCATTAAAAATAGTATCATTTTTAACAACCGGTGAAATTGTATCTTGAATAGGATCTTGAGCGAATATTTTTATCGAAAAAAATAGAAAAAACAGATAATATGTAAAGTTAATTTTCATTTATAAGCAATCAAACTAATTCAAAAATAGAGCAAATTATCTAAAATGAAGTTTGAAATTCGTTAAAAAATAAAACTTAATCATTTAAAAGTTTTATACTTAATTGATTAACTGTTTTCTTAGAACCGATGTTTAAGCTAAATAAATATTCAGATTTGATTAAAATTGAATTCAAATCGTATGTATTTTCATATTTTACTTTTAATTCAACTGTTTCTGAATATTTTTTGATTTCTTTTTTTACCTGTTCTTGCGACAAATTCAGTTTAGCATCATTCAGCATATAATACGCCATTTCTTCCCATAATTTTTCAAAATCATCTTTGCTCAAATTTTGGTCAGAAGCAATTGTATACGTACCTTTTTCTTTGTTGATGTCTTTTAGATAAGTATTTGTTGTAGAAGAAATTGGAAAACCAAAAATATTTTCCTGTACCGATTTTCCTTCATACGTTTCACCTAAACGAAAATATTGTCCATTAAAATAATTGAAAACATGAATTTCTTGCTCAAAAACATACGGAACATACGTTTTTGACTTGACCATTTCCTCGATGTACGCAATATTTGACTTATAATCATCAGATTTTTTGCGCTGTTTGCCAAGTTTATCTGTTATTTTAAGCAATTTTTCTTCAATCTGAGCAACATTTAATAATTCTAAAAATTCTCCAGAAGGATTTGTAGTGAATTCGTATTCTATTCCTTCAGAATTATTGATAAAATCGCGGTAAAATTCATCAGGATCATTGGATTGATTTTTACCATTTACAAATGTATACTTATTGGCAAAATCATTCTTGTCAACCAATTCCATCGATTTATTTGATTGGTTGATGACTTTAGAAACCGTGTCATTTACAGAAATCGAAAAGTTACGATCTGTAAATGAGTAGTTATATACTTTATTTAATTCTAAATTTGGTTTTACCTGTACAGATTTTTCTTCAAAATTCACCTGCGCAAAAATGGCAGGAGAGTATAGTAAAATCAAGGTAAATAGGCTTGTTTTCATTCTCTCTAAAAGTTGTACAAATATAGAATGATTATTGAATATCCAAGTTATTTATTGAACGAATCATTGTATCAATTGGCTTAGTTTCTGAAATTTCTTTTTCCATCAAAGTTCCACCGATTTCTTTCAGCTTTTTAACCTGCGGAATAAAACGATTTTCTAGCGAACCTATAGCTTTATTGTAACTTTGGGTTGCTTGGTTTAGATTATGACCAACAGTTGCCAAATGTTGTATCAAAACATTCACACGATTGTATAATTCTATCCCTGCATCTCGCATTTGATATATATTTTCCGCAACATTTAATTGTTGCCAGCTAAACGCAATTGTGCGAAGCATTGTAATCAAAGTAGTTGGTGTTGCAATAATTATTCTATTGTTTAATGCATCTTCTATCAAAGTTCGCTCCAATTCTAACGCAGCACCAAAAGAACTTTCAATTTGTAAATACATCACCACATAATCGGGCGCTTCTGTGTATTGATTCCAATAAGCCTTAGAACTCAAATTCTTTAAATGTTCGCGGACAGCTTTCGCGTGCATTTGCAAATGATGTTTTCTCAAATTCTCATCTTCCGTCTCAAATGCAAGCATATATTGGTTTAACGGAACTTTAGAATCGACAATAACTTTTCTATTTCCAGGAAGATTAACGATTAAATCTGGGCGAAGCAAACCATTTTCGGACTGAACAGAAGTCTGTTCTTCAAAATCACAAAAAGATGACATTCCTGCAAATTCAACCACGCGACGCAAACCAATTTCTCCATATTTTCCTCTTGTGTGCGAAGTTTTAAGTGCAGAAACCAATGTATTGGTTTCTTTTTGCAATTTATCGGTTGTGCCACGCATCGAATCTAAGAAAACTTTAATTTCTGAATAAGCGCCTTCTCGAGCTTTTTCGATTTCGGATATTTTTCCGTCAAATTTATTTAAGCTTTCATTTAATGGTTTGATTAACGAATCAATTGCTTGTTGACGTTTTTCTAAATCATTTTGAGAATTAGAAAAATGTTTATCTAATGTTGTTTTTGCTAAATCAAGAAATTGTTCGTTATTACTTTTCAAAACTTGAGCAGAAAGTGCTTCAAATTGCTCTTTTAATCGTTCATTAGTTTCGAGCATAAACGATTTTTGCTCTTCTACAGCTTTCATTGCTTCTTGATGACGAACCGTTAATTCTGTATTTTTTTCGCGCTCTTTTTGCCATTGATCCAAATTGAAATTTGCATCATCTTTTATTTCGATAAACTCATTTTTTAGTGAATCATATTGTTTTTGAAGTTCTTGATATTTAATTTCATTTCCAATGATTGTAGAATTTGCTTTCGATTTTGAATATAAAAAACTGATAATGGCTCCAATGATAAAAAAAAGGATGGATGAAAGTATGATTGCGCTGTTCATAATCTTAAAATTTAAACAAAGGAACGATTTTATACGACACAATACGTCGTTATTAAAAATAAAATCATAAAAAAACGACTCCTAAGAATCGTTTTTTGAAATATTGTTTTAATTAAAAATTATTAACTGTTTGTGCTTGATAGGTTGTATTGTCAGCAGTGAAAATTTTGTACTGAACTGAATAACCTTTTGGTGTGTAAATAACAATTGGTAAATTGCTGTTATAATCTAATAATAATGGTTGAGAGGTAACAAATTTATATTCTGATTTTGCATTTTGACAATACATATTTGTTGCTGCCACATTTCCATTTGTTGTGAAATTATAATAATCTAAATAACTTTTTACAGTTTTTTTCTCCAAAGATCCATTCAAATTATATTGATTACAACCATCAGTTTCCATATATTTTCCAACATATATTTCGACTTTTTTATTTTGAGAATCATTTCCAACAATCGAAGGTAAATTGATAATATGTTGTTCGCTTGTTTTTGTTGCTTTAGGATATTGGTCGATATCTTGGTAGACAGAATTCTGAGCAAAAGCAATAGTTCCTAATGCAAAAACTGCAGATAAAGTAATAATTTTTTTCATCTTAAATTAATTGTTTTTATCTCATTAGACAATTTTTGTGCCTTTTTATAAGATGGAATAGATAAATTAATGTTAAGAAAAAAGACAGCTTTTTCGGGCTGTCTTTGTATGATTATAGATGAATAGAATCTTGGGATTCTGTCCTTAAATTATCTTTTGTTTCGAAGATAGAATTTTTGATTACTTGAGAACTTTCATTCAAAATTGGTAAAATCTGGCTTTCATCTTTTGTTTCTTTAAATCCTAATTCTAAAATTGGATCGATATAATACAAAATACTTGATGTTAAAAGTAAAGAGATTATTAATCCTAAAGCCGCTCCACCAAAACGATTAATGATTCCTAAACCAACCGCTTCTACTGTTTTTTGTGTTAAACTTGACGCTAATTTTATTGTAAAAAAAGCAATTGCAAATGTAATAACTAGCGCAACCAAAGAAGTTAAACTATCTGCAACAATATTGTATGAATCGACATAAACTTCGATGATTTGATAAAATTTGAAACTTAACCAAATTGCTACAAAAAAACCGACTAAACCAATTAATTGAGAAATAAAACCTTTGAAGAATCCGTTGATAAAACCAAAAGCTAACGCAATTAAAATTAGAATATCAAGTTGATTGAAATCAGTCATTAAGCGTTTTGTAATTGATGTTTTTCAGCGATTTTTTTCAATGTTCCAACTAAGATATCAATATCTTCTTTTGTTGTTTCGTATGAAAAAGATACGCGTAAAGGCGTCATTTGATCAATTTCTTCTTCTGTGTACAATGTTTGCATAACTAATGAAACTTTTGCTGCACCAGAACTGCAAGCACTTCCTTGTGAAACAGCGATACCAGCTAATTCTAATTCGAATCCGATTAATGCATCATGAAATGGTAATTTGATGCTTAATAATGCATACAAACTTTTATCTAAATCATCTGATAATCCATTGAAAGAAACGCCTGGAATAGCTGCTTTTAATTGATCGATTGTATATTGTTTAATTTCTTTGATGTGATTTACATGAGCTTCTAACTCATCAATCGCTAAATCAAAAGCTTTCGAAAGTCCAACAATTCCGTATACATTTTCAGTACCAGAACGCATTCCTCTTTCTTGTCCTCCACCAGCAATCAAAGCTTTAAGATGAGAAGCTTTTTTTGCATATAAAAAACCAGCACCTTTTGGTCCATGAATTTTGTGCGCTGAGCAAGAAGCGAAATCCATTCCCAAATCTTGGAAATCTAAATCGTAATGACCAACTGTTTGCACCGTATCTGTGTGGAACAATGTATTATTTTCTTGACACAATTTCGAAATACGTTTAACATCTGTTAAATTTCCAATTTCGTTGTTGGCATGCATCAAAGAAACCAATGTTTTTTTAGATTGATCTTTAACCAATTCTTCTAATTGAGTATAATCAATGTCTCCATTTTTCTGAATATTGATACGGATTACTTCAACTTTTCCACGATATTCTAAATCTTTGATACTTTCTTGTACACATTTGTGCTCCATATCCGAAGTAATGATACGCGTAACATCTAAATCGTTTACACAAGAACGTATAATCGTATTGTTAGATTCTGTTCCGCAAGAAGTAAAATAAATTTCGGCAGGAGAAACATTCAAACGCTGCGCAATGTTCTTTCGAGCCATTTCTATAAGTGCCTTGGCTTCTCTACCAAAAACGTGGGTAGAAGATGGGTTTCCGAAAACATTTTTCATCACAATTGCCATTTCGTCAACTACTTCTGGACGAATTGCTGTGGTTGCTGCATTGTCTAAATATACTCTTTGCATTATCGATTATTTACTGTATTGTTGTTTACTTTGAGGTTTTGAACAACAAATTTAAGTAAAATGTAAGGATTGAAAAAGTAAAATGCTATTTAAAACGCATCAAGTCCGAAGATAAAAATCTCCATTCGGGTGTAAGAAGTGTGCCTTCTTTTGCAATATACCATGGTGAGATTAAATCGTTGCTTGGATTAGAAAGAATATGAATGTCTTGACTTGGATAATAACTTTGTGCTAAAATGAATATTTTATTCCCATTTTTATCATTTGCTAAATCAATTAACATTACAGCATGACTTTTTATATTTCCTTTTTGAAAAAATACATCACCAATTTGAATTTCTTTAATAGAGACAGGTTTTAATAATTCAGCAATTGTATTCGAATTTGTATTTTCTAAATAATAAATCAAATATTGCATGTATTTTGTATAAGAATAATCTCCTTTTACATAATCAGTGTAAGGAATTGGTTTTGTAGAAATTTTAGATAATTTATCTATTTCATTGTATTTTTTCGTACGAAAGAAATATTCTAAACGCAAACTCATCATCGCATTTGCATTAAACTGCACATTTTTTTTTGGTTGTTCCAAATCTAAAACTCCTACATATATATTTGGATTAGATTTTTTTTGACCATCAAAAGAATAAACAGCTGTATTATTGTTTTTGAGCGGAAGATTATTTATCCACTTACCAAAATCTGTATAATTTTGATTCCTTTCATAATTTGGAGGTGTATCAAATTTTTTAAAAATTTTTAATTCACGAGAATGAATGAGACTATATTCCTCATTTTCTATCAATTCATTATTAGTAGAAGATTTTAGAATATGAGTATTACAGGAAGATAAAAGAGTAAATAATATTAAAAATGTAAAACTTAAAAATTTCATTAAAACTAAAAAAAAACGTGCTATTCTTTTGTTAAGAGTTGAATTTGATCTCTTAATTCGGCTGCTTTTATAAAATCTAAATTTTTTGCAGCTTTTTCCATTTCTTTCTGCAATTTCTGTACCAATTTCTCTTTATCTTCTGTCGAATAATTTTCATTAATCTCCGCAGCTTGTTGTATCAAATGTTTTTGTTCGTAAGGATTTTCTTCAAAATCTGCTGCAGCTAAACTTAGTTTTGTTATTTTTTTATTTAAAGCTTGCGGAACTTTATTGTGATCTTTGTTGTATTGCATCTGGATTTCACGACGACGATTCGTCTCGTCAATTGTTAATTGCATACTATCCGTAATTCTATCAGCATACATAATCGCTAAACCATTCACATTACGAGCAGCACGACCAACCGTTTGCGTTAAGGAACGATGACTTCTTAAGAAACCTTCTTTATCAGCATCCAAAATTGCAACCAGAGAAACTTCGGGTAAATCTAGACCTTCTCTTAGAAGATTAACACCAACCAAAACATCAAATAATCCCGCACGTAAATCGGCCATAATCTGAACACGTTCTAACGTATCCACATCGGAATGAATATAGCGACAACGAACGCCATATTTTGTAAGATATTTCGTTAATTCTTCCGCCATTCGTTTCGTTAAAGTTGTGACCAAAACACGTTCGTCTAATTCAACTCGTTTATTGATTTCTTCCATCAAATCATCGACTTGATTTTGTGTTGGACGAATTTCAATAATTGGATCTAATAACCCAGTTGGACGAATGACTTGCTCAACAACAATTCCTTCCGATTTTTCTAATTCGTAATTTGCAGGCGTTGCCGAAACATAAATCACTTGATTTTGTAAAGCTTCAAATTCTTCGAATTTTAACGGACGATTGTCCATTGCAGCAGGAAGTCTAAAACCATATTCTACTAAATTCTCCTTGCGAGAGCGATCTCCACCATACATTGCATGAACTTGAGAAACTGTAACGTGCGACTCATCAATCACCATCAAATAATCTTCTGGGAAATAATCTAACAAACAGAATGGACGAGTTCCTGGTTCGCGACCATCTAAATATCTCGAATAATTCTCGATTCCAGAACAATATCCCAATTCTTTGATCATTTCCAAATCGAATTCAGTACGTTCTTGCAAACGTTTTGCTTCGAGATGTTTTCCTATTTCATGATAATATTCAACTTGCTTACCTAAATCAATCTGAATATCAGCAATTGCACCATTCAAAGTGTCTTTAGAAGTCACAAAAAGATTGGCTGGATAAATATTAATTTTATCTAATTTAGTTGAAGTTTTACCTGTTTCAACATTAAAAACAGAGATTTCTTCGATTTCATCACCAAAGAAATTAATTCTGATTCCGTCATCCGCATAAGCAGGAAAAATATCTAATGTATCACCTTTAATTCTAAAATTTCCGCGTTGGAAAACACCTTCTGTTCTCGAATATAAAGCTTGAACCAATTTATGTAAAAAAGCTGTTCTCGAAATAATTTGCCCCGTTTCTATCTGAATCACATTTTTATGAAATTCTGTTGGATTTCCAATACCATATAAACACGAAACCGAAGCGACAACCAATATATCGCGACGACCAGAAAGTAGGGAAGAAGTTGTACTTAAACGAAGCTTTTCTATCTCTTCATTAATTGATAAATCTTTTTCAATATAGGTTCCTGATGAAGGAATGTAAGCTTCTGGCTGATAATAATCGTAGTACGAAACGAAATATTCGACAGCATTATTTGGAAAAAATTCTTTGAATTCCATGTACAATTGCGCCGCCAATGTTTTGTTATGCGCTAAAACCAAAGTTGGACGTTGCACATCTTGCACAACATTCGCGATTGTAAATGTTTTACCAGAACCTGTAACACCCAAAAGTGTTTGATAACGATCATTATTTAGAATACCATTCGATAATTCTTCAATAGCTTTTGGCTGATCACCGGTTGGCTTGAATTCAGAATTTAATTGAAACTGCATTTTACAAATTTACAAATTATTCAGATAAAAAAGGATTGTTATGAATTGTGATTTTAAAAGAAGTTGATAAAAAATAAAAAGGCGACTTTAAGTCACCTTTTCATCAAAACCACAAAAAAATGAGAAAACTGTTTACTTAGTAAACAAACTTCCTTCCATTATTACAAGCTATTGCCCGCTATAACCATTGCAAATATATGTCGGTTTTCTGTGCGTGCACAATAATTTGTAATACTTTGTTTTATTGGTGTCGATAAAAGTTATTTATAATAGTGTTAAAATGTCTGATTACAACGTTTTCGTGAATTTGAATAAAACTTATAGTGTCAAGTTTACACTAGCGAATTTTCGCTAAATTCCATAATTTATCTAATTCGGAAATGGTTAAATCGGCTATGTTTTGACCATTTTCTTTCGCGATTTCTTCTAATTTCTGAAAACGCGTGATAAATTTTTTGTTTGATCTTTCTAAAGCATCTTCAGAATTGATGCCATTAAATCGTCCATAATTAATCAAAGAAAACAAAATATCACCAAATTCCATCTCTTTATCTGTTGGATTTTGTTCTTCTTTGAATTCATTAATTTCTTCGATAATTTTTTCAAAAACTTGATCAGAATTTTCAAATTCAAATCCAACACCTTTTACTTTGTCTTGAATTCGATACGCTTTTACCATTGCTGGGAGAGAAGTAGGAACGCCAGAAAGTACAGATTTGTTACCTTCTTTTAGCTTGATTTGTTCCCAATTTTGAAGCACTTTTTCTTCTGTATTTGCTTCTACATCGCCGTAAATGTGAGGATGACGATGAATTAATTTGTCACAAATACCATTTAAAACATCAGCAACATCGAAGTTGTTTTGTTCTGATGCGATTTTAGAATAAAAAACTAGGTGAAGAAAAACATCACCTAGTTCTTTTTTTATTTCATCCGAATCTTTTTCGATGATAGCATCCGAAAGTTCATAAATTTCTTCGATAGACAACGTACGCAAAGTTTCCATTGTTTGTTTACGATCCCACGGACATTTTTCACGTAATTCATCCATTATATCCAACAATCTTTCGAAAGCTTGTAATTGATCTTTACGTGTATTCATCTCTAATTATTCAGCGTCTTTATCTTTTTTTGCTGTTGTTTTTTTAGCAGCAGTTTTTTTAGCTGGTTTTTCTTCAGCGTCTTTTTTGTCAGCTGCCTTTTTAGCAGGAGCTTTCTTTTTTGGTTTTTCTTCCACAGCAACCTCTTCTGTAGCTTCTACTTCAGCAACAGGAGCTTCTTGTGCTTGTTGAGCAGCCATTGCAGCTTCTACAGCAGCTAAGTCGATGTTTAATAATCCGTTTTTGTGTAAGATATTATACCATTGGAATAATTTTTTCAAATCAGAATCATAAACTCTTGAATCGTCATATTCTGGTAAAACTTCTTCCATATATTTACGCAAATCTGCACCAGAAGTTTTGTAATCGATCGTTTCTCCTCCGTTTTCTTTTTTGTAAATTCTGAAGAAAACTTCAGCCAAAGGAAATTCTTGTGATACTCCGTAGATCGCAACGTTGTCTAATAAACTAACATTGTAGTTAGAAGCGATTGAGATTTTTTTACCTTTTTCTAAATCTTCAACAACAAAACCACCTCTTGTTTGAGAAACTAAACGGTATAATCCTGGTTTTCCTGAAATTGCGATAACTCTTGATAAATCCATATTCTATTATGTTTAAGGGTCTATGAAGGGAATTTCATTTTGTAACTCGTGTTTACTTTCCCTTTTGTTATATTTTTTAATTTATTACTTATTAATTTCTTTTTAAAGCTCGAAATATAGTCAATAAAAAGCTTTCCTTCCAAATGATCGTATTCGTGTTGAATAACTCGAGCGCGAATATCCGAAAAAGTTTCGGTATGTTTCACCCAATTTTCATCAAAATATTCTAAAGTTACCGATTCTGGACGTGTTACATCTTCGTGAATGTGAGGAATACTCAAACATCCTTCTGTAAAAGCCCATTCATCACCTTCGGAACTACTGATTTTTTTTGGATTGATAAAAACACGTTTGAAATCTTTCAACTCATTCTGTATATCTTCATAATCTTCATCTTCCTCAAAAGGTGAGCAATCTACAATAAATAAACGTATATCTTTTCCGATCTGTGGCGCCGCGATACCAACTCCGTTAGAGTCGTACATTGTATCGAACATATTTTGGATCAGTTCTTGTAAATTTTTATAATCTTGATCGATTTCTTGTGAAACTTTACGTAAGACAGGATCTCCGTAAGCTACAACTGGTAATACCATTTTCTGATCTTTTTTTATTAATTTAACGGCAAAGATACAATTTGTTATAGTTTATGTGATAAAAATGATTGTAAAATTATTACAGCACTCACTTTATCTACCATTCCTTTTTCTTGACGTTTTTTCTTTTTCATTCCTCCAGCAAACATTGCTTGAGAAGCCATTTTTGATGTAAACATCTCATTTTCACGATGAATTTTGATCAACGGAAATTGTTCAGAAAATTTTTTCAAAAAAGGTTGAATTTGATTTTCAATCTCATTTAATTCTCCCGAAAAACGAACGGATAACCCAACTACAAGGTCAGAAACGTTTTCTTTCTCGATATATTGTTTCAAGAAATCCATCAATTTTGATGTATCAATTGTATCAACTGGCGAAGCTATAATTTGTAATTCATCGGTTACGGCAACGCCTGTTCTTTTTCCTCCGTAATCTAACGCTAATATTCGTGACATTTGGCAAATTTAAAAAAACGATTCAATAATAAATAATCTCTATGAAATCCCTTGATTATAATTTTTATATTTGTGGCTATTATTAATAAAGATGGAGAATTTAAAACAAATCATAGAAAAAGCTTGGGACAATAGAGAATTGTTACAAGAAGAGGCAACACAAGCTGCAATTCGTGAAGTAATTGAATTAATCGATAACGGACAATTACGTTGTGCAGAACCAGTAGGTGAAGATTGGCAAGTAAACGAATGGGTGAAAAAAGCAGTTGTAATGTATTTCCCAATTCAGAAAATGGAAACGTTAGAAGCTGGAATTTTCGAATACCATGATAAAATGGAATTGAAACGTAACTATGCTGAAAAAGGAATTCGTGTTGTTCCAAATGCTGTTGCTCGTTATGGTGCGTATATTTCTTCGGGAGTTATTTTAATGCCTTCTTATGTAAATATTGGTGCGTATGTGGACGAAGGAACAATGGTTGATACTTGGGCTACTGTAGGTTCTTGTGCTCAAATTGGGAAAAATGTTCACTTATCTGGTGGTGTAGGAATTGGTGGAGTTTTAGAACCATTGCAAGCTGCTCCAGTAATTATCGAAGATAATGCATTCATTGGATCTCGTTGTATCGTTGTAGAAGGAGTTCGTGTAGGAAAAGAAGCGGTTTTAGGAGCAAATGTTGTTTTAACAGCATCGACTAAAATTATTGATGTAACAGGTGAAGAACCAATTGAAATTAAAGGTTATGTACCTGCTCGTTCAGTAGTTATTCCAGGTTCTTACACGAAAAAATTTGCTGCAGGTGAATACCAAGTTCCTTGTGCATTAATCATCGGAACTCGTAAAGAATCTACAGATAAAAAAACTTCATTAAATGATGCATTGCGCGAGCATAATGTAGCGGTTTAATTAGAACTAAATTTTATTAAATATAATCCTCAGCAGTTTTGTTGAGGATTTTTTTATTTTCGAATCAAACATATTTTAGTAGTTTTGCTTTATAACTATGTTTTATGAAAATTTTGATTATCCAACACAAGATGATAGGCGATGTTTTAATCACATCATTGTTGTGCGAAAATATCAAAAAAGCTTATCCAAATGCTATTGTTGATTATTTAATCAATAGTAATACTTTGCCTGTTTTAGAGAATAATCCATACATCGATCATAAAATTGTTTTTGACGAAAAAGAAAACAAAGGCTTGATGAATTTGATTAAATTTTCGAAAAAAGTTAATCAAAATAAGTATGATGTTGTCATTGATGCTTACTCAAAATTACAAAGTTGGGTGGATGTTTTTATTAATAATGCACCGAAAAAAATATCATATAAAAAGATTGGAAGAACGTTTTTGTATACAGATAATGTAGAAAAACATGACGAACCAAATTCATATTTAGGTTTAGCAATCGAACATCGTTTGTCTTTATTGAAACCTTTAGGAATTGAAATTCCTTTGACAACAGAACCGAAATTGTATTTAACAGAAGAAGAAATAAACTTTGCGAAAGATTTATTTGAAAAACATCAAGTTGATTCTACTCGCAAAACGGTTATGATTAGTTTACTTGGTTCTGATCCTTCAAAAACTTATCCGTTGAATAAAATGGCAAAAATGGTTGATTTTATTGGTCAATATTATAATGTCAATATTTTATTTAATTATTTTCCGAAACAATTACCACAAGCAAAAGAAGTATATAATCAATTATGTGATGAAACCAAATCGAAAGTTTATTTTGAATTGTTGGGTAATGATTTGCGCGAGTTTATTGCAATTGCAAATGAATGTGATGTGATTGTTGGAAATGATGGAGGAGCAATTAATATGTCCAAAGCTTTAGGGAAAAAATCGTTTATTATTTTTTCTCCTTGGATTGATAAAAAAGTTTGGGCAACTTTCGAAGATGGAATTAATCACACAAGTGTTCATTTGAAAGATTATTTTCCTGAAAAACTTGGAGATTTAAACAATCGTCAAATAAAAAAACAAGTAAATGAATTTTATTCAATATTTGATTTCGAGTTGTTTAAAAATAAATTAGATAATTTCTTATCACCATTAATAAAATAAAAACAGAAATTTTGAGTTTCTATTTATAAAATTTGATTACTATAGAGAATGTCTACTAAAATTTCTGCTCTACTAATTACACTTAACGAAGAAAAAAACATCAAAAGATTTATTGATGAGGCTAGTTATGCAGATGAAATAATTATTGTAGATTCATTTAGTACAGATAAAACGGAAGAAATTGCACTTCAAAATCCAAAAGTTAAGTTCGTAAAACGTAAGTTTGATAATTTCACAAATCAACGAAATTATACACTTTCTTTAGCTGAAAATGATTGGGTAACTTTTTTTGATGCAGATGAGGAGCTTTCCTCTAAACTAAAAGAAGAGTTAATAAAGAAAGTAAATTCAAATTTACAAGAAGTAGCCTTTATGGCTTATCATTCATTTTATTTTAAGAATAAGAAAATAAAATTTTCTGGTCAGCAAAATGTGAGAGCTGTTCGTCTTTTTAGAAAATCTAAATGTAGATATAAAGATGGGTTGATGGTTCATGAATTATTAGAATGTGATGGTTTAGTAGATGATTTGGAACAAAAAGTGAAACACCATACTTTTGTTAATGATGTGTATTATTTAGACAAACTAAATAGCTATTCTCGTTTGCGAGCGCAAGAGCTTCGTCTTAAAAATTTGAAACCAACATTTTATCATTATACTATAAAGCCTGCCTATCGTTTTTTTAATTATTTCGTAATGAGACTTGGTTTTTTAGATGGAAAAGATGGTTATACAATCGCGAAACTACACGCAATTTCTGTTGCAAATCGTTATAAATATTTAGATGAAATTTATAGAAAAGAAAATCAAAACTTAGGTTAAATAAAGAAGTTTAAGATTTTATTATACATTTGTCATACATTAAAAATAATACAATGAAAGCATATGTTTTTCCAGGACAAGGTGCTCAATTCTCTGGAATGGGTAAAGACTTGTACGAAAATTCTGAAATCGCAAAAGAATTATTTGATAAAGCAAACGAAATCTTAGGATTTGATATAAAATCAATTATGTTTGAAGGTTCTGCAGAAGACCTAAAACAAACAAAAGTTACACAACCAGCAGTTTTTTTACATTCTGTTATTTTAGCGAAAACTTTACCAGATTTCAAACCAGAAATGGTTGCAGGACATTCTTTAGGAGAAATTTCTGCTTTAGTTGCAAATGAAACGTTAGATTTTGAATCTGGATTAAAATTAGTGTACAAACGTGCTTTAGCAATGCAAGCTGCTTGTGAAGCTAATCCATCAACAATGGCTGCAATTTTAGGATTAGAAGATAAAATTGTTGAAGATGCTTGTGCAGAAATTGACGGAGTTGTAGTTGCTGCAAATTACAATTGCCCAGGTCAATTAGTTATTTCTGGAGAGATTGAAGCGGTTAACGTAGCATGTGAAAAATTGAAAGAATTAGGCGCAAAACGTGCTTTAGTTTTACCTGTTGGTGGAGCTTTTCATTCACCTTTAATGAAACCTGCAGAAGAAGAATTAGCAAAAGCCATTGAAGAAACAACATTCAATACGCCAATTTGTCCAGTATATCAAAATGTAAGTACAACTGCCGTTACAGATCCTGCAGAAATCAAGAAAAACTTGATTGCGCAATTAACTGCTCCTGTAAAATGGACGCAATCTGTACAAAATATGATTGCTGATGGTGCGACTGAATTTATTGAGGTTGGACCAGGAAACACTTTACAAGGTTTAGTGAAAAAAATAAACAGAGAGGTTGCGACTTCTTCGGCACAAATCTAAAATAAATGAAAACATACCGTTCCAATGGAAAATTATTCCTTATCGGGGAATATATTGTAATTGATGGAGCGAAAGCATTTGCATTGCCCACGAAATATGGGCAATGTTTGTTTGTAGAAAATTCATCAGAAACTGAGAATTTAATCACTTGGAAAGCGACGAAATTTGATAATTCTATTTGGTTTGAAGCTGAAATTAGATTGAATGATTTAGAAATAATTTCTTCTACAAACGAGAAATTAAGTCAATCATTACAAAATATTTTAAAACAAGTTAAATCGTTAAATCCTGATTTTTTCAATTCTAATAATAGTTATCAATGTTTAACAAAATTAGAATATCCACAAGAATGGGGATTGGGTAGTAGCTCGACTTTGATTGATTTAATTAGTCAATGGATTGAAATAAATCCGTTTGAATTAAATAAATTGACCTTCAATACAAGTGGTTATGATATAGCTTGCGCACATCATCATCAACCGATTTTATTTTCTAATAATCCAATTGAAGTAGAAGATTTAGAATTGAATTGGAATTTTAAAGATCAACTTTATTTTGTTTATCTTAATCAAAAGCAAGATACGCAAGCCGTTGTTGGAAATCATTATAAGAACAAACCAAAAGATTGGAAAATGATTCAGGAACTTTCGGATTTAGTTGTAAAAGCAACTAAAGTTGAGAGTTTAACTCATTTAGAAGCTATTTTAGATGAATATCAAGCTCAATTAAGCAGTTTTATGCAAATTCCACAAGTTAAAGAATTGTATTTTCCTGATTATTTAGGAACTGTAAAAAGCCTCGGAGCTTGGGGCGGAGATTTTGTTTTAGTGACGTATAGAGAAGGAATGCAAGATTACTTTAAAGAAAAAGGATATGAGATAATTATTCCATTTTCTGAAATGATAAAGTAAAAAATGCACTTTTCATGAAAAGTGCATTTTTTATTATTTACCAATTAAAGCTTTTAATTTCTTTTTTCGAGCTTGTTTTGTTTGAAACTTTTGTTGGAATTCTTGTGTTTTATTCCACATTTCTTCAATCACTTCTTGTTCTGGTTTATTAATAAGTTTCGCATATTCTTTTCCCATAATTTCAATCATTTCTTTTTGAGGAGTTAGACGAGAAAAGTTTTTCATTCGAATATTAAAACTCATTGAATTGTGAAAATTCATACGGTTTAAATCAACCAAATAAAATTCGTATTGATTTTCTCCAACTTGCTTAATTAAAGTATTACCAGGAGAATGATCTAAAAATTCAATTCCAGCTTCATGCAAATCAAATGTGAATTTTGTAAACTGTTTCAAGATTTCGTTTCGATTTGAATAATTAATATCTAAAACTAATTCTCTAAAAGTTATTTCAGATGTAATTAATTCACAAAAATAATAACTTTTTAAAAATGAGATTGTACTAAAGTTTTCGACATATGCAATTGGAGTAGGTGTTTTAAACCCTAAACCAATTAATTTATTAGCATATAAGAATGATCGTTCTGCTTTCGATTTTCTAAAAAATCTATAAACAAATTTGTTAACAACATTAGGAATTTTGAATGATTTTATTGTTGCAATTTTATCCGATTCTAATGTCTTTTTTTTGATAGAATTTCGTGTCCCTTTTGCAATATAATCATCAATCAAATCAAAATTGTCAATAATTGATTTGATTTCATTTTTTGTAGTAGGAAATTGTTGGTTTACGACAATTTTTTGTGTCATTTTCTTGAATTCTTAATATTTAATATAGATTTTCTATATTTCATTTTAATGTGCCAAAGATATGTTTATTTTTGCTGAAAAGTATTCTCAATATTATGAATAATTTGAAGAAAGTAGGGATTGTAGTTCCAATTTATAGAGATTTTTTAGATGAATTTGAAAAAAAATCTTTGAAAAGCATAACTCAACATTTCAATGATTTTGAAATAATTTTTGCAGCTCCGAAAGGATTGTCAACTTCTCGTTATTCATCTTATTTTAATAAAATTAAACATCTTCGAATAGAATACTTCAGTTCAAATTGTTTCGATTCTATTGATGCATATAATCAATTGTTATTAAGTAAAGAATTTTATCAAACTTTTGAAGAATTTGAATATATACTGATTTGTCAATTAGATGTTTATGTTTTTAAAAATAAACTAAATGAATGGTGCGAAAAAGATTATGATTACGTAGGAGCCCCATGGGTAGGAAGCGAGCGTAACTTTATTAATGTAACTTTTGAAAAAATAAACGGATTTGTTCGAAAATTAAAAGGGAAAAATCCAAAGAATACAGAGCGTCTTTTTAAAGTAGGAAATGGAGGATTTTCTTTACGAAAAGTAGAAAAATTTATTCAAATTTCTGATGAACAATCCAAACAGATAGAGTTATTCTTAACAGAAAAACCAGAATCTGATTACCATATCGAAGATGTTTTTTGGTCATTATTTGTTCCTAAAAAGTATACAGATTATAAAATTCCTAATTGGAAAGAAGCATTAGATTTTTGTATGGATCGAAAACCAGAAAAATCTTTTAAGTTGAATAATAATGCTTTACCAATGGCTTGTCATCGATTCAATCAACCCAAACCCTATAAATTTTGGAGAAATTATATTAAATAATTCTCATTTTAACTTTCCTACAATACCTTTGCACTCAAATTTATAAAATAAATAAAATGTCAGATATAAACGAAATTGTAGCCAAACTAAAACAAGGAGAAACAATGCTTTATCCAACAGATACAATTCTTGGATTGGGTTGTGATGCGAAGAATGAGGCTGCAATCGAAAAAATTTATCAGATAAAAAATCGCCCTTCATCAAAATCGTTGATTATTTTAGTTGACTCACCACGCATGTTACAAAATATTGTTGAGGTGCCAGAATTAGCTTGGGATTTGATTGATTTGAATGAAAAACCTCTTACAATTATTTACGATAATCCAAAAGGTTTACCACAATCGTTAGTTGCAGAAGATAATACAATTGCTATTCGATTAACAGACGATTTTTTTTGTAAGAAAATCATAGGGAAATTAGGTGGACCAATTGTGTCTACATCGGCTAATTTATCAGGAGAACCTTCTCCAAAAGTGTTTTCGGAAGTTAATCCTACTATTTTAGAGCGTGTTGACTTTTATCCAGACGAGACAAAAACCTTTGTGCCTCAGTTTACTGCATCAACGATAATTAAATTAGGTCTAGATAACGAAGTAAAAGTTATTAGAGAGTAGTTTTTTATTTCAAAACATATACTTTTGCAGAATGAAAATCTTAGAAGCCGTATCAAATCCAATTTTTAAAAATGTAGCAGAAGTTGCTGATGAAATTAATCAAGAAACTTATGTAGTTGGTGGATTTGTACGCGATTATTTATTGAATCGTGGTCAGAAAAAAGACATCGATTTTGTAACAGTAGGAAATGGAATTTTATTGGCTAAAGAATTAGCTAATAAATTAGGACATACATCACAAGTTTCAGTTTTTAAACGTTTTGGAACAGCAATGTTTAAGTATAAAGACACAGATTTGGAATTTGTAGGTGCACGAAAAGAAAGTTACTCAGAAGATAGTCGAAAACCACATGTAGAAGACGGAACGTTGGAAGACGATCAAAAACGTCGTGATTTTACGATTAATACATTGGCAATTTCGATGAATAAAGAGAATTTTGGTGAATTAATTGATCCTTTTAATGGTGTTGAAGATTTGAATAATAAAATCATCAAAACGCCATTAGAACCGAATGTTACCTATTCTGATGATCCTTTGCGCATGATGCGTGCGATTCGTTTTGCAGCTCAATTGGAGTTTGAAATAGAAAAAAAATCTTTTCAGGCAATAATTGATAATGCTGAACGTATTAATATCGTATCTTTTGAACGCGTAATGGATGAGTTTCAGAAAATTATGATGACGGATAAACCTTCGGTCGGATTATTGTTATTGGAACAATCAGGATTAATGCAGCATATTTTACCAGAATTGGTTGCGTTAAAGGGAATCGAAGAGGTTGAAGGTCAAAAACATAAAGATAATTTTTATCATACATTAGAAGTCGTTGATAATATTTCTGTCAACACAGATAATGTTTGGTTACGTTGGGCGGCGTTGTTGCACGATATTGGAAAAGCGGTTACCAAACGTTTTGATAAAAATGTAGGTTGGACATTTCATTCGCATGAATTTGTTGGATCTAAAATGGTATTAAAATTGTTCAGACGATTAAAATTACCATTAGGACCGCAAGTAAAATATGTTCAGAAATTGGTGATGATGAGTTCTCGTCCAATTGCAGTTGTGACAGATGACGCAACAGATTCAGCTTTACGCAGGTTATTGTTTGATGCTGGAGAAGATTTTGACGATTTAATTACGCTTTGTAAAGCTGATATTACAACAAAAAATGAACGCAAACAGAAACGTTTCAAACAAAATTTTGAAGTTGTAGAACAAAAAATAAAAGATGTTGAAGAACGCGACAGAGTTCGTAATTTTCAACCGCCAATTTCGGGTGAAGAAATCATGAAAATATTTGATATTCAACCAGGAAAAGAGATTGGAATCTTAAAAAATGCCATCAAAGAAGCAATTTTAGAAGGCGAAGTAGAAAATAATTATAATTCTGCATTAGAATTTGTAATTAATATGGGAAAAGATTTAAATTTGGAACCGAAAAATATTTAGAAAGTGATATATAAAATTCGTGTATTCCTTGATGCAAAAGAGGATGTTTTTAGAGACATAGAAATTAAAGAGAAGCAAACATTATTCACATTGTACAAAGGTATTATTAGTGCTTTTAGTTTACAAGGTGAGGAGTTGGCGTCGTTCTATGAAGTAGATGAGGATGGAAACCAAACAAAAGAAATTCCTTTAGAGGATATGTCTGATGATGGAACTGATGAAACAATGGCTGATTTTTATATCAAAGAAGCTTTTGTTAATCAGGGAGATCGTATGGCTTTTGTATATGATTTTATGGAAATGTGGACATTTGTGGCTGAATTAATTTCTGTAGAAGATAAACCAGCTGTTCTTAATTATCCATTAACGGTTTACCGTTTCGGTTCAATGCCTCTTAAAGCGCCTAAAAAAGACATGATGGTTGATTTAGACGACGAAGAAGATATTGATTTTGCAGAAGATGCTGAATTAAATGATTTACAAATCGACGAAGATTTAGACGTAGACGATTTATAAAAACTACAACTAATCAACTTATATATCAAAAAATCTGAATGGCAACATTCAGATTTTTTTTGTGCTATATATCAATCATTTGATAATTATTTCATTTCCACAACCAACCATTTTTCCGTAACTTGCATCTACTGATAAAAGAAAGAATCTATGAAACAGCTCCTGTTTTTATTATTAATTTTAACCAATTCGATGCTTATGGCTCAATCCCCAACGATTGATCAAAAGTGGAAAGAAATTGACCAACAAATGCAAAATGGTCAATTCAAATCAATCCAACCAAAAATTGATGAACTTAAAGCTTTATCAAAAAAGCAAAATAATCAACAAAGTTATCTGAAAGCTTTGTTTTATGAAGCAAAAATAAAAGTCGCAACTTCTGATGAAAAAGATGATGTAAACTTCGTTTTTGATTTGTTTAAAAAAGATTTAGACGAAAAATCAAACGTAAATAGTGCGATTGTTTATTCATATTTAGCTGAACTATATCAATTGTATTACAACGAAAATCGTTGGAAAATTCAAAGTCGTACAAATGTCGAAAATCAAGCGACAAATGATGTAAGATTTTGGACAGAAGATACTTTTAAGAAAACAATTAACGATTATTTTTCGAAATCAATTCAACCAAAAAATGAATTAATCAATGCAAAATCTCAAGATTATAAAATGATTTTGAATCTTGTTGAGGATAAGAAAAATGCGCAGCAACAATTGGATTTAATGCCAAGTTTATATGATGTTTTAGCGAAAAAATATATCAATTATCTGAATCAGAATGATGAAAAAGATATAGCAAATCAATTGCTTAATGATTTGGTTCAATTGAATACACAAAAAAATAACGAAAATGCTGTTTTGTACAATGAATTGATTTTAATTGATTCAAAACGTGGTTCAACTTCGGTTCAAGAAATTATTAAACAAAAAGAATCTTTAGCAACAAAATATCCAAAAGCGTGGTATTCGTCTTATGTATATGCAACTTTAGCGACAGATTATTATGGTTTGCAAGAGGATAAATTGTCGAACGTAAATAAGATTTTTGAGATACAACAAAAAGTTGCGAAGCTTTATCCAAATTCGGAGGAATTAGAGAATATAAATAATTTAGTTTCGAAGATCAAATCGCAAGAATTAAGTGTGCAAGCCGAGAAATATATCAACGAAAATCAGAATACGCTAATTCAATTAACGCATAAAAACTTATCGCAAGTTTTTGTTAGAATTTTCACTTATAATGAAGGTTTTGATGGAAAACAGAAAATACAAGCGTTAAACGTTTACAACGAAAATCGAATTTCAGAAGCGCAAAAATTTCTGAATAGTTTACAAGTTGTTGATCAATATACAATTGATGTCAAATCGTTTGAAGATTATCAAAATCATTCAACAATAGTCAAATTAAATCCACTAAAATCTGGTCGTTATATTGTCCTTTTTTCGAATAATTCTGAATTAAAAATCAACACAAAAGACGATATTGATTATTTGGATATAATGGTTTCGAAATATGCGATAAACTCGCTGAATGAAAAGGTTTCGGTTGTAAATCGTGAAACTGGAAAACCAGAAAATAATGTTGCGGTTGAGTTTTCTAACTTGACAAATTACAATAAAAAGGAATTTAAAATTTTAACGTCGGATAAAGATGGAATAATTACAATTCCTTCGGGTTGGAGAAATCTTCAATATCGAGTAAAAGACGAACATACTATTTATTCAACGTATTACTACGATTACGATCGTTATGATGAAGACGATGATTCTTCTGTCAAGATTTTCACAGATCGTGCGATTTATCGTCCTGGACAAACGGTTTATTTTAAAGGAATTTATTATTCATCGAAAGATAAAACCCGAAACGTCATTCCAAATTCTAAATTGACGATTGCTTTGTTTGATGTCAATGACAAAGAACTTTCTAAAGTAGATTTAAAAACAAACGAATTTGGTTCTATAAATGGAAGTTTTGTGTTGCCAAGTTCTGCTTTAACAGGGAATTTTTCGATTAGAGCTATTAACGAAGATGGTTATTATTCATTCAAAGTTGAGGAATATAAACGTCCAAAATTCAAAGTCGAAATTGAGAAAAATAAAGGTGTTTATAGTTTAAATGACAAGGTAAAAGTAGAAGGAAAGGCGATTGCTTTTTCTGGTGCTAATATCGATAATGCAAAAGTTTCGTACCGTGTTTATCGTCAAGAAATTTTTACGTTTTGGCCTTGGTATCGCTCAATTCCAGCAGGTCGTGGCGAGCGAGAAGAAATTACGTTTGGAGATACAACGACTGATGCAGAAGGAAAATTTAATTTCGAATTTGTCGCAAAACCGGCTTCTGAGAAAAAGAAAGATGAGGTAAGAACGTACAATTATTTTATCGAAGTAAATGCAACAGATATCAATGGAGAAACGCAGTCTGAGTCTTCTTCGGTGAAAGTTGGTGATACGAGAATGTCGTTGAATGTAGCTGTTTCAGAGAAAACAAAAGCAGACGTTTTGAAAGCTTTCAAAATTGAAGTGAAAAACTTGAATGATGAAAAATTAGACGGAAAAGGTCATATCGAAATTTATTCGTTAAATGCGCCAAAAGAAGTTGTTCGTCGTCAAAAATTTACAACAGATTATAATGTTTATTCGAAAGAAGAATTCAAGAAATTGTTTCCAAATGAGCCTTATGGCGATGAAATGAATCCGAAAACATGGACAACCAATCAAAAGGTTTTCGAAAGTGATTTTGATACAAAAGTTTCTGATGAAATTCAATTCAATCAAGCGTCAAATTTAGAAGAAGGTTATTATGTCATCAAAGGTTTTGTGCTTGACGGAACGCAAAAAGTTGAGGTGGATAAATTGGTTTATGTTTCGAATGAAAAGAAAGCAAATGCAATCAAAACGCTTTTAGCAGTTTCGCTAAATCAATCAACTTTTCAGCCAAAAGATATTGCAAAAATTGATTTCAAATCAGGTTCTAAAAATACATTTGTGTATTATGAAGTAGAGGCGAATCAAACAATTATTGAGAAAGGTTTCTTGGATTTGAGCAAAAAATCAGTGGTTGAAATTCCAATCAAAGAAGAATATCGTGGTGGAATTTATGTGAATTATGCGATGACGAAATTCAATGATGTGCAAACGGGAAGTCTTCATTTGACGGTTCCATTTACCAATAAACAACTGAAAGTTACGGCTGAAGTTTTACGTGATAAATTAACGCCTGGTGCAAAAGAAAAATGGCAATTAAAAATCGAAGGTCCAAATAAAGATAAAGTTTCGGCTGAGGTTTTAGCAAGTATGTATGATGCTTCGTTGGATCAATTTGCGTCGAATTCTTTAGATTTTAATGTATATAATTTTACGAATTCAAGAAGAAATAATCCATTTAATCTGTATCAATTTTATTCAACAAATTCTTCACGCGCAATTTATTATCGTACAAATTATGATTTTTATGCAAGAGGATATGCAGGATTAGATCTTAATTTATTTGATTTTGGATTTAATCAATATCGCATGAATCGTATGATGAAATCGGTGGCTGCACCAGCTTCAACAAGTCAAACTGGAGGTGGAGAAGTTCAAATGGAAGCTGCTGTTGTTACAGCAATGGGAATTACGAGAGATAAAAAAGAGCTTGGCTATGCTTCTCAAGAAATAGCAATTCGTGGAGCTTCTTCATTAGAAGGAAATGAAAACGCTCTTTATGTTATTGACGGAGTTGTATATGATAAAATATCAGAACTTAATCCAGATGATATTCAGTCTATGAATGTGTTGAAAGGAGAAGAGGCGACTGCATTATATGGAGCAAGAGGAGCAAGAGGAGTAGTGGTAATTACAACTAAAAAAGGAGCAAACGCAGCTTTAGATAATGTAAAAGCGCGTACAAATTTAAATGAAACAGCGTTCTTTTATCCAAATCTTAAAACAGATTCAAAAGGAAATGTAATTATAGAATTTACAACGCCAGAAAGTTTAACAGAGTGGAAATTCATGGCGATTGCGCATACACCAGACCTTAAAACAGGTTATTTAGAGCAAAATGTTCGCACTCAAAAAGACTTGATGGTTGTGCCAAATATGCCACGTTTCTTGCGTGAAGGCGATCAAATTTCGGTTTCATCTAAGATTAATAATTTATCAGATAAAGTATTAAATGGTTCTGCGAAGTTGATGTTGTTTGATGCGTTTACCAATCAACCAATTGATGCGCAATTTAAGTTGACAAATGCAGTTCAGAATTTCTCTGTTGCAAAAGGAAGTTCGGATCAAGTAACGTGGACAATTGATGTTCCGAAAAATGTACAAGCGATTGTTTATCGTGTGGTGGCTTCGGCTGGAGATTTTTCGGATGGAGAGGAATCGGCTTTGCCAATTTTGACAAATCGTATGATGGTGACAGAAACGTTGCCGATTTATGTGAAAGAAGGTCAAAAGAAATCGTTCCAATTTGAGAATATGATCAACAATAAATCGACTTCTTTGGATAATTTCAAATTAACGTTTGAGATGACAACGAATCCAATTTGGTATGCGATTTTCTCGTTGCCTTATTTGCGCGAATATCCTTATGAATGTGCTGAGCAAGTGTTCTCGCGTTTATATGGAAATATGATTTCGGAGAAAGTGATTAATTCGAATCCAAAAATTAAAGCTGTTTTTGATGATTGGAACAAAAAAGGTGAATTGAAATCGAAATTACAATTGAACCAAGAATTGAAAAATATCATTTTAGAGGAAACGCCTTGGGTGAAAAATGCAGAAAGTGAAGAAGAGCAAATGAAACAAATAGCGGTTTTATTCCAATTGAATCAAATGCAAACGGAAATGAAATCGGCTTTCCAAAAATTATCGGATAAACAACAATCAAATGGTGGCTTTGCTTGGTTTGACGGTGGTCGTCCAAACGAATATATCACAACGCATATTGTTTCTGGTTTCGGAAATATGAAGAAAATGGATGTGAATTTCAAAGCGTTTGAAATAGATGTGAATCCATTAATCAGAAAAGCAATTCAGTTTATTGATGATGAGAATTTGAAACGTTTCAAAGAGTTCAAAAAAGATCAAAAATCATTCAAAGATGTTACATATTCAGACGGTTTACATTATTTATATGCGCGTTCTTTCTTCTTAGAAGATTATCCAATGACGAAAGAGTTGGAAGAAATGAAAACAGCGATGTTAAAGAATTTGAATGATACAAAATTGGATTTATCGTTGCAACAAAAAGCAATGGCTGCAATTGTGATGAATCGTTTCCAAATGCAATCTGCTGCTAAAATTGTTGTGAATTCAATCAAAGAAAAAGCAGTAGAATCGGATGAAATGGGTATGTATTGGAAAGAAAATCAACCGGGTTGGTTTTGGTATCAAGCGCCTGTAGAAACACAATCGTTGTTAATTGAAGCGTTTGATGAAGTTACAAAAGACGAGAAATCAGTAGAAGAAATGAAAGTTTGGTTATTGAAAAATCGTCAAACAAATCAATGGAATTCGACAAAAGCAACGACAAAAGCGGTTTATGCTTTAATGAATTTCGGGAAATCTTGGATAGATGCAGAGAAAGGAATTGAAGTGAAGATCGGAAATCAAAAAATTGATTTAGATAACAATACGCAATCTGGTTCGGGTTATGTAAAAACTTCTTGGAACAAAGAAGAAATTAAACCTGAAATGGGTAAAGTTGAAGTTTTGAAAACTTCTCCAGGTGTTGCTTGGGGAGCGATGTATTGGCAATATTTTGAAGATTTAGATAAAATAAAATCTGCTGAAACAGGAATCAAGTTCAACAAGAAATTATTCATCAAACAAAATTCAACAAATGGTCCAATTCTGAAAGAAATTACAACGTCAACACCGATAAAAGTTGGTGATATTGTAACGGTTCGATTAGAGATTTCTATTGATCGTAACATGCAATTTGTACATATTAAAGATATGCGAGCAAGTGGTTTCGAGCCTGTGAATGTACTTTCTGGTTACAAATGGAAAGGAGAATTTGGGTATTACGAAAGCACGCGCGATGCAGCTGCGAATTTCTTTTCGGATTATATGAGAAAAGGAACTTACGTTTTCGAATATGATTTGAAAGCGAATAATGCAGGAAATTTCTCGAACGGAATTACATCGATGCAAAATATGTATGCACCAGAATTGAGTGCGCAAAGCGAAGGAATTCGTGTTGAGATTAAATAATCAATTCAAATTAATAAATCTAAAAAGAGCTGAGAATTACCTCAGCTCTTTTTTTGTTTACTGAACTTGTTTTAGGATTTCACTAATATTTAAATCAATTTTTATTTATCTTTAAAATCAAATAACATGAAATGAAGAAAATTTTATTCATTACATTTTTACTATTCACTTTAGTAAATTGTACTCAAAAATCTAATACAGATAATTTTCAGAATGAAGTTTATTCACAAATATTTCATGAAATTATAGATAGTTGCGTTGTAAATATTGAGCCAATAGAATTTCAAGAAAATGTTACTGAAAAAGAAAAAGATGACTACAATAATGAGATGTTAAAAATTAGAAATCAAAAAAGATTGATTGCTATTTATGATACTGTAAGTGGATATAGAAAAGATGATTTTGATGAAAATATATTTAAAAATTTTAGAACAAATTGGGTGAAATCTGATAGTTCAAATTTTGTGATTAACATCAATAATTCTAATATCAAAGCAAATAATACATTAATTAAAGTAAGTGAATTACCAAATTTAGAAAAGGCTTTTAAAGATTATAAGACTTGGGATGAATATGAAGATCTTAAAAATCTTGATGTAGAAATTAGCTTCAGAAGAATCTTTTTTAATGATATTAAAACAGAAGGTTTTTTGCAAATCGGTGTTATATGTGGAAAGCTTTGTGGTCAAGGTTATGATATTTGGATTAAGAAAATTGATAATGAATGGAAAATTATAAAAATTAAGCGAACTTGGATTTCATAAAAACGATTTTTAAAATAAATAATTTATTATATGAAGAAAACACTTCTACTCAGTATTATATTCATTCCATTTTTTGGAGTTGCGCAGCTGCAAACCATTTTTCAATCTAAAATAGATTCGATTTATGAGAAAAATAAAGACGCTGTTGGAATTATTGTTCATGTTGAAGCGCCAAAACAAAATATTTCTTGGAGTTATGCAAAAGGAGTTTCAGATATTAAAACGAATAAAGTTTTAAATCATCAACAACCGGTTTTAATCGCAAGTAATACCAAACCTTATGTAGCTGCTGCTATTTTAAGATTAGTAGAAAAAGGTCAAGTTACAATCAATCAACCTATCAAGAATTTGTTGTCTAAGAAGACTCGTAAATTGCTCGAAAAAGATGGTTATGATTTGAATACAATAACAATCAAGAATTTGTTGTCACACACTTCTGGAATACAAGATTATGTAGATGAAGCGTATTTTGAATTAGTCAATCAGCATCCGAAATATAAATGGACGAAGGCGGAACAAATCAAGCGTGCAATGGAAATTGGAAGTCCACAAAAAGTTGGAGAAAAGTTTAGTTATGGCGATATCAATTATTTGCTTTTAGCAGAAATCATTGAGCAAAAAACGCATCAACCTTTTTATAAAGCAATGCGAGATTTGTTAATGTATAAAGAATTAGGTTTGACAAAAACGTGGTTTATCGATTTGGAAAAATATCCACAACAAACGCTTTCGCTTGCTCATCAATACGCAGGTAAATACAATTGGGATTCGTATGATTTGAATCCATCTTGGGATTTGTACGGAGGTGGTGGGATAGCTTCTACAGCCAAAGAATCGGCTTTGTTTTTTCAGTATTTGTTTGAAGGAAAAATTATTCAGAATAAACAAATTTTAGATTCGATGTCGACGTATGTTTTACCTTCGGATCAATCTAAATATTGTTTAGGAATTTATCACTTTGATCTCGGTTTTAACGCTTATTATCACGGTGGTTGGTGGGGAACAGATGTTATTTATTCGCCAGAATCAGATGCGACAATTACAGTTTTTACGTTACAAAAAGGCTTTCAGCATATTATTAATCCTTTTGTTGGAAAAGAATTTCAGAAGTTGTTGATGAAGAAGAGTTAGAATTTTGAAAAATTTTCTCACAAGATTTGACATTTTTTTAATTCATTCTAAGTATAAAACTTTCTAAATTTGAGGCATGAAAAAATCAATACTTAGTATATTTTCTGCAATTGTTTTAACGTTCTCAGTTACAGCGAATGCACAAGAAATCGAAGAACAAATCGTAATCGAAAATCGTGTAAATGATGCCAAACAACAAGATAAACCTTATGTTATCTTGATTTCGGCAGATGGTTTTCGTTATGATTATGCTCAAAAACATGAAGCTAAAAATCTATTAGCTTTGGCTAAAAATGGAGTAAAAGCTGATGCCATGTATCCGTCTTTTCCATCGGTTACATTTCCAAATCATTACACAATTGTAACTGGTTTAACGCCTATTCATCACGGTTTGGTGGGGAATAATATGTTAGATAGAGAAGTTGGTGATCGTTATTCGTTGGGAAATAGAAATGCGGTTATCAATCCGAAATGGTACGGAGGAACGCCAATTTGGAATCTTGCAGAGCAGAACAAAATGTTAGCTGCTTGTTACTATTGGCCAGGTTCGGAAGCGCCTATTAATGGTATGTTTCCAACGTATTCGTACAAGTATTCGGAAAAATCACCAATTGAGTATCGTATTCAGCAAGTAGTTAATTGGTTGGAATTACCAGCTGAAAAACGTCCGCATTTGATTACGTTCTATTTTCCGGAAGTAGATCACGCGGGGCATTCTTTTGGTCCTGATGCGCCTGAAACAAAGGAAGCTGTGCAGTTTGTAGATCAATCAATCAAGAAATTGAATGATGAGGTTGCAAAAACAGGTTTGAAAGTGAATTTTGTCTTTGTTTCTGATCATGGAATGACAAGAATCGATGATGAAAATCCATTGAAATTGCCAATTAAAATTGATGAATCGAAAGTACAAGTTGCTTCGAATGGTTCTTATGTAAGTCTTTTTGTAAAAGATAAAAATGATATCGAGTCAATTTACAAAGAAATAAAAGCGGTTCAGAATAATACGTTCGAAGTGTATAAAACAACAAATGTTCCGTCGAAATATCATTTTGATAAAAAGAATGATCGATACAATCGAATTGGAGATATTATTTTGATTGCACATGCTCCAAACTATTTTTCAAACAAAAATGCACCGAAAGGTTCGCATGGTTTTTATGTAAAAGAAACGCCAGAAATGAAAGCGACTTTTATGGCTTGGGGACCAAATATTAAGTCTGGTAAAGAGATTAAAGTTTTTCCAAATACAGAAATTTATCCAATGCTTGCGAAGATATTAGGTTTACCAATTCAAGAAAAAATTGATGGAACAAATCAATTAGCGAATAAAATTTTGGTAAAATAATTTAAATTTCGCTCAAAATATAAAGCCAACTTATTACGAGTTGGCTTTTTTTGTGATTGAATTTGTCATTCAGAATTTATTTTAGAATCATATTATTTATGATGATAAGCTGAAATAAATTCAGCTTATAAAAAATGGAACTCAAAAAAAATCCCCAACATTTGTTGGGGATTTTGAATTTATTTTTTCTTGAAATTTAGATTTGATATAATAATAGCAAAAATAATAACGGCGATTCCTGTCCATTGTATTGCGAGAACTTGCTCGTGTAAAAGGACAAAAGCCATAGTTACGGAAACGGGTAATTCTAACGAAGAAACAATACTTCCCAAACCTAATCCTGTGTGCGGAAAACCTTTGTTTAAAAGAATAGGAGGTAACACAGTCCCGAAAATTGCCAATGGTAATCCCCAAGTATAAAAAATGCTAAAATTGAATGCATGAATTCCATTTACATCACTCGAAAAGTTGTTGTAAAAGCTCATTAAACCATCAAAATAATAAGGTCCGATTTGGCTAAAAAACAAAAATAACGACACAATAATAGCACCTCCAAAAAGCATCCACAAACTTTTTTTGTAAGCTGGTAAATAATTGGCTAAACTATTAGATGTAAACATAGTAGCCGTGAAAGAACAAGCTGCTAAAAATCCCCAAAACAATCCTTTAGGATTTAATTCGACTTCTTGGTTGATTAAATTTGTAGCCAAAACAGTTCCAAATAATACCAAAACCATTGCAATTAATTTTTTGGCAGAAGGAAATTGTTTACCCAAAATACTTTCAACCAAAATACTAATCCAAACCGTTTGCATCAACAATACAATTGCGATTGACACATTGATATATTGCACCGCTAGATAGTAAAATAAACTTGTGAAACCTAACGAAGTTCCGGCAAGAACCAACCTTTTTTTATCTTTTTGTTCAATCTTTGGTAAATCTTTTTTACTCATCATAAACAAGTTGATGATTCCCAAAATCAAAATTCCTAAAACAAACTGCGAAGTCGTTACCTCGGCAGTCGTATAGCCTTGATCGTATGCAATTTTTACAAATGTTGCTAACATTCCGTAGAAGCTGGCGCCCATTGCAACGAACAAAACTCCCTTCAAAATACTTTTATTTTCCATAATTTTTTACGCAAAAAAACGGCCTGATTAAATTTAAAATCAAGCCGTGCAAGTTACTTTATTTTTTCTGACTAAAAAAGTCCGTTAATTTCTCCTTCTATTTTATTGAAAATGAATCCTAAATCTTCTTTATTTTCAACAAAATCTAAATTATCCACGTCGATTACCAACACTTTTCCTTCTTTATAATTCGAGATCCACTTGTCATATTTCTCGTTTAGACGATTCAAATAATCAATACTAATCGAGTTTTCGTAATCGCGACCACGTTTCTGAATTTGCGAAACCAATGTAGGAATTGAAGCTTTAAGATAAATCAATAAATCTGGTGCTTCTACAAAACTTGTCATCAAATTAAAAACACGCAAATAGTTATTGTAATCTCTTGTAGACAATAATCCCATATCGTTCAAGTTACTCGCAAAAATATGCGCATCTTCGTAAATTGTACGATCCTGAATAATGTCTTTTCCGCTTTCTCTAATCTCTTTTACTTGATTAAAACGGCTTCCTAAGAAATAAATCTGAAGATTGAACGCCCATTTTTCCATGTCATTGTAAAAATCATCCAAATACGGATTCATTTCTACATCTTCAAACTGAGCTGTCCAGTTGTATTGTTTTGCTAAAAGGTTTGTTAGAGTAGTTTTACCTGCTCCAATATTTCCGGCTATGGCGATATGCATTTTCCAATTATTTTAACGTTTGCAAATATACTAAAGCTTAATTTTCAAAACAAAATCTAAGCAAGCGACTCATAGAAAAATCTTTTTTTAGAAAAAAATTATTCCGATTGATTTATGATTTTTTATTCAATTATAAATTAAAAATAAATAAGGTTTAGTAATTAATTTTAATTGATTAAATAGTTTGTTATTAATAGTTTGTATTTAAAATCGTATAAGTGTAAATTTTATTTTCGACCAATGTATAAAGATTTTTTTCGTTAAGTGCAAAACTTTTTACATTTTCTAAATCAATAAAAGTTGTCAAATTTTGGTTGATAATATTTTTTGATATTAGCTTATTGTCATTTATATAGAAAATAACATCTTTATAAAAATAAAAAGGTTGATGATTGGTGTCAAATTCAAAATTAGATTTGAAATTTCCATAATCATCGTAAATATAAATCGTTTTCTGACCTTTTAAATACACCAAATTTTTGTATACATGTATTTTATCGATTGATTGATCATTATGCTTCAAATAGATTTGTTTTGATGTCAGAATTGGTTTTTGCAACTGATAATTATAGTAAACAATTTTATTCCCGATTAAATCATAAAACCAACAAAATTGCGTGTCAATAACTTTTAACGCGGCAGGCATAAAATCGTTTGATTTAATCTTTACAATATCCTGAATAGGATTCAAATCTTCATCTAAAATAGTGAGTTGATTAAAATTTGAATACACATAAGCTCGAAGCGGATTATTGACATCAACCGAAGTAATGATATTTTTAAGATCAATACTTTTGTTCTTTTTCGATTGAAATATTTTTTCAATTCTTGTATCTGAAATCAAATAAATCGAATTATTTAGATCAGTATCAATTGATTTGATTGTCTTATTTTCAATCAAAACAGAATCTTTTAACTCAAACTTTTGAGCAAAAACATTCACAAATATTGAAACAAAAATGATTGAAAAAATGGTTTTCATTTACTTGAAAATTACTTCATAACCAAATCTACAAATTGAGAGTAGGATTACCAAAATAAATATGTATCGAATAAATTTATTCCCTTTGTTTATGGCTAATTTTGCTCCAATAAAACCTCCTAAAGCGTTGCAAACAGCCATTGGTAAAGCTATTTTCCAGATAATTTGCCCTTTGATTAAAAACAAACAAATTGAACCAAAATTAGTCGCTAAATTAATCAGTTTTGCATTGGTATTAGCTTTCAAAAAATCCATGCCAAGAAGTGTTACGAATCCCAAAATAAAGAAAGTTCCAGTTGCAGGGCCAATAAAACCATCGTAAAAACCTACCGCGATACTCACAATACAACCATTGGTAATCGCAATGTGATAAGGAATTTTACGTTCGGTTGCTTGTCCAAAATCCTTCTTGAAAATCGTATAAATGGCTAAAACAATCAAAATGACTAACAAAACAGGCTTCATAAAATCATTATTGATAACCGTTAACAATTGTGATCCTAAAAAAGCAGAAACAAAAGCGCATATCGCCATAATCGCGAAAAGTTTCCAATCTATTTTTACTTTTTTAAGGTATTGTGAAGTTGCTAAAGCTGTTCCACTAAATGCTGGAATTTTTAGCGTTCCAATAACAGTTGAAACAGGTAAATTGGGTAAAAAAGCAAGTGATAATGGTGTTTGTATTAATCCTCCACCACCAACAATAGAGTCGATGAAGCCAGCACAAAAAGCTGCTATGCATAAATAGAATAAAATCTCGATTTCCAAAACTGAAAAATTTTGGCAAATGTAGATGAGAAATAATAAATAATGAAGGAATTATTAAAAATTGTAGCCACGATGAGACTCGAACTCATACTGTCAGAACCGGAATCTGATATTCTATCCATTAAATTACGCAGCCAAAAGTTTTGCAAATATAGATAAATAGACTATTTGAGCTGAATATTTTGTCTAAAATTTCGGTGTTGAGTTGCGGTAAAATAATCTCTGAAAATTTGATTGATTTCTTCATTGATTTTTGAAGCTTTAATTCCAAGTTGTGGATAAATTTCAATGATAAATTGAGTGATTTTTTCAACAGTTTTTATTCCAAATGAATGAATTTTAGTTCCGATTTCTTCTGAAATAGGAGAGTTATTTGCTAATAAGTTTTCTATTGTTTTAGCAAACTCAATAGTTTTCGAAGTTGATTTAATAACGAAATGTTCGAAATCTGTTTGTTTTTGGTAATGAATAATTTCTAAACTTTTTTCGATAAAATGTTCTGCCATTCCAAGATAATTTACCAATAAAGTTAAATCAGCAAAAATTCGGAAAGGTATTTTTTCGACCAAATCATCACTATAAAATTGATTATAAATAAAACTATAATCTTGATGAACGATTTCATTTTCTACTTCAAAACTATGAGAAGATGTTGCAACCATTCCCATTGATTTCCAAGTTGAAATTAATTTAACTTGAGATTGATTTAAAATAAATGACAAAAACTTTGGTTCACCATTTTCGTCCAATATTTCTTTTCCATCTTCGATTATTTTCGCATTTAATGTAAAATGAGTGAGGTAAGGAGCGCCAGTTGCATAATGCCACAAACCGTTTATGATATATTTATCTCCAACTTTTTCAGCAGTTCCACCAAGCATTCCGCTTCCTCCAAAACACGTTTTTTGTGAAGAAAATAAATTAGAAGCAACATCAGGTTTTAGATTTCGAGAAAAATAATTTGCACCACTACAAAGCGTTACAAACCAACCTAAACTTCCGTCAATTTTAGCAACAGATTGTAAAACTTTTAATCCTTCGGAAAAATGTAAACCAAGTCCATTGTATTGCTTAGGAACCCAAATATTCAACCAATTTTGAGTATAAATATGATCGAGAACTACTTGATTAAACGATTCTTTATTCAATAATTCTTGTCGAAGTTTGGGAATATCAAGCATTGTTTTCATTCAAAATTTTTCTCCAATTAAAATATCCAGAAATTGCCACGCAAAATAAAATCAACGATAAAATAGCGTATAAGTACAAATCTTTGTGAATCATTAATGGAATTGAAATAATGTTACTAATATTCAATAAAATCCAATTTTCGAGTTTACGTTTTGCCATTAACCACATACCTGCCCAAGCAAATGCACTTACAACTGAATCCCAAATAGGAACGTCAGAATCGGTGAAATGTGTGAGTGCTAAATAAAAAATAGTAAAACTGCTTAAGACAATTCCTGTTACAATTCCCCATTCTTTTTTGTTAGTTTTCGTAATTTCAATTTCGTGTTTTTGTTGTCCAAATTTCCAATACAGCCAACCATAAATGCTCATTACTAAATAATAAATATTAAGTGTGAATTCGGCATATAGCTTAGAATTGAACATGACGAAAAGCGATAATGTAATTCCTGCAATTCCAAATAAATAATTTTTTGGATTGTTGAATCTCGCCAATACGACTTGAAAAATAGAAAAAGTGACACCCAGCCATTCAAGCCAAGTTGTTTGTAAAATAATTTCCTTCATCATAATTTGTTTTGATGAGGAGATAGAAGTTATTGCTAACATCAATTCCTCCGCCAGCATTATCTGGATCAGGTATAGAACAAAATTGTTCTTGGGTATATTCTCAGCTTTTTAGCACCCCATTGAAAGACAAAGATGAAAAGTTTTGGTGAGTTTTCCTAATTAATAAACAAAAAAGCTTTCTC
>NZ_DKSU01000005.1:505572-506351 GCF_002472945.1 Empedobacter sp. UBA7248 | reverse complement strand
CTGTCGTAGGATACGTCGTTATACCATCGTTTGCAAAGGCTTTTTTCCTTATTTCTAGATATTGTTCTGTATTAAGTAGTTTAGGAAACTTAATAAGGTTAATAACAGTGGTAGAAGCATCTATAGAAATACTTGTTTTAGTCGCTTTTCCTTTCTTTGTAGTAATCAATAGTACTCCATTGGCTCCCCGTGATCCATAAATAGCAGTAGCATCTGCATCTTTCAAAACTTCGATAGATTCTATAGATTGTGGATCGATATAATTTAAAGGATTTATAGTTGACCCATAAAAGATTTGTGCTGAGGTTGAAGTATCTCCCATCGAATTGGTATCAAATGGAACACCATCTACTATAAATAGAGGATTATTCCCCGCAGCAATACTATTTTGGCCTCTTATCCGAATGGTGTAGCCACCTCCAGGAGTTCCAGAAGTTGGTGTAATCTCTAAACCAGGAACACGACCTTGCAAAGCATCTAAAACAGAATTCACGGGCTGATTCTCTATTTCCTTGGCCGTTACACGAGCAATAGACCCCGTACGTTCTTTGTCTTTTACAGCATAGTACCCCGCATTTATCACCACATCTTTTAGCTGAATCCCGTCATCTTCTTTTATGAAACTCACATTTATCACACTTCTATTCAATACCTCTTCTTCACGAATAGGGAAATCCAATTGCTCAAAAATAAGCTTTGCATCATCATGCTCTAAGATCAGCGAATACTGTCCATTCGCATCAGTTCGCACACTATTTTGTGTACCTTCTTCTGTTACT
>NZ_DKSU01000005.1:25751-505559 GCF_002472945.1 Empedobacter sp. UBA7248 | reverse complement strand
AACTTTGTTTTTGGGAAAGGGTTTTTTTGTTATGTTTTATGTTATACGTTTTACGTTTTTATTCTTATTAATATTCAAATCCTTTTTTAACAACATTTGAAATTAAAAGGAGGAGTCACGGTGTGGCTCAGGTACTACTTATTTCTAACTTTCATTTTTTTGAGCATCCAAAAAAACGAAACAAAAAAAGATGCCGACAGTAGTCTCTCAATGATTCAACTAAATAAATTATTTCCATAAAGTTGGCAACTCGCTCCACTCAAACACTCCAACTTTTTTTATTCCAATAATTTAGAGTTGAATTGCATTTCGATCCTAAATCGTCGGGTTTTTAACTCTTTTTTTAATATTCAAATTCACTTACTACAACGAATTCTAAACTCGTCCTTGCTGAAAAGTCGAGTGTCAATTCGGCGTAGTGAGCGTTAAAAATGATTTACTGTTCGCATTTTACATGCGAATGATTTAAAGCATTTAGCGAGTAGCCATTATTGACCGACTTGTAAGCACAGACTTGACTTTTTTGGTTCGTTTTTGTGTCAAGACTTCCCCGTAGGGCATATGAATTCATTTGAAAACAATAATAACTCATGAATAAAAATGAATAAATACTGTTTTCATACTACTTTTTAAGTTACACCCAAAAATCCCCCTCCAACAGTTTTAAAAATTACATTAATAAATGAAAAATAAAAATTAACACTAATCACTTTATGAAGATCATTTACTTTCTTCTTAGGGTGTCTTCGGGGGATAACTGTGTGAGTATTTGTTTATGTTATATGTCTTTTCTTTTCTGTCTTTCTGAACTCGTTTCAGAATCCCATCCAATATGATATTTCAAAATATCTTTCTATCACTTTTCAATTCTTGTAGAATCGAATAACCATCTGCGCATTTCTATTTTAAGAAACACATATTTATAGAGAGTGTATTTTACTTGATTTGTAGAGGAATAAAACCAAGAGTATTGTATGAAGTTCAGTGCTATTTGTAATGGAAGAAACAACCAAAAAAAAGGCGTGAAATTCAACAAATCTGAACTGGGGTACTGGTATACCTTGTACACAGATAAGTCAAACCCACGCCTAGGTCGTGAGCTTTTTTACTTATCATCTCGTGTACTATAAATTACCAGTTTTCAGTTCGAGAATCAAAGCAATAGCTTTAATATTTTCTATTTTAAGTATTGCAAAATTACATTTTTTATGTAATTGAATAACAAACATAATAAAAATTATTGAATGTTACAAGAACTTGTAACAAAATTAATTTCAAAAATTCCGCACTTTGTAAAAAGTAATATTATGGAAGCTATGAAAGATGATATTCTAAAGAAGTTTGGAGAGCATATTAGAAGTTTAAGAATTGAAAGTAAACTTAGTCAAGATGATATTGTATTAAATAGCAACAGAATTACGAAAGCAACGGTAAGTGATATAGAAAATGGTAAGAGAAACCTTTCTTTTACGACTTTAATTGATTTAGCCAAGGGTATGAAAAGGCATCCTAAAGAATTGCTTGACTTCAAAACAGAAGAAATATAATGAAGTAGAAAACATAAGTAATTAAAAACGTTTAGTTTAAAATAAAATATCTAAATTAGTAAGATTAACCAGTAGGCATGGTTAAAGTTAGTAATAGTACTCTGGAGTTAATTTTAGGTTTGTTTAACTCCAGAGTATTTTTATTGTACATAAATACATCAGATTAATATAAATAATGGGTTCTATATAGAACCCATTATTTATTTACACAACAAGGTATACAATACAGTTTTGTTTGTATATTTGAGTTTAATTTTACGAAATGTAGATATAGGTGTTTTAAGAAATATGTACTAAGTATTGCTTTGTGAGAAGCAAAATGCTAGTTGCTAGTACGAAACGAAATATCAAGCATTGAAATCTAATTATAAAATTTAAAAAAACGGATAGAAAATATTGATTGATGATGCTAGAAAAAAATAGTTTTCTGCCGACCGTTGCATCTGCTCTTCGGGATAGTTAGGAAGGCCCGCAGACAATCAAACCATGAAAAACCAAAATAGTTTTTCTTTCACTACTAAATACTTATTAGACGATGAGTTTAAATTGGAACAACATAAGACCCTTAGAGAATTCTCAGAATGAAGGATTTGAAGAATTAGTTTGTCAATTGGCAAGGAAAGAAGATATTGTAAATAAAAAAACTTTCATTCGAAAAGGAAAACCAGATGCAGGTGTTGAGTGTCTATGGATTCTAAACAATGATGATGAATTTGCATGGCAAGCAAAATTCTTTACTAGTAGTCTTGAGGAAAATCAATGGTTACAAATTGACAAATCAGTTAAAACTGTTCTTGATAAACACCCAAACTTAAAAAAATATTATATAGCAATACCTAACGACCCACCAGATGCTAGAATTGAAGGACAAACTTCGATGTTAGATAAATGGAATTCAAGAGTTGTAAAATGGAAAGAATGGGCGAAGGACAAAGATTTAAGCATAGAATTTATTCCTTGGTGGAGTTCCGATTTAATTGAAAGAATGCAAAGACCTGAAAATGTAGGATTGACATACTTTTGGTTTAATAAAGAGGAATTTACAGATGAATGGTGTAAAGAGCAATCTGAATTATCAATTGCTGACTTGGGTAAAAGATATACACCAAAACTAAACGTTAAATTAAAAATTGCAGAAATTTTTAATGGAATATCTAGAGATGAAAATTACAAAATACAAGTAACAAGCCTATTTGATAATTTACTGATTAAGGGTTATAAAATTATACCTAAAATAAAAGATTTAGATTCTTATTCCTCAGTTATTCACAAGGAATTAAAAGCGATTCATGCTTTATTTGAAGATATAAATTTAAAGGGAACTCAAACATTGCCTTTAGAAGTGTTCTTAGATTTATTAAGGAATGTGAATCACATAGCATCTCATATTAAGAGTTGTTATTTAGATGAAGAATCGAAGTTACAGGTCAAACCTGATGATTATAGATATTATAAAAAATTTGGATACGAAATAAGTCATATCAGAGATTTTGAAGATTCGATTTATGAACTCACACGGTTTCTAGAAGGTACTACAATGAAACTAGCAAATCATCCTTTTCTATTATTAGAAGGAGAAGCAGGAATAGGTAAATCACATTTGTTAGCAGATATAATAAGTACTCGAACTACAAATAATCTAATTAGCCTTTTCTTTTTAGGTCAACATTTTGTAACAGATGAAGACCCATGGACACAAATATTCAAAAAGAATGATATAAATTGTTCTGTAAATGAATTTTTAGGTGCACTTAACTCGAAAGCTCAAATTTCAGGTCAACGGATAATTATTTTTATAGATGCAATTAATGAAGGCCGTGGTAAATATTTTTGGGATAAGAATATTAAAAGTTTTCTTTCAAAAATTAAAAAGTATGAATGGTTAGGTGTTGTAATGTCAATACGTACCTCGTATTCAGATTTAATTTTCCCAGCTGATGAAATTAAAGATGATGATATAATTAGATATACACATTACGGTTTTAGAAATCAAGAGTATGAAGCAACAAAATTATTTTTCAATAATTACAATATAGTACTGCCGAGTATTCCACTATTACACCCTGAGTTTCAAAATCCCTTATTTTTATTACTATTTTGTGAGGGTTTAAATAAAGCTGGTTATACAAGAATTCCTGATGGTTTACAGGGTATCACATCTATAATTTGTTTTTTTATTAATAGTGTTAATGATATCCTTTCAAAACCGACTCGATTAGATTATCCGAAAAGTATAAACGTTGTTAGAAAAGGAATAGAATCTCTAATAAAATACAAGATTGAAAATCAATTAAGATATGTCCCTTATGAGCAAGCATTTGTTTTAGCCAATAAAATATCTAATGAATTTAGTACAAAAAGAGGTTTGCTTGATGAATTAATATCTGAAGGAATACTATCTAAAAACTTGTTTTGGAATCCTGAAAATCAATATGAAGAAGGTGTTTATTTAGCTTACGAACGTTTTGAAGACCACATAACATCGACATATATTCTAGATACAAACCCTGAATTAGAAGATGCCTTTAAAGAAGGTGGTGCTCTTTTTCAATTAGTTAAGAATAAGAATTCTTGCTATATGAATAAAGGTGTAATTGAAGCACTTACCATTCAACTTCCTGAAAGAACTGGAAAAGAGTTTTATGAATATGTTCCTCATGTCAAGGATAGTTACCCTATTATTGAATGCTTTGTGCAAAGTCTGTTATGGAGAAAAACTGACACAACAACGAAAAAGCTTGTTGGATATGTGAATTCTACTGTTCTTAAATATCAAGGAACTCATGATTTGTTTTGGGATACAATTTTATCTGTAACATCTATTCCCGACCATTATTTTAACGCTTATTTATTGCATAAAAATCTTATGGGTATCAGCCTAGCAGATAGAGATGCTTGGTGGACAATTTACTTAAAACATCAATTTTATGATGAATCAGCAGTTAAGAGGCTTATTGATTGGGCATGGAATAATAATGATAAAAGTCATATTTCAGATGAGTCAGTAAAGTTAACTGCAATAACATTATCGTGGTTTCATACAAGTACAAACAGAAAACTACGTGATTCTGCCACAAAGGCCTTGATTTGTCTTTTAGAAAATAGAATCCATGTTTTAATAGAGCTACTTAAAAAATTTGAAAATGTTAATGATCCCTATATTTATGAACGATTATTTGCTGTTGCATATGGCTGTTCAATTAGAACGGAACAAACAGACATTTTAAGTGAGCTTTGCAACTATATTTATGAAGTAATATTCAAGGATAAATCGGAGGTTTATCCCCATATACTTTTAAGAGATTATGCAAGGGGTGTTATAGAATATACTTCTTATCTTGGATATGATTTAGATTTTGATATTTCAGAAGTAAGACCTCCGTATAAAAGTAATTTTCCAGAAATATTCCCTTCAAATGAAGAAATTGATGGAAAGTATGAGTTTGATTATAAATCAAAGGATTTTAAAGAACATTATTGGGCACAAAATAACATTCTAAGTTCAATGATTACCGAATATGGTAGAGGAACAGGAAGTTATGGTGATTTTGGTCGATATACTTTTCAAAGTGCATTACGAACTTGGAATGTTGATGAAAATGCTTTAAGTAATCTTGCTGTAGAATGGATATTTGAAAAATATGGTTATGATAAAGATATGCATGGTGTTTTTGATAGAGAAATAGGTTCAGGTAGAGGTCGAGATACGATTCCTCATGAACGAATAGGTAAAAAATATCAGTGGATTGCACTTTATGAGATGCTTGCAAGAGTTTCTGATAATTGCAAAAAATATGCAGATTGGAATTATAGACATGAGGAGGAAGAAGAATATCAAGGTCCTTGGATTCCCTATGTTAGGGATATTGATCCTACAATGCTAATAAATAAGACTGGAAGCTATGATGAAGAAGCACCTAATAACTTTTGGTGGTCACAAGTAAAATATGCTAATTGGGAATTGGATAATACGGAATGGGCAAAATTAAGTGAAGACCTTCCATGTTCAAAGAAATTAATAAATGTTGTCGACAAAAAAAATGAGGAATGGCTTATACTTGAAGGTTATCCAGAATGGGCAGAATCGAAGAAAGTTGGAGATGAGAAATGGGATAAACCTCATAAAAGAATGTGGTATGAGCTTAGAAGTTATTTAATTGCAGAAGCTGACTATAAGAAAATTAAAGATTGGGCATCAAATAAGGACTTTATGGAAATAAGGATGCCAGGGAGCTCGAGTAGATATGAAGTTTTTAGCCGAGAATATTATTGGTCACCTGCTTACAATTATTTTAACAACAAGGAGTATTATGGTGGAATAGAGCTTGGAGAAGTACATGATAATATTACTGGAGAATATATTGGTAATGCAATTTTAACTACTAATGACTTTTTATGGGAAGAAGAATTTGATAAGTCTAAAGAAGATACTATAAGCTTTCTTAAACCATCGAAATATATCTATGAAAATATGAAGTTGGTGTTTTCTAAGAAAGAGGGTGAATTTATTGACGAAAAAGGTAAGGTTATATGCTTTGCACCTTCTGTATACTATGATTCTAAGTCTTATCTATTAATTAAGAAAGAGCCATTTCTTAAGTTCTTAAAAGAAAGTAAATTAAGAATACTCTGGACAGTTTTAGGAGAGAAAAATATAATAGGAGGTCATTCAAACAGAGACGTTTTTTATGACAGATTGGAAATAAGCGGAGTATATTATTTAAATGACAGTAATGAAGTTGAAGGAGATGTTAACACGAAAATTACCTAGCTTTATAAAACCATATATATTGTCAAGTCGCTCTAAACTGTCATCGTACAGCTAAACTTCTGTATCTATATTTGTAGAAATAGAGAGGTGATAGAATAAGGAGTTAGCGAAAACGTGTGAGAATATTATAAAATTTAATACGAAGAAGAATCTTAAATAAAATTAATTTTTAGATACCTTTTTAAATAATACAACCACAAAAAAGCTCTTATCCAAGAGCTTTTTTGTTTTTACGTGAAACCGTAATTTGTTGTAAAATAGTTGTTGTATGTTTGGAATAATATAACGAAATGTAGATATAGGTGTGTAATTTATAATAATTAAACTATATTTTGCTTCCTAGAAAATAATGATGTGCGAAATTTCACAAACACACTATTGTAAATTATGAGTAATTGGCTTGAAAACAATCAAACAAAGAGTGTAATAATTTATACTTTAACTATAATTGGTGCTGTTTGGGCATTTAGTTATTTTATATTGGATGAAAACAAAGACAAAAAACATTCATCAGAAATAAATCTTTTAAGAAGCCAAATTGAAAGTTATAAACAAAGAATTGATGTTCTTGAAAATGAAAATAAAAAAATTCAAGAGACAAATGATAAATATATTAGTTGGTTAGTTGAAAATCCTAATACATTTCAGCATCTTGAGAGTAAAATAGAAAGTTTACAATTAGATTTAGAGAATAAGAAAAATAATATAGTTACAAGTAAAGGAAATATAGAATTTGAAATTTTAAATGAAGGTAATAGCTATTATGTTCAAGATTTAGGATTGTTTATTGGAATAAACAATATAAATGTATCAAAAGAAACATCGGGAGAAATAAAATTTCCAAATAATGATACCGTAAAATTTAAAAATCAAACAGCTGGTAAATCTTGGTCTTTTAAGTATCAAAATGAAGATTATAATTTATTATTAAGGGAAGTAAATTATGTTAATAGTTTAGTGAAGTTTACCATTGTTAAAAGATAAACTTCGCACAACATCGGTAACTGTTGCACAATTCCGCATTTATGTACAAAAATACAAATTAGGATAAATAATAACCTCTTTAGGAGTGATTTTAGGGAGGTTTTTTGCATTTACGTGAAACCGTAATTTATTGTGATATGGTTGTTGTATGTTTGGGTTATATTTTATTGTATAAAAACAATGATTGTTTGTATGACTAAAACAAACATAATAGAATAATAACACGTATTAATGAATATTAACATATTAAGACATTTTGAAGAATCGGCAAGTGAAAATGGAATAACTATTTTCGCTTTAAAAGAAACAGAAAGAGATGCTTTTTTTAATAAATTAGCACAACCATTTAGGTGTTTATATTTAACAGATGAAGACTTAGATTGGCGTACTAATGAATTTGGAACATCTAGAGCGGAGGAAATAATTGAAAAGATACCAGATAATCCTACTATTATGTCAGGAGAGTTTTCGGAAATCTTATGTTATTATATAATACCTGAAAAATATTTACCTTCCTCACATTTAAGACCACCGAAATGGAAATGGAAAGAGAGCAAAAACAATCCCGCACATTTTACGGATGTTATTCTTTTTTGTCAGAATGATCTTGATAACCCCAGTACCGATGATAGCATAATATCAATTGAATCAAAAGCAAGAGCTACTCAACCAACAAGCACAGAAAGTTCTCTACAAAAAGCCATCAATGATGCTCATAAAGATTATGTAAGTCGTTTAGGAGAAAGTTTGTTTCATTTAAAAACGCGTTATAAAGATGATAGAAATGCAGTAGCTGTAAATAGATTAAGTCGTTTTATGGATGTAGCTAATAATCCTACTTTCCTAAAACACTTCAAAGCAATTGCAACAGTTGATAGTTCATTTGCTGATACTCATTTAAATAATGTTACTGAAATTCCTGATGATATCAGAGATACGTTTGAAGTGATACTTATAAGAATTGATAACCTAAAAGGAGCTTACGAACATACTTTTACTCAAATTTTAGCGACATGATTTATCAGGAACTTAAAAGATGGATAGCACAATCTGAATCATGGCAGGCATTTATAGATTATAACATTTCTAATGAAGAACAGGCGGATTATACTTTCTATAATCGACCTCAGGATTTTTACATCTCGCTTTTAACCAAGCTGCAGGATATTCTTGAACAGTTTGAGGAAGAAGAATCAGAAGATGTGAAAAAAGGTTTACTTTCTATAGCTAAGGGTTTAGAAATATATTCATTACGAGGGAAAAGAGAAAGTTTTTCTGGAGTGAACTACAGCCGGAATATGTTATATGTTGCTTCATTGTATTATTTAGCAGATTTTCCTGCAACTTCATTTTTATTACTTAAACAATTTCCACAGGAAGAGTTCCAAACCTATATTGAAAAATTTATTTATTATTTCTTATCAAGGAATTACACAAGAAAACAAGGTCAAGAAAATCTTTATTTCAGATATATAATAGAATACTTACGGGAAGGAAACAATGAAGCAATCGATACACTTCGAGGTATTTTTGATAACATACTCTCACCAGATAACCAAATAGAAAGTCATTTATTCGTATTGACTTACATAGCAAAGTCTATCTTAAAAAAATTTTCAACCAACAATCTATGGTATGACTTAACAGAGTATGGAGCAGAGATAGATTGGAAAACTTATGTCAGATTCAATATAGGAAAAAGCCCTCAAATATGGAGTTTCTTTCCTTCCCAGCAAACAGCAATCAGGAGTGGTTTATTAACATTTGATAAAGCATTTAGCTTACAAACACCTACTAGTTCAGGAAAAACATCTATCGCTGAATTAGTAATTTTTAATGAGTTATCAAGAAACCCAGAAAGCAAAATACTTTATTTAGCACCATTTAGAGCTCTCGCATCCGAGTTAAAGAATAATTTAGGCAGAAATCTTACTTCTAAACTAGGAATAAAGGTCAAAACTGTTTATGGGGGCAATATCGTAACAGATTCTGATCGATTAAGTATTGAACAATCCAATGTTTTAATATCAACACCCGAAAAGTTTATGGCAATAGAATTAGGATTGTCTGGAATGCTTGACGATTTTCAAACCGTAATTTGTGATGAGGGACACTTAATAGATAACACAACAAGAGGGATTAGTTATGAATTATTACTTTCAAGATTAAAAAATACTGAGTCGGTTGAAAGAAGATTTGTTTTTCTATCTGCAATTATACCCAACATAGAGATAATAAACTCTTGGCTTGGTGGGTCGGATGATGACATTGCGCGATCAAATTATAGACCGACTGAGATAGAATTGGCATTTCTGAATCAGGTTAGTGCAAGTCACTTTAATTTAGAAGTTAATCCTAATGATGAATTACCAACTAAATATATCCTTAATCGCTTTTTATCTTCTCAGGATTTTAGTACTCAAAAAGGTACTTACAATGTTAATTCATTCAAATCGAAAACGGTAGCTGCAGCTCTTAAATCTTTAAATTCCGGAGCGGTTGCCATTTTTTCTCCAACTAAAGATAATAGAAGAGGAGTATCTGGTATTGCACTAGAGGTAATCAAACAGCTTGATACTGAATTACCAAAACCAATTAATTTTTGTGATACATTGGAAACAGAAAAACTAGTAGAATATTTTAGATATATTTTTGGAACTGAATATTTATTGACTATTTGTGCTGAAAACGGTTTTTTATATCATCACGGAGATTTACCACAATTTATCAGAGAATTAGTTGAAACCACTATTAGAAATGAAAAAGTAAAATTTCTTATCTGTACAAATACTTTAGCCGAAGGAGTTAACTTACCAATTAAAACACTTGTTATTAGTACTGCTAGACGTTATATAAATCAACAACAACCAAATGAACCTTTACCATTACGAGATCTAAAGAATCTTATTGGTAGAGCAGGAAGAGCAGGAAAAGAAACTAAGGGTATTATAGTTGTAGTGAACCCAAGTGATCAATCTATATTATCTGATGTAGTAGCTAATAGAAATTTAGAAGATGTTAAAGGCTTTCTTTATTATGTTGTCCAAGTAATTGAAAGGTACATAACAAGAAATGCAACCCATCTAAGTAACGAGCTCTTAGATCAGTTAAAAGAAGCAGATTATATAGACAATTCGATCATACAATTATTAGCGGAAGATGTACCTGTAGAAAATCTTGAACAGGAGATCAATACATTAATTGAAAATACACTGACTTTTTATCAAAGCGATGATGCATTAAAAGCAAGATTAAGAGAACTCTTTGCTTTAAGAGCAGAAAGAGTACGTCCTATAGTTGAAGATGGAAATCTTGATTTAATAAGATACACTGGTATTCCTCTAAGATCATTTAATAGAATCGAAGAATTAGTTGACCATGAACTAGATTTTTTATCTGAAGTAGAGAACCCATTGGATAGTCGATGGATAGATTTTCTATTCGACATTCTTTATGAAATTGAAGATTTTAATAATAGTATTCCTTTAGATATATCAAGAGAGAAATTAATTGAGGTATTAGCTATATGGATTGAAGGAGGATGGTATCATGATATCGCACAAGGTTTAGATTCTACAGTTGAAAATGCTCTAATCTTCATGAGATTCTTAGAATATGGATTACAAAATTCTACTGGTTCGATAATTAAGTATATCGACACCAAACGTAGGGAAAATGAAAAAGAAACATCTGATATTATTTTGAACTGGTCTAATTACTTAGTATATGGGGTGAATAATAGGCTGAAGTTGGATTTAATGGAAATTAGTATTCCCGACAGGATTTTAGTTCAAGAAATAGCCAATTGGTTTATAGATAACAGTATCGACTATGATCACCAAAACGAATTAAGAGATTTGATTTCAATTAATTATTTAGAAATATTTCAATTTGTTGAAAATAAAATTCCCTATATATCTAATGATTTATTGGAAAAATATATAAGACAATGATAAGAATCTCTCTTAACATTGTTAGTCGTTGGACATTCCAAAAATAAAATTAGAAATATTTATTTTATAGGATAACAAAATATTGTAAAAAGATTCCATAAAAATAAACAGAAGCATTAAATTATATATATAAAATATCAATTTAATATTGCATCATTGTCATAAAAATAGTTAATTATGAATCTAAACCCCAAAATTTATAAAATAAATAAGAATCATAGATTATTAAATAATATTAGTGAAACAGATAAAATATGTAAATTTATTATTACATATTCAAGACGTGAAGTCAATAATAAATTTGTATTAAACGAAGATAACTATACATACGAAATAGATGAAGATAATAATTTCAAATACTTTTTATATACGTTTAATTCCTCTGAGGTAGAATCTGAATGGAAAAATTATTTTCCAACAACACTTTCAGCGAAATCTAATTTTATACAACAAAACTTATCTTTAATTTTTTTTATTGAATTTGAAGATTTTTTATATCTCATTATTGGAGGTAATTCATATCGAATAATTCTTCCTTTTATTGATGAAGGTTTTGGTATAGATTTATATTCTAGAATATTAGACCCAGAAAATGACGAATTAATTTCAATAAAAACAAGAAGTCTTACTGGGAAAAAAGCAGGGAGTTATATTTATTATAAAGATAATTTTAAACTCATTGATCATATAAAATTTGGTACTATACCTAAAGAAATAAATGTTAAACTTTCAAATGTAGAGAATAGTAATTTCAATTTTTTAAAGAGTACTGCTAATGAAAAAATACAAATTTCAATTAGTAACTCAATAAAATTTAAAAGAATAGTAGATTTTGAAAACTTAAAAAAACTTATAAAAGAAATTAAATACTTTGAAGAGATTGATAAAAATGATTATCTAACAACCTATTTAAAAATAGATAATCAAGATTTAATAAACTCACTTAACGACAAAATAATAAATAATATTCATAATGATATACCTAATATAGATCAAAGAAAAGAGAATATCCATACTAAATTTTATTTCGAGTTTTGTCATCCTAAATTTATTGATAAGTTTTATGAAGCAGATACATTTCATTTATTTGAAAAAACAGAGGAAACAAAATACTCTTATTTTGGAAAAACGAATGATAAAAATAAAATTTATGAAATTGTAATACGTAGGGCTTTAGAAATTTATAGTATTAATATATCATTTAATAATTTAAAATATTTTTTATTAGGTGTTAAAGTAAGAAGTTATAAAAAAGGTATTAGAAAACTAAATACTGTAGCTCCCTTTATTATGCATTTAAATACTGAAGTAGATTTAAATAATCAACCTTATTTCTATCTTGATAATAATTGGTATTTATTACAAGAAAGTTTTATTAAAGATATAAATAATCAATGTAAAAGAATTTTAAAAAATTATATTGCACCTGTTAATATTCTAAATAAAAATTGGGATAAGAAAGTTTTAAAAAAAGAATCAGAATACAATCTTTTATATCTAGATGAACCTAATTATTTGGTTTTTGATACTATTACAATTGATGGAATTGAATTATGTGATATTTTATTTTACGATAATACTAGTGTTTATTTAATTCATGTTAAAAATGGTTTTGATTCTTCGATGAGAGAATTGTACAATCAAATAATTTTATCGGCGAGGAGATTACAGGAGTCACTTTCTACTAATGAAAAAAAGTATTTAAAATCAAACTTTCAATCAATGATTAAAAAAGATAAACTTGATCAAAATTTATCAGAAGATGATTTTTTAAATTTATTTACAAAAAAAATTAGCTATGTTATGGCATTTACAAGTAAACATATAACTGAATTAAATATAATAGATGAAGTAGAACAAATTAAATCTAGTATTGCTAAATTTTCAGTAATACAAGCATCTAGTGAAATGAGAGCTGAATATTATGATTTATTTTTCTGTCAAATAAATAGATAAATTAATTAATAGGTTTTTATAAACGTGAATAAACAAAAGTTTATCTTAGATATTGAGTTTTATTCTTACGTTAAACCGTAATTTATTGTAATATTATTTAAAGATATTTGAAAAATTAAAATATGATGAAAAATGTATATTTTAATCTAATAATATGGTGTTATTATTAATATAACGAAAAAGAATGACAGAAGAACTACTTACTCTTATTCAAAAATGGATAAATAATGTACCAACAATCATTTTAGGAAGTGGAGCTTCTGTTCCATATAAAATTCCCGGAATGTTTGATTTAGGAACTTATATAAAACAAAATTGTAGATTCGACGAAGATGCTGATGAATTAGCATTTAATTCATTTGTTGAAAAATTCGATGAAACTGGAGATTTGGAAACTAGTTTATTAGAAATTAAAGTTACAAGAAATGTTGTAGATACTATTGTTTCAAAAACATGGGAATGTATAAACCATGCTGACCTTGATGCGTATGATAAAATCATAACTTCTGAATATAAATTACCACTAGAGGATTTACTTTCTCATTTAATAAAAACATCTGATCGAAAAGTTTCAGTTATTACAACAAATTATGATAGAATTGTTGAATATGCTTCAAGTAAGATTAATGCATATATAAATAATACTTTTACTCAAAATTATATTGGAAAATCAACTACAAGTATTTCAAGAATATTACCAGCTAATCTACAAGGCTATTCTGGAATTGTAGAAATTTTAAAAGTGCATGGTTCATTAGATTGGTTTAAATCACAAGAAGATATTAAATATCAATTTCCATTAAGAAAAACTATTCCTAATGGTTTTATCCCTTCAATTGTAACACCAGGTGTTTCTAAATATGAGGAAACACATATGGAACCATATCGCACAATTTTCTCAAAAGCAGATTCAGTTATAGAATCATCAAAAAGTTTCTTTTGTGTCGGTTATGGTTTTAATGATAGCCATTTTCAACCTAAATTAATAGACCAAATTAGGAATGACAAACCGATAATTGTTTTGGCAAGAACTTTAACGGATAAAACTAAACAATCTATAATAGATAATAATTGCAAAAATTACTTTCTTTTAGAAAGAGCAGGAGAAAATCAAACAAGAATATTTTCATCAAGATTTGAAGAGCCAATTATTGAAGAATCTAATATTTGGTCTTTTGATGAATTTATAAACTATGTAATAAAATAACCATGAGCATATTTAATTTTGAAGAAAATTCAGATATTGGAACTGTTTTTAGTGTGGATACAGCAACAATTATAGTTAAAGTTGATAATATTGAAAATCTTAGAAAGTTACAAGTAAATCACTTATTAGCAGTTGAAAGTTCTAAAGCTGGTCAATTATTGATTGGTATCATCAATAAAATAACTAGAAAAATTTCTGATGAAGAAGTTTCATCTGAAGAAGGTTTGAATATAGCTTTACTTACAGAAAATATTGTAAAAGTTAATTTGATAGGAACCTTTTTTGACAAAGTAGGTAGTAAGCATAATGTTTTTAAAAGAACCCTTGATTCTGTACCTGAAATTGATGCTAAATGTTTTCAAATTATTGGTGAAAACATTACCAATTTTATGAAGGCAATAACTTCAAGTTCAGATATAAAAACTCCATTATCTATAGGTAAATACTCCATTGATGAAGAAGCCGAAGCGTTTTTAGATGGTGATAAATTATTTCAACGACATGCTGTAATTGTAGGAAGTACAGGTTCAGGAAAATCTTGGTGTGTTGCAAAAATTATTGAACAGATCGCAACTTTACCTATGGCAAATACAATTCTTTTTGATATTCACGGAGAATATAGTTCTGATAATTTTGATGTTGAAGGAATCCAAAGATTCAAGATTGCTAATCCATCAGATTTAACTAAAGATAATAAACTTTCGAATGGGATTCTTATGATTCCATATTGGTTATTAACATATGAAGAAATGTTAGCAATGCTTTTAGATAGAAGTGATAGTAATGCTCCTAATCAAGCTATGATTTTTTCAAAGACAGTGTTTGAAGAAAAGTTGACATTTTTAGATTCAATTGGAGACGATACATTTAAAGGAAATATTACAATAGACAGTCCTATTCCATATAAAATTTCAGAAGTTTTACGAATTATCTCTGAATTCGATAATGAAATGGTTCCTGGAGCACGTGGAGATAAGCAAGGACCTTATTTTGGCAAACTAACTAGATTTGTACAAAGACTAGAAGCTAAATCCCAAGATAAGCGACTTGGATTCTTATTTCAAATAACAGATGAAGAAAATCATATTGATTGGATATATGAGTTTTGTGAATCATTAATGCATGGTTCAAAATGTCAAAGTCAAAATTCTGGAGTAAAGATCATTGATTTCTCAGAAGTACCGTCTGACGTACTTCCTTTAGTTATTGGACTAATTTCTAGATTAATATTCTCAGTACAACAATGGACAAACAAAGAAAACAGACACCCAATTGCTTTATTTTGTGATGAGGCGCATCTATATATCCCAGAACGAACAAATCAAGATTCAGCCTCAGAACTTGGTTTGAAAAACTTTGAGAGAATTGCAAAAGAAGGTAGAAAATATGGAGTGAATTTAACTGTTATAAGTCAAAGACCATCAGAAGTAAATAGAACTGTTTTAAGTCAATGTAATAACTTTATTTCATTGCGTTTATCGAATGCAGACGACCAAGCAGTTATTAAAAAACTTCTACCTGATAATCTTGCTGGATTAACAGATTCTTTACCTATTCTTGATATTGGAGAAGCTTTAGTTGTAGGTGATGCTTCATTATTACCTACACGTATTAATATCTCTGAGCCTAAAATAAAACCGCAAAGTGCAACAATTAATTTTTGGCAAGAGTGGTCTACTGAAGAAGAAAAACAGAGTATCAAAAATGCTGTCATTGGTTTAAGGAATCAATCGAAAATGTAAATTTTTAGATTTCAAAAAAAATAAAAATGTTCAAAAAACCACTAATTGACGTAACATATAAAGATATTAATGAACTTCTATATATCGAATGTAGAAGGGAAGATCTAAATCTTGATTATAAAAGAGATTTTTATAAAGATGGAAAAGAGTTTTCAAAAGATTTGACAGCATTTGCTAATTCTAATGGAGGGTTTATTATTCTTGGTATTGATGAAAAGGAAAATGAAGTAATTGGAATTAAAGATAATGTTGGAAGGGGAAAAATTGAAGATTGGATATCAAATGTATTAGTTAATAATATTGATAAAACTGTTGATTACAATTTGCATTTTATAATAGTTGATGAAACAAATAAATTATATATTGTAATTATTGAAATTAAAGAACATACAGATAAACCAGTATATGTAATTTCTGATAGTAAAACTGTTTGTTATCTAAGAAAAGGTACATCTATTTTTTCAGCAAATCCGAATGAAATTAAAGAAATGTACCAAAAATCTTTATATAAAAAGACTAATACTATCAATAAAATATCTCAAAAGATTAAAGGTAATAACAATTTACAGGTTGTAAATAATCAAGGGACTATTATAAAAACTGACAAAATTATAAATAAAAATGAAATAAAGCCTGATCCAAAAATTCATATTAGTGAAACTGAAGCAAAACAAATAAAAGAAAAAATTGATGAAATTGTAGAAATTAATTTTTTAGCTAAAAATATAGACAAAGGGAAACTTTACCCTCAAATATGGAAATCATTTTATAAAAAGTTTAATTTAACTTCTTATAAGCTTTTAGATAAGTCTGAATTTAATGATGCAGTAAATTGGCTTCAAGCTCAAATTGCTTATAATCATAGACCTAAGTTAAGAAAAAATAATAATGAATTATGGAAATTGAAGGTATATGGTGCTATATATGCGAGAGCTAAAAATGAATTAAATTTTAATAAGGAACAACTTTATGATTTTGCATTTGATAAACTTAAACTAAAATCTCCAATTACATCGTTAAAAGATTTAAGTGATACAAGATTAAATAAACTTTATAATTTAATGTTTTCAAATAAAGAATTAGAGTAAAATAGCAACTATTTTACTCTTAAAAAAGCTCTTATCCAAGAGCTTTTTTGTTAAAGAAATGTTTTGGGTAAAAGTACTTTTTACCGAGCTTAAAACAAGGAATCGTCTTGTTTCTCCTCATGCGATACAACGTTTTGTCACTAACGTTAAGCAGCCTTTTTACATCTGCACTGTCGTAGAATCCGTGATCTTTGTCCGTGGGTTGTATATTCGTAATTAATTCTACTAAAAGAAGTTTTAACTCGTTGCTATCCTTCTCTTTTTGTCTAAAAAAGTAAGTGTTTTGCATACGCTTTAATTTACTTAATTTCAGTAAGATACGTATTTTAATTAAATAAAACAAATCATAAGAGGAAGTAGGGATAGGGGGGAGGGTGTCACTTTTTTTATTGATTTTCTGTTTTAATTATTCGAATTTCTTTTTTTAATGTCACTTTTTACTTGACTAAAAAGTAACCAAAAAGTCAAGGCTGTAAACCTCTCTACTAAAAATGTTTTCATTTCGCTAAAGATTTTAAAAACCCTACGGGCTAAAACCTTTTTACGTTGCATTCAATCATTTTCTTAACGTGTGAGTTTTAATGCCGTTTTCTTAATTCTTTTTCAATATTCAAATTCGCTTTTAATAAGGAATTTAAAATCCGACGATTTAGAATCGAAATGTAATTCAACTCTAAATTATTAGAATATAAAAGTTGGAGTGTTTGAGTGAAACGAGTTGCCAACTTTATGGAAATAATTTAGTTAGTTGAATCATTGAGAGTCTACTGTCGGCATCTTTTTTTGTTTCGTTTTTTGGATGAGCAAAAAATGAAAGTAAGAATTTAAAATGGTCACTGAGGTACTCTAAGTGCAGAATCTTTCCATTACTTCTTTTCTAAATCAAATTCACTTTTAACAATGAATAAATAAAGCAATTAGCGAGTAGTCGTTATTGACCGACTTGGAAGCACAGACTTGATGTTTTGTAATCACATACTCTGTTAGCACAGACTTTGCATTAAGGTAAAAGTTTAAAAATGTACCTAAGCTCCAGTGGAGCTTCTCCTCTTAATCTCAAATTTTTAATTTCAAATGTTTTTTCATCAAGGTTCCCCGTAGGCCATATGAATTCATTTGAAAACAATAATAACTCATGAATAAAAAATGAATGAAATATAGTTTTGAAAAACGAGAATAATCTTTCTATCACTTTTTTATGAGCAAAAAAGTAATCAAAAAACTCTTGGCTGTAAACCTCACGACTAAAAATGTTCTCATTCCACTAAAGATTTTAAAAACCCTACGGGCTAAAATCTTTTTTACGTTGCATTCAACCATTTTCTTAACGCGTGAGTTTTAATGCCGTTTTCTTAATTCTTTTTCAAATACATAATACATAATACATAATACATAATACATAATACATTTCCACTATGGCAATAAAAAAATACCAAGAATAAAATTCTATTTCTAAAACCTTATTCTCGGTAATGACTAAACAAACAGTAGATAGAACTGAGATTATATGCTTGTTATAACACCTCGTGTTTCCCTAAATAGGAACTGGTACTAGCTTGTGTTCTTTTTTCTGTGTTGAGGTAAATCCACACATCAACTTCTTTGTTTTGGTAGGGAGTAGGTAAATTAACGCTTGCTACAAGGGTATCACGTGTCGCAATTTCTTCGGAGATGTAGAAACTATTCAGTTCCTCACAATAGCAAACCACGTTTACAAGATCCGTTTCTTTCGCATTCCCTTGCCCTGAGTTGTCTTCCCAACTAAAACTAAATGTACCAGCAGTTGTAGCATCAATCTCTGGAAGCTGAAAATCTAACAATTCGCCTTTGGTAATGAGAACACGTGCAACGATGATAACAGGTAAGTCTAGCACCATTTCTACAGCATTGGTTAGGGTATAAGACGTAGCATTGTTAAAACGTGATTGTTTACCTGCTTTATTCCCAAAATACCTGTTTTGGATAGAACGCAATGGTTGTAAAAAATCAATAGTTTTCCTAAACTTTACCCGTTGGATTAATTGCTCCTCTGTAGGTGCTTTTTTTGATGCTTTTGGTAGACTTCGGATAATATCCTTTCCACGCCAGTTGACACCAATCACTGTTCCTACTTTTCCTGAGAATCCGCCAAGGATTCCTTTTTTAATTTCGGCCATAATCTTAATTTTTTATGTTATGTAGCAGCAAGTTAGTGGAATAATGCATTGGTTTTAAAGTTTGCAAGATACCATGTCTAGTATAGACCATTAATGACCGCTATTGTCCATTTTTGTCCGGTATGGAGGAGAGATGAAAAAAGACAGAAAACACAACTTTCCTTTATTAGAACGGGTTTGAAGCAAAAATGATAAAACTAGAAATAGGGTTTGTTCGAGTGTTGTTCGAGTGTCCTTCGACAACGGTTCGGAAAAAGGGGTGTTTTGTCGAACAACGGTCGAACAAGTGTCGAAGGATTGTCGAACAAAATAGGGGTGAAGTGAAGGAAAAATAAATAGGTTTTTATTTGAAACGGAAGTTTATATCTTTCAAGTACATTTATTTATTTAAATACTTTTTCATAATACTCAATACATTTTTGAGAGATTGTTCAGTAATTAAAATGGTTGACTTTTCTATCATTCTAGTTGTAAAATCATCACAACAAGCAATAATTCTAAATCCATCTTTTGTTTCAATAAACTTTGGACTTTCATTGTGATCAGAACATTTTTCTAATTCAATAATATCTTTAATAAATTCGTAGTTAATTTTATCCATGGTAGAGAGCTTTTATAAAATTATTTAATTTATTATTTTTTATCTTTTAAGTTAATCCCATTATAATTTTAAAAATTGTGAGATATTATAAATTTTAACTTTACTTGATTCGAATAAAATTATACAGTTCATCATAAAAAAACATCAACTCATCATTTTATTTTTGAACATTATAAAGATCGCTAATATTTTTGAATCAAAATAATTAACATATAATTAAATCACAATGAAAAAATTTGTAAATATCATTAAGTTTATATTCATATCAATTTTAAGCATTTTTATACTTGTATTTATTTACTTTTTTATAAGTAATAAATTGTTTTTAGAATCAAAAAATGAGAGTAATTTGTCATATTTAGCTCAAAATAAAACTGACGTTACAAATTCAATTGATGAAAAACTATTTGATAATGATTTTTATAAATCAAAGGTTTTTCTGCTAGGCGAAATTCATGGATATGCAGATAATCAAAAATTAGATAAAGAGCTACTTTTTTTCTTAAATAGAAAGTTAGGTGTGAGATATTACATAGCAGAAATGGATAGCATAACAGCAAAAAAAATAAATATTTTTTTGGAGGATAGTTTGAAAGATATGGAAATATTAAAAGAAGTAGTATTAGCAATAAAGAAAAGAATACCACAACAGTCTAGTCAAGAATTATTTGATAAATGGAGTGAAATATATGACTATAATCAAAAAATAGCAGATTCATTAAAAATAAAAGTAATTGGGATTGACAAAAATTTTGACGATAACTCAAAAGAGTCCAGAGATTTAGCAATGGCAAATAATTTTAAGAATACAATCAAAAAATTGAAACTTGAAAATGAAAAATTTTATGGTCTTTTTGGTTATTATCACGTTTTGCAAAATGCAACTGAAAATGGGAGAGGAACATTCGCTTCTGAATTAAAAAAATCAAATATTAAAACAACAAGTTTTGTTAGTTATACTATAGATAGTGAAATGTATATGCCAAAAAATCCTCAGTTTCTTACTCCAGAAAATGAAAAAATAGATTGGATAAATGCAGATGGTCCTTTACAATTGGTAAAAGGAATAAATGATCTAAAAGAATTAAGCAAGCCAAATACAATAACACTTTTTAAGTTAAATTCACAAAATTCGCCTTACAACAATTCGAAGTATTTAATCAATGTAAAATCTAGAATTTTTGGAGAAAATATAGTTCCTCAAAATGGTAGATTTACAACAGATTATTTTCAATATGTGTTTGTATTGAGAAATTCGCAGGCACTTACAAAAATGAAATAGAAACAAATTTTTAAAAAATGTTAGATACAAGATCATGACAAATAACGTTTATATTTGACTTTCGTTTTTTTGATACTCTCTCCAAATCATTTTTCATTTTACAATATTTTAATTTGCATTAAGGTTTCTCCAAAGGTCACATGAACTATTTAAAAAAACAACTAAAAGTTTATAATACATTTTATAATTCTAGCACAGCATGTAGCATGTAAATAAACAATTGGTATTTTGAATAAAAAAAGGCTGAATTCCTTAGTAGGATCAGCCTTGTATGATGTATTGAATAATATTTTAGTTTAAAAACATTTAGATGTTTACGTTACTATATTATTATTAAAGTTCAATTACATTCTTCTAACGTTAGTAGCCATAAGGCCTTTTTGCCCTTGCTCTACTGTAAAAATATGTATATTCATCCTAGAGCAAATTTCTATAAAATGGACACACCCAATTGATAATTTAAGGTTAATTTTAAATCAACTCTTAATTATATTTGAAAAAAGGTTCAACTGTAATACAGTCAAATCCATTTGAAATATCATAATATAAAATTCTGAATAGCTTTTAAGCGTAATTTTTTACATTTTGAATATAATTTCTCACATCGTTTATAAAATTTGTAGATAAAAAAGAACCTTGTATACATTCTTTTTTATTTATCTCATTACACAATACAATTTCTTTTAATTCATGATTCAAATTAAAAACCGCTTCTATTGCTAATAAGTTAAGTTCTACAGTATAATTAGCATCATCTATTTGAGTTTTATTTATAGCTTTACTTAAATCAAATTGAGATTTTTGATATTTATTAATATAATATATTAAATTATCTAATTCATCATTAATTCTTCCAGTTGTCATAATTATTTTTTTAAAAGGTACACTATTATAATTAAACTTTCTATTTTATGTCTAATTATAACATAAATGGAAACATATTTTAATAAATTCAAAAAAGTAGAGAAGGACATTAATCTCATTCTATACTTTCTCACTTCAAATAATCATCATAAATGAAGGATTTTATAATTCGAAAAGTTTAATTAGACTCTTTTCAAAAAGCTTTTCTTTATCTTCAATTAACAATCTTATTTGGCTTAAGTTTTATTTTAAAAACAATTAAAGTATTTTATTTAACAAAATAGGAGATAAGTGAAAGAAAATAAATAGGTTTTTATTTGAAACAGTAGTTGAGAATATAAAAAAACATCTATCCTAAATTTTAGGATAGATGTTTTGCAAAAACAAATTAAGATTTGGCGTAATACAATTTGAATAATAGTAGAATTATTATAAACCAAAACATTAAAAAGAGTGGATAATATAACAAGAATGAACTATCGATATAACTCATAATAAATGTTATGATTCCTACAATGGAATAATAATAGAGTCCTAATATAGCTCCTGAAATTCCTAAATGATCGGTATGATTTATTAAAGCATTACTCAAGCATACTGGTAGCATACAAGACAAACCAAAAAAGATGATAAATATGGAAATTAATAAGAAACTTATGACTAAGGTAGAATAAGATAAAAGGAATGAAATTGAAATCATATACAGAATAATCCCTAATAAGAAGATTAAATTGCCAGTGAAAAGGATTTGCTGATTTGTTTTCCTTATGCTCATCTTTTTGCAATATTTAGCACCAAAAAAACTAGCTAAAGCAACAATGCAACCTAAACAGCCATATTGAATCATGCTAAATTTAAAATACTCCATAAAAATAAATGGAGCTTCACCATAGTAACTAAAAATAATTCCATTTAGAATACCTATCAATCCTCCATAAATCCAAAAAACTTTATCATTTACAATCTTTTTTGTGATTTGTCTAAAACTTAGTTTAAGCTTCTTATCTTGTTGTAATGTCTCTTTTAAACAACAAGATGACCAAAATAATGCAACTGTTCCCAATAAAATCAACAAAACAAATACCATATACACATCCCATAACGAGGCTACAATACTTCCCAATAGTGGACCAATTGCGGGAGAAAAAGCTAAAACAGCTGATATAGTGCTGAAAACAGCTGTTCGCTCTTTGTTATTAAAAGTATCTCTTAAAATGGTTTGACTTACATTAGAACCAGCAGCAGCTCCTATGGCTTGAACAAAACGCGCAAATAGGAGAGCGTTAAAATTAGGAGATTGTAAGCAAAGATATGAACCAATGATATACAAGACTATTCCCGTTAGCATAGATGATTTTCTACCAATGATATCAGAGAGTATTCCCCAAAGTAAAACACCTATTGCAAAGCCTATAAAATAAATACTAAGTGTTTTTTGTATTTGATGATTAGATACTCCATAATCTGTTGCCAAAAATGTAAGAGAAGGAGTATAAATGGTTTCACTAATCTGTGGAAACCCAACTAAGAATATAATTAGCCAAATAAATGACTTATTTTGATTTTTCATTTTTATAAAAATTAGATAATATAAACCCTGTCGAATGCAATAAAAGCATCCGAATAATAAAAATTAGGCTCGAAATGTGAGCTTAAATAAGGGGTTTATCAACTAATTTTTAAATAGAAAAACATAATTCAATAAATGATTGAGGTTGCAAATATATGTTATTAAAAAGAATAAAAAAATTGTAAAAAGCTCTTATCAATACGAATAAGAGCTTTTAATTTATAATTTGATGCGTTCTAAAAATCGTCTTCAATAATTTCCTGCACAGTCCAATTTGTCCATCAATCAAACGAACTTTTATACCATGATGATGATAAGGCGCAGAAGTCAATAAATCTTTCACGATACCCTCAGTCAATTCGCCAGTTCGTTGATCCTTTTTCAATAAAAATTAAAATTTAGATTTTTTGATAACGGTTTTTTGTGTTTATGTGTAACCATAATTTATTGTGAGATGGTTGTTGTATGTTTAGAATAATATAACGAAAAAAGCTATATTTTGCTTCGTGAAAAAGAATGTTATATGCTATTTGAAAAATAGAAGCAACAATGAAAGACAAACTTAGAAAAGCTGTAGAAGACAAAGACAAACAAAAATTATTAAGTGTCTAAACTTTGACAATTTAAATAAGTTTGAAAGCAATTGTTTCGAGTATCTTGAAAAAGCCTTATATATGGTTTATAGTATTAAAGTTAAAGATATAGCCAATGCTTCCAATTTATGTAGTTTAAAGTTTTAGATACATAAATTTAGAAAATAGGAGTGTAATATTTTTATGGTTTTACATAATTGAATTCAAATACCTACTTGCTCTCAAAATAGGACGATAAACTCATAATACGTTCGTTATTTGCCGGGTTAATATATTTCAGGAACATGTGTTCGCTACTATGTCCGGTGGCTTCCATTAATAGGGGGGTTGGAATTTTTCCGTAAAAATTGCTTGCAAAACTTCTTCTTCCGATATGACTGCTGAGCAGTTGCCATTTTTCCAGTATTAGTTCTTCTACACGATGTCCCATTCGTTTTTTTCCTTTCATTGTACAGTTTAACTCAGCCACTTTTGCAACCAACCTTATCTCTTTGTTGTATTGCTGAATATACATTGTTTTTGGGAAAGAATTTTGATTTCTTTTGAGGATGTTCATGACAATAGGATGCAGAGGTAGAATGATCTCTTTTTTTGTTTTTTGCTGAATAAATTTAATACAGGTCTTTTCGTTAATTGTGATTAATTTTTCTTGGTTAAATGTAATGAAATCAGAAAAACGTTGTCCGGTATAACAGCTGATTAGTAACCAGTCTTTTGCAGCTTGTAAATTGTTCGGAACCTTTGTTTTCTTAATTGTTGTGATTTCCTCTTCATTGAGTGTTGTCATAGTTTTCTGTTGCTTTTCGCGTCGAATTTCAATCTCTCTGATGTGGGTTCTGATGCCTCTTCTTTCTGCAAAATTTAAAATAGTCTTGACAAAATGAATGGTACGATATAAGGTATTATCGCTGTATTTTTCTTCTCTTCCGAATTTTATAAATTCAGTAATAAAATAACTGTTAATAGTATCGACGTAAAGTCTTTGAGTAGCATATCCTTCAAAACGTTCCAATAACCTTAAAAAAACCATATATCGTTTATAGGTAGAATGACAAATAATATCCTTTCTGAAAGAAATATAATTTTCCATAAATCGCAAAAGCGCATTCTCAGGCAATTGTTTTTCCTTGTTAATGCAAACTTCTTTTATTTCTTTTGAAAGTTCTCTTTTAAGTGGAATTTTATTAAGATCTCGTTTAAATAGAATATGTTCTGTAACCTGTAATTTAATTTTATCCAGTTTTCTATTTAATTTCTTGAATTTTTTCAAATAAATATTACAAGGACGTTGCTTTAGAGCATCCCACTGATCTGGAGTAATGCGAAGAGAAGTTCTAAAAGTGTACTTTTTATTTTGGGATTGATCAATTAATGAAAGATGGATGTTTTTAACATCTCCATTATCCGGCAAGAAAAAATTAAATGTCATTCAATCAGATTTAATAAATTAATAATGAACGAATTTAACAAAAAAAAGTAGTCCTTATTAGACTACTTTTATACAAAGTTATTCTTTTTCTTTAAAAAAGCAAATTATTGAAAAATAATATTTTAGGAGGATTTATTAATTTTCATAAATTATTATTCAACCTTTAATTGCTTGTTAAATGATTATTTAATTGTAAATCAAAATTATAGTTTATTGTATTGTATATCAGTGTAATGTATAAATAGTCTAATAAGGACTATTTATATAACTATGACTAAACAATTTAAAATTATGAAAAAACATTTAATCCTATTTTTTTGTTTAATAGTATCGAATTTACTCTTCTCGCAAGTGGGAATTAATACTGATGAACCCAATGTGAATACATTGTTGCATGTTTCAGAAAAAATTAGACCAACAGATGCAGATTTAGACAATAAATTAAAAGGAATTATCATTCCAAGGTTAACGGAATCGGAAAGAGATAAATTAACTTATGAAAATCCGTTAGTTAATCCTAAAGTACTTAAATTATTTGCGACCGATAACAGTTTGATGATTTACAATACAACTGAGAATTGTTATAATTACTGGAATTATTTGGAACAAGAATGGAAAAGTTTGTGCGGAAAACTCGGAAAAGCAGTGTTTACATTTGATTGTCCTGCAGATGTTGCTGTATCAGGAACTTATATTGAAGGAAAAGAGCTAACTACTTCTAATTATTTATCCATTAAAGTAAATGTGACTAAACCTGGTGAGTACACGATTTCTGCTTCAACAGATAACGGATATAGTTTCTATACAACAGGAACTTTTTTAAATGAAGGATCATATACTGTATTGATTGCAGGGCAAGGAAATCCAGTAAACGTTGGGTTTAACGATTTAGCAATAGAAGCTAATGGAACAGAGGTTTCTTGTACGCCGGTCAAACAAGTGGAAGTATTAACTGCTGCCGGAACTTATACAATTGGTTGTAAAGAGATTAAAGTAAATGGTGTATATAAATCAGGTGTGGCTTTAACAGCTAGTAATACGATAACTGTTCCAGTAAATGTTACAGCAGCCGGTAGTTGGAGTATGCATACAAATACAGTAGACGGTATCTCGTTCAGCGGATCAGGAACATTTAGCGGATCAGGAACACAATATGTTACATTAAATGGTAAAGGAACCCCAACTTCAACTGTTACAAAAAGATTAACGCTAACGCATAACAGTGAAGGATTAGAAAATTCTAGCTGTCAATTTGATGTAAGGGTTGTTATACCAAAGAAAAGAATACTAGGTATTGGTACAGGTACAACATATGGATATAATATTTCTAATACAAGACCATCAAGAACATTAATTACAACAGATACAAACTACGGAACTTTACCTACAAGCATTGTCCCTTATGAGGGTTGGGATGAAATTATTAATGGATCAAACTCTCCGTCAGCAGCCCAATTACAAAATTGGTTATTGGGGTCTAATCCGGTAGATATTGTTGTCATAGGCTATTCATATAATATGGCTCAAGCAGAAGCAGATGTTTTTTTAGAATATCTTATAAAAGGAGGTGTGATGATTGTTCATTCAGAAGGAGCTTCCGGAAATCAGATTTTGATGCGAACTATTTTTAACGACCCAACACTTAATCAATCGACTACCGGAGGAACTGGTGATGGAAGAACTTATTTATTACCTATTTTCAATGATCCTGTTATAAATGGACCTTTTGGTGATTTGAGAGGTAAATTGTGGGGAGATGATGCGACTGATGCAGTTTACTTCACCAATTTGCCTTCAGGAGATATTATTCAATATTCAAACGCAATGAATGCCAATAACAATACAGGAGCTGTAGCGAATTCGGTAACGGCATTCCGTCATAAAACATTCAATTTTGTTTGGGTCGGTGAAGGAGGATTTACATCACAATCGGGTAATTCAGGAGATATGAATAGTAGTACGATATGTCCTTTTACATTAGACGCAAATGGTTTTCCGGTTGTTAAAACATCCTATGCTAGACCTGTCTATAATTCTGTATTCTTTGCCAATACAATGGCATGGGCTTTAACCCAAGCCGAGTTTCACGGAATTAATACGAAATAAATAATTCGTGTATGAATTACAAAGAAATCCATATTGGTACATTAATTAAGCAATTAGTTGCAGAAAATGGGATAGAATTATTCCGTATTTGTAACTTTATGAAATGTACATTAGAGGAAGTGGAAGAAATGTATAACATGAAAAGCACAGATACTGAGGTTTTATTAAAGTGGAGTAAGCTTTTAGAGTACGATTTCTTTCGCCTTTATTCACAACATTTGATTTTATATGCTCCAGTAGCAAATAGTAATTATACGGATAGAGATAGAGATAACAGTTCTTCTTTACCTAGGTTTCGCAAAAATATTTACACCAAAGAAGTGATTGATTATATACTAAATAAAATAGAAACGGGAGAAATGAAAACTACAGAAGTAATCGAACGTTATCATATTCCCAAGACCACTTTATATAAATGGATTAGCAAGTATAGAAATTCAATAAAATAAACTATTACTAATTACTAATAAACCTATTCTATTAACCATTAGCTACTAATCATTTTTATAATGATTAGTAGCTTTTTAAAAATTAAAAGATGATAAAGAGAATAAATTATAAGACACTTTATATAGACATTTTAAATGATCTTTATCCTTCAAAAATTTCAGTATGTCAAGAAATTCTGGATAAAAAAGCTTTAACCGTTTTGGATATCTTAGAATTAAATAAATTGATTTTCGGAGATGAGTATAAAAAGAATATTCAAATAAATCAAAAATTCAAATCTTATTCAAGGCATGATATTTTATTGATATTGGATTATCAGAAAAAACATCAATTAAATAATTCTCAATTAGCAAATCATTTTAAATTGAGCAGGAATACTATAACAAAATGGAAAAAGATATTTTATTAATTAAGAATTTTTTAAATCATTTGTTACGTAAACAGTAAAACACCTAAATCATTACTTTCTACACTTTGACACTCGTCTCCAAATCATATGACATTTTATAATTTTTTTTTTTTCTCAGAATCTTTATAATTTAAAGGTTTTGAGAAATCTAAATTCTATTTTTTAGAATTCTATAATCACAAATCTACTTCGAAATTCTTCCATTACTACTATAGCCATTTCTTTAGAGCTAAACGGATTTTGTCCTGTGATTAGATTTTTATCTATTACCACATTTGAAGTCATTGGGATACATGCTTTTTTTAGATTAGCTTTTCGCAAATTAATTTCTGCTTCGAGATTAAAAGGAACTTCTCTTTTTCGTCTGGCAATAGTTTCTTCAAACCAATTAAAACCTGTTATGTTTTTCCCTTCAATTAGATAATTCCCGTTGGATAATTTTACATTGAGTAAACCGCTTACACCATGACAAATTGCTGCAACTTTTCTACCACTTTCATAGTGATGAGTAATGATGTTTTGTAAGGTTTCATTATTTGGAAAATCATACATTGTGGCGTGACAACCTGCCAAATACACCAAATCGAAAGTTTTATTTTTTACATTTTCTAAAGATGAAGAAGCATTTAATTCCTTTATAAAATCAGCATTTTCGTAATAGTCTTTTGAGATTTTATCTAAAACTAAAGGTTTCAAGCTTTCAGGATCTATAGGTACTTTACCACCATTTGGACTTGCGATAGTAATCTCCCAAGCATTTTCTTTTAGGGAATGATAGATATGTGTGAGTTCACTCAACCATAAACCTGTTTCCAATTTACCACTTGCATACATGCTGACGTTGGTAACGATTAATAGTGCTTTTTTCATTGTTCGACCTTGATTGATTTTTATAGATATAAATTTCGTGTCAAAAAATTTTTTTAAAGTAGCTTAATCCAAGAAATGAGTAGCAGAATCTCTGATAATAAGAGATTAAAGTACTGTTAATTGAAAGATGCCCTGTATTCCAAAGGCGATAAAGTGCTGAACTTTTTGAACAAACGATGAAACGATTGCGGATGCTCAAAGCCCAATTGATAAGCAATTTCTGATACCGAAAGATGGGTGGTTGATAGCAATTCTTTTGCTTTTTCTATCACTCGATTCTGGATATGTTGTTGTGTAGTTTGTCCCGTTTGTACACGTAACATATCACTTAAATAATTAGAACTTAAGTTAAGCTTTTCTGCAAAGAATTGAACGGATGGAATACCATTTTCTATCAAATCATTTTTAAAATAATCATCTAATAGATTTTCCAATTTTGATAGTAAATCGTTGTTATTCTTTTTTCTAGTCAAGAATTGACGATTATAGAAACGGTCGCAATATTTGAGTAATAAATCGATATTAGAAACCAATAAATCTTGTGTAAAAGCATCCATATTGGTATTGATTTCGCTCTGAACATTCTCAATAATATCAAAAATAGATTTCTCTTCTTTTTCGGACAAAAACAAAGCTTCGTTGCTTGTATAAGAAAAATAGCCGTAATCTTTGATTTTAGCTGCCAAAGGATAAGATTGTAAAAAATCGGGATGTACCACCATCACAAAACCACGAACGCTATTGAGTAACACATCTTCAAATTGCAACACTTGATGTGGAGCGATGAAATACATAATTCCTTCATCAAAATCAAAATAATTTTGTCCATATTTACATTTGCCACCTGCACAATCTTTTTTAAGAGCAATGACGTAAAAATCTGTAGTAATCGTGCTCAAAATGGTTTCTGTATCCAATTTTACATCATCAAAATTGAAAACGCTAATCAACGGATTTGAAGGACTTTTCAAACCTAAAAACTGATGCAATGCGGTAATGGAGGCAATTCTTACAGGCGTTTTCATATTTTTTTCTGCTAAACGAAACATGGTAAATTTACATTATTTAAATTAAATATTTTGTTGATTTTTAATCTGTTCAATTCCTTTTCTATAGCTAGTCGATTCAAATTCAGGAAAGCGATTTCTGAATTTGGAATCATCAAAAATGTTGTCGTGTTCATACCTCGGTAATAATTCCTGCAGTTCTTTTAGTTTATCATTGAATTTTGCACCAATCTTAAACACAAATTTTGGAACAGTAGTATATTTCAATTTTTTACCATAAACATCCGAAGCCAAATCGATAAGTTGACGATAGGTAAGATGGGATGGATCAACAGGTAAATGCCAAGTTTGGTTATAAGCATCAGGGGTATTGCCAATTAAAGCAGTCGCTCTACTGGCATCTGGCGTCCAAATAAGACTTCTTTTCTTATCCGCACAAAGAGGAACTTTTAGCCTTTTTACGTTTTTTATATTATCGAAAATAAGCGTGTTGGTGATGCTTTGTGTTTTCCTTGGTCCATAAAATTCGGGAGCACGACATATCACCGCTTCCAAGTCGCCAGATACCATTTCTTTCAGTACCATTTCAGCCATATCTCTGCGTACTTTTCCTTTTCTGCCAATAGGTTCAAAAGGCGTATTTTCAGTTTGTATGCGATCATCTTGTGGATACATATATGTGTTATCGAAAAATACCAGTTTAGTCCTGTTGATTTTACAAGCTTCAATAACATTACTCAAAATCAAAGGAAATTGTTTTTCCCATAAATCGGAACTTATCGGAAGTCCCAACGTGAAATAAGCAATTTCACTGCCTTTTATCGCTTCAATCGCTTTTTTTTTGATAGATAAGTCCGCAGAAAAAACTTCGTCTGTATCGTTTACTTTTTGGGCATCTCTGCTTACAATTCTAATATTTGAAGTATAATTTCTTTTTAGTTCTCTTGCCAATTCTTCTCCAATTTGGCCATTGGCTCCTAATATTGTTTGCATTGTCATGTTTTTTATTTTTATAATACAAATTTCAGTAACAATTTATACAAAATAGTAACCCTTTTATGGTAAGTAGTAGCCAAATCTCGGTTTTAATATTCTATTTAGATTTTTTGTTTGTGTGCATATTCTAATACCATTCTCTTAACTTTTCATATAATTAAAATTGCTTTTGTAATAAATAGTTTAAAGTCGATATACGATTTGCAGACGAGCTTCAATCCATTGTAATGAGCGTAAAAAAGATTAGTGAGCGATAGCAAGTCATTTAGTATTTTTAGTGAGTAAAATGAAGATTGAACGACGAAAATCGCAGTCTTGACGTTTTGTAATTACACACTACGTAGATCAGACTTTACATTAAGGTGAAACAGTTTAAAGAAAATGTCATTTCTATGTTGACCGAACTTATCGAAAAATCTTTAATCAATTTTTTCAGTTAAAAGAATATAAAATATAAAAACTTAGAAATGAATGAAATTCTGAAAAAAGAAATGATTTAGTAAGCAAAAAATTCAAAAGAAAATAAAATTATTGAGATTATGAAGGACAATTTTTCAGCTGATGTATAACTGTTTTTAGATAAATGATCTTAAAAAATTTCTATTCAATCATAATATTGAATAGTTTAACTACTTTTGTGTTCTGATCTTTACAAGATATTGTACAAGTAACAGTGTTAATTATGAATAAGAGAGATTTTAAAGATAAAGTATATACAGAATTGTCAAAGGTAGCTAAGGCAATGTCTAATCCCATTCGATTAGAGATTATTGATTTATTGGGTCAAGGACCATTTACGGTAGAGCAGATTGCTAATTATATAGGACAGTCTATTGCAAATACTTCCCAACATTTACAGCATTTAAAAAATGCTAAATTAGTACAAATTAATAAGAAGGGAAACTATATCAACTATTCCCTTAGTAGTGAGAATGTATATCATACCTGGATTTCTTTGAGAGAATTGGGAATTAATTCCAATGCAGAAGTTGAAAAAGTGATACAAGATTTTCGTAGTAGACAAAGTGTAGATTTACAGGCAATTGATGCAGAAACATTAAAAAGAATGATTGACAAGGATGAAGTTATTTTACTTGATGTAAGACCAGAAGAAGAATATGAAAGAGGTCATATCTATAAAGCTTTATCAAAACCTATTGATCGATTAGATGATTCATTGAAAGATTTATCTAATGAAAAAATGTTAGTAGCCTATTGTAGAGGCCCATTTTGTGTCTTTGCAGATGAAGCTGTCGCACTGCTTCAAAAAAAGGGATATCATGCCGTGAGATTAGAGGAAGGATATCCCGAATGGGCATTAAAAGGATTACCTGTTGATTCTTTATAAAGGGAAATTAATGTAGAATTTAAAGCGTTTCATTTTTTATGAAACGCTTTTTTTATTTAAATAACTGATAATCAATATGGGTGTAAATTACCACTCAACTATTCAATATATTTATTGAATAGTTGAGTGAAGTATGTATATTTGTATCGAAGTAAAAAACGATTTAATATGAAAAATCAAGAAATAAAAGTAGAAGATCTTCAAAAGATGTTTGAACATGGAGAAAAAGTAACGGTATTAGATGTAAGACCTATGGAGCAAAGAAATGAATGGCAAATTGCGGATAGTATTCATAAAGATGTTTACAAAGGTCTTGTATCAGGAGATACAACCGTCTTTGACCAAGATAATTTTGATAAAGATATACCGATTGTCACCGTATGTACTGCAGGAAAAACAAGTTTAATTGCAGCAGAATTACTACAAAATAAAGGTTTTGATGCGTTGTCTTTACATGGAGGCATGAAAGCTTGGAATTATGCTTGGAATACAGCTAGAGTAGAAGCAGATGGTGTTACTGTATTGCAAGTAAGAAGGGTTGCAAAGGGATGTATTTCTTATATGGTTGCCTCGGAAGGAGAAGCTATTGTAGTTGATGCATCACTGGATCCGAGTGTTTATATCGGTTTAGCGCAAAAAAATGGTTGGATAATTAAATATGCGATGGATACTCATGTTCATGCCGATTATATTTCTAGAACTATTGATTTAGTACAAGCTACTCATGCAAAACATTTGTTCACTGAAGGGGCTGATGTTGCTTATTCTTTTACTGCTTTACAAGATGGTCAACAGATTCGCGTTGGAAAAGCATTTATTCTGGCTATTCACACCCCTGGTCACACGCCAGAGAGTATCTCTTATTTAGTTGGTAATCAATTTTTATTAACAGGAGATACCTTATTTACCAATGGTGTTGGTCGTCCTGATTTAAAAGCTGATCAAGAGCAAGCCTTGAAAAAAGCAGATGAATTATTTACATCTTTAGAAAAGATAAAGCAGTTACCAAGTGAGATTTTAATATTGCCAGCACATACATCTAGTGCTATTGTTTTTGATCAAGTTTTAATAGCCGATACAATAGTAAATCTTTTTGCAAGTATTGAATTACTTCAATTATCAAGAGAAGAATTCATTTCGCAAACAATACAACGTATTCCAGCTACTCCACCTAATTACATAGAAATTGCTACGCTAAATAAAAGCGGAAGCTATCAAGATATAGATCCAGCAGATTTAGAGGCAGGTGCTAATAGATGTTCAGTTTCTTAATCCGTTTAACGAAAAGATTAAATTCTAAATGCTCAAAATAATTTTATAGAGTAAAAATACAATGGAAAGTATAAAGTTAGGTTTAAAAGAAAACTGGAAACAATTTACCTTATTGGTTCTAGTGAATATGATGGTTGGGGGAATGGTTGGATTAGAGCGAACTGTAGTTCCTTTAGTAGGAACAGATGAGTTTCACATTCAATCGGATGTTGTTGTTTTTTCCTTTATCATCGCCTTTGGAGTAGTAAAAGCATGTACTAATTTAATTTCTGGTGTTTTAGCAGATAAGTATACACGAAAAAAGGTATTGATTTGGGGTTGGTTCATCGGTTTACCCGTTCCGTTTTTACTAGCCTATGGTCCCTCATGGAATTGGATTTTATTTGCTAATATTTTATTAGGGGTTAGCCAAGGATTGGCTTGGTCTATGACAGTCAATATGAAGATTGACCTTGTGGGAAGTAAAAGTAGAGGGTTGGCGATGGGACTTAATGAGGCTGCAGGATATGGAGCAGTAGGATTCACCGCTTTGTTAACTGGTTTTATTGCCTCTCGTTATGGGCTTCGTCCAGAACCCTTTTATTTAGGAATAGCTTATACTATTATAGGGTTGATACTTTCCATTTTTGTTGTTAGAGATACTCGAAAATATGCTCAATTAGAAGCAACATTAATAAAACAAACCAATTCAGGTGAAGAATCACGCAAGCCTAATTTGTGGTGGGTTTTTAAGGAAACATCCTTTAAAAATAAAAATCTATTTTCAATTTCTCAGGCTGGGTTAATTAACAATTTAAATGATGGAATGTCTTGGGGCGTGTTTCCTCTACTTTTTATGTCTATGGGAGTAGGATTGGAAGGAGTTGGGTGGATTAAGGCCGTTTATCCTGTTGTATGGGGTGTGGGGCAAATTGTAACAGGTCCTTTAACCGATAAGTGGGGAAGAAAACCGCTAATTGTTTGGGGAATGTTTGTTCAAGTACTAGGTCACATCATTATTGGTTTAACAATATTTGATCCTTTAAAAGCAGGCTTAATTGGTTCAATTTTGTTGGGTATTGGTACAGCCATGGTTTACCCTGCTTTATTAGCTGCAGTGAGTGATGCTGCACATCCAACTTGGAGAGCTTCTTCTCTAGGGGTTTATCGATTTTGGCGTGATATGGGATATGCAGTAGGAGCATTAATGGCTGGAATTGTTGGAAACTATTTTGGCTTGATGTGGGCCGTTCATCTTGCGGGAATTATCACGCTACTATCAGGTATCGTAGTTTGGATTAGTATGAAGGAGACTTTGAAAAAATAGAGATAAACATATGATCAATAATCAAGAGGGATTTGTAAAGTATATTTTAGAGGGGCAACCTGATCTACCAAGTTATTATACAACAAAGAACTGGACATCCTAACTCAATTGTGAGTATAAGTTAAACATAAAACCTTAATTTTAAAATTTGCAGATTGGGAAACAAAAGGAGTGCCCCTTCGAATCAGTATAGTAGATAGAGATATGCAAAGTAATTCCGTAGAAGTCGTTTGCCGTGATACATGAGCTAAAATTCTTGTTAAACGCGAAGAACTTAGTGCATTTGTTCAAAGTGAATTGAATAATATGCAGCATAGAATGTTTCAAAAAGCCCTTGATTTTAGAGATAATCATATTACCAAAGTAACAACGATGCAAGAGTTTAAGCAGATACTTGAAAATAAAGGAGGTTTTATTTCTTGTTTTTGGGATGGTACAGTTGAAACAGTAAGAAGAGTGAAAGAGGAAACAAAAGCAACGATTCGCTGTATTCCACTTGATTCAATTGAAGAAGTAGGAACTTGTATTTATTTTTACAGGTAAACAAACAAAGTTGAAGGTATTGATTGCGAAAGCTTATTAAACGCAACTAACAGACCATAATTTGTGAGCATTAGTTTTAGATAGCCGAGGTTTTTGACCTCGGCTCTTTTATTTTTTAATTAAACAGTTTAATAGTTTAGTTAAAATTCGCTCGAAACTCCAGTGGCGACATATTCGTCTTCTTTTTAAATAACTTGTTAAAGGATTGGGGGTATTCAAACCCTAGATTATAGGCTATTTCCGCTACAGATAAGGTACTCGTAGATAAATAGATTTTAGCTTGCTCGATTAACTTATTGTGTATGTGTTGTTTTGCACTTTGTCCTGTTAAAGAACGCAACATATCACTTAAATAGTGAGGGGATAAATTGAGTTTATTAGCTAAGGACTCCACCGTAGGAACGCCTTTTTGAAGTGTTTCTTCTTTGTCAAAATAATCCGTCAACAATTGTTCTGTTTTGACTAACAAATCGTTATTTACTGCTTTTCGAGTAATAAATTGTCGTTCGTAAAAACGGTTGCTGTAATTGAGTAATAAATCCAGCTGCGAGAGAATAATATCTTGAGTGTGTCGATCAATAAACTGATATTCTTGTTCAATTTTTTGAAAGATTTCAATAATATTCGCTTCTTCTTTCTCTGAAAGATGCAAAGCTTCATTCAAAGAATAGGAAAAGAAACCGTAATTTTTAATTTGAGCTCCCAAAGGGTGATTGTACAAGAAATCAGGATGAATCATAAGCATATAGCCCAATCCACAGTTTTGCGAGATCTTGTTCACTTCGTTAACTTCCAAAGATTGAATTTGTTTAGGCGCTAAAAAATTCATCGTTCCTTTATCAAAGTCATAGTACTGTTGGCCATATTTTACCTTAGCTGTTACATTGCGCTTAAGCGAAATACTATAAAAGTCGAGTGTGAATTTCTTCCAAATGTCGTTTTCGCTAATATGCATTTGCGTGACATCTACTAGACTAATTAAAGGATGAAGAGGAGCAGGTAAATCGAGCAATTTGTGAAATTCGGATATAGAGCTTATGTTTTTCATCTTCTGATATTCTTGTATAAAATTACAAAATCTAGGTTATATAAATTCTTCTTTTGGTTGAGATTAACTAAAAATATTCTTTTTAAATTCTTGGTGCATTGCATCTTGTCCAATTTCTAAACGTCTTTCATATAGTGCTTTAGCATCTGCACCCGCTACATAACGCAATTGGTCTTTGCCATCTGTAGCGGCTTCATATACCACATCTGCAATTTGCTCGGCAGTAGAGAAGTTGTCTATATTGAACATCCCCATTAATTGATCTACAGCTCCTGCATAGCTTGGGTGTTCTACGACTTCTATAGAACGCCCACCAAAATCAGTAATAATTCCACCAGGGGCAACGGTTTTGATTTGAATATTGTGTAACCCCAATTCAAAGGACATACTTTCAGACCACCCTTCTAAGGCCCATTTCGTTGCGTGATAAATCGAATCTAAAGGCATAGATACAAGTCCACCAATCGAAGTCGTTGTTAGAAATAATCCTGCTTTTTTCGCTCTAAAGTGTGGAATAAAAGCCTGCGTTACACGTACTACCCCTAAGAAGTTGGTCGTAAGTTGACGCTCTATTTGGGTATTACTATAAGCTTCTAAAGGGCCGATTAATCCATAACCTGCATTGTTAAATACCACATCAATATCGTGAAGCTCAAGGGCTTTTTGAACCGTTAATTTGATTTGTTCTTCTTGGGTTACATCTAATGGAAGCAGAGTAACATTGGCTACGTGTACTAATTCCGTTTCTTTTTCTGGATTTCGCATGGTAGCAATGACATTCCATCCTTTAGCGGCAAATAATTTTGCAGTGGCTTTTCCCAATCCTGAAGAAGCGCCTGTAATAAAAATTGATTTCATTGTTTTTGACCTTATTTTAGAAGTTAAATAGTGCTCGCATCTTGGCGATGTAATCCGAGTCTGAATGACTCGTTCTTAAATCTACCCATCCTTTTACATCCTTTCCAACTAAGTATCTCAATTGGTTTGTTCCATCCGTTGTTGCTGTGTAGATTTCATCTGCTACTTGTTGCGCTGTAGCGATGCCATCGTGCATCCCCTCAAACTGCTTCGCAAAAGCAGTGGTGAATGCTTCATACGATTTTAGTGCTGGGTTTGCGGCAAAGTTTTTAGCGGCAGTATCGTGAAATGGAGTTTCTACACCACCCGGTTCAATTAATTTAATGATGATGTTCTGAGAGGCTAATTCATAGGATACAGATTCTGTCCAACCCTCTAAAGCAAATTTAGAAGCAACATAAGAAGAAATCATCGGAATACCCACGCGTCCACCTCCTGAACTTATATTGATAATTATTCCTCCTTTATGCTCGCGAAAATGGGGTAATATCTCGCGAATTACGTTTAATGTGCCTAATACATTTACTTCAAATTGCTCGGCAATTTGTTCTGGTGTTTGCGCCTCAAAAAGACCATATTGTCCGTAAGCTGCATTATTTATTAAGGCATCTATTTTTCCAAAACGCGCAATACCCTCGCGTAATGTATGTTGAATACTTGCCACATCGCGCAGCTCTAATTGCGTAACAAGTACATTTTCTAGCGTTGTTAACTCCGTTTCTTCTTGGGGACTTCTCATCGCTGCAATTACATTCCAACCTTTAGCTGCAAATAATAAGGCCGTTGTTTTTCCAATTCCCTTAGATGCTCCTGTGATTAATATTGTTTTAGTCATAACTATTATTTTTTAAATTACTTTTTGTTGTCAAATCCTTTAGGAGCAAAAAGCCCACGTAAGAAGTCGACATATTCTTGTTCACTTTTTTCTTTTCTCATTTCAATCATCTGCTCAATATCACTGCCTGCAACATAGCGCAATTGATGGGTACCATCAGTAACTGATCGGAAGATTGTTGCTGCTACATCTTGAGGGGTAAATGCCTCTGCTGAAGATAGATTGCCTAATAATTCCGTTGTTTGCGTTAAAAAGTAGGTGTAATCTGATAAGGTAGCATCGGTTGCAAATTCAGTTGCTGCTCTTTCGTGAAAACTGGTTTGTACATAGCCAGGCTCAATAATCTTCACCTTAATATGCTGTGAATCTAACTCATAAGCTAAAGATTCGATAAAGCCCTCAATCGCAAATTTTGAAGCTGTATAGACACTGGTTAGCGGAAAGGGTATTTTACCAACGCCAGAGGTGATGTTTGCAATTACGCTTTCTGTTTTTTGTTTGCGCAAATAGGGTAGGAGCGCTCTTGTTACATTCATTAGCCCAAAAACATTGACATCGAATTGTTGTTGAACTTGTTCAGCGGTGATCGCTTCAAATAGTCCCTGTTGACCATATCCAGCATTATTTAGCAAGGCATCGATTTGACCAAATCGCTCGATTCCTTTTTCTATAGCTGCTACAATTGATTCAGGCTGTGTTACTTCTAAAGCGGTAACTAAAATATTGGGGTGTTGAACGAGTTCAGTTTCTCTTTCAGGATTTCGCATGGTTGCAATCACATTCCATCCTTGTTGAACAAAGTACAATGAAGTAGCTTTTCCAATTCCCGAGGAAGCACCTGTGATTAAGATTGTTTTTTGCATAGTTTTATTTTTTTGATTATTACCATACAAAAGTCCGTCTACTTTAAAATAGTACTGTTTCCGAATTGCAGAAATGTGTATCCAAAATACAGATTGTTGCCGAGTAGTGGAAAGGAAGATGAAAATTGACTTTTCAAGCTTGTTTGTTTATAACGAATACTATTAGGTCAATTGGAGAGTGCGTATCTTCGATTAACCTATTTTAAAGCAATAAGATGAAGTAGAAATAGTAAAAAGAAACAAAGGCTCTTGTTATAGAGCCTCGTTTATTTTTATAAAGTACATATTATTCTAATATTGCTTTAGGTTCCAAATAAGCAGATAGTCCATATACTCCATATTCGCGTCCTATTCCAGATTGCTTAAATCCTCCAAAAGGGGCTTTTGCATCATGAGATAAGCCATTAATGCATATTCTACCTGCATCTAACTGTGAAGCGACCTTTTTTGCTCGTTCTATATCTGAAGCACTAACATAAGCAGCCAACCCATAGTCTGTGTCATTTGCAATATCAATAGCCTCTTGTTCGGTTTGGTAAGGGATAATAGATAGAACGGGACCGAAGATTTCTTCACGTGCAATGCGCATCTTGTTATTTACATTAGTGAATATCGTTGCCGCTACAAAGTTTCCTGCTTCTAATCCCTGTGGTTTTTGCGTTCCACCAGTTAATAACGTAGCTCCTTCTTGTTGGCCTATTTGGATATAGTCAATAACGCGTTCGTATTGTTTTTGGCTGACCATAGGACCAATGGCAGTATCAAGATCATTGGGATCGCCTACTTTTAAACTTGCAGCAAAGTTTTTGGCGATGGTATTTACCTCATTTAATTTCTCCATAGGCACAAGTAGGCGAGTAGCGGCTGCACAAGCTTGTCCGCTATTTAAGAAAGCAGCCATAATAGCGGTGGGAATAGCGGTTTGTAAATCCGCGTCATCAAGGATAATATTGGGTGATTTACCTCCTAATTCTAACGTTACGCGTTTCATGGTGTCCACTGCTCCTTTTGCAATAATTTTCCCTACATTCGTAGAACCTGTAAAAGAGATTTTGTGGATATCTGGATTTCTTGTTATTTCTGCTCCCACTACGTCGCCAAGACCATGGATGAAATTAACGACCCCTTTAGGCAAGTTGGCTTCATGGAAACATGCTGCCATAATTTGGGTTTGTTGTGCACTCATTTCACTAGGTTTTACAACAACCGTACACCCAGCAGCTAGTGCCGTTGAAAGCTTAGTTCCAATAAATCCATTACTCATATTCCACGGAATGATAATTCCAACAACGCCTACTGGTTGGAGTACCACTTTGGATTTTCCAACCACTTGTTCAAATTGATATTCCTTTAATAGGTCGATCATGGTAGTGAAGTCATTGATGGCAAACTCAATAGTCATAGCGCTGAATTGACGCACTCCACCATATTCTTCAATCATGACATCGATCAACGCTTCTTTTCTTTTTTCAATGGCATTTCTTACGTTTTCAAGGTAAGTAATGCGCTCTTCTACCGTAGACTTAGAATAGGTTTTAAAGGCTTCTTTAGCAGCGGATATGGCTTGTTTAGTATCTATTTCATCGCCCAGAGTGACTTCCGCTATTTTTTGATTGGTAACTGGACTAAATAGGTCTAATGTATTTGTACCATGTGGTGTGACAAATTCACCATTAATGTACATTGTATTAATTGCTTTCATTTGTATAATTTTTAGTATACAAATATCCCTTGCATTTTAGGGAACTTACTTGTCATAAAGCTCAAAGATGAGTTGTTGTATGGCTCAATTTTTTGGGTTTAATGTTTTTTTATTACAAGAAAAGAATAGGAGGTAAGTCATTTATTTTTCACTACAAGGCGGCCTAATAAAACCAGTGAGGTATTCTGAATATTCGGAATACCTCACTGGTTTTTATTGGTTTGTAATCCAATCAACGAACAGTTTTCGTTCTGCAAAAAGCCATCGTTCTTGAAGTTTGACAAATTTATCTTGATAGCGAATAGCAGCAATCATCAATTTTTGTTGACCCTCTTCTTGAGTGAGATGGTGCGCCATACAATAGGTAATTCCCGTAGCAGTTGTTCCTTCTAAGGTTACGGAATTCTGTCCATTGAAATGCATTGTACGCTGATAGACATTTAAGTGGTCAAATACGGGAAATAGGTTAGTTCTACCTTGTACTATTTCGGAAGGAATGTCCGATGTAGGATCATAATAGACCTCAAAGGTAGTGTCTTCAGTAAAAAGTGCCATTTGACCTATAGCATCTCTTGTATCTGCACAAAAGGCATATTGATCGATGAGGTTTCTTATTGCTAATCGGTCATCAGCTTCTTGGAGTTTTTGTTCTATATTCATTTTGTTCGTAATAAACTTTGACTGGGTGTAACGCCATATTTCTTTTTGAATGCGGTGTAGAAATGAGATAAATTTTCAAACCCCAGATCTAAATAAAAATCACTTGGTTTTTCCTGTTTGTGATGGATAAGATAATAGGCTTCTTCTAATCTTTTGTTTTTTAACCACTGTGCAGGAGGTAGGTCAAAGATTTTGAGAAAATCTCTTTTAAACGCGGCTAAACTTCTTCCTGTTAACTTCGCAAAATTTTCAATAGAGGAGTTATATTGATAGTTTTTGAGCATAAACTCTTCTAAATCAATTTTATGTGGTTCTGTAAAGTCAAACAAAAATTCTTTGAGATCTAGTTGGGTATGTTGCAGGAGTTCAATAATTTCTACGATCTTGCTAAATGCCATCTTTTCATTACTTTGATGGGCTTGTTCTATGTAAGGAACTAAGGATTGGAAATAGCTTTTTAAAAAACTAGTAGACTGAATCAGTAGGTTGTTTTTACCCGTATACCTACTAGGCAGGTCTATCTCATTTAGTTTCGTATAACTTTGTAAGTCTTCTTGTTTAAAAATAACAGAGATAGCCTTGTATTCCATATCAGTAGCACGTACTTTTAGTGTCTTTACAAATTGATTTCTCCGAGATAAGAGAATATCTCCTTTTTTTAGAATGAAGGTGCCACCTTGATGGTAGATATGGGTTTCTCCTGAAACTTGATATGAAATAACGTGATTGGGAACAAATTGTTCGAATCCCCACTTGTCTTGAATACTACAAGAATATACGAATGAATTATCTTGTAAAGGTGTGATCTTTTTCATTTTTTTAAAGTTAAAAGTTGGTTGCGATATCGGGTGTTTCTAGCTGCTGTTTGACTATCCACAAGCAGTAGAAAAACACACATAAGCACAAGCACAATACTAGTTGCTCTCCAAGTAGGAGAAACAGGAAAAAACAAGAGCAAAGCAGATAAAATAGCGAGGGTAGGCAATACGGTAAAGACAATTTTAAACTGGGCTTCTGACTTTGTTGTTCTAGCGATTTCACGATCAAGTAGACCGCGTTCATCTTCTAAAGCTTCTTTTTCAAATTGAGCAATTCGCGGTTTATTTGCGCTATATAATCCAATTCCCACAGTGATAAGAAAAACACCTGCTACAAATAAAGGAATTACAAAGGCTTTAACCATAATCGCTTTTCCCCAGAATAAAAAAACGGAGGCAGTTGCCAATACAAGCAGACTAAACAACCAAACGATTTTAGCTGAAACTAGTTCTGCCTTAGCCCATGCTATGCTGAATTTTAAAATATCCATTGTTTCTTTTTTTTCTTGTACAAAGTTCAGGAAGTAAAAAGAGGTATTAGTTGCTATTTAGCTCATTTTTTGTTTTCTGTGTGGCTCATAAATAAACTTAAAGATACAAAATATTTTAGGTTTAAATTAGATTTACTTGACAAGAGAAAAAATAGTTAATTTATAAGTTGGAGCCTTATATAAGGGATAATAATAAAAAGATGGATGTTATTTTGTATCATCACAAAATAACATCCATCTATAAGGTGTTACCCACAAAACTAGAATGAATTGCGTTTTTACAGGTTAGCAGTATTCTTCTATACCCTAAGGATTCTAGAAGAATCTAGTTTAAAACGTATACACTGCATTATTTTACTAGTCTAGATTGGATTAAAATGTAAAAAAATGCTACTTAACAAGAAATAGGGGCTTGCTGTACATCAACGATAGATTCTGTGGTTAGGAATTGTGCATATTCAACAAAGGCGGTAAATTCCTGAATAAATTGTTTTAGGTTATCATCGTGATTGATATGGTGATACATGGCTTGAAGACTGTGAATATCAATAATTTCAATATAATCGTATAAGGGTGCTTCATGATCATTGCCCATGACTCCAAGAGTACGCAATACTTTAAAGCTCTCATGTGAGGATAATGTCACATTGTATTGAGATACTCGATTTTCAAAGGCTTCAAACTGTTCGCGATTCACGTCTTTTTTTAACTTAATAAAGCCAATAATTACTTTTTTCATCGTTTAAACTTTTAAGAAGGCTCCGCCATCTACTATTATTTCTGTACCTATTTGAGATTCTGATCCTGGTGCGGCTAAATACAGTACGGCTTGTGCTATTTCTTCTGATTTGATTAGCCTTCCATGAGGGATATGCGCTACTAAATTGTCTTTTAATTGTTCTAACTGTTCTCCATCTACTCCAAGTTTACCAAGTAAAGCAGTATCAGTTGAGCCTGGGCTAATTACATTAACTCTTATGCCGCGTGCAACCCATTCACTACTTAGCGTACTAGCAATATTTCTGACAGCGGCTTTAGAGGCAGAATAAACACTTGATCCAATATGTGCTTTGTGCGTTCCAGAAGAAGAAGTAAGAATAACAGACGCTGGATTATTCAATAAAGGAGATATTTTTTGAAGGGTAAAAAATAAACCTTTTAAATTCGTTTGAATCACTTCATCGAATAATTCTTCTGTGATGTCTTCTATCGCTGCAAATTTTGCAATTCCCGCATTTAAAAAGGCTACGTCCAATTGAGTGAATTCCTTTTGAATAAATGTAATTAAGCGGTCAATTTCATTTATTTTACTCGTATCATAGGAGAAGAAATGCCAGTTCGTTTTGTCGAAATCGACAAGATCTTGACGAAGATGTTCTCCATTTCTACCTGCAATAATTACTTGTGCTCCTTCTTGTAAAAAGAGTTTTACAGTAGCTAATCCGATACCACTAGTTCCTCCAGTGATAAGTACTTTCTTATTTTTTAATTTCATAAATCTTTGTTTTTATTCTTTACAAAAGTAGGTTGAAGTGGGGATTAAAATACTATGGGTTCCCTGTAAGAGACTGGTTTCAAATTGGGTACCTTGCTTTTTTTTTATACTTTAGCTCAACAAGTTTTTTTTAATATATAGTTCGAATGGATAAAAAAGCAATAGAGGAAAGAAATCTAGCATGTAAAGCTAAAATCTTAGCCATAAAAGATACAACAGACCTACTTAGTGGAAAGTGGAAAGTTTTTATTTTAGGAAGCCTATTGGTAATGGGCAAAATGAGATTTATGGAGCTTCTGAATTCAATTGATGGCATAGGACGCAAGATGTTAGCAAAAGAATTGGATGATTTGCAAGTCAATGGATTAATTACCCGTACAGCATTAAAAACAAAACCAATTACAGTAGAATATGAATTAACAGAGCGAGGAAAAAGCTTTAAAGGTTTGATGGATGAGATTATTTTATGGGGCGAAAATTATCGTCGTAGTTTGTACAAATAAATAACAGTAAGCATTTTTTCCATGTAATTACATAATTTTTACCATTATTACTGATTAAATTATTTGTAAACAACTCTTAAAAAGTGTTTAATTGTTCAATATACTTTGATATTTAAATACATTAATTAGAATTATACTTATGAGTTTAATGTGCTTGATTTTAATCTAGATATTTTTTAAACTTTCTGATTTTATAATTAATTATTGGTAATCGATTTAGTTTCGATTCTTAATTTTTATATTTATCTTTAGGAATAAAGGATTATTTACATTATAGTTTATAAATTTTACTATTCCAAACAATACTACTATGAAACCAATTATTTTACTCCCAACAGATTTTTCTAACAATTCAATTGTCGCAATGAAGTATGCACAAGGTTTAGCGAATTATCTGAATGCTGATATCCATATTTTGCATGCTTACAAAGCGTTTGTAACTGCTTTTCAAAGTAAAATAGTTAACGAAGCTGATGCTTATAGGGCTAAATATGAAGCAGAAGTAGATATGAAAAAATTTTTAGCCAAATTTACAGAACAAGAAATAAATATTTTTACGACTTCCATTATTGAAGGGAACTTAGTGGATGTAATTCAAAACTACGAATCTATAAATCCATTAACTTTAATTATAATGGGGACTCATGGATCTTCTGTTCCTCGTAAGAACATTCTCGGTAGTAACAGTTATGATATTGCAAAAAATACTAATACACCTCTTTTAATTGTCCCAGAAAATAATAAGGGCTTTAAAATGGATAAACTTATCTTTTTTACAGATTATCAAAACCAAGACAATAAAGTATTTGAAATATTTAAATATATATTCAAACCGAAAAATATTATATGCACCATGGTTCATATCACACATGAAAGGTATAATGAAGAATATAAGAAATTAAAGGATTGGGTTAATAGTTTATCTAAAACTAATAATATGCAATTAGAATCCAAATTAGTATTAAATCAGGAAAAAATAAATGTAGTTAATGAAATAATAGAGGAACTTCAAGCAGATTTGTGCTTATTGACTTTAATTGAAAGACGTAACTTTTTTGAGCGACTTTTTAGTAAAAGTCTTGCGCGTAAAATTATACTGAATCCGAAAGTACCTATCTTACTGAATTTAGGATAAAATTATATAGAAGCAATAAATATTAAGTAGAGAAGAGATTATGTTTACTGAATAGTTAAACGATCAATTTCAGAATATAAAAACTCATAAGAGAGATATCATTGTTATAAACAATCCTAATTAAAGACAGTTTATATTTTGAATGTTATAGAATAAAAAAGGCTAAATTCCTTTATAGAATCAGCCTTATATGATGTATTAAATAATATTTTAGTTTAAAAACATTTATATGTTTACGTTACTATATTATTATTAAAGTTTAATTACATACGTCTAACGTTAGTAGCCATAAGGCCTTTTTGCCCTTGTTCTACTTTAAACGAAACTTTATCATTTTCTCTAATATCATCAATTAAATTTGATGTATGAACGAAAATTTCATTTCCTGTTTCTTTAATTGTAATGAAACCAAAACCTTTTGTATCGTTAAAAAACTTAACTGTACCTTCTTGCATAATATTTTTTTTAAAAAAGAGAATAATAAAAAATTTCTATAATTATACATAAAGGAACTATTTCTATTCTAAAAAAAAGAAATCGTTCATTATTCTCAATAAATTAATCAACTTAACGCGTGATAATTAACGTGAAATACTTGAGATTAAAAATCAATTTGAAATTGAATATATTGAAAAGTATAAAGTAAAAGTAAAAAAATACAATATTTTAAGAAGTAAAAGGCTTGCTGCCAAAAAAATTAAAAATGGTATGTCTAAAAAATTTAGTTTGTAACTAATTAATATCTTATCTCTGATATCGCTACAAATGTAAAGTAAATAGTTGGATAAATAACAATTTGAAAAAAACTTTTTTTATTTACTATAATTTTAAAACGCTAAATGTATAAAAGATAGATTTTATAATGCTATATATAGTTTATAAAAAAAATTACAGCTTATATTTATCCAATAATATTTTCTAATATATTTAGTTTTGGAATGTAAAAGTCTTAAATATTGTGTTAAAAAATGAATACTTTATTATAATTGTTATTTAATCCCGACATTGTAGACACTTAATAGTTTTTTATTACTATTATTTTTTTTATGGGAAATCATTTCACAGGTGTTGGCAACTACATACCAACTAAAACAATTTCAAATCTTTTTTTTGATAATCATCATTTTTTAGATGAAAAAGGTGCTACTATTTTACAAGATAATGCTACAATTGCTTACAAATTAAAACAAATAACAGGTATAGAAGAACGTCGATACGCAGAAAATAGTCAAGTAACATCAGATTTAGGGTATTTAGCAGCAGCTTCTGCAATTAAGAATGCAAAAATAAATGTTGAAACAATTGATTATATTATATTTGCTCATAATTTTGGTGATGTAAGGTATGGTACAATACAATCTGATATGGTACCAAGTCTTGCAGCAAGAGTAAAGCACAAATTAAAAATTCAAAATCCATATTGTGTTGCGTACGATGTTGTTTTTGGGTGCCCAGGATGGATAGAAGGTGTTATACAAGCCAATGCTTTTATAAATGCTGGTTTAGCCAAACGTTGTTTAGTGATAGGGGCTGAAACCTTATCGAGAGTGGTAGATAGACATGATAGAGATAGTATGATCTATGCAGATGGTGCTGGTGCAGTAATAATTGAATCAGGAGAGAAAAATATAGGTATACAGGCTCATTTATCGGCTTCATATGCTAACGTAGAAAAGGAATTTCTTTATTTTGGTAAATCTTATAATTCTGATCATTGTCCAGACACGAAATACATAAAAATGCATGGACGAAAAATTTATGAATTTGCTTTATCTAAAGTCCCATTAGCCATGAAAAAGTGTATAGATGATAGTTTATATAACATAGATGATATAAATAAAATAATAATTCATCAAGCGAATGAAAAAATGGATGAAGCCATAGTCAAACGATTTTATAGATTATATGATAAAAATACGCCAAAAGATATAATGCCAATGGTTATTCATAAATTGGGTAATAGTAGTGTAGCAACTGTTCCTATTTTATTAAAAATGATACTAAATGATGAATTAGAAAATCACCATATTAACGAAGGAGATGTAGTTTTGTTTGCTTCTGTAGGTGCCGGTATGAATATCAATACTTTCATATACCAATTTTGAATCTATATATTATAAGCTCTAGGTTTTCATAGAAATATGAATGATATTAAAATTTAATAAATACCTTCATTATTAAATAAAAAACACCCCAATATATATTAGGGCAATAATTTATTAAACGTTTTGGATTTTAAAGTTTTTTTAATAAGTAGTTTTAAAATTCTAAATTACTTCAGATTCTAAATTTTATAGAATTAATTTTTGATGATTTTCAAAATAGATGATAGTATAATATGTTTATTATTAGTGTTGATATATTTTCAACAAATACATAATTAGCTAGTATATTTAAGAGTTTTTAACAATTTAAATATTCATAATTATATGATTAATAGTTCTTTTAATTACTCGTGTATTATTTTTTTTAAGATAAAGGTTAAAGAATACATATAAGCCGATGTAGAAGCTAAAGTTATACGAATAACATCTTTTACTTTATAACCATCTTCTAAATAGATATTTAATTACGGATACTCTTTTTCGATAAATTTATTGTCTCGGTCAAGGATATTCGTATGAGTGGTTATTGTGATAATTTTTTTAATTCAATTTATCCTTTTATTACTTTGTAAGTTACAACTAATTTGTTTAAAAAAAGTTTTATTTCATATATTACAAAAAATACTTAGCTAGATATTTTGTTCGTGAAATTGAATATTAGTTTACTTATACTATATTGTATATTATAAAATAGACTACTTAATAGTTAGTATTAAAATAAAAAAATAGAATAATTTTAAATATTTTCGATTTTCATGCTATATCATACAAAATAACCTATCATTTCCAATGATAGATTTATAGATTATCACTATATTTGAAAATATTTATATTTACATATAAGTAAATTAAAGAACTCTTATTCAAATTTATTTTTCAAAGATTGTTCAATGTTTTTTTCTAGTTTTTCTAGACTTCTACTCACTTATCACTTTGATTTTAATGCCTTAATCTAAGATGTGTAGAACTATTAAAATTTAGTTGACTTCCTCTTATTTTTTTAATGAAAGTTTCTTATACTCTGTGTATATAATGTGAAACAATAGACTCATTCTTAATACCTAAAAACGAAAAAAAATAACATTGTTAACCTCTATGAAAAAAAAAATATATCTTTTAGTATGGACCATACTTATTCCTTTATTTGGATGGCTGACTTATTTTGGACACTACTATTTTTCTGGAACATTTTATTCTCTTACATTATCTTTTTTGCTCATAGGAAGTGTACTTGCTGCTGTACACCATTCTGAGGTTATTGCTTATAGGGTAGGTGAACCATTAGGTACGCTTCTCTTGGCATTTGCCATTACTGTAATTGAAGTTGCTTTGATTATTTCAATTATGTTAGGAGCAAAAGGCTTGGAAACCATTACACTTGCTCGAGATACAGTATATGCAGCTGTAATGATTATTATTACTGGAATTATAGGAGGATGTATCATTATAGGCTCAATAAAATTTAAAGTACAGAATTTTACACTTCAGGGTGTAAGTACAGCATTGATTACTCTTACTTCTATTATTATTTTTGTTCTTATTTTACCCAATTATACGATTAGTCATAATGGAGGTGAATATACATCTACGCAATTGGTTTTTGTTTCTATTATTAGTTTAGGCTTATATCTTGGTTTTACAATGATGCAGACGATTCGTCATCGTAGCTATTTTATATCACCAGAGAATAAATTATCTAAAAATACTGTGTTACATAAACGTCCAATAAAACCATCCCGAAAGGAAATGTATATAAGTATTGTATTTTTGATATTATGTCTTGGTATTGTTGTGGTGTTGGCAAAGTTACTTTCAAAAGATGTAGAACATGTTGTAAAATGGGCAGGTGCTCCAAAATCTCTAGTAGGAGTAATAATAGCAGGAATTGTACTTCTTCCGGAATGTTTGGCAGCCTTTCGAGCAGCTAGAAATAATCAAATTCAAACATCTTTAAATTTGGCTTTCGGTTCTGCCTTAGCAAGTATTGGGCTTAGCATTCCTGTAATAGCAATAACATCAGTTGTAACAGGAATAAGAATGAGTTTAGGAATTGATACTAAATCAACTATTTTACTAGGATTGTCATTATTTATTATTACGATTTCTTTAGCAACAGGAAAAACTAACATTATGCAGGGATTTGTATTGATATCAATTTTTCTAATTTATTTATTTACTATAATAATACCTTAGGGATCATTTATTAATTTTTCCGATGGTCACCAATCCTTAATTCTTTTTTTACATCATTAATTTTAGGGAGTTTTATATGAAAACTTTCTTCAATATATTCAAGAATAATCGGATCTGTTTCATTTGTTATTTTTCTTATAAAAAGATAATTCTCTTTTTTAAGTTCATTAATAAATATTTCAACAGTTTTTTTAGTATTCCATTGTACTCTTTTATTGTCATTGACAATAATGCTATGAAAAGTTGTGTTCATTAAAACAGTTTGGAAAAAAGAATTTCCAGGTAAGAATGTATTAAGGTAGAATTTTTTAAACTTTATTACTTGACTGTCTTCACTAATAAAAATACAAGTTTCTCTTGTGAAGATAAACCATTTTTCACCAATATAAGGAATCACATCCTTCATATATTCTCTTTTATAAACGAATGAAGAAATATGATAGGTAAGTTCTGTAAAGTGATTTTGTATCCTTTTTAAAGTATCTGGTCGATGAGTTTTTTGATCGTAATATAATAAGTAGTTTTTTTCTCTGTTTTCTGAAAGAAATTGACGAATGATACGTTGAGATTTTAGAGGAGAATCATCTCCACTAAGATTGATGAAAAAATCCCATTGATTACTTACATTAAGCAAAAATTTCATTGCATTTATTTCAATTTCTACAATACTGAATCCATGAATGTTAATATTAGTACTTTCTAAAATATAAACATTAGGAAAATGTATTAGAAATTGTTGTATTTCTTCTATGAATTTAGGTTTAGCCTTTCTGTCTATATGAATAAGATACCATTGATCACTGGTATAAATTTTTTCAAAAAGATTTTTAAATCGTTCTTCATTATGATGTATGATAATAAAATAAGCTATCTTGATTAAATGTCTAGAAGGAATAGATTCAGTTTTTGCCTGAGGTTGGGTTTGAGGAGAAATAGTTTGCATTTTTAAGAAGATTTTATAAATCATCCACTTAAGTAAACAATTTTAATTATCGTATTGTAAGTTAGGAATATATTTTTACAAACCACTCAATTATAATCCTTATTCTACAGCAGTAATTTTTTTTGTTTTTTCAAGAAAGAATCAATCGTTACATTGTGTATATTACAATAATCATCAAAACATTTTTTTGTAATGAAGTATACAGTTATAGGTAAAAACTTCGTAAATAGCTGTAACTTCCTTAAAGCTAAACATAAATTATATCTAAATGAAACTATACATAAAATATATGGTGAGTCTACGTTGTAAGATGATGGTAGAAGAAGAGCTAAAGAAAATAGGGCTTAAATATGTAGTAGTTGATTGGGAATGGCTGAAGTTTTAGAAGGAATAACAGAAGAGCAGCGAGAAAAGCTTAAGGAAAATTTATTGAAATCGGGATTGGAACTTTTAGATGATAAAAAAAGTATTCTGATTGAAAAAATAAAGAATGTAATAACAGAAATGATTCATCACTCAGAGGAACTTCCTAAAGAGAATTATTCAGACTATATCAGCCATAAATTGGGCTATGATTATACTTATCTTTCTAATACGTTTTCTGAAGTAAAAGGAATTACACTACAACAATTTATCATTATGCATAAAATAGAACGCGTAAAAGAATTGCTTTTATATGATGAGTTAAATCTTACAGAAATATCTTATAAGTTAAATTATAGCAGCGTTGCTCATTTATCCAATCAATTTAAAAAGATAACTGGGCTTTCTCCTTCTTTTTATAAGCAACTGAAGCAAAAACGAAAAGGGAATTTAGAAAATCTGTGATATGTGTAACTATCTTAATTATATATGTAATATATCCTATTTATTTATAACCACCTTTGTTAAGTAACAATTCAGTTACAATAAAAATCATGAATTATGGATACAAATTCAAACAAAAACGGTAGCGAAAAATTTAAAATTATTGGAGACTGGAATGAACAGTCAAAAGAACTTAAAGAAAAATTTTCGCAATTTACGGATTCAGATTTAAAATTTGAACCTGGTAAGGAAAATGAATTGATTGAAAGAGTAGGGAATAGACTTAATAAAAAGGCAGATGAAGTTATGAACATTATTAAGAAAGCTACAAATGTAAAATCGAACGGATTTACTTCATAAAATCTATTAGATAAATCATATTCAAGAAGGATAGGAATTATTTTTCCTGTCCTTCTTGTTAAAAGAAAAGTCCTTATGACTAGAATAAACAATTTTAATTACAAACAGTTATGGACAAGAACGAAAAAATACATAGATTAACGAATGAAATTCTTTTGACGACGATGAGGATTCGGAAAAAATTTCCAGAATTGTATATTCTTTTGCTAGAGACTCCTATAATTTTTTCTGAAAGTAATCATATTACTGTTGTTGAATTAAAACAATATTTATATGCAATCAAAATGCAATTAAAAATATTCGAAATCTCTTCCAAAGATTGAAAAAGAAACGAGATATAAAGTAGTTTTTTTCAAAAGTAAAACCATAAACCTACGAGAATTACTGGTTTTAATATAAAAAACTGCCAGCTATTAGTCTATTAGTAAAGTTTATACACAAATTAAAATAATTGTGAAAAAAATATTTTTCTCACATTATTCAAATAAAAATGTAAAATTATTTTCTATACTACAGATAATTTATTTTTATATTGGATTTTTAGTATTTTGTATTTTTTTATTGAGAATAAAAAAATATGATACGTTATTTATTTATAATAGCGTATATTATACTTTTCTAATAAAGTTTTTAAGAATTAAAGAATATAGTATGGCAAATTACGAAAAAAATGGATGTTTAAAACAATTCAAATTTTAGCTGTTACAGCGATACTAACTGCAATTACAATCTGGATTTTTTTTAAGTTATTTCGTTAAATGTGTTTTTACGAGTACTCTTAGATTTTATTGAATATTTTTTATTAAAATTTGAAAATAAAAAAGCCAAGAGTCTAATAACTTGGCTTGAGTAGGAGTGTAGTATTGGTGCAGCGAATTCACTTCAAAGTAATAAATATTAATATTTATTACTTTGAAGTGAATAAAAAATATATTAAGTGTAATTTTTTACTTTATGAATGTAATTTCTCACATCGTTTACAAAATTTGTAGATAAAAAAGAACCTTCTATGCATTCTTTTTTATTTATCTCTTTAGGCAATACAATTTCCTTTAATTCATGATTCAAATTAAAAACACTTTCAATTGCTAATAAGTTAAGTTCTAAGGTATAATTAGCATCATCAATTTGAGTCCTATTTATAGCTTCACTTAAATTAATTTTAGCTTTTTGATATTCATTAATATAATATATTAAATTATCCAATTCATCATTAATTCTTCCAGTTGTCATAATTATTTTTTTAAAAGGTACACTATTATAATTAAACTTTCTATTTTATGTGTAATTATAACATACATATAACATAAATGGAATTTAATAAATTCAAAAAACACAGAACGACACTAATGCCATTCTATGCTTTTTCACCTTAAATAATCATCATAAATGAATGATTTTATAAATCTACAATCTTAATACTGTTTACACGGTATTAAACGGTTAAAATGATAATTTTAAATTATGTTTAATGTTTCTTATTTTATTTAAAAGTATATCGATTATAGAATAGTTTGTATAAATTGTTTTTGAACTTAAAGGATGATTTAAAATTGATTCTATGATATTGATTATCTTATCATCAACATTATCATCAAACTTCCTAGCAAAAAGATTATTACCTAATTGTAAAAAATCAAAATCACTTTCTGTAAATGTCTTAGGTCGTAATTTTATGTCTCCATCAGGAATCCATATAATTGCTCTTTTATCATCGTTAATTATTATTCCTTCAAAAGAAGTGTTCATCAATACAGTTTGAAAAAAAGATTCGTCAGGGATTAGTGTATTTAAATAATAATCTTCGAATTTCTTCACTTCTTTATTATTGCAAATAAAATGGCAACAATCTCTAGTTAAAATCATCCATTGTCCTCCAATATAAGGAACGGTATTTCTCATATATTCTCGTTTATATGTTAATGGAGATATTTTATCATCCATTTCATTAAAATGATTTTCTATTCTATTCATTGTTTCTGGTCTAAAAATATTTTGAATAGAGAATTTTAAATAATTTTTTCCATTATTTTCTGTTAAAAACTGCCGGATAATATTTTGAGATTTTAAAGGATAGTCTTGCCCACTTAAATTTATAAAATAATCCCATTTAATATTTAATTCTAAAAGATACTTCATCCCATCTAATTCTGCTTGTACCATACTGTATCCTCCCCAAATTACATTTTTACTTTTCATAATAAATACATTAGGGAAATGTTTCAGAAAATTATTAATATCATTCTTAATAATATCTGTTGATTTATTATCTATATGAATAAGATAATAATTTTCAGGATCGTAAATTGCTTTAAATAATCTTTTAAATTGATTAGGTAATCGGTGAACCATGATAAAATAAGCAATATTCACACATTTTGTGGAAGTGTTTTTTAATACTAAATTACCGTTTGTACTATTATTCAAGACATTATTCATTTTTTTTAATTTGAATTATTAATACATAGGTATATTTTACTATTCGAAATATGTATTTTTATTAATTTACGAATAATAAATTGTTTGTTATCAATTAAATATGTTAATGTTTGATTAATTTTATATAATAAACCTTTTATGATGTTTAATATGAAGATAAATTAATAATATAGTAATAAAGTAGATTCAATATATTAATGTATGTTGTCAAAATAAATTGCACATTTCTATCTAAAAATTAAGAGAATATTAGATTTATAAATTTATTATTTTTTCTTGAAAATACATCTGCCTTCTTTTGGTAATTGTTTGTAGTTTAATAATTGCTCTTTGTTTTAAAATTTTATCTGCTCTACCAAAATACATATCCGCAGGAGTAGGTTATTCAAAGCCTCATGAAATCTACAATTATTATAATTTTCTACAAATTTATTTAAGACCTCTACAAGTTCATCAGGATGGTAATAGTGATCTAATTTGACTACATTTTAATCGTTCTGTGATACTTTTCAATTTTCATTTGTGTTTACGGCTGAAGTGATTTTTCCTATGACATGCTTCATTTTTTGTATATTTTTCAGGTAATCTTTTAGTTCACTTGACACATAACAAGATCCATTATCAGATAATAAATTTGGTTTCTGTTTGGTTTTTAATGTTGCTTTTTCCTTCGCTTTTTTTACAGTTCTTATCAAATCTTCGGCTTTCATCGAACTACATAACTTCCAATGAATAATATATCGGCTGTAATCGTACTTAAATAATACCATCCCCATCCAAAAATTTTAAAATATGTGAAATCTGTTTGCGACATCTAATCAATAAAATTCTTTGTATCACTAAATGCGTTCGCTGCTGAAATCAAGATATGATTGGGTGCTGAAATTAAATCTCGTTTCATCTGTATTCCATAAACTCTCGACTCTGAAATAAATCCCCTAGTTTATCTGTAATTTTAAATGCTAATTCTCTGGCAGATAATTCAGGATAAACTAATGCTAATTCTACAATTAAATCCTTTTATGAATCAAGAATACTGTTCCATTTTCGATGATTTGAATGTCGTGTGGATTTAAATTCCTCAAATCCTTTTTCCAAATAATAGGAATACCATTTACAAAAAGTACTTCGTACAATTCTAAATTTCTTTAAAGTGCGCTTAGCTCCAGTTTATAAACGAGTTACAATCTGAATTATATCGTCTTTTTCGCTTGCTGATAATTTCATATATATCTTAAATCTAGCTTTTAATCCAACGAGTCTAAGGTTTTTTTTACTATAACATAACGCACAACTAAATCAGCTACATTCATCTCTTTTAACGTAAGTTTTCTTTTCGTAAATCAGATACTTCATTACTTGTTGCTTTTCGAGTGATATCATCTGATAATCGCTTTTTACTAGCTTCCAATAATTCTTTATTCCATTTGTAAAACTGCGATTGTAAAATTGCATATTTTCTACAAAGTTCTGCTAGTGAAATTTCAGATTTTAAGACCTCTATTAAAATTAAAATCTATTGTTCGGCTGTAAATATTCGTCGTGTATTATAACGAATATCTTTAACAAATTTTTCTGGGGTTTTCTTTCTTAAAATTGCCATAATTAAAGTTAATGTTTTAATAAATACTAGACTAATTTAAGTCTTAGTTGTCCACTTTTTGCTGACGATTTACAATACTTTCTACTCTTTTTAAATGTGATTTTCTATTACTAGGGAAAATTTAAATTAAATGCTGTAAATCAGGATCGTTTTTAATCCTTTCTAATTCAGTTTCGACAATATTAATTACATCTAGTTTAACCTGCTTATAATTAGCTTCAATTTGTGTTTTCATTTGATCTATTCCATTTTCATCTTTAAATAATCGGATTGATGGAATTTGTTGATATTTTTTAGTTTCAGAAACTACTTTTTCTGTATCAACGACTATTTCAGCGTGAAATATTTTTTGTTCAATACGTTCATCAAAATTATCAGAAACAGCACCAACAAAGATTCCTTGTGTAAGGGTTGATATTTTTGAAGCCGGTATTAAACTATCCAATTGAGTAGATATCGAAGTTGATTTATCGTTTCTGTTAATGGTTAAACTTTGTCGTTTTTGTAAAACTTTTCCGAAACGTTCTGAAAGGATTTTAGCTGTTTCACCTACGACTTGTCCACTAAAAATATTTCCTACAGTATTTTGTATCACTTTAGCCTCTTTATCACCATAGTCACGAATCAATTGTGAATAATCTTGAAATCCTAAACATACAGCAACCTTATTACTTCTTGCCGTTGCAATTAAATTATCCAATCCTCTGAAATAAATGGTTGGTAATTCATCAATAATAACCGAACTTTTCAATTGTTTTTTTTTGTTGATAAGTTTCACAATTCTAGAATTGTACAATCCTAAGGCTGCTGAATAAATATTTTGTCTATCAGGATTATTTCCTACACACAGAATTTTTGGTTCTTTGGGATTATTGATATCCAATGAAAAATCATTACCGGTCATTACCCAATAAAGTTGAGGTGAAATCATTCGTGATAAAGGAATTTTTGCTGATGCAATTTGTCCTTGCAATTGATCTTGTGCACCTCCTTGCCATGCATCCATAAAAGGAGATAAGTAGTTTTCTAATTCAGAATATGAAGTAAGAATGGTAAATAAATCAGAATATTTTTTATTCAATAATTCTATGGCGTGAGGAAAAGTACAATATTTTCCATTTTCATAAATTTTAAGATACCAAATAATTGCTGCCAATAGAATAATGGGACTTTCCACAAAAAAATCACCTTGTTTTTGAATCCAACTTTTGTTGAGGTTTAACATGATGGTATAGGCTGCTTCATAAGCATCGGAAATATCCGTCATAAACTCAGGATTCAAGGGATTACAACGATGACTTTTAATTGGATCATCAAAATTGATGATATAAAACTTTGGTTTGACCTCATATTTATCTTGATGTTTTAATAAATGATTGTAAGCTATCAGTGAAAGATCATCAAATTTAAAATCATAGATATACATCGAAAAACCTTTTTCAATATGTTGTTTAATGTAATTATTCACTACGGCATACGATTTTCCAGAACCAGGCGTTCCTAATACAATTGTCGCACGAAATGGATTAACAATATTAATCCATCCTTTGTTCCATCTCCCTTTGTAATAAAATTTGGTAGGTAGATTAACAGAATATTCATTCTCCATCAATTTCGTTTCTTGCAGAAAGCTTTCATTTTCATTATTAAAAACGTCATTCATCAAGTTGATTCGAAGTAAACGATTCATCCAAACTCCAGCAACCATAATAGCGATATAGCCTAAACTTGATGATAAAAAATACAAGAATGTTGAAATTGGTTGAGGTAATTTTAAGAATGGATAATTAAAGAAAAACAATAGGATCCCAATGACTAAAACAATTATTATTTTAGTCCAACTTATTTTTTCATTTTTAACACCTTTTGTACCTAAACAGCTTAATCCAAGAAGCAAAATGGAGAAAGTTTTAGTGTAAATACCTTTTGAAAATAATCCAGCCGTTTGATCGAAATTGATTAAGGTTTTATTGATAATTTCAAGAGTCCAACCATTATCTAAGAAGAATTTATAACAAAACCAATACAAATGCATCAACACTAAAATGATGCTTACAGCTCGCATAAATCCCATTATTTTTGCCAAACCTCTTAAATCGTCTTCTCCCTGCATTTTAAAACTCTATAATTTGAAGTTGAAATTATTACTTGTAATTAAATAGGTTTTGATTTGGAAGTAAATGGCTTTATAAAGCATGATTTGTCCAAATAAATCATTGTTTTCTTTTCCTTTTTCGTTTTTTCATCAAATCATTATTTAATTCAAAATTCTCAAATTCTTCATGCTGAGCATGAGGAATTAAACATCCAAAAATTTCAAGTAGATTTCCTTGTTCTTTATGTTCGTTTAAGAAATCAAACAAATGGTGTTGTTCTTTTTCAATTGGAAAGTTTAGATTTTCATTCAATTTTATTGAAGATTTGTTTTCAGTAGTTGAATTATTATTCTGTATACTATCATTCTTCCAAGATTCATGGAAAGCATTAGCAGAAAATTCTTTTCCTAAACGTGATCCATTCCAAACTGTTTTAGAATGATGATCGATGAAGGTTACTCCATATATTCGATCTTCAGAGTTCTTACGGATTACTACATTGATATTTTGTTCAGCTAATCGATTCTTAAAAGTCAATTCATTAGTAGAAGTTTGTAAAGCATTTGAAATAGCATATTTTAAACTTACTTTAGTTGGATGATTTTTTAATTGTTCTTTATTTTTTTCAAAATGTTTTTCTAAAGCTAATAATCCTGTATTTTTTCCAAAAAGTGATGATTTAAATGGTAGACTAACTTTCTCTCCTTTTTCATTAAGTGCAAAATAAATTAATCCTTTTAGCAATTTACCATTTCTTTCTCCTTCCACTTTTTCAGCTGTAATATTAAACAAAGAGAGTAATGCATTGTATTCTCCAAACGTTTGAAAAAAATAATGATTTGGAAGATGTCGGACTATAGAGGCAATCTGACTTTTTATATCACCATTTTGATAGTTGACTGGTTGAAAAACCAAATGATTCTGTTTGTTTTCTGAAGAAATAGCAGGAACTAATCCAAACTTTTGTTCTAATTCTCTACATACATTCATTGAACGTCTTTTCTCAAATTTATCTGAAATTTTCTTTCCATTTTCATCTACACAAACCGAAACGATATGGATGTGACTTCGTCCTGTATCAGTATGTTTAAACACTACAAAAGGTTGATTTTCATACCCCATTTCTTGCATATATTGAACTGCAATATCTTGAAATTGTTCATCATTTAGTTCATTTTTAGGATTTGGATTAAGTGAAATATGTAACGTATGTTTTTCTGTATTACGATTCGCAATCAAATATGGAGTAAATGATTGAGCCAATTGATTGACAGAATATTGTCCATTTGGTGTTTCAATCATTTTATTGATCATTAAAATTTGACCTTTTTCTTTCTCAACTTTTAAATGATTGTAGGCTAAAACACCATATAAACTAAGACTTCTACTAATTTTTGCAATCATTTTAAATTATTTTTCAAGTGTTTTGATTCAAATTCCTCTGTTATTTTGATAATTTTTTGGCATAATAAAGCCATTTCAATTGTTTGTTTTTCTAATTTATACAGAAAAACAGCAGCTTTTTTCTCAGAAAAATGACTGTATAACATTTTAACAACTTGATTATAATTAACACCTACAGCTCTAAATTGACTATGAAACGACGTTAATCGTATATAAAAATCAATTGTTCCTTTGTCTATTTTGATTGTTTTTATTTCTTTATTAAATAAAATTGAAACAATAAATTTCGCTTTATTAGGCATTCCAGATGCTTCAAATAACGATAAGAGTTTAGCATTTTCTTCATCATTCAATCTAAAAACATGACGGTGAACACTCGGATTCGTTTTAGGAATTCGTCCACCTTTATTTTGTTTCCTGTGATTATTTTCATTCTTCATTTTATCCAATTTTTAATTTATACAAAATCCTGACTTCGGAAGATTTTCTAGCCTCGCAGAGCAAGTCGTTTTAAGGTAAGAAATTCATTTCGAGTGCCTCAAAACACAACTTGCCGTGTTCCAGTGAACACAAAAATTCGTTGGTTAAAACGAATTAATTTGAAATAGAATTAATCGGTTTTGAAAACCGACTTCTAAACGTTCATTTTATCAAAAAGTCAGAATAATATTGTTAATCATAATTATTGAACAAAGTAAAGTGTTGTTTAATAGTTTATTGTTATCTACAATTCGGACAAATACTTCCATCAAAAGCCAATCAAGTCCAAAAGATTGAAGTCAATAAAAAGGTTCTCTTTTTTTGCTTTATAGTTTTAAGAAAGGTTAAAAATAATGTACGTAAACAAGATCTGAATTTAGGTTTACAAATAAGCAGTTTACTATAAAAGTGTATGGTTTTAAAAATATAAAACTGTAAAAACGTAAAAGCAGTAAAACATTATGTTTACCACAAAATTATCAATCAGTAAAATAATACAACAAAATATAAAAAAGGTTGGAAAAGCTTTTTGTAATCTAAGCTTAAATATGGTTTAGAATAATCATTCAAAATTCTAAATGTTTAAAATCGTAAAATAAATAAAAAAATGATAAATCTTTAATTAATGAAAACAAGAAAAAAAACTTTAAAAATTAGCTTTTCAACTCCAAAAGGTGGCGTTGGAAAATCCACAATGACTGTACTACTTGCAAGTGTACTTCACTATCGATTAGGATATAACGTACTCGTAATGGATTGCGACTTTCCTCAGCATAGTTTAGCAAATATGCGAGAAAGGGATTTAAAAACAATTATGCAAAATGATTACCATAAAAAGGTTGCTATGAAACTTTATCTAAGAATTAATAAAAAGGTATACCCGATTATCAGTTGTAAAGCTGAAGATTCCTTGTCTAAGGCACTGGAATATGTCGATCAATTGTCAATAAAGCCAGATGTAATATTTTTCGACTTGCCTGGTACTGCTAACACAAAAGGAGTACTTACAACTCTAAGGTCAATGGACTTCATTTTTTCTCCAATTACTGCTGACCGTTTAGTGATGGAAAGTACGTTGAGTTTTACCAAAGCATTTATTGGACTACCTGAAACTGATGAGCGTAATAAGAAACAGAAAATATTGCTTTTTTGGAATCAAGTAGATGGCAGAGAAAAGACAGGGATATATGAAGTATACCAAAGTATAATTAAAGAACTTAAATTATCTTTAATGAATTCCAAAATAATGGACAGTAAACGTTTTAGAAAAGAAGCGGATGGTATACCAAACAGTATATTCCGTTCTAGTTTACTTCCAGCTGAACTCCAACTAATGAAAACAACTCGTCTGGATAAATTTATCGAAGAGTTTATAAAAATTATCAATATATAAAATCATTTCGTTATGTCCGTAGATAAAAAAAGAAAAGATTTTGAAAAATCTGAAGTAGATGAAGAAATGATTATGAATATTATGAGTGGTAATCAGGTTTCTGATGAACCAGAAGTAGATCAACAAAATGAAATAAAGAAAGAAATAAAAGAAAAAGTCCGTAGAAATTCTTCAAAAAAAATTGATTATGAAGAAATATTTTTGATTAATCGGTTTCCTTCAGGTCGCAGTGGCAAGGTTGTTTACATACGTCCCGAATACCACGAAAGGTTACTTCGAATTGTGCAATTAACTCGTGAAGAAAAAACTACGTTGTATTCATACATTGATAACATCCTCGAACAACACTTTAAGGAATATGGTGATGAGATAACAGCTTATTTCAATGATCATTTTAAACCAATATTATAAACTATGGAAATATTGATATTAATATGCTTAATGGTTGTCATTGCTTTATTAATCTATGACAAACTACCATTACAAAGAACTCATTCATCAAAAGATGAAGAAAATAATCACAATTTATCTGACATAATGGGGAAACCGAAACAAATTCGAAACCTTCAAATGCCAAACGCGTCCAATGAAAGCCAAATAAAAATAGAAACAATAATTCCCAATAATTTAGACATAGAATTTGATGAGAATGAAATTATTTCTCATCAAACTTCTAAAGAAGAATTGGATGAAGATTCCAATGTTGTACCTGATTTTGAAGAAGAGGAAGAAGAATGGAAATGGTATGGAATGAGCAGCGACAATGATGGTTTTGCCCAAGGGGTTACCTTCGAAGAACTTAGTCAAGTGGAAAAATTTTTAGAAAAAAATGAGCAAGAACTTTCTAAACTTGAAACCACAACAACTATTATTCAAAAACTAAATGGAACCGAATTATTCAGTTTGCTTGAAAATTCAATTGAAAATGCGTCTATCAATATTGCAAAATTATTGGATAGTAGCATTTCATCTAAATCAGATTCCAGTTCTTCTATTTTAAATAAAAATCTTGATGATTTTGATATTGGGGAGTTTGTGTGAGTAAAATAAACCTCATAGGTATTTATTTTAAAAAAAATATTTAGTATTTGAATTATATATCGTAATATTGCAATATAAAAATAACTAAAATGGGAATTACGAAAACAGAAATATTTACAGACGAGCAAAATAAGTTAGCAACGCTTTTCAAAGTATTGGGACATCCTGCTCGAATTGCAATTTTGTACTATATTATTAATCAAAAAGCGTGTATTTGTAATGACTTGGTAGAGGAACTAGGTTTGGCACAAGCTACCATTTCACAACATTTGAAAGAGTTAAAAAACATTGGAATCATACAGGGAACAATTGAAGGTAAATCAGTTTGTTATTGTATCGAGGAAAAAAAATGGAATGAAATTCAGGTTTATTTCAATCAATTTTTTAACCAAGATGTCAATGTAAAAGAATGTTGTTAAAAGCATTTTTTTTAGATAAATACATCGTTATATCGCAATATTACGTATTACATATTAAATTTTAATAAAATTATGAAACTTTCAGAAATTAAAACAATTTTACCTACATTAGAAAATGTGGCTTTTCAATTAGAAGACGGAACTTTTGTTCCAGAATATTTTCACGTAACTGAAGTAGGTCAAATCAATAAAAATTTTATTGATTGTGGTGGAACAATTAGAAATGAAAAAGTAGTCAATTTTCAATTATGGAATGCTGATGACTACGAACATCGTTTGAAACCAAACAAATTATTAAGCATTATAGAACTTTCAGAAAAACATTTAGGCATCGAAGATGCAGAAATTGAAGTGGAATATCAAGCAGGAACAATCGGTAAATATGATTTAGAATTCAATGGAAAAAACTTCGTTTTGAAGAATAAATTAACGGCTTGTTTAGCTCAAGATGCTTGCGGAATTCCATCTCAAAAACCCAAAATCCAATTGACGCAATTAAATTCAAACGCCAATACCTGTACGCCGGGTGGTGGATGTTGTTAATTAGAAAATATTTTTCAGATATTTACAGAATTAAAAGAATTTCTATTAAAACTTCAAAATTTTGATGATATTTCTACCGAAAGAAAGGCTGTTTTGCAACCTTTGGTAGATTATATTCAGCAAAAAATTAATGATAATCAGGCGATAAATCTCAATTTTATTTGCACGCATAACTCTCGTCGTAGTCATTTATCACAAGTTTGGGCGAAAGTCGCATCGTCGTTTTATGAAATTAAGAATTTGCAATGTTATTCGGGAGGAACTGAAGAAACGGTTTTATTTCCTAAAGTTGTAGAAACTTTAACCAATCAAGGTTTACATATTTTCAAAATTGCAGAAAGGGATAATCCAATTTATGCTATTAAGTTTGATGAGAATTCGTTGCCAATTATTGGATTTTCTAAAAGATATTACCATGTTTTTAATCCAATTTCAAAATTTGCAGCTATAATGACTTGTTCGCAAGCGGATGACGGATGTCCGTTCATAGCTGGTGCAGAAAAAAGAATTCCGATTACTTATGAAGACCCTAAAATTTCGGATAATAAACCTGAACAAAACGAAATTTATCAACAACGAAGTATAGAAATTGCAACTGAAATGATGTATGTTTTCTCGAAAATAAAATCTTAAATAATGCAACCAAAATTAAAATTTTTAGACAGATATCTTACGCTTTGGATTTTTCTTGCAATGTCTCTTGGTGTTGGAATTGGTTCTGTTTTTCCAAATCTATCAGAAAATATAAATAGTTTGAGTATAGGAACAACTAATATTCCTTTGGCAATAGGGTTAATATTAATGATGTATCCGCCATTGGCAAAAGTTGATTTTTCTCTATTGTCTACCGCTTTTAAAGATAAAAAAGTAGTTGGGATATCGCTATTTCTTAATTGGTTTGTCGGTACTTTTTTAATGTTTGGTTTAGCTGTTCTTTTTCTAAGAAACGAACCCGATTACATGGCAGGTTTAATCTTAATTGGTTTAGCAAGATGCATTGCAATGGTGATTGTATGGAGTGATTTAGCAAAAGCTAATAGAGAATATACAGCAATGTTAGTTGCTCTAAATAGTTTATTTCAGATACTTTCGTACGGTTTTTTAGTTTGGTTATTTATCAATGTTTTACCAAATAAATTAGGTCTAGCAAATTTTAATGTTTCTGTTTCGATGAAAGCAGTTACTGAAAGTGTGCTAATTTATTTAGGAATTCCATTTTTAACGGGATTTGTAAGCCGTTATTTTTTGATGAAATCAAAAGGAAAAGAATGGTATAATCACAAATTTATTCCCACAATTTCTCCCATTACATTGTACGCTTTATTGTTCACAATTGTTTTGATGTTTAGTTTAAAAGGAAATAAAATCTTAGAATTACCAATGGATGTAATTAAAGTAGCGATTCCTCTAATTATTTATTTTGTATTGATGTTTTTTGTAAGTTTTTTTATCAATAAATGGTTAAAAATTCCTTACGATAAAAATGCTTCAATCGCTTTTACTGCTACAGGAAATAATTTTGAATTAGCAATCGCGGTTTCTATTGCCGTATTTGGTTTACACTCATCACAAGCATTTGTGGGTGTTATCGGACCTTTGATAGAAGTACCTGTGTTGATATTGTTAGTGAAAGCAAGTTTACGGCTAAAGAATAGATATTATTAATAAAAGAGACTGTCTTATAAGGCAGTCTCTTTTATTTTTTATTGAACCTATCCTTACATCTACTATGTTGATCTTATATTCAATTTTAATATTATTATACCATTTATTTCCAAACAATTCCACCAACTTCCATTTTAACTTCTAACATCCATTTTCAGAACATCTTTGTTTTCGAAAGTTCACATCGAGTGAACATTAAAAACAAAGAAATTCAATTATGGAAAAACAAAACAACAAGTTATTTCTGACAACATTTATTTTCCTTTCAGGTATTTTAGTCTTCGCCCAAGGTAATGGATCAGCTGGAATAAATGAAGCCACCCAAATGGTTACATCTTATTTCGATCCAGCTACAAAATTAATCTATGCAATTGGTGCAGTCGTTGGACTTATTGGAGGAGTAAAAGTCTATAATAAATTTAGTTCAGGCGATCCTGACACGAGTAAAACAGCCGCTTCATGGTTTGGCGCCTGTATTTTCTTAATTGTAGCTGCAACTATTCTACGTTCATTTTTCCTTTAAAACTGGGTGTATGAAAAACTACAACATTAACAAAGGAATAGGAAGAACCGTAGAATTCAAAGGACTTAAAGCACAGTATCTCTTCATTTTTGCAGGTGGGCTTTTAGGTGTTTTACTTTTGGTGATGATTCTCTATATGGCAAATGTAAATTCTTATGTCTGTTTAATTATTGGGATTTTGTTATCTCTGTTAATTATATTTCAAACCTTTCGATTGAACAAAAAATATAGTGAACATGGATTGATGAAAAGAAGTGCCAAAAAAAAGCATCCTCAATTTATTATTTGTCGTAAAGCTGTTAAACGTTATGTGAAGTTTAATTCAAAACGTGTAATACGATGAGAAATAAAGCACGAATTACCACTCTTGAAAACAAATTTCCATTGTTAGCTGTCGAAAACAATTGTATCATTTCCAAAGATGCTGATATTACTATTTGTTTTGAAGTTCAATTACCCGAACTATTTACGGTTGAATCAGCCGAATATGAAACAATTCATTCAGTATGGCATAAGGCTATCAAAACTTTACCTGACTATACAATTATTCATAAACAAGATTGGTACATCAAAGAAAATTATGCTCCAAATTTAAATGAAGAAAATCAAAGTTTTCTTTCAAAATCTTTTCAACGACATTTTAATGAACGTCCATTTCTCAATCATTATTGCTATTTGTTTTTAACGAAGACTTCGAAAGAACGTATGCGAATGCAGAGTGATTTTAGTTCGCTGTGTAAAGGTGTACTCATACCAAAAGAGATTCGGGATAAAGAAGTGATACAGCATTTTATGGAAGCTGTTTCACAATTTGAGCGAATTATCAATGATAGTGGATTAGTTAAATTAAGAAGATTAAATGAAGATGAAATAATTGGAAATGATGGAAAACAAGGACTTTTAGAAAACTACTTAACACTTTCAAAAGAATCAACTGAATCCATGCAAGATATTGCATTAGGAACTGAAGAAGTTCGAGTGGGTAATAAAAGATTGAGTTTACATACGTTGTCTGATACAGATGATTTACCAAGTAGTGTTTCAGCAGATGTACGTTTTGAAAAACTATCAACTGACCGAAGCGATTGTCGTTTATCATTTGCTTCTCCTGTGGGATTGTTATTAAATTGTAATCACATTTACAATCAATATTTGTTCTTAGATAATAGTGAAAGTAATCTTCAAAAATTTGAGAAATCAGCTCGAAACATGTATTCATTAGCACGATATAGTAGAGCAAATCAAATTAACAAAGAATGGATAGAACAGTATTTGAATGAGGCACATAGTTTTGGACTTTCTTCTATTCGTGCTCATTTCAATGTGATGGCGTGGTCAGAAGATCCAAGCGAATTGAAGCAAATTAAAAATGATTGTGGAAGTGCTTTAGCACTGATGGAATGTAAACCTAGACACAATACTACAGATGTAGCGACTTTATTCTGGTCAGCGATTCCAGGTAATGCAGGAGATTTTCCAAGCGAGGAAAGCTTTTATACATTTATTGAACCTGCTTTATGTTTTTTTACAGAAGAAACCAATTATCATAATTCACCATCACCATTTGGAATTAAAATGGTAGATCGATTAACAGGAAAGCCTATTCAATTGGATATTTCCGATTTGCCGATGAAGAAAGGAATGATTACCAATCGTAATAAATTCATTTTAGGACCATCTGGTAGTGGAAAATCCTTTTTTACCAATCATATGGTTCGACAGTATTATGAACAAGGTGCACATGTTTTATTGGTCGATACGGGAAATTCGTATCAAGGATTATGTGAATTAATCAAAGCGAAAACAAAAGGAAAAGATGGTGTCTATTTTACTTATACCGAAGATAATCCGATTGCTTTTAATCCATTTTATACAGATGATGGGGTTTTTGATATAGAGAAACGAGAAAGTATCAAAACGTTGATTTTGACACTTTGGAAACGAGATGATGAACCACCAACACGTGCTGAAGAAGTAGCACTTTCCAATGCTGTGAGTGGATACATTGATCAAATCAAACGTGAGAATGCATTCCCTTCATTCAATGGTTTTTATGACTATGTAAAAGGAGATTACAGAAAAGTATTGGAAGAAAAGCAAGTTCGTGAAAAGGATTTTGATATTGCTAATTTTCTAAATGTATTGGAACCCTATTACAAAGGTGGTGAATACGATTATTTACTTAATTCTGACAAAGAATTGGATTTACTTTCTAAACGATTTATCGTATTCGAAATTGATGCAATCAAGGATCACAAGATACTTTTTCCTATTGTAACAATCATCATCATGGAGGTTTTTATCAATAAAATGAGAAGGCTAAAGGGTATTAGGAAACTTATTTTAATTGAAGAAGCTTGGAAAGCCATTGCCAAAGAAGGTATGGCAGAATACATCAAATATCTATTCAAAACAGTTCGAAAATTTTTTGGAGAAGCCATTGTCGTAACACAAGAAGTGGATGATATCATTCAATCACCCATTGTAAAAGAAAGTATCATCAATAACTCTGATTGCAAGATTTTACTTGATCAACGAAAGTACATGAATAAATTTGATGATATACAAGCGATGCTTGGATTAACTGAAAAAGAAAAAGCACAAATTCTTTCCATTAATATGAACAATGATCCAAATAGATTGTATAAAGAAGTTTGGATTGGATTAGGGGGAACACATTCAGCTGTTTATGCAACCGAAGTTTCGTCTGAAGAATATTTTGCCTACACCACAGAAGAAACAGAAAAAGTTGAACTGATGAAGTTGGCTACAGAATTGGGCGGAGACATTGAACTTGCCATCAAACACATCGCGATGTTGAAACGCGAAAAAATCAAGTAATTATTCAAATCACCAAAACAAAAAAAATGAAAAAATTAATCATCATGTGTTTATTGATGCTATCATCAGTACCACAAATCGTAAAAGCACAATTTGTTGTAACAGATCCAACAAATTTAGCATCAGGAATTTTAAATAGTGCCAATGAAATTGTACAAACTTCTTCAACCGTTAGTAATGTTGTTAAAAATTTCAATGAGGTAAAGAAAGTTTACGAACAAGGAAAAGAATATTACGACAAATTAAAAGCCGTCAATAATTTGGTAAAAGATGCACGAAAAGTACAACAAACTGTACTCTTAATCGGAGATGTTTCTGAAATGTATGTCCATAATTTTGGTAAAATGATGAATGATCCAAATTTTTCACCAAAAGAATTAGTGGCTATTGGAAATGGATATGCAGTTCTATTAAATGAAAGTACAGCATTATTAAAAGAACTCAAGCAAATTGTAAACGCTACAAATTTATCATTAAATGATAAGGAACGAATGGACATCATTGATCGTGTTTATAAAGAAGTAAAAGATTACCACAATTTAGTTCGCTATTACACCAATAAAAATATATCGGTAAGCTATTTAAGAGCCAAAAAGAAAAATGATGCAAAAAGAGTGCTTGATCTGTATGGAACATCAACCCAAAAATATTGGTAATCATGCAAAATGAAAATTTACATGAAGTACTACGAAGTCTATATGATGAGATGATGCCGCTCGCTGCTGATATGGCAGCGGTGGCAAAAGGACTTGCAGGTTTGGGTGCGCTTTTTTATGTAGCCATCAAGGTTTGGCAAACCATAAGTAGAGCTGAGCCGATAGATTTTTATCCTTTATTACGTCCATTTGGATTAGGACTTTGTATTTTGTTCTTTCCAACTCTTGTTTTAGGAACTCTTAACTCTGTTTTAAGTCCAGTTGTTACAGGAACTCATTCGATTTTAGAAAGTCAAGTTATTGATTTAAAAAAATTACAAGAACAAAAAGATATATTGGAATATGAAGCTATTGTACGGAATCCAGAAACCGCCTTTTTAATTTCAGATGAAGAATTTGATAAGAAATTGGATGAATTAGGATGGTCAGCTTATGATATTGGAGCAATGGCTGCAATGTATATGGATCGAACAACTTATCAAATCAGTAAAGCCTTTAAAGATTGGTTCCGAAATTTCTTAGAAATATTGTTTCAAGCGTCAGCTTTAGTAATTGATACAATACGTACATTTTTTCTAATCGTACTTTCTATACTCGGTCCAATTGCTTTTGCAATTTCTGTTTGGGATGGATTTCAAATTACACTCACCCAATGGCTCAGAAGATACATCAGTGTTTATTTATGGTTACCCGTTTCAGATTTATTTAGCGCAATGCTTGCACGTATACAATCTTTAATTCTAGAACGTGATATAGAAATGCTTGCTGACCCAAACTTTATTCCAGATAGTTCGAATACTATTTACATCATTTTTATGATCATTGGGATTATAGGATACTTTACAATTCCAACAGTTACAAGTTGGGTAATTCAAGCAGGTGGAGCAGGAAACTTTATGCGTAATGTAACTAAAACAGCTGAAACAGCTGGAAATATTGCAAGTGCTGGTGCTGGTTCGGTAACAGGAAATATCAGTGGTCAATTACTAAAATAATGTATCAAATATTTGATTATTATGGAATTTAAAACTTTACGAAATATTGAAAACAGTTTCAAACAAATCAGGCTTTACGCTATTTTGTTTGTGATTTTTTGTAGTACAGTTGTAGGAATTGCACTTTGGCAATCCTATAAATTTTCAGAAAAACAACGTCAAAAAATCTATGTACTAGATCAAGGAAAATCATTAATGCTTGCATTATCTCAAGATATTAATCTCAATCGTCCCGTTGAAGCAAGGGAACATATCCGACGTTTCCATGAACTCTTTTTTACACTTGCACCTGATAAAAATGCAATTGAAAATAATATGAAACGAGCTTTTCAACTTGCAGATAAAAGTGCATTTGATTATTACAATGATTTGGCAGAAAAAGGATATTATAACCGAATAATTTCAGGTAATGTACAACAACGATTAGAAGTTGACAGTATAGTCAGCGATTTTAATCACTATCCATATGCTGTAAAAACCTATGCAAAACAATACATTATTCGTTCTAGTAATGTTACAAAACGACAATTAATTACTACATGTCAATTGCTGAATTCAGTTCGGTCAGACAATAATCCACAAGGTTTTAATATTGAAAAATTTGAGGTACTTGAAAATAAAGACCTCGAAGTAGTTGAACGTTAAACTTTTGAAGATGAATAAAATAAAATTAAAATTATCGCAATTTCTTAAACGAATAGATAACCAATGGCAACAACTATCATTGGAAAAACAACATCAGTATTTATTGACTTTTTTTTTGGTATATGGCTTATTCAGTGTAATTGTTTTTATAAAAATAGGCTTTGATGTAGCGTCCAATAAAGAATCAATTCATGTAGAACATATCAAACAACCTTTTCAAAATAGTAAAGATTCAAATAGTGTAATTGATAGTAGTTCAACAATTCATAAAAAAATGTAACTATGAAGGAAAATAATGAAAATCAAGTCAAATTAATGGTAGGAGATGATCATCAAAACGATGATAAAACCTTTCAAAATTCACCAGACAATCAAAAACAATTGTTCGAAAAATTTAAAAAAACACTTGTTTTTAGTCTAATGATTATCGCTTGTATCAGTTGTTTTTATTTCATTTTTCGTCCTTCGCAAAATGAAAATGAGTTAGATGAAAAAGGATTGAATGATGCAGTTCCGCCAGGAACAGATGCTGGATTACTGATGGACAAAGCAAAAGCATATGAGCAAGAAATGTTGGCAATTAAAAATCAAGAAAAAGAGCATGCTTTGACCACACTTTCTGATTATCTGAATCAGGAAAGTGAAAATAGTTTGATGAATAAGCAAAATGAATTACAAAATTATCAATCAAATGATAAAAATTATGGAGGTGAAACGAACAATCAAACGTTGAATAGTTACCGAAATATGCAATCAGAATTAAGTTCATTTCATCAACCGAATCAAACAGAAACAACTGAATTAAAAAGGCAAATTTCATCACTCAAATCGCAATTAGCCAATCAAGATATTCCTAAGCCAATTACGATGAATGATCAAATTGAATTAATGGAAAAATCCTATCAATTGGCAGCTAAATATCTTCCAGTAAATGGTCAACAAGAACATAATTCTATTCCAAAAGTTTCTGAAAAAGAATCAAAAATTGAAGTAGTATCTAAACAAGAGAAAGATTATATTGTTTCAATTCTATCAGCAAAGAAAAATCCAGTTTCGAGTTTGTTTCGAGAAGTTGAAGATCATTCACTGCTGATTGAGAATAGAGAATTTACAACCATTGGTAGAAACTATGAAGCTGCGCAGTCTAAAAATACAATTAAAGCATGTGTGCACGAAACACAAACGATAATTGGAGATGCTGTTGTTAAATTACGCTTACTTGAATCCGCACAAACACTGCAACATTATTTGCCCAAAGGAACAATTATTTCAGCCAATGCAAAATTATCAAATGGTAGATTGATACTAAAAATTAATTCTATTGAAATCAATGAATCTATTCTACAAGTAGAGCTTAATGTTTATGATTTAGATGGTCAACAAGGATTAAGCGTTTCTAATTCACAAGAAATAAATGCATTGACTGAAATGGCTGCTAATATGAGTCAAACGTCTGGAGCAAGTATTATGATGACTCAATCAGCAGGACAACAATTAGCATCTGATCTTGGGCGTGGAGTAGTACAAGGAGTTTCGGGTTATTTTTCAAAAAAAATAAGAATGCCGAAAGTAACACTCAAAGCTGGCTTACAAGTTTTACTTGTAGCTAAACAATAATGTGATATTAATTTCAAAACGAAAAAAATGAAAAAACAATACAAACATATCTTATTTCTATTTTTAATTCTTGGAGCTAATCAACTTCTTTTTGCACAAAAAAAGGTTCAATCTCCATTGTCATTAGGTAAAATAGAACCTTATTTAATGAGTGTTACCTACGATAAAACATCTCATCTCATATTTCCTTCAAATATTCGATATGTGGATTTAGGGAGTGATTACATCATTGCAGAAAAAGCAGAAGATGCTGAGAATGTATTACGAATTAAAGCCGCTGTGAAAGACTTCGTACCAGAAACAAACTTTTCAGTTATCACGAATGATGGTCAATTCTATAATTTCAATGTGTATTACAGTTTATTTCCTGAAAATTTAAGTTTTTATTTATCTAAAATGGAAAAAGAATTCGGCAATATAGCTGAAAATAAAATCCATTTTGCAGAATTGGGAGAAGAGTCAATTCCTACAACAGATTTGATAATGGAGAACATTTATAAGAAGAATAAACCAATTATTAAACATATAGGAGCTGCCAAATATGGGATTCAATTTATTTTAAAAAGCATTTATCATAATGAAGGGAAATATTATTTTCATTTAGAATTCAAGAATAGAAGTAATGTAGCATTTGAAGTAGATTATATCCATTTTAAAATTGCAGATAAGAAATTGGTTAAACGCACTGTTGTTCAGAATCGACACTTAAGTCCAGTAAGGAATTATCAATCATTAGATATTATAAAAGGTAAATCAATAGTACGAAATATATTTGTGATGGATCATTTTACACTTTCAGAAGATCAGGCTCTATATATTGATATTTTTGAGAAAAATGGAGGAAGACATCAAACATTACAACTTGAAAACTCTGAATTAATTCATGCTAAATTAATTACAGACAAGAATTAAAACTTAAAACAAAATAAGATGTTTAGAAAATATAGTTTAACAGTTTTAATTCTTTTAACTGCATTATTTGATGTTCAAGCACAACGAATGATTCCAAAAAAGAAAGGAATAGAAATAGTATATAGTCAATTGTCTAATACTAAAATTGGAAATGATTACGCACTCAATATTGGGTTAATAATAAATAGAAAAAATGGAAACTATCAACTTTGGGATATAGCATATTCACATCGCTATTTCATATATAATCATCATCTAATTCCTCATGAAACGTATACGGCAGAAGGTGGATATAATTTCTTTTTGATAGGAGATTCACAACGAAATATTAGTTTAAATTTTGCTTTGTCAGCTGTAGTAGGCTATGAAACAATCAATCGAGGTGATAAGGTTTTATATGATGGATCAGAAATTTTGAATGAAGATAATTTTTTATATGGCGTAGGTTCAAGATTATCAATTGAGACCTATTTATCGGACAAATTAGTATTACTTCTTCGTGGTCAAATGAAGTTATTTTGGGGAACAACTTTAGAACAATTTCGACCATCAGTAGGGATTGGAATACGATATAACTTATAAAATCAGAAATATGAAATTACTTTATAAAAATACAAGTCGAATAATTCAATATTTAACCATTTATATATTTTCATTTCTATTCTCCTGTCAAACGGATAATGAATTAGATATTCAAGCTAATTTTCCATTTGAAGTGAATGTAATGCCAGTTCCAAAAGAAATAAGCAAAGGACAAACTGTTGAAATCCGGTTTAAAATTGAATCAACTGGTCATTATAAAGATACTGAATATAAACTTCGTTATTTCCAATTTGATGGAGATGGAATATTACAATACAATCAAGAAGATCCTTATATTCCAAATGATTTATATGTAATACCGAATGGTCAATTTAGATTATATTATACCTCTACATCATCCGTTTCTCAATCTTTTGTTGTATGGATTTCGGATCAATTTGGAAACGATAAACAAATTAGTTTTCAGTTTAATCATCGTGATAATCACAATAATATTAATGTTAGTAAGACAAATCATGCAAATAAATTTTAATACAATTTGGATAGGTAAACCACGTATAGATAAAGATGTACGACGAATACTTAATCAAAATGAAAAATTTTTAAAGTTTGATATCATATGTTTTTTGAATGATTTTGAAGTGAAAATTTCAGAGATTATACCAATTACAATCATTGTTCCTGAGAATGGATTTAACGTACAATTCGATATAAGAGATATTCAAAATATTGACATAAAATCTGCGTTATTTTATCATTTTAAATCAAGAATATTCGATCAGAACCGTAGTATATTGATTGGACATTATGAAAACCAAATTATCTAAATGGATTTTAAACATTTTGGATGGGATTAATCCGATTTAAATAACACACAATCTCTTTGTAAAAAATATTTTTATCATAGGGATTGTATCAATTTAACATACAAAAAAGCGATTATGACGAAAAGGAATAATTGCTTTTTTGTTTTTTCAATACTAAACTTTTCGGATAATGAGTATCCGAAATTGAAAATCGCAATCTCTTCGAGAAGTTTTAATTTATTGATGTGATTGTATCTGTTTTATTGCAAAAATGGGTTTCTGAATGAAGTGAGGAATTGCATTTTTACTTCCCTATTTTTAACCATTCGGATAGTGAATATCCGACGCAAAAAATCACAATATCTTCAAGAAATTTTAATTTTTTGATGTGATTGTATCTGTTTTATTGCAAAAATGGGTTTCCAGATATAGAGAGAAATGTCATTTTTGCGAAATGTAATTCGTTAAAAATATTGATTGCATAAAGTAACCGCCTATCAAGGCGGTCACTTTTTTTAATTAATTAAAATTTAAGATTTCGTTTCCGAATTGTGCAAAATCAGTACATAATTCAAATGCTTTTTGAGATTTAATTTGAGCAGTTCCTCCCAACACAATACTTTGTAATTTTGCTTCATCATTTTTATAATTTCTTACATTCTGAAAATAACCTGTAACAGCATTATAAGCGCCATACAACGTGCCTTTTGTTGTATCCATTAATTGTGTATCACTTAACATGGCATACTGAAAAGCGTCGTCAATTGTGTTCTTAAACATAGTTGAAATTTCATCGTCTGCACCTTTTTTAAGTAAATCAAGGGTTTCTTTTTTTGGACAAAGTGCCAATTGAATTAATTTTTTAACTTCAATATCAGTAACTTTAATAGTTGTCCAATGATTAAAAATATTTTTTAATTGAGAGCTTAATGTGTTTGCTAATCCCATAATTTTATGTGCATTTTCAATACGCTGTTTAGCACCAGAAGTATGTTTGATGCGGACAACATTGGTCATATTTCGAAGTGAGGCATTTAATTTATTTTGGCAAACGATACGAATTGGTGTAAATGCTGCTGTAATACTACCACTACCATCGTGAGAAGTTGTTAGAAAAATATATTTTTCTGTAACATCATCTCCATTTCCAACACGGATATAATCAGGTAATTTAGCTGTAATAAAAATTCGTTCACCTTTTCCTAGTGCTCAAGCTGTTTCGTATAAAATACCATCGTCACCACCTACAATTGCATCAAAGAAATTAAAGGCTTCACGATTTTGTACAATATGGTAATCTTTTCCAACTATACCTAAAACGGTATTGTTATCGGTGCGTATGTTAGCGAAATAGTTAGGAACTTCTAACGCATTTTGGCTTATTTCTAAATGATTAAAATCTGTCTTAATTTTTGAACCATTTGTAAATAAAGGAGATTTAACAACCTCATAATCTAAACCAGCGTATTTTATTGCTTCCTCGCTTGTTGGATATTGTTCAACAATTTGTCCTAATCCGTGCCAAGCTTTTTCCTTTACACTTAAAAATGAATAACGTCCTGTTTGTTCATTGTAATTGATATTATGTGCCATAATTTAAAGTTTTTGTAATGAATATTAAAGTGAATTTGAAGGTTAAAAAGAAAGGTCATCTTCAGAATTATTTGTAACAATATTGTTATTTTCTACTTTTTGAGTAGGTTGTATTGATTCAAAATTCTGACGACCTCCGTGAATTTTAATTCTTGAAGTAAGTAAATTTAAACCTGCTTTTGGTAATACATCTGTATTTGTCCATGCTCTTGCGCTTATTCTTTCGAAAAGTTCAACCAAAGTTCCTTTGGTTAGTAGTTCTGCCACTTTTACGGAAATCCAATAAGAACAATCAAAATAAATGGTCTGTTTAATTTGTTCGCCTTGTTTATTTCTGTAGCTTTCAGTGATCGCTATAGAAAAATTTACAACTTGCTTGTCTTGTGACGTAGTGCGTACCTCCGCATCTCTAGTCAATCTTCCAATAATGTTCATCATTTTTTAATTTTTGAATTATACATTTTTTAAACTGTTTCTTTTATTTCTATTACAAGCTTGTAAGGTTTTTCGACCTTGCTTCTTGCATATTTTTCAAAAGAAAAACCGAAAAAAAGAAAGCAGACTTTCAAGGCAATTAAAAGCAAAAGTCAAAAGGAAACGGAATAATTGGAGGGTACTTTAGGGAGGAAACCGTTTATGCCGTAGTCTTTTGACTAGGATAAAAGAAACGGTGATTGCCATAGATTGGCTGCCTTTTTATCGGTTAATTATGGAAAATTGTTATTATTAAATTATAGTATTTAACAAATAGAGATTTGAAAAACGGTTCTATAGAGTGATTGTTTGAGAAAAGTTTTTCAATTTTCTATAAAAAAATTGTAATTGTACTTTTAATCGAATGATTAAGACGAATGAGATGAAAGTTCTATTACAATAAAAAATATTGAAAATAAAAAAGCAGGATATTGTATCCTGCTTAAGTGATTCTTTTTTTATTTGTATTTTCTATTCCTATTTACAAAATCTCTTGCTTCTTTTTTTAATTGAGAACTATCTTTAGAGGTGTTTGTTAATAACCATTCATCTATTTTTTCTCTATCAAAGAATAAATGTTTTCCATTTGGTTTAGAATAGGGAATTATATTATTCTGCACCATTTTGTATATTGTAGATTTGGAATAGCCTGTATATTTAGATAATTCTACAGGATTTAATACTTTTTTTTTCTCAAATAATAGTTCTTCTATTATTGTAAGTTTTTCTAAAATTAAATTGTTCATATTATTTTGTTTTAATTATTAATGAGGTAAATATGCTTATTTGTTAAGGATGTATAAGTTGGAAATATTGGAAACAAATTAAAAATGGTTGAATAATTCTTTGATTTTATTACTAAGTTTAGAAATTGGTTTAGATGTACTTATAAATTGATTGTATTTATAGTTTTCATTCGTTTTAGAATTAATAAAGAATTGTAAGAAATCGTTTTCAATGTTTTTTATATAAACTCCTTTTTGAATTTTTAAGTAATTAAAAAATTCTCGTAGTGAAGGAACATCCATGTTTAGATATATAGGAGTTTTTAAAAAAGCCTCTTTAAATTCCTGAAAATTCATATCGTTAGTTAATAATTCATTTAATTTAAAAAAAGCGTAAATTTCATTCAACTTAATATTATCTAGTTGATTATTCAACATAGAATTAGCTTTTGACAATGGACTAATTTTATTATTATTTATTTTATAGGCATATAAAATTGAAATTGAAAATAGAAAAATGCAAATCCAGATTTGTAAAGTCATAAAATCATTGGTATAATAGGCTTGAAGACCAAATATGAGACTTAAAATTATTGTTGTTATGGGTAATATTTTAACTTTAACTTGCAAATCAAATTTATTGAAGACGAATAAGAAAATTCCTATTGATAATCCTATTATCATTATTGCGTTAATTATATGAAGTACCAACATTATAATTCAAAATTTAAAGTTGGTAATAGATTTGCGGTTTCTTTCATTTTGTTATCCATAATATGTGCGTATATTTGAGTTGTACGAATATCTTTATGTCCTAAAAATTTCATAACAGTATATAGATCTGCTCCAAATTCTAATTGTAAAGTAGCTGCTGTATGTCTGGCACAATGAAAGGTAATATGTTTAGTAATACCTGCTTTCATACACCATCTCAATAATTCAGAGTTTGTACCAGAACCATAATTTAAATTAACAAATACCCTTGGGTTTGTATGGTCTCTTTCTCCTAATAAATCTCTTGCTTGTTTACTGATATACATATATTCTAAATCATCAGTTTTTTGCTGTTTAAAAAAAATACGATGATCATTATTTTCGTCTCTAACCTCATTCCAAGAAAGTTTATAAATATCACTCCAACGTAATCCAGTTAAACAACTAAAAAGAAAAGCTCGTTTTAATACATTATATTTACAATCTGTATTAGCTAATGCTTGAACTTCTTCAAAAGTTAAAAATTCACGTTGTGATTCTTTTTCTTCAAAAGATTTAATTCTAAGTAATTTATTATTTGTTATATATCCTTCTTCATAAGCTTGTTTAATAGTAGCTCTAAATCTATTGAAATAAGAATATTTTGTTCCATGTTTTAATGGAGTTCCGTTTTTTGTGATGGCTTCTTTATCTAAAAAGCGTTTAAATCCATTAATTGATTCAATTGTAATTTCTGATAAAGTTGTAGAAGGGTGAAAGTATTGAACTATATATCTTTTTACAGATATCCAAGTACCGTAATTAGATAAATAGGAAGATCGATGTTCTTTTAATTGATCGAAGTATTCGTATAAAGTAATATTTGCTTTTTCTCTATCAATAATCCCATACTTACCTTGAATATATTCAGATTTTCGAATAGCAAATATATTTTCGGCCAATTCAAGGTTTTCTTTATTTTTTCTTTTTTCTTCATGGGTTTTGGGATCCGGATGTAAATGAAGTTTTAAATATTCAAACTCACGTAAATGTATTGCTTTTCCATAATTATCAAATTTTGAACCTTTATAGAATTCAAGATAAAGACTGATTTTGCCGGATTTTAATTTTTTTTGTTTTAAGCTTATTTTCATATTTGAAAAATTAGAGGTGTAATTACTACACCTTTTATTAATATAAAAAAATAGAGGTGTAATTTTGGTGAGAAATATGTCAAAACAACATCTATTTATGTATTTTCAAATATAAAACAAAAAGCCTAACGTTTTAAACGTTAGGCAGTTGAATGGTATTGTTTGTCTGATATTAACACTTTTATTTCCCGATACAGAACTTCCCAAAAATTGTCCCTAATATATCTTGATCAACATCTATTTCACCTGTGATATGTCCCAAATAAGTTAAAGCTTCACGGATATCCATGGCTAACAAATCCCCAGGAAGTCCCATGTCCATTCCTTGTTTGATTTTTCCAATTTGAGAAAGTGTGTTTTGCAAAGCTTCTAGATGACGAGAGTTTGTAACGATTGTGTCATCCTGATTTGTTCCTTTCAATTTGATTTGATGAATCAGATTTTCTTTCAATGCATCAATATTAAATTGATCTTTTGCCGAAATTTCTAAATGAACAACATCTTTAAATTCTTGTTTGATAGCAGCAGAAATAGCTGATTCGTTATTGGTAACATCAATTTTATTGGCAACATTAAACAAGATTTTTCCTCTACGTTGCAAGTCATCCAATTGATTGGCAATTTGGTTATCAGCAGTTATATTGGCATCATACAAATAGATAATAATCGAAGCATTGTCTATTTTTTCGAAGGTTTTTTCTATTCCTATACGTTCTATGGTATCTCCAGCTTCACGAATACCTGCTGTATCAATAAAACGGAACCCAACGCCGTCGATGTAAATAGTTTCTTCTATCGTATCACGTGTTGTTCCTTCAATATCCGAAACAATGGCGCGTTCTTCGTTTAATAAAGCATTCAATAAAGTTGACTTTCCTGCATTCGGTGCACCAACAATTGCAACTGGAACTCCATTTTTGATCACATTTCCAAAAGCAAAAGAATCAGCTAAACGTTTTAAGATAGATTGTAATTTATTCAATAAATCATAGAATTGTGTACGATCTGCAAATTCAACATCTTCTTCAGAGAAATCCAATTCCAACTCCATCAAAGCTGCAAAGTTGATCATTTGATCACGCAAATCTTTGATTTGATTAGAGAATCCTCCACGCATTTGTTTAATCGCAATTTCATGTGATGCTTTCGAATCCGATGCAATCAAATCTGCAACAGCTTCTGCCTGTGTTAAATCCATTTTACCATTCCAAAAAGCACGGAAAGTATATTCACCAGGATCAGCATTTCGGATACCTATTTTATTTAAAAGTTCTAAAACTTTTTGCTGAATATAAATTGAACCATGTGTCGAAATTTCAACAACATCTTCACCTGTATAGGAATGTGGATTTTTAAAAATTGAGAATAATGCTTCATCAACAATGGTATCTCCATCCATCACATAACCCAAATGTATGGTATGAGATTCGGCATCATTCAAAGATTTAGTGGCATTAAATTTTGACTGATAAATCTGAGCAACTTTAGAAATTGCTTCTGGTCCAGAAATACGAATAACCGCTATAGCGCCCATTCCATTGGCAGTTGCCAATGCACAAATTGTATCGTTGTTTAGCATAATGCAAATTTACAACATATTATGTTGTTGGAAAATTATAATTTAATTGTTAATGATTTGTGAAAAAAGTTAAAGTTTATTTTTTAATTTATTAGAAAAAGAGAAGTATAATTTTGTTAACGAGTATTTTAGTTGTTTTCTTTTTGGCTGGATTTCTTAAAATGGATGTTTTAACATTATTTTGGGTAAATTGATAAGACTAACTTTGCGCTCCCTAATCCGATATGAAAGTCAATTAGACATACATAATTGAATATTAAATATAATGAAAACAATTTTAGTTTCACTCGCAACATTACTCTCTACTACCACAATGTTTGCCCAAGTCGGAATTAATACTGATACTCCTCAAAGAACTTTAGATGTTAATGGAAATCTTAGAATAAGAACTTTATCAGACAAATCTCAAACATTAAGTTATAATAAAATTTTAGTTATAAATAATAACGGTGATGTTGATTATATAAATAAAAGTGATTTAAAACCAATTGGGGATGAGTTTACATCTGATAAACAAGTTTTAAATAATATTTATACAACAAATGATGGAAGGGCAGATGATAGTAAATTTGTGTCATGTGGAAAGTTTGATTTTGCTTTTAAAAATACTAGTACAACAGGAACTGGAACCAGTATTCAATTTAGATTAAAAACTGCACCAACAGGAGCAAATCAAGTGACAGTTTATACAACTTTAGAACAAAATTGGGAAACAAATGGATATGAGTTTCAATCTCCTGAATCAGGAAGAACATTTACTTCAAGCAATACCTTTATAGATTTGCCTACAAGCGGAGCAGGAATTGTATCTGGAGAGTTAAATATTTTGTATCTACTTTATCCTGGTGATTCTGATTTATATCGTTTAACTTTTTATCGTCTTAATCAAAATACAACTCCATTAACTTATGACTTTGTTACAGCTTGTGAAAAATTTTAATATGAAGAAAATAATAATAACGGTAACTCTATTTTTTATAGGTGGAAATTCTATAAATGCTCAAGTCGGAATTGCTACAGAAGAACCAACTCGAATGTTGGATGTTAATGGAAATCTTAGGGTTTCAGGAGTAAATGATCAAACAAATAACGTAGTATATGATGAGTTGTTAGCGGCTAATAGTGATAATAATATTGATAAAGTTTCAAAACCTTCAATCATTGATGATGGTACTAAACAAGTAGAAATTGTAAAGAATATTTATAATGCTACAACGTCAGATAACACAAAAATAACAGATTGTGGAAAACTAATGTTTAGACTTAATGGTAGTGCTATTGAAATGAGATTAAAGGATGCTATTACAGGTAATCTAGTTATGACGTATGGAGGAAAAAGATGGGGACAAACTGATGCAAGTACGAGTACTGGATATACTTATAATAATTTAAGTTTGACATTCACTTCAGCAAATTGGAATTCGTATCAAAATTTAGACACTAATTTCACTCTAAGAGTAGGGGCATATTTGAATTATCATTTTATTATACCAAATGATGGGGACTTGTATCGTTTGACTGTTAGTCAATTAAAAAATGATGCTACTAAATCTAACTATAGTTTAATTTGTGAACGTTTTTATAAAACAACTTTATAATGAAAAATATACTATTATGTTTATGTATTTTTATTTCTACAGATTTATTTTCACAAGTAGGAATTAATACAAATCAACCTACTAGAAATCTAGATATCAATGGGGAAGCTAGAGTTAGAGACTTAAAAAAAGTAACAATTGCGGACTACCCAGATGTTTTGGTAACAGATATTAATGGGAATATTGAAAAACATTCAGCACAAGCAATAATTGATGCTATTTCTGATTTAACAGTTGAAACAAAAGAATTATATTTTGATACAACACCAGATGGAACTAAAATAGTACCTTGCGGAAGGTTTAATTTTCGTTTTTCTTCAACGACAATACCCCAAATAGCTTCTGTAACAAATTTAGCTTCTCCCGCAACGATTTATTATATGAGTCAATACAAATCTGATGGAGATAAAAAAACAGTTTTATCAACTAATAAAAATATTCAGAATACAACAAGTTTTGTAGATTTGGACGTAAGTTATAAGTTGAATGGTGTTGGTGAATATTATATGAGTTTTCCAGGAGATAATAATTTTTATAGGGTTGTATTTTTAGCTCGTAAAATGACCACTACTCAGAATAGTTATTCAATTATTTGTGAAAAATTCTAATTAGTTTTTTGGCATGCTTTTAGTATTTCCATCCGAAATTGGATTTATAATGTCATCAAAAAAAAATTATGCTACAAAAAGAGGTTTTGGAATTGGTAATTTTAGAATTAAAATTGTAGATGTACTTATTGTAATATCTGCTTTGATATTACTTGCAGTAGTATTTAAATAGACAAAAAAAAGCTTCTTAATATTAAGAAGCTTTTTTTTATTTATTTTTTAATTTGAGTTATAACTTGCTCTCACAGTAATTTGAGCCGTTTTTTGGCGAGATGTAGTATTCAATGAACCACCAGCCGAATATTCCTCATTATCATTTTTTCCTGTAATCTGAAAAATACCCAAATCGGCTTGTTTCAATTTTCCTAAACTAGCACCAGATTTTGTTGCAATATTTTCAGCGCGTTGTTTTGCATTTTCAGAAGCTTGTGCAATCAATTCAAGTTTTAAATCTTCTAATTTCGAGTAATAATAATTTGGATTAGATGAACTCAATTCGATGCCTTGGCTAATTAAAGTTGATATTTCCCGCGAAGCTTTCTCTATTTTATCCAATTCTTTCGATTCGATTGTCGCATCTTGCGAAAGATTATATCCTGTAAATTGACTTATCGAATTTCCGTTTGCATCTGTTCCGTACTGAAAATCTTTTGAAATATTTACCGCTTCAAAAACAATTTCTTTTGGATTGATTCCTTGCGAAATCAAAAAGTTTTTGACAACCGTTTGATCAGCTTTTAATTGATCCGAAGCAACACGTAAATCATAATCTTTTCGACTAAAAGTTGCACGCCATTTAACTAAATCGGCATTAAAATCTTTCAAAGCATTTCCAGTAACATTGATCGATTCAGAACTTCTGAATTTATTTTTGTAGGCGTTCCCTAATATACATGTTGCAGCAATCAGTCCAACGGCTAAAATAGATGCTACAATAACTGAAAATTTATTCATAGTAATTTGGTTTTCAGTAAAAGTACAAAAAATACTAAAGATGCGTTTCACTAAAAATAGTGAGATTAAGCAATCAAGACAGGAAATTCTTGATCGATGATAAAGATGATTAAATTACCTTCTGAATAATCAATTGTAACCACATCTTCATTGGCTTTGTTACGAGTTCCTATACGAGAAAGTAAGTTCAAATCTTCTTTATTCAAAGGATATTCCAAACCTTTTGTGATAATATTTTTACATTCAGGAAAGGGGAGAAGCGAAATTGTTCTTCCAAAATAACCTTCTAATTTCGTTTCTTTTTCTGCAAAAAAATATTGGCTATAATTATCGTAGAACAAAATATTGATTTGATCTTTGAATCGATATGCTGCATTTAGATTTCCAATAAAATGATCTTGTTGACGACCACTTGCTCCAAAAACATCAACGTTTTTGAAACCTTTATCCAAAATGATTTGTAATGCTTTTGCAAAATCTGTGTCATTTTGATCTGGAGTAGAAATAACTTCTATTTCAGAAGGGAATTGACTGATTTCGAAAGAATCAAAATCGCCCGAGATAACATCGGGCGTTATATGTAGTTTTTGTAAATAACGAAATGCACCATCTGTACAAAAAATCATATCATAATTTGATGTATCAGGCAGAATAGTAGGGACTTCGCCATTCAAAAATAAAAGTGCTTTTTTATTCACCTGGAATCCATTTTACTTCTTCGTGATTATTGTCTGTGGCAATTTTTCGACCTAAAACAAACAAATAATCAGAAAGACGATTCAAGTATTTTTGTAATTCAGGACGAATTTCTTCTTCTTCGGCCAAACCAACTGTCAAACGTTCGGCACGACGACAAATACAACGCGCAACATGAGCATGAGAAGCGGCTTGATTTCCACCTGGAAGAATAAAATGAGTCAATTGTTCCAATTGTCCTTCCAAATCATCAATCCATTCCTCTAATTGTACAATATCTTCTTCAGAAATAGTTTTCGGAATACGAGGTTTACCATTTGCCAAGTATAATTTATCGACTGGTGTTGCTAATTCAGCACCAAGATTGAATAAACCTTTTTGAATGATGATAATTTCTTCCTCTAATGCTGGATCAATTTCATATGAACGAATCAATCCTAAATAAGAATTTAATTCATCAACTGTTCCGTAAGAATCAATTTTTAGACTATTTTTAGAGACACGTGTTCCTCCATATAAACCTGTTGTTCCTTTGTCTCCTGTTTTTGTATATACTTTCATGTGATTTCAACTAATAATTATCGAAGATAAGAAAATCTTAAATATTTTTTGGTAAAAGTGGTTTAGTAAAAAAGTGATATCCGATAGCTACGATAACTAAAATAACTGTGGTGATTATCCAAAGTGTATTAAAACCGTAATCGGTAGCAATGTGAGTTCCTAAAAATGGCGAAACAATAAAGGCAATTGCTGCTGTCATTCCGTTTAATCCCATATAAGCTCCTCTGTTATTTTTTTGCGAACGAAAAGCTGTAACCGTTGACATCAAAGGTAAAACAAGCATTTCTCCAATAGACATCAGTCCAATTGCTAAGTACAACATTCCTAATGTATGACTAAATGTGAAGATAAAATAACTAATTGCTGTGATAAATGAACCGAAAACTAAAAGTTGTGTAACTGTAAATCTTTTTTCAGTATAATGGATTAATAACATCTCAAATACAACAATGATTATTCCACTGAATCCCATTAATAATCCAATTTCTGTTTGTGTTAAATGCACTACATCTTTATAAAATAAAGGAAGTGTATTCAAGATTTGGAAAAATGCAATGGAGAATAATACACAAAATAGATTGAATACTAAGAAAGGTGTATCAGTGTATGCATTGCGTTCTTTTTCGACTACGGTTTTATCAGAAATATTTTCTGTGGCAGCATTTCGTTCTTTTCTTCCATTGAAAAAGACAAAGAAAACAATTCCAGCAACCAAAGCAGCTCCTGCATTACAATAGAATAATAAATCGTACGAATAATTAGATAAAAAACCTCCCATTGATGGACCAATTGAAAAACCTAAATTAACCGCCATTCTATTCAACGAAAAAGCACGAGTGATATTTTCTTTCTTAGCATAACGTGTGATGGCAACTGAGTTTGCTGGACGAAACATTTCGCTAATAATACTCAAAACAAGCATAATAACAGCAAAAGATTCTACCGTTTTAAAATAAGGTAAAATCAAAAACATCGGAGCACTTAGAAATAAACTGATGGCTTGTACTTTAAAGTTTCCGATTTTATCTGTTATCCAACCTCCAAGCCAAGAACCAATTACAGAACCAACTCCAAAACAACTTAAGACTATTCCCGAGTTTTCCAAAGAAAATCCTAATTCGGAGATCATATAAATTCCTAAAAATGGTAAAACCATCGAACCCATTCGGTTCAACAACATTACGATGGCTAACATCCAAGATTCTTTCGAAAGTCCGCTGTAGGCGTCAATGTAAATTTTTAGAATTTTTTTCATCTCTCAATTTTCTTTTTAAATGCTACAAAGTTAAGTTCTTTTTTTACAAAAAATCGGTTATTTATCAAGGTTTCTGATATTCTTTGATTACTTTTGAAACCTCTTAAAAACAAATCTTACATCTATGTTGTTTTACAATTTCATTCTTAAGGTTTTAATTGTTATAAATGGGCTTGGAGCGGCATCTGGATTAGTGGTTGACAAACACCATGTTTACACGATTTCCGATGATAAAGCACATTTGTACGTTTACAATAAAAAGAAAAAAGAAGTGGATAAAGTTGATTTGAATCCAGAAGTAAAATCAAAACATATCACCAAAAAAGATAAACCAGATTTTGAAGCGATTACAAAATTTGACAATCATTTGTATATTCTTGGTTCGGGTTCTAAGGAAAATCGTTTCGATTTGATTTCATATAACATCAAAACTAAAGAGGTACAAAACGATAATTATAGTTTTCTTTTGGATGAATTTTTAAAGGTTTCGAATTTATCTAAAAAAGATTTTAACATCGAAGGAATTATTACAGATGGACATTGTACATATTTTTTCAACAGAGGAAATGGACCTGCTGGTGTAAATGGAATTTATAGAGTGAGAGGTAGGATAAATGATTTGAGAGGGAAAATAATTGATTTTTTTCCAATCACTTTGCCTAAAATTCATAATGAAACGACTACTTTTTCGGATGCTATTTTAGTAGATGGAAAAGTTTTGTTTACAGCAACAGTAGAATCTAAAAGTACAACTCAGTTTAATGGAGAAATAAAAGGTTCTATTATTGGTGAGTTAGATTTAGCTACAATGGAGGTTACACGTTGGCAAAAAATTTCGGATGATAAGAAAATCGAAGGTTTAGCGTTGTATAAAGAATCTGGAAAGAATTACACCTTGTATTTGTGCGAAGATAATGATGATGACTCTAATAAAGCGTCAATTTATATCTACAAATACCAAAAGGAAATCTAATTTTTTGAATAAAGAATTTCGAAATACGGACATCGATTTTCGATTTATTCTTAAAAAATTGTGAAAGTATTTTCAAGACTATTATATTTGTCCGTCAAAATTTATTTATCAATTAAACATTATGCGAGGAAGATGGCTCATTGCAGCATTTGCAATTATTTTAAGTCTCTTGTGTATCAGACAACTAAGTTATACTTGGTACACAACTAAAGTGGAGCATGAGGCGGCGCGCTTGGCGAGTAAGCCAGAAGACGAACCAAGAATTTTAGATAGCTTGGCTCAGCATCCTCTTGATTTGGGAATTATTAAGTACGATTATGGGTATGCCAAAAACAATGAAATCAATTTAGGATTAGATTTGAAAGGTGGTATCAACGTAATTTTACAAGTTTCTGAAAGAGATTTAATCGAGAATTTATCAGCGAAAAGTCAAAACCCTATGTTGGCAACGGCTTTGGATGCTACAGATAAAGCTCAAAAAACAAACGGTAACGTACCTTATGTCGAATTATTTTTTCAAGAGTTTGATAAAATAAAAGGAGGAACAAAATACGCAGCTGCAGATTTGTTTGGAAACAAAAACAATGCAGATAAAATTGCGTACAATGCTTCTGACGATCAGGTAAAAGAAGTAATCCGTAAAGATATCGAAGCTAAAGTTGCAACAGCTTATGATGTAATTAGCTCTCGTATTAATCAATTTGGTGTTGTTGAGCCAGTAATTCAACGTTTAGGTGATAAAGGTGATGGACGTATCTTGGTAGAATTACCAGGTGTTTCTGACACTGACCGTGTAAAAAAATTATTACAATCTACAGCAAAATTAGAGTTTTGGCAAGTTGTTCGTCAAGATCCTACAGTTTTACAATATTTTTCTAGCGTTAATACAGAGAAATATAATGTAAAAAATGAGAAAGGAGAAACAATCAAAACTTTAGCAGAAGTTATGCAACCAGCTGGTTCTAACGCAAGTTTTGTTGTGAATGTAAAAGATACTGCTGTTGTAAACCGTGTGATGCAAGACAAAGGTTTTGTACCTGGATTACCAGCAAACATTAGAGGATACAAATACTCTTGGGCGAATAAGCCAATGAATTTAGGTAAACAAGCAAATGATAAATCTGCTCCTAAATTATTAGAGTTTTATGTCTTAAAAGGTAAAAATGGAACGCAAGAACCATTAATCGAAGGAGATAAAGTAGTTTCTGCTGCTGGTGAACGTAATCCTGGTTCTCTTACGAATGAGCCTGTTGTTACAATGCAAATGAATCAAGTTGGAGCACAAGAGTGGTCTCGTATTACAGACGAGTTGAAACCTGCAGGTCCTGGACAACCAGGCCAAGGTGTTGCAATTGTGTTAGACAATATGGTGTATTCTGCGCCAAACATCAGTAATCAAATTACAGGAGGTAATTCTGTTATTTCTGGAAACTTTACAATTGACGAAGCAAAAGATTTAGCAAACATTTTACAAGCAGGTTCTTTACCAGCTTCATCTAAAATCGTTTCTGCTGAGGTTGTTGGTCCATCATTAGGACAAGAAGCAATCAACAGCTCGTTAATCGCTTTTGGTTGTGCATTTGCATTAGTATTAATCTGGATGGTGTTTTATTACAGCCGTGCAGGTATTTATGCTAACGTTGCATTAATCGTTAACTTATTATTCTTATTAGGATTCTTAGTATCACTTAAAGCTACATTATCTTTACCAGGTATTGCCGGGATTATCTTGACATTGGTAACAGGAATGGATGCGAATATCTTGATTTACGAACGCGTAAAAGAAGAATTAAGAAAAGGAAAATCATTACGTCAAGCAGTAGATTTCGCTTATTCATGGAAAGGTGCTTTCTCTGCAATTATCGATGCTAACTCAACATCATTTATCACAGCATTAATTTTATTCTTCTTTGGTAAAGGTCCTGTTGTAGGTTTCGCAACAACGTTTATGATTGGTATTTTTACATCAACATTTACAGCGATTTTCATTACACGCTATTTTGTAGAAGGACGTTTAGCAAAAGGAAAATCTGTTCCTTTCTATACACATTTTACAGCGCACTGGTTACAAAATATTAAAGTTGACTTATTGAAAACAAGAAAAATCTCTTATGCGATTTCAATTGTTTTAACAGTAGTTGCTTTAATCTCTATCTTCACAAAAGGATTTGATATGGGTATCGAATTCCAAGGTGGACGTACATATACAGTTCGTTTTGATAAACACGTAGATCCGCAACAAATTTCTGAAAGTTTGGGTGATGTTTTCGTGTTAGAAGGTGAAAAAATGATGCCACAGGTGAAAACGTACGGTGGTCAAAATCAAGTAAAAATTACAACAGCATACAAAGCTGACGAAGACGGAACAAATGTAGATGACGAGATCAAAGACAAATTATATACAGGTCTTAAATCTTATCTACCAGCGAATATGTCTGAAAAAGATTTCTCTGAAGATAATGCTACAATAGGTTTAATGTCTTCTGCAAAAGTAGGTCCTACAATTGCCGATGATACAACAAGAGCTTCTTATATAGCGGTTTCTTTAGCATTAGTTGCAATTTTCTTCTACTTAATTGTGATGTTCAAACGTTGGCAATTCTCATTATCAACTATCATCGCATTAGCGCATGACGTGATTATTGTATTAGGAGTTTTCTCTTTATTCAAAGGAATTTTACCTTTCAACATGGAGATCGATCAAGCATTTATCGCGGCGATTTTGACGGTAATTGGTTATTCGATGAATGACTCGATTATTATCTTGGATCGTATTCGTGAGAATTTAACAGTTGAGAAAAACCACAACTTGTACGATATTATTAATATTTCTACATCAGAAACATTATCACGTACAATCAATACGTCTTTATCAACGTTCTTAATCGTATTAATCATCTTTGCATTTGGTGGAGAATCAATCAAAGGATTTATGTTTGCGAAATTAATCGGTATCGTAATTGGTACATTCTCGTCTATTTTCGTTGCATCTCCTTTATTGTATGACTTTACTAAAAAAGGTCAAATGAATAAATAAGATTCAAATTTTAAATAAATTTTAAGAAAGCCATCAAAGAAATTTGATGGCTTTTTTTCTTCTACTAAATTTAGATTTTATACATTTGTTTAGTGAATAGTTTAGTAATATACCCAGCGTTTTTAGACTTCCAGGAAGTCGTGATTATTATGGTGGTTGCTGTAGTGATTTTTGGTCCAGATAAAATTCCAGAAATTGCTCGTGGTTTGGGAACTGCTGTGCGCAAATTAAAAGAAGCATCTGAAGATATCAAGCAAGAAATCATGAATCCAGTTCAGGATGTTGATCCTACAAAAGAGATTCAGAATACCATAAAAGAGTTAAATCCAATGAACGAAGTCAAAGAATCTTTTGCGAAAATCAATCCAATGGAAGACTTTCAGAAATCATTTGACGAAGTTCGTAATCCAGTAGATGAAATGCATCAAGCAATTCATCAAGATAATACAGTAAATGCAGCGTTAAAAGATGATGCACCAACTATGAAAGCTGTAGATCCTGTACAGGATTTGGAATTGGATGTGCAAGAAACAACAGAACCCGTTATAGAAAATGTGGTTGAGCCAATTGTGGAAGAACCTGCGATTGTTGTAGAACCAAAATCTGTAGATGAAGCATTAGGTTTAGGCGGATCAGTAAGTAGATAATGATACAAGATTATTTTGATTGGGACGTACAAATATTTTTGTATTTCAATAATTTAGGGAACGAAAAATGGGATTGGTTTTGGTTAATAGTTACCGATAAAAAAACATGGATTCCGTTGTATGTCATCTTTCTCATCTTACTTTATGTAAAACTTGGTTGGAAAAAAACCTTGTTAGCTGGAGTTTGTATAGCACTGATGATAACATGTGCAGATCAATTTACAAATATCTTGAAAAATTCTTTTCAACGTTTTCGTCCATGTTACACCGAATCGATTCAAGGATTATTTCGCCCAATAGATTGTGAGGGTAGAGGTAAATATGGTTTTACTTCGGCACATGCTTCTAATCATATGGCGATTGCAATTTTTATAGGAATATTGCTAAGACGCTATTACAAATGGTTACTTTATATCTTAATTGTTTGGGCGTTAATGGTTGCTTACAGTAGAGTTTATGTTGGAGTACATTTTACGGGAGATATATTTTTCGGAACACTAATCGGAATATTTTTCTCGATTCTTTTCTTGAAATTGTATTATTTCTTAGAAAAAAAATATTTGAAGAAGAATTAAATGTATATAAATTCAGAGATTTGCTTATCTATTTTATTTGCAGGTTCATTGATTTTAGGAATTAGAAAAATAAAAAAAGAAAAACATTATAATAGTATGTCAATATTGAAAAGCTATAAAGATGCTTTTGAATTTTTTGTGATTTCTACATTAACCTTTCTATTACTTATCTTTGATTTTTTTGGGATAATTCATCTTGATTAATATAAATAAAAAAAGTCTATAACAATTTGTTATAGACTTTTTTTATATTGTCAAACTGAATTTATTTCAGTTTCTCATCCTATTTGATAAAATAAAATTTTATTTATAACGATCTATTATTTTAGAAATGTTCTTAGTTTCTTCATTAAATGTTTTCCAATCACAAACAGAATTTAGATTAATAGAATATGTGCTATTATGATTGGACATACTAATACTTATTTTCCCCACATAGTCTGTGCAAAATATTTCATTTTCATATGGAATGGTTACTATTTTATAAATATTTTCTTCTAATGCTTTTTTATCGTTCTTAGAAATTTTGAATGATTTTGTTGTATAATCATTGATATTCTTCCATGTAATAAATTCTATTGAGTCAGAGTAATCATAAATTCTTATAGATAAATTTCTATCATCAATTGACATTGTATTGTACATATATTTTTTATTTACTTCTTTTTCTAACTTCTTTTCACAAGAAATATTGAAAATCAATAAACTAAAAATGAATAATAAATTATATTTCATAAAGAGTGATAATTATGTAAAATAGAAATCAGACTATTCTAAATTCTCGTCCAACTTCTTTGTTTTTTTCTTTGATTTTTTAGCTTTCTTTTTGGCTAAAAATGTATTTAAATCATCATCAATTTCTGTTGAATCTTCATCACCCAAAAGATAACCCCAAGGTTTTAATTCAGTCACATTATCAAAAACAATTTTCATCAACGCAAGTATTGGAATCGATAAAAGCATTCCCATAATTCCCCACGTCATTTCTCCAATTACTAATCCAATAATGACAATCAAGGAATTGATTTTTACTTTAGAACCTACAATTTTTGGCATCACTACATTTCCATCAATTGCATGAATTGCAATAAATGCAATTAAAACAAAGAACAATTTTGAAGCTGACATTGTAGCAAATGTGATTATTAGCGTTATAATTAATGAAATAACAATTCCTACATAGGGAACAACATTTAGAACGCCAGTTAAAATAGCTAAAACAAATTTGTATTTAAGACCAAGAATAGAAAATGCAATAAAAGATAAAATTGATACGACTAACATTTGTAAAAACAAGCCAATCAAATATTGTTTGACCATTTTTTGAATAGATGTAATAACGTTATAAACCTGATCGTGTGTGTTTGAATTGAATGCGTAATATAGAAATTTTACCAAATGACGACGATAAATCAACAAGAAAACAATGTATAAAAAGGTGAACAAAACTGTAACAGCCATCGATGAAACAATCGAAATTACTTTTTCAATTACAATTGTACTCGTTTCGATAGTTGTTTTGACATTTTTTGTCAAATATTCCATTTGCGCATGCGAATTAACACCAAATGTATGATGAATCCAATCTTGCAAATTCATAAAAGCTTCTATGATTTGTTTCTGAAATGTAGGCCATTCATTTGCTATTTCCGCCATTTGTATAGCAATCAAATAGAAAATTCCTAAGATAAATGCTGCAAAAAGCAAGGTGGTAATGATACTCGAAATTGCACGCGGAATGCGTAAATATCTTTCGAAAAATGCACAAACGGGTGCTAATAATATTGAAATTAAGAAGCCTAATATTAATGGAACTAAAATTCCTTTACCTATTATTGAAATAAATGTTAAACAAATGATTGACAATAATGTGCAAGTTAGTTTTAAATAAAAAGGCCATTTTCTAATGACTTCCATAATTATGAGTGTTTTATTTTGACAATTTTTTAGATAAGTTGTATAAATATAGTTTTATTTCTTAAGATTTTATTTGAATCTTACGTTTATTTCAATAAAAAAAACCACGTTATAAAAACGTGGTTTTCAGAATATAGTGAAAAAAATTATTTTTTCTTCGCATTTTTGCTTTCGTCAACGATGGTCATTTCATCAATCAAACGTTGCGCATTAGCATACTTGTCAACTACCCATAAAATGTAACGAGAGTCCACCATAATATTACGACAAATCTCTGGATCATAATTTAAATCTGACATAGTTCCTTCCCAAACACGGTCAAAATTTAATCCGATTAATTCTCCTTTTGCATTCAATGCTGGAGAACCAGAATTACCACCAGTTGTATGGTTTGTTGCAATAAAGTTTACAGGTAATTTTCCGTTTTTATCGGCGTATTTTCCGTAATCTTTTTTGTCATATAAGCTCAACATTTGTTTTGGTAAATCATACTCATAATCTCCCGGAATATATTTTTCCATGACACCTTCCATGTGTGTAACAGGCTCGTAATAAACCGCATCGCGAGGTTGGTAACCATCAACTTTTCCGTAAGTTACACGTAAAGTAGAATTCGCATCTGGGAAGATTTTTTTGTCTGTAAATACATCCATTTGCGCTTTCATATATGTACGCATCAACTTGTTAATTTTATCTTGATTCGCTAAATATGTAGGTGTAACTTTAGTTTGATTTGCATCTAAAACCAAACGAATTTGAGCAATTAAAGCATCTTCTTTTAAGGCTTTGATAAACTCAGCATCATTTTCAGCTAACGCTTTGATATTTCCTAAAACAGATTGTCCGTTAATTTTTTTCGTTCCGTTGATTACCGAATTTCCTAAAGCCGTTTTAATATTTGCAGCTGTTGTAGTTGGTAATAAATTTTGAGGAACAACTTTGAAATAATTATCCGCCAAATCAGAAGAAATAGTTTTGTCTAATTCAGGATTATAATCTTTGTACATAGACGCAACAGTATTCAACGCTTTTGCTTTTGTTTCAGCATAATTTTTTTGTCCAACCGCATTCAAAATATTGTTCAATGTTAACGCCATTCTGAATGTTTCTGAATTTGAGAAAAACGTTTCAGAATACATTGTATAAGCTAAATTGTAATCTTGATTTGCTTTATTAACTTGATTTAATTCAGAAATAATATTCGAATATTCACCTTTCAATTTTGGATTTTTCGCAATACGATTCATAAATTCTTGCTCGTATTGTTGACGTTTTTCTACAGCTTTCGAACGATTAAGTCCTAAAACTTCACCAATCCATTTTTTGTGTGCATTCGAAATACGCGCTTGTTTAGATGCATAAGCGATACGAGTTGCATCGTCTTCACGCATTTTTTTATCGATATGAGATAACGCAATTGTACGTACATTGATACGCGCAGGATCAATCACATCTTTTATTTGCTGGATAGAAGAAGCTGGTAAATATTCGTCCGTCGTACCTGGGAAACCATATACAAACGTGAAATCATCCTCGCTAATTCCCGAAATATTAATTGGTAAGAAATGTTTTGGTTTGTAAGGAACGTTTTCTGGAGAATAATCTGCAGGTTTGTTGTTTTTGTCTGCATAAATTCTAAACATCGAGAAATCTCCTGTGTGACGTGGCCAAACCCAGTTGTCCGTGTCATTTCCATATTTCCCAATTGCAGAAGGTGGCGCACCAACTAAACGAACATCTTTGTAAGTTTCTGTCGTAAATTGGTAATATTTATTTCCTTTGTAAAAAGGTTTGATAAATACTGAACGATAAGATTCTGTCTTAGTTTTTGCATTAAAATCTTCAATATTTTTCTTGATGATTTTGTTACGATCTTCCTCCGACATATTATCATTAACACCAGCTAAAATTGCAGTAGTTACATCTTTAATATCTACAATAAAAGTCGCTGTTAAACCTTCGTTTGGTAATTCGTCTTTCAACTCTTTAGCCCAAAAACCATCTGTTAAATAATCATTTTCTAAAGATGAATGTGCTTGGATTTCTCCATAACCACAGTGATGATTAGTTAGTAATAAACCATTTGGAGAAATAACTTCTGACGTACAACCGCCACCAAAGTGAGCAACTGCATTGTTGATACTTTTATCTCCAGTACTGAAAATGTCTTTTGATGAGATTTTCAATCCCATGTCTTTCATTTCCTTTTCATTCAATTCTGTTGGAATCCACATTCCACCACCTTGTTGCGCAAAAACACTAAAGTTTGCGAACAGAGCCATTAAAATAGATCCTTTAACGAATAGTTTCTTCATTTTTATTTGATTATTTTATTCTACCGATTTCTAAGAATTCCAAAGATAAAGATTTTTATTCAATCGTTAATGAATTGCTCAAAACCATTATTACTACTAAATGAACCTGAATTAAATAATTTCACAGTAGAATTAGAGGATTAATTTCTTTTAAAAATTCGTAAATTTGACATTCGAAACACATTGTGAAATGAAACAAATTGTCGAATTCCAAGATTTAGGAATTAACAGAGATTACCAAGAGATTTGGGATTATCAAGAAAGTCTTTTAGCAGAAAATATAGCCGTAAAACAATATAATAGAGCACAAGAAAAGGAGGGAAGTTCAGATTTTAAAAATACTAAAAATCATTTACTTTTTGTAGAACATCCGCACGTTTATACGCTTGGAAAAAGTGGACATTTAGAGAATATGTTGGCTTCGAGTGATAAATTAAACGAGATAAATGCAACTTTTGTGAAAACCAATCGCGGTGGAGATATAACGTATCATGGACCGCAACAATTAGTTGGTTATCCGATTATGGATTTGGATACTTTCAAGCCAGATATTCATTTGTATATGCGCAATTTGGAAGAAGTGATTATCAAAACTATTGCCGAATATGGATTAAAAGGTGAGCGTTCGCAAGGAGAAACTGGTGTTTGGTTGGATGTTGGTCGACCTTTTGCTCGAAAAATTTGTGCAATGGGCGTTAAGGCTTCCCGTTGGGTAACGATGCATGGTTTTGCGCTAAATGTGAATACAGATTTGCGTTATTTTGAATACATTGTTCCATGCGGAATTCAGGATAAAGCTGTAGCTTCATTAGAAAGAGAACTTGGACATCAGGTAGATATGAACGAAGTAAAAGCGTTTACGAAGAAACATTTTGCTGAAGTTTTTGATGTCGAATTTAAATAAGATAATTCAGAAATATAATCTATTTTTAAGGACCGTTTTTACGGTCTTTTTTATTGCACAATGAGAAGCTTATTTATTCTATTTTTACTTGTTTCCACTTATAGCAAATCTCAATCGTTTGCGCCAATTATTTCGAATTACTCTAAAAGCGAATATTTGGGCGAATCGCCTATTTGGGATATTACAGAAAATCAAAAGCAAGGAAGAGTATATTTTGCGAACAATCGAAATATCTTAGAATATGATGGTAATTTTTGGGAAAAATATTCGCCAAATAGCTTAACAATTATACGTTCTGTTTTTACAATGAATAATGTATTGTATTCAGGTGCATTAAATAATTTTGGGTATTGGAAAACGATTGAAGGAAAGAAAGTTTATATTTCAATTTCAGATAAATTCAAAAGTTTTGAAGGGTTAGAACAAGAAGAAATCTGGAAAATATTTTATCATAATCGTTCTATTTATTTTCAATCGTTCAATTACCTTTTTCAATTTGATGGTAAAACAGTTAAAAGATACAAATTACCTGCGCTTTCCTCTTACGTTTATTTGGTGAAGGGTAAAATGTTAGTAGCCACTATTTCTAAAGGTATTTTCGAATTTAAAAATGGACATTTTGAGCCGTTATTTGAAATTGAAAAAGGTAAATCAATTGTCATTCATGGAATAGAAAAATATGATAATGATTATTTAGTTGGTACACTAACAGAAGGAATTTTTAAGTATAATAAAACAGCTGGTTTACAAGAGTTCAATGTGGAATTCAATAAAATGCTAAAGAATTATTTAGTGTTAAAAATGATTAGATTAGAAGATAAATTAATCATTGGAACATCAAACAATGGGATTTATGTATATGACTTAAAAACTAATTCTTACAAAAATTACAATCAAAACTCTGGATTAATCAGTAATACAATCCAAAATATAAGAATAGATTCTAAAGGAAATGCTTGGCTTGGAACGGACAAAGGTATTTCGAAAATAGAATTGAAAAATAAAACTCAACTATTATATGATTATAATGGTCATTTAGGAAATGTTTTTTCGTTCGATTTTTACAAAGACAATATTTTGTTGGGAACAAATCACGGATTTTATAATTATTCGAATACTCTAAACCAAACAAATTCAGTTCTCGAAAAAGGTTTGATTTGGAATGTAACAAATATTGATAATACAATTTATGTTTCGGATAGTTGGGGAACTTACATTTATTCAGGATTATTGAATAAGATTTCTTCTACAAATGGAGGTTTTAAATTGATCAAATATGGAAATAAATTATATCAATCATCTTTTACAGGAATCAATGAATATATGCAAGGTTCTCATGAAGAATCTACTAAAGTTTCTAGTTTAACTATTCCAATTATTGATTTTATTATTGTTGAAAATAAGATTTTAGGAACAGGAAAAAATGGTGGTTTGTATTTATTTGATCTTAAAAATAGAACAGGAAAGGAGATATTTTACCAACATAAAAAATTAGTTAATCCGCAAACTATTCTCGAAGATAATAAGGTTTTTGTACTGATTGACGATCAACATTTAGTCCGTTATGATATAAATAAAAATTTATTTTCTGACGAGAATTTAGATTCGAAATTAAAGAATATTAATCGAATTCGTTATTTAAAGGAGAATCGCTATTTAGTTGAAGCGGATAATATTCTGTATTATTCTAAAGTGGAACAGAATAAATTGATTCATTATTTAATTCCAAAAAAATTGTATGATGGAAAATTAGTTGATGACAATTTAACGGCTAAAATCAACGATCAGTTTTTATACATTAACCTCGAAAACGGATTATTGAAATATGATTTAAAATCTATACGTCGCGAATTACCAAAGGTAAAAATTAAAGCAAAAATCAATCAAACGGTTTTGAATAATGAACCTAATATTGAGTATTCAAATAATTATATAGATTTTTATGTTTCAATTTTGAATGATGATTTTGCAAATTATCAATTGTATTATCAATTAAATAACTCTAAAATTCAACCGCTTAATCAGCCTATAATTAATTATAAACAATTAGAAAGCGGTTCATATCAATTGTCTATTTATGCTCTAAAAGATGGAAATTTTGTGGAGTTGAATCATTTTGATTTTCGGGTTAAGAAGATTTGGTATTTATCAAATTTGATGATATTATTTTATATTTTATTAATTGTTGGATCGATTTTAGCTATTTATAAATATAACAGAATGAAGTTGAAACAAAGTTTCAGAATTAAACAAAAGCAATTTGAATATGAATTGAATTTGATGGAAATGAAGCATCAACAAGAGTTAAAAGAATTGAATCATCATAAAGAAAAACAATATTTAGAAACTTCTTTACAAACGAAATCTACAGAATTGGCTGGACAAGCTTTGAAATTAGCTAATCAACGTGCTATGATCTTAGAAATTAATCAATTGTTTTCTCAATTGGAAATGAATGAAATCAATAAAAAATTAAAAAAGAAATTTGAGAAAACGTTTTCGGAATATAGTTACAACAGAAATGAATGGCAAAATTTCGAATTAAATATTCAGGAAATTCACCAAGATTTTATTAAGAGATTAGCTGAGAAATATTCTAATTTAACAGCAAAAGACTTAAAACTGTGTGTTTTCCTTCGAATGAATTTATCAACCAAAGAGATTGCTCCTTTAATGCACCTTAATTATCGATCGGTAGAACTACAACGATATAGATTACGCAAAAAAATGCAAATTCCTTCTGAAATAAACCTAAATAAATATATGATTAATTTTTAAATATCGGAAAATAAATTACATCATAACTACATCATATTGTAAATTTAATATCACATAATTATTTGATATTTAATATAATATATTTTGTTTTTTAAGAAAGTTATTCTAACCGAAATTATTACTTGTTAATCAAGTGTTAAAACATTCTATTTTTGAAATAACCATTTATTGAAATAGAATGAAAAAATATTTTCTTCCATTATTTATTCTCGGGTCTTTCTGTGTAAATGCCCAAGTTACTAACGATTCTATACAGATAGGAGATCCTTTCGAAAGTGATTCTATTATACTAGATCAAGCCGTTGTGGTTGGATATGGTACTGTTAAGAAATCAGATCTTACATCAGCTGTGTCATCAGCTAATGCTAAAGACATTACGCAAATTGCAAGTACAACTGCCATGCAGTCTTTGCAGGGGAAATTAGCTGGTGTTAATATCATTAATACAGATACTCCAGGTGGTACACCAACTGTTTTGGTTCGCGGAATGGGTACAGCCCTAGGAGGGAAAGCTCCTTTATATGTTGTGGATGGATTAATTGTTCCAAATATTAACAATATTAATCCAAATGACATTGAAAAAATTGATGTTTTAAAAGATGCAGCATCTTCAGCTATTTATGGAGTTCGTGGTGCAAACGGTGTAGTTGTTGTAACAACTAAACGTGGTAAAACAGGAAAGATTAGAGTTAATTATGATTCATATATTGGAGTAAGAAATACTATGAATATGGTAGATATGGCTGATGCTAATCAGTACATAACTTATTTTAATGAACAAAGAAAAGCAACAGGAGGTTCTTTGATTTCTACAAATCAAAAATATAACACGAATTGGTTTGATGAAATGTTAACCACAGGACAATTAATTAGTAATAATGTTTCGTTAGCTGGCGCTGGAGAAAATATTAATTACATGTTCAGTATTAATAATTTCGAAGAGAAAGGAATCTTAGAAGGAAATAACTTCAAAAGAACAACTGTTCGTAGTAATAATGACTATAAATTGTTTGATGGAATCTTAAAGATTAAACAAAATGTTAGTGCTACTTTTTCTAGAGAGAATCCTAAACCATATGGAGCATTTGATGTAGCTTACCGTCAATCACCATTGGTTCCTGTAAAATATGATAACGGAAGATGGGGTTTACCAATTTTTAATACAACAACAGGAGAAGTAACATATGTTGCAAAACCTGGAGAGGTGACAAGTAATTTGAACTCTCATGGTAACCCAATGTCAACATTGTATTATGATAATCAAAAAGCTAATTCTACTACACTTCAAGGAAATATAGAAGCAGAGTTGAAACTTACAAAAGGGTTAACAGTAACTTCTCGTGCTGGAGGAACAAAATATTGGTACAAATACAGAGAATTTAATCCAATTAAAGAAAGATGGATTGCTGGTAACCCAATTAGAACTGCTGCTGAGTTTGAAGGTTTAAAAGCGAAGAATCCTGCGAGTTCAACTTATATGAATAACTCTCTAAATCTAAATAATGTAGAAACATTTAGATGGTCATGGGAAAACTTCGTAACATTTGATCGCAAATTTGGAGATCATTCGTTCAATGTTGTTGCGGGAGTTTCTGCTGAAAAAATGGGTATTGGTCAATATTCAGATATCACAGTATATGATGTTCCTGATAAAGAACAATATTGGTCAGCTCATCATGCTTCTGGACAATACAAAGCTGCAATGGATCAAAATAATTATACTCCAATTGCTTTTGCTTCTTATTTTGCTCGTTTACAATATAATTACGCAAATAAATACTACGTTTCAGGAATTATTCGTAGAGATGGTTCAAGCCAGTTTAAGAAAAATAAAGAATATTGGGGAACTTTCCCATCAGTTTCTGCCGCGTGGAATATTTCTAATGAAGAATTCTTAAAAGATAGCAACGTAATTTCTTTCTTAAAACTTCGTGGAGGTTGGGGACGTTTAGGTAATGCTGATATACCATTTAATTATACAACAATTTCTACTTCAACAGGTAGCAGTAATGTGAATTATGTTTTTGGACCTGGTCAAGATTTAATTTTTGGAGCATATATAGGAGCTCCTGCTGTTAATGTTTCATGGGAAGTAGTAGATGAATGGAGTACAGGTTTAGATTTCGAGTTATTGAAAGGTAAATTATCAGGAAGTTTAGATTACTACAACAAGACAACGAAAAATGTAATATTGAATGTAACATCTATTTATTCAGGACCATATGAAGATAACTACAGAGATCATGCTGCAAAAGTAGTAAATCAAGGTTTTGAAATAGCATTAAATTATCGTAATCAAACAGCTGGAGGATTTAGATATTCGATTGGTGGTAACTTCAACTACAACGAAAATGAAGTGAAATCTGTTAAACAAGGATATTCTGGAATGACAGGAGGTTCTTTAGGAAATGGACAAATTGCAAAACGTTTAGAAGCTGGTCAACCACTGGGTTCTTTCTGGTTATATGAAGTAGAAGGTGTTTGGCAAACACAAGATGAAATAAATAGCAATGCTCATTTATCAAGTGCTCGCCCAGGACATTTACGTTACAAAGACCAAAATGGAGATGGAGTTATTGATGATCGTGATAAAAAATTCATGGGATCATATATTCCAAAATATAACTATGGAATTAATGTTAGTTTAGAATATAAAAACTTCGATTTAACGATTAGTGGTTATGGAGCTGGTGGTAATAAGATTTACAATGGTATCAAAAACACACGTTTAGGAGGAGAAAATATAACAGTTGATATGTTCAATGATCGTTGGACAGGAGCTGGTAGTACAAATTCTCATCCTGGAGCGGAGCGTGATCAAGTTGCTTCTTCTTATTATTTAGAGAAAGGTAATTACTTCAAATTAAGTAACATGACAATAGGATATAATTTTAGAGATAAAATTGATTTTATCAGAAACTTAAGATTATATGTTAGTGCACAAAATGTATTCATGATTACGAAATATTCAGGATTTACACCGGAATTAACTTTAGATAATGTAAAAGGAAAACGTTACGACGGAAGTCCTTATGGAACAACAGGAATGGATTTCTCTGCATATCCAAATGTTAGAACATTTTTAGTTGGATTAAACGTAGAATTCTAATCTAGAAAATTTTAAAAAAATGAAAAAAAATATATTTAAAATAGTAACATTAGCTTCTATTCTTTCAATCGGAACATTAAGTTCTTGTACAAGTGATTTTTTGAATGTTGATTCTCAAGAAAATATTGCAATTGATGATCAAGCTTCTCAATCTCCAGAAAAATATGTGAATGGTATTTACGGAATGTTTACAGATTGGGATTATGCATTCTCTTGGTTAGGAGTTACTGAAATGATTTCTGATAATGCAGATAAAGGAAGTTCTTCTACAGATAATGGTGGAGATAAACGAGATTTAGACGAATTATTACATAGTTCTACAACAGGTTCTATCGAAGCAATGTGGAAACGTTTTTATAAAACAATTGGTAGAGCGTCATATTCAATAAAATATACGACAGAATCATCAATTACAGATGCAGAAAAAAATAGATTAATTGGGGAAGCAAAATTTTTGAGAGCTGTTTCTTATTTCTATTTGGTTCGTATGTTTGGAGATACTGTGATACAAGAATTAGATGTACCTGCATCTTATGCACTACGTAAACCAAAAGCAGAAGTTTATGCATACATTGAAGCAGATTTATTAGATGCAATATCAAAACTTCCTACTAAAAATGAGTATGCTGCAAAAGATTTAGGACGTGCAACAAAAGGAGCTGCTCAAGCTTTATTAGCAAAAGTATATTTATACCAAGGAAAAAATCAACAAGCATACGATATGGCTACAACTGTTGTTAATTCTGGTATTTACGATTTAGAAAGTGATTACGCAACAACTTGGAGAAAAGAAACTGAGAACGGTAAAGAATCTTTATTTGAAATTCAAGCTCGTGGAGATGCTGTTGCACATGGTGTTCAACAATATTCAGAAACTCAAGGTGCTCGTGGTACTGGAGGTTGGGGATGGGGATTCAATGTTCCTTCTCAAAATTTATTAGATGCTTTTAATGCTGAAGGAGATGCAATTCGTCGCGATGCTACAATCATTTTTAGAGGTGAAACTTTATATGACGGTCGTTTAGTTCCAACTTCTGTAGAAAACCCGATGTATAACGAAAAAGCGTATTCAAGTGCGAATCTTGGTTCTGCTGATGGTGACAAAAATATCCGTGTAATTCGTTTTTCTGAAGTTTTATTAATTCAAGCTGAAGCCGCAAACGAGATTGGTCAAGACGCTTTAACACCTCTTAATCGCGTTAGAACACGTGTTAAATTAGCTCCAGTGGCAAATATGTCTAAAGATCAATTGCGTTTAAAAATCTGGAACGAAAGACGTTTAGAATTAGCATTTGAGCATGATCGTTGGTTTGATTTAGTTCGTACTGGTCAAGCAAAAGAAATGATGGCGAAAAATGGTAAAACTTTCGTTACTGGAAAACACGAATTGTTCCCAATTCCAAATGGACAAATTATTCAAACTCCAACAATGACTCAAAACCCAGGTTGGTAATGGTTAAATTAAATAAAACAATAGTTACTTGCGCTCTTTTATGTGGCGCAAGTGCTTTTGCTCAAGCAAAACAAGAAAATAAGCTGTTAGATAAAGTTCAGAAACAGACGATTCAATATTTTTGGGATTATGCTGAACCTCATTCAAAATTAGCTCGCGAACGTTTTCATCCTGATGGTTTTTATCCAGAAAATGATTCTAACATCATTACAACAGGAGGAACTGGATTTGGTTTAATGAGTTTAATTGTTGGTATTGATAGAGAATTTATTCCAAGAAAAGAAGCAACTGAACGAATTTTAACAGGATTGAAATTTTTACAAAAAGCAGATCGTTTTCATGGTGCTTGGCCACATTGGTTGAATGGCGAAACAGGAAAAGTAAAAGCTTTTAGTACTTACGATAACGGAGGTGATTTGGTAGAAACTGCATTTCTTGCTCAGGGTTTAATTTGTTTGAAAGAATATTTCAAAGATTCTAAAAATGAGAAAGAAATAGAGATTTCGCAATTAGCTGATCAACTTTGGAAAGAAATCGATTTCAATTTTTATACACGTGGAGAAAATGTGTTGTATTGGCATTGGTCACCAAATTACGAATGGAAAATCAATTTTCCATTAAAAGGATTTGATGAAACCTTGATTACGTATGTTATTGCTGCGGCTTCTCCAAAATATTCGATCAATTCAGAAGTTTATTACAACGGTTGGACGAGAAATGGGGATATAAAATCAAATGATTCTGCATATGGAGTTCCATTGATTGTTAAACATAATGGAGCTGATAAAAATGTAGGTCCATTATTTTGGGCACAATATTCTTTTATTGGACTTAATCCGAACAATTTAATAGATGGAATTGGTATTGATTATGGAAAAGTGGTGAAAAATCAAGCAAAGATTCATTACATCTACAATCAACAAAAAACGGAGAGTTTCAAGAAGTACAAAAAAAATATGTGGGGATTAACAGCAAGTTATACCTTCAATCCAGATGGAACAGAAGGTTATACAGCTCATTCTCCATTAAATGACAATAATGTAATTACGCCTACAGCAGCATTATCATCTTTTCCATATACACCAAAAGAATCTATGGATTTCTTGAAGTTTATTTATGAAAAACAAAACAAAAGCTTGATTGGAGTAGCAGGTCCATATGATGCGGTTGATGTAAAGAATGATCGAGTGATTACAAAATATTTGGCGATAGATCAAGGAACAATTACACCAATGATAGAGAATTATCGCTCTGGATTATTGTGGAAATTGTTTATGCAAAATGAAGATGTACAAAGAGGTTTAGAAAAATTGAAATTCAAAACGACAGCCTCGAATTAAAATCAAAAAAATGAAAAAACTAATTTATTCAATTGCTTTCTTAGGATTAGCATTCAATACTTATGCGCAAAAAATAAAGTTTGATAAATCAAAATCGAAATCAGAATTTATTGATTACGTAATGGGTCAAATGACGATTGATGACAAAGTAGGGCAGATGGTACAATATACCTATGACGGAGGTGATGTTACAGGATCTGCAATTGATAAAAATTATATAAAATACACGAAACAAGGTATGATGGGGTCTGTGTTTAACGCAACGACAACAGATATTACCAAAAAATTACAAAAAATAGCTGTTGAAGAAACACGTCTTGGAATTCCATTAATTTTTGGATATGATGTGATTCATGGATACGAAACTATTTTTCCAATTCCACTTGGAGAAGCTTCTTCTTGGGATTTAAAAGCAATTGAAAAATCGGCTCGAATTGCTGCTGAAGAAACAGCTGCTGGTGGAGTTCATTGGACTTTTGCCCCGATGGTTGATATCGGTTTTGATCCTCGTTGGGGGCGTGTTTCTGAAGGTGCAGGTGAAGATACTTTCTTAGGAAGTAAAATTGCAATTGCGCGTGTTAATGGTTTTCAAGGTAAAAGTTTATATGATTTGAATACCGTTTTAGCGTGTACAAAACACTTTGCAGGATATGCTTTGGCGCAGGCTGGACGTGATTATGGAACGGTAGAAATTTCGGATCGATTCTTAAGAGATTATATTTTACCTCCTTTCAAGGCTACTGTTGATGCTGGTGCTGGATCTTTTATGACGTCTTTCAACGAAATTGGAGGAGTTCCTTCTACAGCAAGTAAATATTTGTACGATCAAATTTTACGTAAAGAATGGAATTATAAAGGCTTTGTTGTAACAGATTATACTGCGATTCAGGAATTAGTTCCTCATGGAATTGCAAAAGATTTGGAAGAAGCAACTCTAAAATCGGTTGAAGCAGGTATTGAAATGGATATGATGAGTGGTGCTTTTCTTAATCATTTACCGAAATTGGTAAAAGAAGGAAAAGTAAAACAAGATGTGATTGACACTGCAGTTCGTAGAATTTTGGAAGCAAAATATGACTTAGGACTTTTCGAAGATCCATATCGATATTCAAATTCAAAACGTGAGAAAGAAACGGTAATGAAACAAGAGTTTTTAAATGAAGCTCGTGATGTTGCACGTAAATCAATGGTTTTATTAAAGAATGAGAAACAAATTTTACCATTAAAAGAATCTCAAAAAGTTGCAGTAATTGGTCCATTAGTAAAAGATGAGAAAAATATCATTGGAAACTGGGCTGCACGTGGAGATCGTTATGGAAAAGCATGGTCTGTTTGGGAAGGGTTGAATGATGTTTTAGGTAAAAATGCAAAAATTACTTATGCACAAGGAACAGAACTTAATTCGTCTAAAACTGATGGTTTTCAAGAAGCAATTAATATAGCGAAAAACTCAGATGTAATTGTTGCTGTAATGGGCGAAAACGAAAACCAAACTGGTGAAGCGGCTTCTCAAACAAATATAGATTTACCAGGAAATCAAAAAGAATTATTAAAAGAATTAAAGAAACTTGGTAAGCCAATTGTTTTAGTTTTAATGTCTGGTCGTCCAATGACAATTTATTGGGAGAATGATAATATGGATGCAATTTTATATGCATGGTATCCAGGAACAATGGGAGGTTTAGCGATTACAGATGTTTTGTATGGTAAATATAATCCTTCGGCTAAAACACCTATGACATTCCCTCGTTCTGTTGGTCAAATTCCAATTCATTACAATCAAAAAAATACAGGTCGTCCTTATTTAGGAGAAAGTGATGCAGAGCAAAAATATAAATCTCGTTACACAGATTCTCCAAATTCGCCTTTATATCCATTTGGTTACGGTTTAAGTTATACAACGTTTGATTATAGTAATTTAAAAGTGAATAAATCAACAATGAAAAATGGAAAAGATGAAATCAAAGTAACTGTAAATGTTAAAAATACAGGAAACTACGATGGAGAAGAAGTGGTACAATTATATGTTCGTGATTTAGTAGGAAGTGTAACGCGTCCAGTTCGTGAATTGAAAGGTTTTGATAAAGTCATGATTAAGAAAGGAGAAACAAAAACAATTACGTTTACATTAACTCCAGAAGATTTAAAATTCCACGATATCAATATGAACTATGTTGCAGAAGCAGGAGATTTCGACATTTTTGTTGGAGGAGATTCTAACGCTTCACTTAAAACAAGTTTTACTTTAGTTGATTAAATTCCTCATATATAGTTAGAAATTTAGTTTTATTTCTCAACCAAGTAAGTATGTAAGTGCTTACTTGGATTTTTACAAAAATTCACACATGAAAAAATATATTAGTTTAAGTTTAGTTTTAATCATGACAATGATAGGTTTTGCTCAACAAAATTTATCAATTATGTCTTACAACATTAGATTAGCCTCTGTTGATGATGGCGCAAATCATTGGAATATTCGCAAACAAAAATTGGTTGATTTAATCAAATATTATGACGCTGATTTTGTTGGTGTACAAGAAGCTCAAGTTCCTCAACTAGATTTTATCAAACAAAATGATTCACAATTAGATTTTATTGGAGAACCTCGTTCAAGTGATAAAAATGCTGAATATTCGGCGATTTTTTACAAAAAAGATCAATACAAAGTTTTAGAACAAAAAACAATGTGGTTGTCAGAAACGCCAGAAAAAGAATCAAAAGGTTGGGATGCAGCATACAACAGAATTATCACTTATGGATTATTTCAAGACAAGAAAACAAAGAAGAAATTTTGGGTAATCAATACTCATTTTGATCACGTTGGAAAAGTTGCGCGTCAAAAATCGTTAGAATTAATCGATCAATTAATTCATGATTTAACAAGTAAAAAAGATTATCCAGCATTTTTTATGGGAGACTTTAACATGAATCATGATGATGCTTCTGTAAAATATATTCAAAATAAATATTTAGATACTCGCCTTAATGCGCAAACGGTTTATGGACCAGATTTTACATGGGAAGATTTCAAATTCAATGTAAAAGGAACGGAAATTTTAGATTACATTTTTTACAAAAAGAATGCAAAAGTAACATGTAAAAGTTTCAATACGATTGATGATTTCTATGAGTTCAAATATCCATCAGATCATTTACCAATTTTAGCCAAATTTTTAATTCAATAATAATTATGACAAAATCACATTTGAAATATCCTGTTATTGCAGGTTTGCTGTTAAATTATTTTGCCGTAAATGCGCAAGATTTTAAATTATCGAATAAGAAAATCGAAATATATACAACTGCAAAAAATACTAATCAACGAATTACAAAATCAACAGATAAAGTAGCAGTCAAAAAATTTCCGCAACCAAAAGAAACGGATATTGCGATTTTTATTGATCCAAAACGTAAATTCCAAAAATTTGAAGGAATTGGAGGTGCAATCACAGATGCTTCTGCGGAAGTTTTAGCAAAATTGCCAAAGAAAACTCAACAAGAAATTATCAAAGCTTATTATAGCGAAAAAGAAGGAATTGGTTATTCATTGATTAGAACAACAATAAATTCGAGTGATTTTTCGAGCGATAGTTACACGTATGTAAAAGACAATGATAAAGAGTTGAAAACTTTTGACATTGGACATGATCTGAATTATAAAATTCCGATGATAAAAATGGCAAAAGCGGAAATGAAAGACGCTTATCGTTTATATGCAAGTCCTTGGAGTCCGCCAGCTTGGATGAAAACGAATAACAGTATGTTGAAAGGAGGTTCTTTGAAACCTGAATATTACCAAACTTGGGCTAACTATTTTGTGAAATTCATCGAGAATTATGAGAAAATTGGTTTACCAATTTGGGGAGTTTCTATTCAGAACGAACCAATGGCGACGCAAACGTGGGAATCTTGTATTTATACAGCTGAAGAAGAACGAGATTTCTTGAAAAAGAATTTAGGTCCGACTTTCCACCAAAAGGGATTAAAAGATAAAAAAATTATTGTTTGGGATCATAACCGAGATTTAATTTATCAACGTGCTTCAACTATTTTGAATGATCCTGAAGCTGCTAAATATGTTTGGGGAGTTGGTTTTCACTGGTACGAAACATGGAACGGAAGTGTAAATTTATTCAATAATGTAGCGTTAACTCACGAAGCTTTTCCAAATGTTAATTTAATTTTTACAGAAGGTTGTAAAGAACAATTTGATTACAATCAAATGGGAAATTGGGCATTGGGTGAAAAATATGGTTACAATATGATGAATGATTTTAACTCAGGTACAGTTGCTTGGACAGATTGGAATGTTTTGTTGGATGAAAAAGGAGGACCAAATCACGTAGGAAATTTCTGTTTTGCACCAATTCATGGAGACACTAGAAATGGACAGGTTACGTATACAAATTCGTTTTATTACATCGGTCAATTCTCAAAATTTATTCGTCCAGGTGCGCAAAGAATTGCGGCATCGTCTAATCGTTCAGATTTAATGACGACTTCTTTTGTAAACAAAGACGGAAAAGTTGTGGTGGTTGTGATGAATCAAACAGATAAACCATATCAATATAATTTATGGATAGAAGGAGAAGCTGTTGAGGTAAATTCGCAAGAACATTCGATTAGCACAATCATTATTTCGTAAAAAAATAGAATAATTAAAGGGAAAATTATTTATAGTAAATTGCTTGACAAATTGACGACGTAAGAAGTTAAAGTCAAGCAATTTTTATTTAAAATAGAAGAAAAATGAAATATTTAGTTGCCTTATTTTTAATGATAAGTTATACATATGCGCAGAAAACGGTAGTATATGATAAAAAAAATAATTTAGCGTTTGATATTTATTATCCGAAAAACTATAAAGAGAATCAAACCTATAATGTATTTGCTTGGGTACACGGAGGAGGATTTTCAGGAGGAACAAGAGCGGATAAAGAAGAAATTGAACGAATGAAAGATGCTCAAGAAAGAGGTTTCGTAGCTGTTTCTATCTCGTATAGATTATTGGCAAATTCTTCGGCTGGTTTTGGTTGTGATTTACCAAAACAAGAAAAGTTGATGATTTTTAAAGAAGCCTCTTTTGATGTTTTAACTGCGCTAAATTTTATTCAAAATAATTCAAAAGAACTTAAATTTTCGATTAATAAATTAATTTTAGGAGGAAGTAGTGCAGGAGCAGAAACTATTCTAAATGCTTATTATTTGAGAGATTTATGGTACGGAAATCAATTCAATCAAGTTAAAATTGATGGATTAGTAAGTTATGCCGGAGCGATTGTAGACGACCGTTATGTTACAAAATCGAGTGTTTTGCCAACAGTTTATGTACATGGTTTAAGCGATGATGTAGTACCAGCTTACAATGCGCCGCACAGAAGTTGTTTGGATAATCAACCAGGTTTTTTTCCTTTAAATGGTTCTGCTACTTTAGAGGATTTAAATAGAAAATATAGTCAAGCATCTTTTGCTATTTTCTCTAATTCAGGAAAACATGAATGGTCTGGATTGAGAAAACAATATTTGGATGAAGTTTTCAATTTTATTAATCAATCAATAATTGGAAATAAAAAAGTAAATAATCGAATAATTGTTGACTAATAATTTTTAAAAAAAATATAAAAATACCCCTCTTCAAAATTTTTTGTTGAGGGGTATTGATTTAAAATAAAAACTAAAACTTATTTTTTAATATATTTCTCTAAGCCAATATTTAGCTTGATCAGTTCTTTAACCGCTAATTTCGAAACTTCTTCGGCTCCAAGTTTTGATAGATGCGTATCATCGTCTTTACCTTTTGGATAATAATCAATTTCATTTGGTTGATAATGTAAATGCAATTTTTTAGAGTTTTCTGGACCATATTTTATTTCCAATTTCTCTGTTAAATATTGCATATCAACAAACGGAACATCTAAATCTTTTGCAACATTTCGCACAATCAAAGGATATAAACCGTGTGTATCAACCAAAACGTTTTTTTCATTAAAATTTCGACGAACAATAGAAGTCATTAAAATCGGAATAGCACCTTTTGCACGCGCTTCTGTAACATATTGTTCCAAATTTGCGCGATATTGAGTGACAGGATTTGTGTAACGAACAGAGTCTTCAATTTTTTGATCGTTATGTCCAAATTGAATGATTACATAATCACCTTTTTTCAATTGATTCTGAACTTTTTTCCATCTTCCTTCTGTTCTAAAACTTTTGGAACTTCTTCCATTTGTCGCATGATTCTGAATTTCTAAATCAGAATTCATTAACTCAGGCAAAAGTTGTCCCCAGCCATGTTCAGGATTTTTAGTTGGATTATCTTTATTCGCCATTGTCGAATCTCCAACAAGAAATAGGGTTCTTTTTTGAGCGAATGATATGCTGAAAAATAGGCATAATACCGTTGATAAAATTATTTTTTTCATGTTAATTTTGTTTTGGATTCCATCCATTAAAAATATTCTCGATGGTATATTTTTGTATTTCTTTTTCGGTTAATTGATGCGACCAATTTGCTCTTTTCTGAGGACTATTTCCTAAACCTTTACTTTTATATTCTGCATAATAAGCCGTTTTTTCTTTATCAGGAAACATTGCATCACCTTTCCATTCGTTCCAACCTATAGGAAGAATATGTTTTCCCATTTCGGTATGTATAAAAACTGTTTTGGCAAAAGGACGCCAAGGTCTTCCCAAATAAACTTTTGTCAAATTGTCTTCTGCAATAAGTCTACAATTGAAAAAGACATAACCAAATTCTCGCTCTTGATGTGTTGCCGAAGCTGTAATATAAGAATTGGCTAAACTTTTTATAGTACATTGCTCAAAAACGGCAATTGCTTCACCAAAAATAAAATCTGTCGTTCCTTCGATATAACAATTTTGATAATATTGTCGACTTCTATTTGTGGCTGTGTACAATGTATCTTGACATCCTAATAATCGAATATTTTTTGCCACAAATTTATCGCCTTCCACATGCAACGCAACAGCTTGTCCTTGGTTACAACTTTCGTTTTGAATCGTAAGATTTTCTAACTGAATATCATCTGCTTCAACCAAAAAAGTGTAGGAATTATAGGTTGTCATTTTTTGATTGGTTAAACCATCTATTTTTCCAGAAAAATCATTGTTCGTGATAATAGTTTTCTCCGAATCTTCACCTTTTATCGTTATTTTATGTTTCCAAGAAGGAATTCTAATTTTTTCGTGATAAACACCATTTTTAACAAGAATTAAAGCTTGATCAGGTCCTAAATCTCTCAAAGAATTAATAGCTTCTTGAATAGATGTAAAATCTGCTTGTTGATCTTTTGCAACAGTAATTGTTTTGTATTGAGCATTTACATTGATAAAGATGAAATGTAAACAAACTATAAAAATGAATTGAATGATTTTCATTTGTTGAATCGTTTCGTTAAAAAATCAATAATGTAGTCTTTCGTTTCATCAAACCAAGGATTCATCAACCAAAAAGAATGAGGCGAATTCTTAATTTCGTATGCTTCATTTAGAATATGATAATCATTTAATTTTTTCATCATATCATCTCTACCAGCTCGAAATCTCGGTTGCGAACTATTGATAAATAGAGTAGGAGGCGTTTTAGAAGTAACATATTGTAAAGGTGAAGCTTCTTTCCAAAGTTCAAAATTATCTTGTTTCGTATAACCGAAAAAATAACTGGCATAAGTACCTTCTTCAGCTTCGGGATGAATAAAAGAAACAATTCCATCAACATTGATAATTGCAGCAATTTTCTTTGATTTTACGCCGTAAAGTGTTGCCAATTGAGCACCTGCAGAAGCGCCAAGAATAACGATTTTCGATTGATTGATTTTATATTTTTTACGATTCTTTATCAAATAATTAACTGCGTCATCCATATCTTCTAAAGGAGCTGGATATTTTGCAACATCACTTAATCTATAATTTATTGCCATTGTTACAAAGCCAGCTGAAGCCAACGTTTGAGCCATTGGTTTTTGATTTTCTTTGCTACCCGAAATCCAACCTCCACCATGTACAAGAACAATTGCTATAGAGGGTTTAGTTTGATTTTTTGGTTGATAAATATCAGCTTTTAATTGATGTTTTTCTTGATAAATTATATCCTCAAACGCATTAATGTTTTCAAAGTTTTTCGAAGAAATCGGCGTAATAAAAGGGTAATTTTTCTTTAATTTTTCGTAAGTCGTTTCGATTGTATAAGGCGAAGCCTTCGGTCTCTCAACTTGACCGAAGGCTATCACCATATGCATCATAAAAACAAACAAAATCTTTTTAATTGATAACTGCATTCTTTTTGACTTCTTTAGAACTTGTTACATTCTTCTTATCAAATGCTTTTGGTAACTTGATTTTATCAGATTCATTACCAATAATCTTAATTTCTGGAGTTGTAGCAGACTTGAATTCAGTAGTGCTTAAATCAACATTTTTACTGTTAAAAATTGTTACCGCTTTTCCATCTTTGTAATTGAATTTTACATTTTTCAGTTGAATTCCATCAGCGTCAATAATACTTAAAGCTTTTTTCGTGTCGAAAGTTGAATTTTCAACCACAATATTTTTAATATTCATTTCAGCAAGTCCCATGATAAACAAAGCTTCGTGAGAACTTACGACATTAATATTTTTGAAAAATATATTTCGAATTGTTGGGGTTTCCTCTGTTACAGGAACTTTTTTATCATTCCTTTTTTCGTCATCTGCATTTTGATCATCTTCTACAATCGGAGAATTTCCTTCGTAAAACATGTTAAAACCAATTGCTTGTGCAGGAATATTAATCATATCAATATTAGAGATATAAATATTTTCGATTAATCCACCACGACCACGAGTTGTCTTGAATCTTAAACCAATATCTGTTCCGATAAAAGTTGCACCAGAAACATGAACATTACGAACGCCACCAGACATTTCACTACCAATTACGAATCCGCCGTGCGCATGATAAACTGTGTTATTTTTGATAATGACATTTTCAGTAGGAATTCCACGATCGCGACCATCTTTATCTTTTCCAGATTTGATACAAATTGCATCATCACCAACATCAAACGTATTGTTGTAAATCAACACATTTTTACAAGATTCTAAATCCAATCCATCTCCATTTTGAGAATACCAAGGATTTCTAACATTCAAATTTCGAATGATAATATTCGAACTCATTAACGGATGAATGTTCCATGCTGGTGAATTTTGAAACGTTGGACCATCTAAAAGTACACGATCCGAATTGACAATGCTAACCATTACTGGACGTAAAAAATCTCTTACTTTAATTAGATCTTCTTTGCTGATTTTATCAGGAACATTAAAATTAGAACTGCTGATATAACCTAATTTAGAACCTTCGCTTGGAAACCACGTTTTTTTATCATCCGATAAAACTCCGCCAGACGCAACTAGATTTTTCCATTGAGAATCTGTCATTTTACCCTTCTTTACAAAACGCCACGCATCACCATTTCCATCGATTGTTCCATTTCCTGTAATCGCAATATTCTGCGCATTTTTTGCAGAAATAGGAGAAGCAGTACGTGTTGTATTTAATCCTTCAAAACTTGTTTCAACTAAAGGATAATCGTTAAAATCTTTACTAAAAATCAATAAAGCGCCATCTTCTAAATGTAAATTGATATTACTTTTAATTTCGATAGGACCACTCAACCAAATTCCGCGCGGAATAACAACTTTTCCTCCACCTTTTGCACTTGTTTCTGAAATAGCTTTGTTGATTGCTTCTGTATTTTTGAAAATTCCATCCGATTTTGCGCCATATTGAGCAATTGAAACAATACGATTTGGGAACGAAGTTTCTTTTACTTTCGGCATATTAAACTCAATATCCTTGTAAATATTCTCATCAACTTGAGCTGATAAATGAGTAGAACAAACAATTGCTAACGCAACTGTAAGTAGTTTTATGTATTTTTTCATTATTTAATGTTTTTGTTTTGAATGATAGTTTTGAATTCTTTGAAAACAATTGATGCGACAGCTTTTGCGCCTACAATTTGAAAATGTGTGTTATCTTTTTGTCCATTTGGATAAGCATCGTACAAATTCGCTCCAAAATTCATGAAATAGGTTTTTGTTACATATTCTTGTCCTTTTTGGCTAAAAAAATCCATTGATAATTGATTCAAATCTAAGAATGCAACATTTTTTTCTTTTGCAATTTCTTTAGCGACAAATGGATATTCGCCATGTACATTTTCTAACTTTCCATTTTTCCAAGGATAATTTCTTGCAACGGGACTTAGAATAATCGGAATTGCACCTTTTTCTCTCGTTTGATCCACATACAATCTTAGAAATTCTTTATAACCTTCTAAGTTTACAAATCGTTCTGGTTTATCTTCGGCGGCATCATTATGTCCAAATTGAATCAATACATAATCACCTTTTTTTAGTTGTGAATAAACCTCTCGCCATCTACCTTCTTGAAAAAAAGTACGTGTACTTCGACCTCCTTTTGCTTTATCCTTGACGATGATATTTTTATTCGCTAAATGTTTCACATCTTGTACGCTATCTTTTGCAAAAAATGGTTGAAATTCTTGTCCCCAACCAGCAATTGGATATCTGTTTTTCATATAGTTTTTGCCAGGATCATAATCGCCTGTATAATCTGCAACAGTTGAATCTCCGATTAAGAAAATTGTGATTGATTTTCCTTTTTGTGCATGACAAAAAATTGACATAGTAATGAAGCAAATTAAAGTATATAAAAATTGTTTTGTCTTCATTATTTCTCGTTTTTATCTATTCTGAACCAATCAAAATCAGCATAACCACCACGTTTTGCATCTTGAGAACTTATACTATACACGCCAACTTTTGCTCCAATCCATTTTCCTGGTTTAGCTTGAAATGGTTCTCCAATTGATGTGTATTTTTTTCCGTTTTCACTAAAACTAAATTGACAAATTCCGTTTGGTTCGCTCACTTTTACTTTCAAGAAAACTTCATTAGTTGATAATTTTACTTCGGATAGAATTTTTTCTGGATTATTTTTCTCTGCTTTTTCTGCACGAATCAATTGTAAATAATAGCCATCTTTTTTATTTGTGATAACCAAAGATTGATAATCTGTTCCCATGATTAATAAACCAGCAGTTTTCCCTTCTGTAGCATCTTCAGGCGTAAGTTTTACTTTTGTTGAAGCTGTGAAATTTGGTGCAGGAAATTTCTGCGTTAACAAATTAGGAACCGTCCAAAGATTATTCGAATTTTCAGGAACTTTGATCGAGAAAAGACGAAGAAAATTTTGATTTGCTAACTTACTGTACCAAACAATTGAAGGATTTGCGCTCCATTGCCATTGTAATCCGATATCATTTCCTTTAAAATTATCTGTTTCTGAAGGATTTATAATTTCAGATTTATTGGAAATTGTAGGTTTTTTATATGTTAGAACTGGTTCTCCAATTCCATTTTTATCTTGATCTACACCAATAAACGGCCAATCGTTGATCCACTTCATTGGTTGAAGATGAACAATTCGTCCGTAAGTATCTGCATCTTGAAAATGATAGAACCAATCTTCTCCATTTTTTGTATCCACCCAAGCACCTTGATGAGGTCCATTGACAGTTGATTTTCCTTGTTCTAAAACAATTTTTTCATCATAAGGTCCATAAATATTTTTTGAACGTAAAACCAATTGCCAACCAGTAGCTACACCACCTGCAGGAGCAAAAATATAATAAAAACCGTTGCGTTTATAAACTTTTGGTCCTTCGACAGTTGGGTGATTTTCGTGTCCATCGAAAATGTGTTTTCCTTTATCTAAGACTTTTGTTCCTTCCGCATTCATTTTTTTGATTGTCAAAAGGCTTTTTACACCAGCGCGACTTCCTGCCCAACCATGTACGATATAGGCATTTCCGTCCTCATCCCAAAACGGACACGTATCAATAATACCTTTTCCTTCTTCAACTAAAATTGGATCTTCCCATTTCCCGAAAGGATTTTTGGTTTTGACCATGTAAATTCCGAAATCTGGATCGCCCCAATAAATATAATATTCGTTGTTATGAAATCGGATACTTGGCGCCCAAACACCATCGCCTCTTTTTGGCGTGCTAAAATGTTTGATAGGAAAAACATCGGGTAGGGCATGATTAACCAATTTCCAATTAATCATATCAGTTGAATGTAAAATTGGTAACCCCGGCGCTTCATTAAAACTGGAAGCCGTCATGAAAAAATCATCACCGACACGAATTGCATCAGGATCAGAATAATCTGCATATAAAATAGGATTTTTATACGTTCCGTTTCCTAAATCTGATACCCAAACATTTGATTTTTGAGCCTGTATTGGCAAGAAATTTAATCCTAAAAATGATAGGAGAATTAATGTTGATTTCATGGCGACTAACGATTTAATTCTAATGCAGCTAATATAAATGGTCCAGTTCCTTTTGGATCATTTGCTCTTATTTCTTCACTAATGTAATATTCGTATGAACCATCGCGATAAGGATTTCCACCTAAACCTGCAACAGCACAACATTTTTCTAAACTTACAATACCTTTTTCATCTACTTGAATAAACTCTTTTAAAATTCCATCAAATCCATTTTTGGCATTTTTCATGTATGATTTTGGCAAATAACCTTTGTTAACACCTTTTGCTAACGTATAAACGTACATCGAAGAACCTGTTGCTTCCAAATAATTTCCTGTTCTATTTTCTTGATCCAAAACTTGATACCAAGTCCCCGAAGAATGTTGAACCTTCACAATCGCTTCTGCATATTGATTAAGGTATTTGATTAATTTATCACGACCTTGATAATCTTTTGGCAAATAATCTAACACATCAACCAAAGCCATTCCGTACCAACCCATTCCTCTCGACCAGAAATGTTGAGAAAGACCTGTTGTACTATTTGACCATTTTTCTTTTCTACTTTCGTCCCAACCGTGATAATATAAACCAGTTTTTGGATCGCGGTTATATTTTTCGATTAAGTCAAATTGTAAAACAATTTTATCGTATGATTTTTTTGCTTCTGTTGCGCTCTGAAATTTTGTTGCATATTTTGCATGAAAAGGTTCGGCCATATAAACACCATCTAACCACATCTGATTTGGATAGATTTTTTTGTGCCAATATCCGCCTTCCGTTGTTGTTGGTTGTTGTTCTAATTGCTTATCCAACGTTTCCATTGCAATTTTGAATCGATTTTCTTTTGTTTTTTCGTATAAATCAAAAATTGCGTCGCCAGATTTGATCATATCTAAATTATAATTCTCGAACTTATACGTATCAATTTTTCCGTTCGAATCAATCATTCTATTTGCATAATCGTAGATATAATTATAGATAGTTTGGTTATTTGTTTGCTCATATACTTTGTACATAGCGTCTAAAACCAATCCATTTGTATAACTCCAACGTGGTTTTTTTTGAAAATCTAAAAGTGTAGGATCAGGGAAACGAATAGTTTCTGAAATTGCCATTCGTTCTGACCATTTTAACTTTGGATTGACAAGAATATCTTCTGTGTTTTTTTTCTGACTGATACAAGACGTACTCGAGATTATCATCAAACCACAAACCGTTGTTTTTAAAATATTTTTCATTATCAACTATTTATAAACGATTAGACTTTTCTAATTGAACTAATTTCGAATTCAAATCATTGTAGAATTCAGTTTCATTTTTAAGTCCATTTGGCTCTTGTGCCCAAGCTGCCAAAATATAATATGTTATTGTTTTGGTTGTCGGTTTGAAAACGATTAAATGATCATCTTTTCCGTCTACTAATTTTTCGACCTCATCCGATTTATAGAAAATTGCCATTCCAAGCAAATCATTTTTGTCAACTAAAGTTTGTTTTCCGTAGGTTGCGATATATCCCCAACTTCCATTTGCGCTTTTCTTTTGCTGCAACGGAATATTTTTGAATTTCACCAAACCAGTTGTTAAACCATTCGTTAAGACAGAAGTTTTCAATTCAAACTTAGAAAAACGATCGTAAGGATAAATCGAAACTTTTGCTTTTACATTTGTTGTATGATCTGCAGTTTTCCATTTAGAATAATCAATTTCAAAACTTGAAACATTTTTACTATTTTTTACTTTGACATATGTATTTTCAACTTGATGCAAATGCGCAACAGTATCATTCACTAATCGCCCAAAACCACCAATTCCAAGCGATTTCCCAGCTTTCAAGATATCTTGTCCCCAAGGAAGAGGTTCGTGATAAGAATCAAAACCATCTTGTCCAACATCTTGCAAAACTTGTGTTTTTACCTTTTTCCCGAAAATATCAACCGCATTTCTCCAATCCAAATACAAACGATAACCAACATTTTGATTTTCCCAACCTGGACCTTCGTATCGAATATCGAAAGCATGATCGGTATGCTGAGGATCAAGTGTATGTTCTTGTACATTTCGAAATGTTCCGCCTTCATATTCTTTATGACCTCTTTTTCCATCTACCCATTTTCCACCTTCTTTTATAGAAATTTCGGAATAGGTAAATCCATTGTTTTGATGTTGAACCAATCTGTTACTACAAGAAGTGACAAGGATTAATGTTGTTATTGTGGCAATAATTTTTTTCATACGTATTAATTTTTAAAATTAGTAAGGAGTTTAATTGACGATCCAATCACCCAAAACATTATTTTTAGAGAATGCTAAAGCTTCTTGAGCAGTTAATTGACGACTCCATTTAACTCTTTTATTTGCGATGTGTTTACCTGTAGATTTGTATTCGGAGTAGCGTGTTGTAGATTCATTTGCAACTTTTCCCCAATTGTTCCAACCTTCTGCTTTAACAGACAAATCCATGTCGCAATTGATAAAAGTAGTTTGAGCAAAAGGTCGCCAAGGTCTTCCCAAATGATGAGAATCTTGATTGTTCCCAGAAATCTTACAATTCTCGAAAACGAAACCGTATTTCTGATCTTCTGTCGTTGATGCCGCTGTAATGTATCCTTTCCCTTTATTATTTAGCTGACAGTTTTCAAAATAAGCGGTTCCTGCTCCGAAAATGTAATCGACTGTACCTTCGATGTAACAGTTGTTAAAATATTGTCTGCTTCCGCTTTTTACCAAATACAATGTATCTTGATTTCCTAAAAACCGACAATTTGTAAATTTTATTTTATCTGCATCAACGCGAACAGCAACAGCTTGTCCAACTTCGCCTGCGCTATTTTCGAATGTTATATTTTCGGCTGAAAAATTGTCTCCAAAAATAAAAAATGAAGCTGAACCAGATGTTCCAATTTCTTGACCAATATTATTTAATTTTGATGCGTAATCATCATATGTCAAAATGGTTTTGTATTGATCTTCACCAATAAAATTAATCATCGTTTTAGAAGGAGGTAAGGTAATTTTTTCTTTATAAACTCCATTTTTAATCAACACTTTTACAGGAACTCGACTAAAATCGGGTAGTGCAGCAATTAATTCTTGAATAGTTTTGAATTGACCTGAACCATCTTTCGCTACAATAAAATCATAATCTTTGACTTTGTTATTCGCTGAATTAATCTTTTCTGAAACTAAAGACTCTGCATAAACTTCTAAATTGGTATATTGACTTGATAGATTGTAACCGTTTGCATCATTAATACCAACTTTCAAATTATTTCTTTTTTCCCATTCATCGTCCATTCCATCTTGATCTGTATCTGTAGAAATATTGTATGTTTTTAATGTAGGAAATCCACCAACTTCTGTTTGACTATCTATAATTCCGGTCATATTTTTTGGATATCCGTTTGTTAAATAACTAATTAATCGATTGTCAACTTCATCGCGTTTTAAACTTGCTCCAACATGTGCTTGAACCATTTTGTATGCATTTTCAGCAGAATGAGTGATAATTTCATTTTTGCCAAATTCAGTTTCAGCTTTTCCTTTTAATGGCTCATCGGCTTGTACACCGCCATTCCAGTTATTTGCTGTTATATCAGCATAACCTTCTACAAAATTTCCATTGACATAAAATTTACCATATGGAATAGAAGGATTTACAATTCTATTTTTATGTTTTGTGGCTGGACCAGATTTGAAATAATTATTAATCAAATTATATTTTCCATTTTCTCCGCCATAAATAGAATTTGCGCCCCAATTAAAAATCACATTATTACGAAAATCAACCATTTCATCTTCAGGATTCACAGTTGATTCTGAACCGCTAAAACGAGGATTTCGACTATTGTTACTCATAATTAGATTGTGATGGAAACTTGCAGGCTCACCACCCCAAATTCCACCATAACCATGCGCTCCTTTTATATGGACAGATTTATTAAGAGCTTCTGATATGATAGACCATTGAATTGTAAGGTTTTTGACACGATAAAACGAGATGTTTTCGTCCGTAGCCCAACTAACTGAACAATGATCTATGATTATATTTTGTGCATTTCGACCACCCAAAGCATCACCTTCTACTTTTGCTAAATCGCCTAAACGAAATCTCATGTAACGAATAATTACATTATCAGATTTGATGGTTACAGGATAATTAGAAACGGTAATACCATCTCCAGGAGCAGTTTGTCCAAGAATAGAAATGTTTCCATAATTAATATCCAAAGGAGATTGCAATACAATGTTTCCAGAAACAGCAAAAACGATTGTTCTGCTCAATTTTTTCTGAATTCCGTATCGTAAACTTCCTTTACCAGAATCGTTGAGATTTGTGACAATATAGACTTCTCCACCTCGTCCACCAGAACTATACCTGCCATATCCTTCGGCAGAAGGAAAAGCAGGTAAATTCTGTGCAAATAAACATGAGTGAATTAAAAATATAAATGTAATTGCGATGTGTGATTTCATTTTTTATTGTTTAATTAATTCCACCATCTTGGATCTCCAATCGCAGCACCTGTAGAAGATGCAGTTCTTAATGGAGAATTGACTGGTAATGTAAAATCAATTGTTGTGTTTGTCCAATTTAGAGCATTTTCTTGATTATTTGTAGAAGTTACTCCAGTTGGAAAAACAAGTTTTTGTAAATCAGCAGCTTTTCCATTTGTTAAATTATAGAAATTGTTAAACGTAAAAACAGCTGTACTTGAAGTCGCTAAACGAATTAAATTATTACTCGATAAACTTCCTCCAACTCTTGGCGAATTTGCAATAATATTATTGGTAAAATTAGCTTTGATTGGTACGTTATTGTTATCTAATAATGGAAAAGAAGAACTTTGTCCAAAACTGTTAATCGTACAATTATTGACATTAATTGTTGCGTTTGCAGATGGCGTAGTAATGCTTTCTCTGTATCTAATAAATAAATCTCCAACTTCTGTAAATGTTGAATTTTCGATATTAACTTCGTTAAAAACTAATTTATCTAAATGTAAAAATCCGTAAGATGAAGCAAGAAAATTTTTGAAGAAAGAATGTTTAATCTCAAATTTATCCATTACATATCCGCTATTTGGACCTCTATTTGCTCTGAAAGCTGAGGTTTTAACATTGCTTACAACACAGTTTTCAATCAATACATTAGCAAAATTAGCCTTCGCACCATTGCTGCTGCTACTTGTTAAATTGATTAAATAATCTGCTGTATTTGCGCTTCCATCTAATTCGATATTCTTCAGATGTAAACCTGCTCCAGTATCATTTAACGTAAATTCTTTGAAAGAAACTTTTGTATCTTCTGGATTTCCAGAAATTCCAATCAATGAAATTTTCTTTGCATTAATCGTGTATAATTTATCTCCAGAATCATATTTTCCAGGATTTAATCCAATGATATCACCATCTTTTGCATTGTTAATCAAGGTAATTAAATCATCGCCAGAGTTAGCAATAATACTATAACTTGTAGATGATTTTGTCGTGAAATTCTGAGAACCAACGCTTGTATTTCCTTTATAAATTTCGACTGTATATCGTGTACTTGGATTAAGTCCTTTTGTTGTTTTAAGTCCAGCAGCTGCTTCGCTACTTGTGATTTGACTTACAATAGGATCGCCAACATAAACTGGATCTTGACCAGAAACTTGCGTATAAGCTTGAAATCTCAATTCAGTTACTCCAGCAGTTACGTCCCAACTAACCGTTGCTTGATTCTCTAGAATATTTGGATCATAAATAGGATGCAAAATTTGGATTCCAATAATTTTAATTCGCTTACTAACAGACCAGTGAGATTCTGGTCTGTTTTCGTAAGCATTTGTTTTAACACGTATAAAGAAATTTTTTCTCACGGGAATTTCTTGATCCGTAATAACAACTCCAGCAGAATCTGTTTTTTTAGTTAAAATGATATCTTTTGGATTTGTAAATAACGAATCGCTCGAAACTTCTGTTGTATAAGTTTCGTCAATATTGTTAGTGTATAGAGAAGGTGACCAAGTGACTTTTGTTTCTGTTTCAAAATTTTCGGCAGATAAAGACAATGGTGTAAACATTCTCATTGGATCGTTAGATTCTGATTGAAATTCATCATCATTACAAGAGATTACAGCATTTGCAGTAAGTAATACTGTTCCTATAATCAATATTTTATAAAAAGTTTTTTTCATAATAATTGTGTTTTAGTATCCGTAATCTTGTGTTAAATTATAATTTGTATTGATGATATCTTGATAGATTGGCAACAATTCTGAATGATTTGGTTTGTAATATTGTAACCAACCTTTTCGTTCGTCGTTAATCATTGTCGCAACCATTCCTGTTTGCCAGTTTATGCGTGTATATCCCGTTGGAGTAGAAGCAACAGAAGGAGTGTAGAACAATTCTGTTTTATCATTTCCAACAAAATAAGTATCTAAACTCAAAACAGTTTTTTGGGCTGTCTGTGTTGGATCGTATTTCCCAATTTTATAATAGATGTATTTAGGTACATTGGCATATTCTCCCGTTCCATCTAATAAATTTTGCAATTTAGCACGAGTTTCTGTTACTACTTGACCTAAAAGATTCCATCTGATTAAGTCATATTTTCGGATAGATTCTCCACCAAATTCCAATAATCTTTCGTGTACAATTTGCTCAAAAAAGCCTTGGTAGCCATTCGCTGAAACTGCAGGCATTTTATCAGGATTGTTTGCATAAGCTCTTGCTCTAACTTCTCTCAAAGCATCTATTGCAGCAGCTGTTGGTCCACCGTTTAATTCATTTTCTGCCTCAGCAAACATTAATAAAACATCTGCAAAACGCATAATTGGCCAATTGATTCCAACATTTTGAGAAGGACCTGTTACTTTTGTCCAAGACTTTCTGAATTTTCCGTCTGTTAAAGCGTCAATTTTAACCACTTGTGTTAAATCATCAGCATTAATTTCGAAAGCATTGATTGTTACATCTCGTCTTTGATCATATTTATCAAATTCATAAAAATAAGTTGGTAAAGCATTGATTCCGCCACCGCCATTCCATTTAGAAGCTGCGTTATGACGCAATCCGTTGTAATAACCAAGTTTACTATCAGTTCGAGCATTTCCACCGAAAGCACCAACTTGAAAAATCATTTCGTTTGTGTTATCCATACGACCTTCGTGAATAGCACGGAAAACATCTTCGTAATTTGGATTGATGTTATGACTCCCACGTTGTTGCATAATGTCAAACGTTTCGTTGCGAGCAATTTGGTAATATTTTTCTGGATTTGCTCCTTTAACCATCTGTATCGGTTGTCTTCTTAGTGAATATCCAGCTCTAGCAAGTGCAATACGAGCACGTAAGCCTTTCACAAAAGCTTTTGTGATACGTGTTGTAGGATCTCCAGATTCGGCTCTCCAAGGAATAACTTTTGAAGCTGTTTCTAAATCATTTAATAAAACTTCATAAATTTCATCACGATCAGTTTTCGGAAGGAAAATATGTTCGTATTGAGAAGATGGTTTATCTTGAAATGGAACATCTCCAAAGTTTCTGATTAATTCATAATAGTATTGCGCTCTTAACGTTAATGCTTCTCCGTAATATCTGTCCATTAACTTTTTGTCGCTATCACTTCCAGATTTGTAGACATCAGAGGTTGGAATATTATAAATTAATAAATTTGCTCTTTCAATTCCTGTGTATAATTGACGGAAAGGTTTGTCTAATTCTGGATTTGTAGGACATGCTTTGTACATACTAATTCCACGACGATCGTTACAATTGTAATCACCAGATGTTTTGAAATCATCAGCAGCCTGTCCAATGATAGAAGAAATTCTGTTTCCATAACCATTGTCACCAGCCAATTGATTATATACGCCAACTAAAGCGGAGTAGGTATAACTTGCATCGTTGTAAACTTCTATTTCGGAAGTGTTGGAAGGGCTACTAACATCCAAATAATCATCACATGATGTTGTTGTTAATAAAACGATGCTAACGCCTAATATTTTTATAAATGTTTTTGTTTTCATTTTTAGTGTGTTTTAAGATTAGAAAGTAACATTAATACCTGTTAAGAAAAATCTGCTTCGTGGATAGGCAGCATAATCAACTCCAGGAGTTAAAGGACTTGTGCGTCTTGTATTTGCTTCAGGATCATAACCTGAATAACCAGTAATTGTAAATAAATTATTGATTGTAGCGTAGATTCTTACTTTGCTAATAAATTTCGTTTTTGCTAACATATCTTCTGGTAAAGAATATCCAACTGTAACATTGCTTAATCTTAAATAAGATCCATCTTCGATGGCATAAGAATGTAAAATATAGTTTCCAGAAGGAGGTGACCAAAATGTAGCATTTGCGTTTAAAGCTTCTAATTGTGTAGGATCTGTTACTCGATTTCCGTTGTCGTCAAAATTTCTCCAAGCTCCAGCAACAGCTTTTAACATATTATTGTCGCGGTATAAATATTGTGTTGTAAATTCAACTTTATTGGCATTGTAAACTTTATTACCAACAGAGTAAGTGAAGAACATACTTAGATCGATATTTTTCCATTGAAATTGTTGATTAAATCCACCATAGAATTTTGCTTGAGCGTTTCCTAAAACAGTTTTATCATTGTCATCAATTTTTCCATCATTATTCAAATCTTTTAATTTTAAATCTCCAGGACGTACATCTTTTGAACCTAATGCTGCAGCAGAAGTACTTGCAACACCAGCTTTTAATGTATATTTTTGAGTTGAAGCGTTATAATCGAAATCGCTCACTTTGTACCATCCATCTGTTACATAACCATAGAATTGCCCAATAGGTTTACCTACTTCAACTTTGAAATCTTGCAAATTGTTTACCCATCCAGATGATTGATAATAATATTGTAGACCATCCCCAGTTACATCTTTACCTAAAGATTTGATAACATTTTGATTATGAGAAATATTGAAGTTTACATTCCATTTAAAGTTTTTAGATTTCGCAATATCAGCACCTATTGTAAATTCAATTCCTTTGTTTTCCGTTTCACCAGAGTTTTGATATTGGTATTCGTATCCTCCTGTTTGAGGTATTTTAGCTAATAATAATAAGTCTTTTGTATTTGTTATATAAGCATCGATACTACCATAAACACGTTTATTGAATAAAGTATAATCTAATCCAATGTTTTTAGAAATTGTTTTTTCCCATTTCGCACCCGAATTTGCCAACCTTTCATTAGGTGCTAAACCTGGAACTACAGCATTATCAAATGAATATCCCCAGTTACTTGAACTACTGAAGAATGTTGAATATAAGAATGGCTCGATGCGGTTATTACCCGAAGTACCATAGCTTAAACGTAATTTTAATTCGTCAATCCAAGAAGAATCTTTTAAGAAATTTTCTCTTGCAACATTCCAAGCAAATGAAGCAGAAGGGAATGTAGCATAGCGATTATCAGGAGAGAAAACACTCGATCCGTCTGTTCTGACAGAAAGCGTTAACATATATTTTTTATTGAACGAATAATTAACTTGCCCAAAAAACGAAGCCAATCGATCTACATTTACTGATGTCGAAACTGGATCTTGAACCATTCCTGCTGGAGGAACCGCACTTTGTAAATTAGAAAATGCTTGATGTGCCGAAATATTTTTTGGTAACCATTTGATATATGTTCTTGATGTTTCTCCGTCTGTTTTTACAATCTCTTGTCCAATCATCACATCTAATTTATGATTAGAACCTAATTTTGGTGAATATTGTAGTGTATTTGAATTAGAGATTCTTCTTGTTTGACTTGCGCGTAGATCAACCACAGGAAGATTAGCGTTTGCCATTGCGACACTTGTGATATTCCCATAAAAGCTATTGTCATTACGATCTGTTTGTACATAACCAAAAACAGATTTGAAGGTTAATCCTTTGACAATTTGCCAAGACAAATAACCATTCATTAAAAGGTTTTGTCTTTCGTCTTCTCTTACTTCATTATTCGCTAATAAAACAGGACTTGTAAGATTTGTTTGTGCGTAATAATCTGGATCGAAGAAGTCTACGTATGACTCGTTTCCTGGAGCAGCAAAAGGTTGATATCTCACTGAATTACGAAGTCTGTTATTTGATTGAGAACCTGTATTTGATGTACCAGCTCCCATGATTTTATCTTTACTATATCTAAAACTAACTCCCGTTTTTACTTTGTCGCTGATTTTATGATTTAATTTGAAGTTTGCTAAATTTCTTTTGTAACCAGAATTCAACATAATTCCATCTTCGTTGATGTGATTTAAATTTAAACTGAAATCAGTCGATTTATTTCCTCCTACAAGTGAAACGTTATGATTTTGAGAAAAAGCTTTTCTTCCAAAAACTTCTTCTTGCCAATCTCTCGCTTCCATACTTTTATAGATGTCAATATCGCTAAAATCCCCATATCTTTTTCTGAATGAGTTTGCTAATTGTTCATCATTATTAATATTATACAATTCATACTGATAACGTACAAATTCATATGGAGTCATTACCTCTAACTTATTCTGAATTTCTCTAAATCCAGTGTAATTAGAGTAAGTAACTTGTGTAGGCATGTTGAAACCACTTTTTGTCGTAATAAGTACAACACCATTTGCACCACGCGCACCATAAATTGCAGTAGAAGCAGCATCTTTTAGAACATCAATACTTGCAATCTCTTGTGGAGATAAAATAGATAAAGCATTTTCTACTTGTATTCCATCTACGATATACAGAGGGCTGTTGTCTTGTGTAATCGATGTACCTCCGCGAACTTTAATTGTAACATCAGCTCCTGGCGCACCTTCGGACATACTAACTTGTACACCAGCCAATCGACCTTGTATAGCTTCAGCAGCAGAGTTTACCGCCATATCTTTTATTTGATCAGCATTTACACTTGCCACAGAACCTGTTAATTCATCACGTGTTACAGTTGTATATCCAATTACAACAACTTCATTTAGATTTTGTTGCTCTGTTGCAACAAGATCTTTCAGTTTTATATCGATTATTCCTTTTTTATTGACAGGAATAGTCTGTATTTCATAGCCATCATAGGTAATGGTTAAAGTCGAGTTATCTGGAACAACAATTTCATAAAATCCATTTTCATCTGTAATTGTTTCATATGTTGTCCCATCTACATAAATATCAACTCCATTAAGAGGTGAATTATTTATAGATGATTTAACCGTTCCAGAAACTTTTATTTCTTCCTGCGCAAAACTCGCAATTGGTAGAAGCAAAAGCGTGAATAACTTAATTTTAGAGATCCTCATATGTGTGGTTTTGTGTTTCTTCTGTTGAACTAAATAATTTTTAGCGTAATCGATTACATTATTAAATATAAAGGTGTATAGAAAACACTAAAGTAAAATTATTATTATTAATAATAAAATAAAAATTATAAAAATAATTTGTTATTGATAAAATGATGCTCTTTTTTGTAAAAGAACATCATTATTTTACGGATATAGTATTAATATGCCGGATTTTGTTTGAAATTTGAATTTTGATTTAAGTCAATTGCAGCTTGAGGAATAGGTCTTAGTATTTTAAGTTGACCATTATTTCCATTAAAATTAGATTGTTTAATCAAGAAATTATATTTTGAAGCACGCTCAACTAATTTTCCTGTACGTTTTAAATCAAACCAACGGTTATATTCACCTAACATTTCTCTCGCTCTTTCATCTAAAATAAAATCAATATTCATGTTTGATGCAGTTACATTTTGTACACCAGCTCGCTTACGAACTTCATTAATTCGTTGTAATGCTGTAGATATATTTCCTGCTTTTAGATATGCTTCGGAAGCAATAAGATAAGTGTCAGCTAATCTTGAAAGAATAATGTCTCTCGTGTTTGTAAATTTTCCAAATTGAGCTTTTGGATCATCAAATTTCTTTACAGGAATCGTTTGATAATCAAAATTAGGATTGCTTTCTGCAGCATAAGTCCCGTAACTATGGTATTCTACACCAGGATTTTTTGCAATATAATTTGCTTTATATGTATCATTTTTAGCAAACCACTTAGGTTCGTAATAATGCTTTACAGTTAAAGTTGAATGATCGCTTACATCAAAATAATCAAAATAACGATCGTATACTTCACCCATAAAAGTTGCGTTCCAACGTGTGTCATCTTGAGTGTATAAATCAAGTGCAAACTGAGTAGGGCATAAGCTATATGTACGATAAGGAGCTTTACCTGCAACTTCTGATCCACCATGATATGGTCCAAAATAACTACTTTGTGCATGACCTAAATTAAAAGGATCTGTACTTGTTGAAGCTGCGCTATATTGAACAGAAAAAATAGTTTCTGTATTGATTTCGTTGCCAGGTTTCCACAATTGTTCGAACGAAAGTGAAAGAGCTTGCCCACCAATAACGTTATCTGCATATTGAGCAGCTGTTGTAAAATCATCATTTGTTCCAAAAGTTTCGTAACCGCGTGTTAAGTGAACTAATGCTAATAAATGCTGAACAGCTTTTGTGTTAACATGCCCATTGTAAGCCGTATTTCCAACTAATTTTAATGACTCTTCTAATTCTTTGATAATAAATTGATAAACGTCTTTTGAAGAAGTTCTGTCAAAACTTAATTGTGGTGTATTAATATATTCTGTAACCAAACTTACATCTCCATAGGTTTGTACCAACAAGAAATAGGCGTTTGCTCTTAGGTATTTTAATTCTCCAATTTGCTTGCTTAAGTTAGAAGAAGCTGCTGTTTTATCTGAATAATACAATGCCATATTTGCAGCTTGAATAGCCGTATAGCAATTTTTATAAAGATGATCTACTCCTTCTGACGAAGCATTAAGTTCTGTGTATTGACTTAAACCTGGTGGTTCAGCTGTTCTTCCTCTTGCATATAAATCTGTTCCTGCGACAAAAAGCCAAGGCTCTTTTCCATAAATATTTTTTAATTGAGCATAATTTGCATTAACCAATGAAGTAAATCCTTCTGCGGTTGTATAGTATTGTTCTGCAGCTACGTTAGAAAGGTTTTCTTCTTCTAAAAAATCACTGCAAGAATATGTTGTGCTTAAAGCTAGTAATAATATAACGATTTTTTTCATCTTTAAAACTTCTTAAAATTTAACATTTAATCCCAATTGATAAGTAATAGAACTTACACGTCCAATTCCAAAATTTGCTGTAGCCCACTCAGGATCATAACCATTATAGTCGGTGAAAACGAATGGGTTAATTACATTGGCATAGACTCTTAGAGAATTGAATAATCCAATTTTAGATAAAGTATTTTTGTCAAATGTGTAACCTAAAGCGATGTTTTTCACCTTTACAAAAGAAGCATCTCTATAATAGCCAACTTTATTGTTTTTCCAATAAGTACCTTCATTATAAGGCTGTGGTGCTGTATTAGAGAATTGAGCAGGTAATCCAGCGTCATTTGTTGGAACAAACCAATCCATATCAATTTTAGATCGACCTCTGTCATACACGTTTGTAAAGTTCTCGTGGAAAGGAGAATATGCTAAAACACCTTGATTTGTAATTAAAGAAGCAGACAAATCAAATTGTCCAACTTTTAACGTTGTGAAAATACTTCCTGACCAATCTGGATCTGATGATCCCAAAATAACACGATCATCAACCGTTATTTTTCCATCTCCATTAATGTCTTTTACTTTTGCTTGACCAACTGTTTGCCCATATTTCTTCGCCTCAGCTTCTTGATCTGGTTGCCAAACACCATCAAACACATAATTGTAATACGAATGAATAGATTCTCCAATGAATAAATTGTTTCCAATATCATCCACTTTGTTTTGACCGTATATTGATTTGATTTTGTTGACGTTTTTAGAGAATGTAAATGTCGTTTCCCAACTTACTTTTTTAGTTTGTACAATTTTTGCTGTTAATGCAATTTCAACACCTTTATTACTTACAGATCCGATGTTTCCATTAATATATGTCCATCCTGTTTCGTAAGGTAATTGTTGTTTCATTAACAAGTAATCTGATAATTTATCATAAATATCAATCGATCCTGTAATTCTGTTTTTAAAGAATCCGTAATCTAATCCAACGTTAAATTCTCTTGTTTTTTCCCATGTTAAGTAAGGATTTGCAATTTTTCCAGGTAACCAACCATTTGCTACAGTTCCATTAAAATCATAATAATATTGATCGGTTAATAAATTTGTTGTAGAATATGGTTCAATAATATTATTTCCTGTATAACCCCAACTTGCTCTTAATTTTAATTCTGATACAACTTTGCTTGCTTTTAAAAACTCTTCGTTATTAATTTTCCAAGCTACGGCAGCAGAAGGGAAGCTTTCCCATTGATTTCCTTTCGAAAGAATAGAAGATCCATCCCAACGAATAGAGAAAGTAAATAAGTATTTGTCTAATAAAGAGTAATTTGCGCGTAAGGCATATGAACTCAAAGCTTGTTTGATATAATCGGAACCAATATTATACGTTTCTTGCGTTCCTGATCCTATATTGTGATAACCAGTTTCAAAAGGAATATTTCTAGAGCTTTGGAATGAAGATTCATATCTACTTTCGTAAATACTTTGTAAAGCTAGAATATTGAATTTGTGTATATCATTAATCTCAAAATTTGCATTAACCTGGTTATCCCATGTATAATTAAATCTCTCAGATTTATTAATTGCTGCAGAAGACAAATTGTTATTACTTGCTCCAACAGATGTCAAAGCACCCCACGATTCACCTTTTCTTCTTGTGTCATAGTTTGCAGAATAGGTTGTTTTTAAAGATAACCAATCTAATGGACGATATTCGAAAAAGAAATTCCCGATACCATTCCATCTTCTAGTTTCATTTACTGTATTTTTAATCTCTAAAAGAGGATTATAAGTAGATGTTTTATCGATGATAAATGCACCTTGTTGATTAGTTAATTTTCCTGGTAAAGCAGCTAATTCAGTACTTTCGTATTGATAAGGATTCAAGAATGGATTTAATCTGAAAGCCTCTTGCATAGCGATATCAGAACCATCTTGTTGTTCTGTTAATGCGACATTAAGATTAATTCCAACCGAAAATTTATCATTGATTCTATGATCAACACCAATATTTACAGAGTATTTATCTAAAGCTTCATTTTGTAAATTTCCTTTCTCTTTTTGAGCACCTAATCCAATGTTATAACCCATTCCATTCTCTGAACGTCCAGATAAATTAACATAATTATTTTGCGTCATTCCGGTTCTAAGGACAGCATCAAACCAGTCAAAGGTTTCATTTGCATTTACACGTCTCAAAAGTTCTGTATTTCTGGTACCAACAACTGCATTGTATAATGTTTGAGCAGATACTTGTCCAGTTGCCTGATCTTTTCCTGCCGTCGCTAGATAAGCGGATTGATGATAATACCACCATTTACTTCCGTCCATCATTTTAGGTAAACGAGCTACATCTTTTACACCATAATAGGTATCATAAGAAACAGTGAATCTTCCTTTTGCATTCGATCCATTTTTAGTCGTTACAATTACAACTCCATTCGATCCGCGTGAACCATAAATTGCAGTGGATGAAGCGTCTTTTAAAATATCAATTCGCGCAATATCTTGAGGATTTAAAAAATCTATATCAGAAGTAGGAACTCCATCTACAACAAAAAGAGGCTTAGAATCTGCGTTCATAGAATTGTTCCCTCTAATCACAATATCAAAACCATCCCCAATTCTACCTGTAGAAGTAGAAATCTGTACACCAGGCACATTTCCTTGCATCGCTTCCATAGGATTAGTCATACTTCTTTCAGTCAGTTTAGAAGCATCAATAACTCCAACAGAGCCAGTTAAATCTGATTTTCGTGCTTTTCCATATCCAATTACAACAACTTCTTCTAACTGTTTGTTTTCATTTTCTAATGGATTTAAAGAAAAATCAAAACTTTCTGTAGACTTAATAGGAATCTCAATTTGCTGATATCCGTCGTAAAGTATTGTAAGCGTAGCATCTTCTGGAACTTCAATTTCGTAGTATCCATTTTCATCTGTATATGCTTCTAAATCGGTTCCTTCTACAAAAACTTCTACTCCTGCCAAAGGTGTTTTTCCGTCAGTTGATTTTATTATTCCGGAAACAACCTTATTCTCCTGAGCAAAAGCTGCTATAGGTAAGAGTAAAAGGGCAAATAATGATATTTTAGACTTCTTCATAAAGTGTTAATTTTGTGCTTTTTAGTTAATTCATTATTAAATATATTTAAGTAATCGATTGCATTATTATATATTGATAGTTTTGTAATCGATTGCAAATTGATTTATTAAGTGTATAGAGTACACTAAAATATAACTATTTTTTTAAAATCAAACAAAATCTTAAAATTTTATAAAAAATAATTAATCTATTTGTTAATTATTGATATTTAGTGTAATATGTATTTATTTTGACTAATATTGATATATACTCTAACTTGAATAAGCTAAATGGTTAGTTAAAATCATAATTCTTTTGATGACTTATTGAATTTTTAATTCTAAAAATATGTAAATTGAAGTAAATTTGTAATCGATTACAAATTGTTTTAGATTCTGAAAAAAAAGTTTTAGAACCATTGTAATTTATACATTACTATATAATACTATTGAGATTTAATTTATATTTACCGAATCTTGATAACGAACTTGAATTTTACCTTATTATGAAAAAAAGTGCTACAATATATGATATTTCTGAAAAATTGAATATTAGTGCAGCTACCGTTTCGAGGGCTTTAAATGATCATCCTAAAATTAGTCAGAAAACGAAAGAGTTGGTTATGAAAGCTGCTAAAGAGCTTAATTACAAACAAAATACTTTAGCACAGGCTCTAAAAAGTGGGAAGACAAATAATATTGGGATTATTGTTCCATATATTAATACAAATTTTTTCTCATCTCTAATTCGTGGGATAGAAGAGGAGTTGTCTCCACATGGTTACCATGTTATTATTTGTCAAAGTCACGAAGATGTAGATTTAGAAAGAAAACAACTAAATACATTATTGAATGCACAGGTTGATGGTATTTTTATGTCTGTTTCTAAAACGACAGAAGATATTTCGCATATTGAAGCTGCAAAAGAATCTAATACTCCAATCATATTTTTTGACCGTAAAAAAGATATTGCAGGTATCAGCACTGTAACAATTGATGATTATAAAGGAGGATACTTAGCAACCGAACATTTGATTAAACAAGGTTGCCGAAGAATTTGTCATTTATCTGGAGATTTACGTTTGGAGATTTATCAGAATCGTTACAATGGATATATCAACGCATTGAAAGATAATAAATTGACGTTTAAAGAAGAATATGTTTTTCCAATTAAAAGTTCGATAGAAGATGGAGTTGAAGCAATAAAAACATTGTGGAATTTATCAACGCCACCAGATGGAATTTTCTCAGCCAGTGATTATGCAGCATTGGGTGCTTGTCAACAATTGAAAAAGAAAAATATTAGCATTCCAAAAGATGTTGCAATAATAGGTTTTAGTAATGAACCATTTACACAATATATGGAATTGCCTATTAGTAGTGTTGATCAGACACCAGATATAATGGGAAAAATTTCCGCTCAAGTATTTCTGGAATATATGAACGAAAATTTTTCAGGGATAAGCATAGAAAAAAAGGTTGTTTTAAATCCTCAAATTCATATTCGAAAATCTTCGAAAAGAAAATAGATTATAGAGAAACGCCTCTTTTCCATGGGATAAAATCGTTTTGATTTAAAATTTTAGCTTTTACTTTGACTTCACCGCTAGCAACTTTTATGATAAATTCTAAAAGTTCGTCAGCGGTTTCTTCAATTGTTTTATTTCCTGTGATGATTTCTCCTGTATTAAAATCGATAATGTCAGGCATTTTTTCTTGTAATGCTGTGTTCGAAGAAATTTTTACAACAGGAGCAACAGGATTTCCTGTAGGCGTTCCTAAACCTGTGGTGAATAAGACAATATTAGATCCAGTTCCGACTAAAGCCGTTGTACATTCTACATCATTTCCTGGAGTACATAACAAATTTAATCCTAGTTTTTTGATGTATTCTGTATAATCTAACACATCTTGAATAGGAGAGGAACCGCCTTTTTTGGCTGCGCCAGCAGATTTCATCGCATCTGTTATTAATCCATCTTTTATATTTCCTGGAGAAGGATTCATGTCAAATCCAGAACCAGCGGCAACAACAGAATCTTCGAAATCTTTCATTAATTGTAAAAATTTTTCGGCATCTTTTTCGTTTACACAACGATTGATTAATTCTTGTTCAACTCCGCATAATTCTGGGAATTCGGACAAAATTGTTGCGCCTCCAATTGCAGCCATAATATCTGATAAATAGCCTAAGGTTGGATTAGCAGAAATACCAGAAAAACCATCCGATCCTCCACATTCTAAACCTAAAACTAATTTAGATAATGGAGCTGGTTTACGTTCAATTTCATTGGCTTTTTTGATTGCTTCGAACGAATCTTTAATAATTCCGTTCAACATATTATCAACCGTTCCAGATTTTTGTTGTTCGTAAACGATAATTGGTTTTTGATTATCAGGATTGATTTTATGCAAAGCTTCTTTAAAAATTTCAACTTGTAAATTCTGGCAACCAAGGCTCAAAACTGTTGCACCAGCAACATTCGGATTGTTCACGTAACCAGCAAGCAGCCTTCCCAAAGCTTCAGCATCTTGTCGAATTCCGCCACAACCACCTTGATGTGTAACGAATTTGACATCAATATTTTTGAAAACTCTTGTGTCTTCTTCATCTGTTTCTTGCTCGTTTTCATCAGAATTCTGAATTAAAGAACGTAAAAGCAATTGATGTTTTGATGGTTTTTCGAATAATAATTCTTTTTCAAAAACATCTTTCAAAATTTCGACATTTCTATTTTCGCAAAAAACCAAAGGAAAAAACAACCAAATATTTTCCGTTCCAACTTGTCCGTCTTCTCTGTGATATCCCATAAATGTTCTGTCTTTCCATTTATCGATATTTGGAGCGGTCCATGACGTTGTAGCTGTTTTCTTTTCGACTTTAGAACTTTGATGTTTTACATTTTCAGTCGTAATAACTTCACCTTTTTTTATGTTGCAAACGGCTTTTCCGACAGTAATACCATACATCGTAATCGTATCATTTTCTACAAAATCTATTGCAGCAAATTTGTGTTTCGCATTTGTATCTTTCTGAATTTCATATTCAGCATTATCAACGACCACAATTTCATTTGCTTTTAGGTCAACTAATGCAACAATTACATTATCCGTTGGATTAACTTTTATAGCTTTTTTCTGCATTTTTCTCTCTTAAATCATTTGGTTGCTATACATTTCATAAGATTTTTCAATCCCATATTCATCAATTAGTCGAAGAGCTTTTTCAACTTCATTCTCTAATTGATTAACCTTTGTCAAATCTTGTTCCCAAAAATTTATATTTTTCAAAACAGAATGACTTATTTGTTGATAATCATTGTTTTTCCAAATATTTCTGAACTCATTTATAATCGCTTCGTCATCATTTACAGGTAATTCTTCATTGTTCCAATCACCTTTGTAAAAACGAATTAAACAAGCCAAAGAAAATGCAATTCCTTTCGGAATTTGATTGAATTTCTCTACATAATCTAATAAACTTGGAAGAACACGAACTTTGAATTTAGAGATAGAATTTAACGCTATACTCGATAAATAGTGCTTGATAAAAGGATTTCTAAATCGATCTAAAACATCTTCTGTATATTCTTTTAATTGTTCTTCTGGTAAATCAAGGATAGGAATGATTTCATTATAAATAATATTTTTAATAAAATCTCCAGCTACTTTGTTATCGATTGCATCACGAACAGTTTCTATACCTAACATAATAGAAAAAGGAACCATTGAAGTGTGAGCTCCATTCAAAATTCTGACTTTAGAAGTACGATAAGGCGCTATATTTTCGACAAGCAAAATCTGTTCATTTGCTTTACTAAAAGGAATTTTTTCTTCCAATTTTTCATCGCCTTCAATTGCCCAAAATAAGAACGCTTCTGAAACGACAATCAATTCATCTTCATAGTTTAATTGATTAGTGTAGTTCTCTAAATCATCTTTTGGAAAACCTGGTACAATTCTGTCTACTAATGTGTTATGAAAGTTATTTGAAGTGTTAATCCAAGTAATAAATTCATTTTCTAAGTTCCATAATTTAGCATATTCTAAAATATAATCTTTTAAAATAATGGCGTTATTCTCTATTAATTCACATGGAATAATTGTTAAGCCTTTGTCATTATCTCCATTAAAATAAAGATATCTTTCATACAAGAACGCAGTTAATTTTGCAGGAAAATTTTCGTGTGGTGCATTTTCTAAAATATCTTCTGAAGGATCAAATACAATTCCAGATTCTGTTGTATTAGAAAAAACAAATTCCAATTGTTCCTCTTTAGCTAAATTCAAAAAATCTTGGTATTCTTTATAAGGATTAATCGATTTTTGAATTGCAGAAATAACACGATTTTCATCAATCAATTCACCCTTTTTAATTCCTCGAATAAATAAAGTGTACAGATTATCTTGTTCTTCAAAAGTATGAAATGAACTTCCAGAAGGCGTAACTTTTATGTTTGCGATTCCTGCATTAAAATTGGCATCTTTATTCAGTTTATCGATTACATAATCTGTAAAAGCGCGCATAAAATTTCCACCTCCAAATTGAATAATTTTTATAGGAAGTTCATTTTCTTGATGATATAGTTTTTTATTTAATTTTGTTTTCAAGTTATTGAATTTAAATTGATTATTTAATCACTTTGTATTTTGGTACTAATATTTTCATGACAATCCATGCTGTTAAATATGCAACTCCACAAATTGTAAAAATGATCATATAACCTTTATTGATTCCATCAACTATAATTGCTCCTGATTTTTCTAAATCTGAAAGTAAATTTTCTGGTAATCTTTCGTTAATGTATTGAGGATATTTTTCTAATAATGGCGTACCATCGATAGTTGTCCAGTTTTTGTGCGAATAATCAAATAAAACTCCTGATGATTTGTTGATCAAAAAAGAACCAATTCCACCAGCCATACCACCAATTCCAACTATTGTAGCAATAGCACTTTTAGGAAACATATCTCCAACAGTAGAGAAAATATTTGCAGACCAAGCTTGATGTGCTGCTCCAGCAATACCGATGATAATTACAGGAATCCAAAAAGAGGTTGCACCAAGAGGTTGAGCTAATAATGCCAATAATGGAAAGAAAGCAAAAATTAACATTGCGCGCATTCTTCCTGAATATGGATTCATATTTAATTTGTCGACAAAATATTTTGGTAACCATCCGCCAATAATTGAAAGTAATGTGATGATGTAAAGAACAAATAAAGGTAAGGCACTTTGTGTGCTATCCATCTTGTATACTGAGCTTAAGTAGGCTGGAGTCCAGAAAAGATAGAACCACCAAACGCCGTCTGTCATAAATTTTCCGAAGATAAAGGCCCACGTTTGTTTGTATTTAAAACATTCAGAAAATGTTAGTTTTCTACCTTCTGTAGATGCGCCTGTATTTTCTTCTATATCTTGTTGAATATATTCTAACTCAGCACTATTAACCTTTGGATGTTTGTGTGGTTCTTGGTACAAATAAATCCAAAATCCCATCCAAATAAATCCTAATGCTCCGATGATGATAAAAGCCATTTCCCAACCCATCGATTTTGCAATAAATGGAATTGTAAGAGGAGCAGCTAACGCACCAACAGTAGCACCAGCATTGAAAATACTTGTAGCAAACGCGCGATCTTTTTTCGGAAAATATTCGGCTGTAGCTTTGATTGCTCCAGGGAAATTTCCTGCTTCACCAATTGCTAAAATTAATCGAGCAAAAATAAATAAGCTAACACTTGTTGAAATAATTAATGAAGTGTCACTTACTTTTTCTAAGATTTCTTTTGCTCCAGCAAATCCAACAAACCAGTTATCTGTAATAAGTCCTGCAGTTGCAATTCCACAAAAAGCGTGTAAACATGCACCAATCGACCAAATTGCAATAGCATATAAGAAACCTTTTTTAGTTCCCATTTTGTCAATAAATCGACCCGCAAATAACATACTTACTGCATAAAATATTGAAAAAAGAGCGGTAATATTTCCGTAATCATTATTATTCCAGTGAAATTCTGGAACTAAGTAATCTTTCCAAGTTAATGATAAAACTTGACGATCTAAGTAATTTATGGTTGTGGCAACAAATAGTAAACTGCAAATAGTCCATCTAAAACTACTTGGTTTAATGGAAGTTTCGTTCTTCATTTAGTGTGTTTTTGTGATTTATTATTTTGACTTCTTCCTTTAAATCATATATTTTTTAATTCTTTATAAATTTGTATTGATTCTCCAACTGTTCGTTCTATTTGTGAGTAATCATATTCTTTAGATGAATTTTTTGTGAACAATTGTGATCCAATTCCGACACAATAAGCGCCAGCATTTATCCAACTAGCGATGCTTTCTTTTGTAGGCATAACACCTCCACTTGGCATAATACTCGTCCAAGACATTGGTCCGTTTACAGCTTTTATAAAATCTGGCCCTCCAACTTGGCTTGCTGGAAATATTTTGATGATTTCTGCTCCTAATTCTTCTGCTAAAGATATTTCCGAAACAGAACCACATCCAGGCATCCAAGCTACTTTTCTTCGGTTACAAATTTTTGCTACTTCAGGATTTAATGAAGGTGCAACAATAAAATTTGCTCCTAATTGTAGATATAATGCAGCAGTTGGTGCGTCTAAAACAGAACCTATTCCTAAAATTAATTCTGGTAATTCTTTTGCCGCATATTTATTTAATTCAGCAAAAACTTCGTGCGCAAAATCGCCTCTGTTTGTAAATTCAAATAATCTAGCGCCACCATTGTAGCAAGCTTTTATTATTTTTTTAGAAATTTCGATGTCTTGATGGTAAAAAACAGGAACAATTCCAGTTTCTTTTGCTTTTAAAGCGACTTCTATTCTTGTAAATCGTGCCATTTTTATCTTTTTATTCTTCCCCCAAAATTCCCATTAACTAACTCTAAAATATCATCAACAGAAGCTAAATTTGTGTCACCTAAAATGGTATGTTTCATTGCGCAAGCAGCATTTGCAAAGTTTAAAGCAAATTGATCGTCATGATTAATCAAACCATAAATCAAACCTGCAGCAAACGCATCACCAGTTCCAATTCTATCAACGACATGGTTGATTTGAATTTCTTCTGTTTCTAAATATTCATCATTAATCCAAGCTCTACCTTGTGTTGCTTGCGAACTTGCATTAATTCCAATTCTAACTTTATCAAATACTTTTTGAATTGATGGAATTTCTTTCATCAATGTTTTAGATGCTTCAATAAATCCATTCTTATCCGTTGAGAAATTTGTTTCTAAAATTTCATTGATTTCATTCACTCCACCAATAAAAATGGTTGAATATCCGATTAATTCTTTCAAAATATCTTGTCCTTTTTTACCGTAATTCCATAAATTACTTCTATAAGCAGGATCAGTTGTGATATGAATACCTTTAGAATAAGCGAATTGTAAACCTTGCTTCAACGTTTCATAAGCAGATTCTGAAATTCCAGGTGTTATTCCTGTCCAATGGAAAAAATTACAGTTTTCTAAGGCTTTATTCCAATCAACTTCGTTTGGTTTTATATTTGAAAAAGATCCATTTAATCGATTATATGCAATACGACTTGGTCTGACGTCAGAACCAACTTCCAAAAAATATAATCCAAGTGGATGCTCATTTTTTGTGATAAATGAAACATCAATTCCTAAACTCTTCATGTAAGAAATAGCTGCATCTCCGACAAAATCATTCGAAACATTTGAGATGTGCTGCGTTTTACAACCAAAAGTTGACAAAGAAGCCGCAACATTCATTTCTGTCCCGCCAAAAAAGAATTCTACTTCTTTACTTTGTTGCAAAGTTTTATGATTTGATGGAGAAATTCTCATTAAAACTTCTCCAAAAGTCAAAATATTATTGCTCATAAATAGATCTAAAAATCAAAATATTCTTTTGCATTATAATAGCAGATATCTGATATTGTTTTTCCAACTAATTCAATATCATTTGGTAATTCTCCATTTGCCATTTCTTCTCCGAATAAATTACAAATAACTCGTCTGAAATACTCATGCCTAGGGAAAGATAAGAAACTTCTTGAATCTGTCAACATTCCAATAAAGCAACTTATTAACCCCATATTAGATAAAGCATTTAGTTGTTTGATGATACCATCTTTTTGATCTAAAAACCACCAGCTTGAACCAAATTGTACTTTTCCTTTTACGCTTCCATCATTGAAATTCCCAATCATTGTTGCGAAAATTTCGTTATCAGCTGGATTCAAATTATAGATGATTGTTTTTGTCAATTTATCATTTCCATCTAGTCTATTTAAGAATTTAGAAAGATTGGCTGCTTGTTTAAAATCTCCGATAGAATCCCAACCTGTATCGGGCCCTAAAACACGATGCATACGAGCATTGTTATTGCGAAGTGCGCCTAAATGATATTGTTGAATCCATCCAAATTGATGATACGTTTCTCCTAAAAATAGAAGTAGGGCAGTTTTGAATTGTTCGATTTGAGTATGATTTAACGGTTGATTATTTCTTTTTGATTCGAAAATTGTATTGATTTCATTATCAGTAAATTCTTCGTAAGAAATATTATTTAAACCATGATCACAAATCTTGCAACCGATTGCATTAAACGCTTCAATTCGATTATATAATGCATCTTTCAAGTTTTGGAATGAATTAATTTCGAAACCAACAACTTCAGAAAGTTTATTAATGTAAGAATTATAATCTTCATTTTCAATCAGAATTGCTTTATCTGGTCGGAAAGCTGTACTAACTTTTGTCTTGAAATTACTTTCATTCAACGTTTTGTGATATTTTAACGTATCTGTCGGATCTTCAGTCGTACAAACCGTTTCAGCATTTACTAAGCTTAATAAACCTTGACAAGATTTATCTGCTTGTTGTAATTGAGCCGAAGTATTTTCGAAAATTTCTTTTGCGTTATTTTCGTTCAATAATTCATCTATTCCAAAATATCGTTTTAATTCTAGATGAGTCCAATGAAATAAAGGATTTCGAAGTGTATGAGGAACAGTTTTCGCCCAAGCTTCAAATTTTTCTAAATCAGAAGCATTTCCCGTGATACAATTCTCATTAATTCCCAACGTTCGCATTGCGCGCCATTTGTAATGATCACCAGCTATCCATACTTTCGAAATATTTTCAAAAACTCTATTTTCTGCAATGTCTTTTGGCGATAAATGATTGTGATAATCTATGATAGGAAGTTTTTCAGCATAGTTGAAATACAGTTCCTCGGCATATTTATTTTGTAATAAAAATGTATCAGTAATAAATGATTTCATATAGTATTTAAATTTTACTCGTTTGATGGTTTACCTATTGTTGCTAAAATTCCTCCATCGACATAAATAATTTGTCCATTAACAAAATTACTTGCTTCCGAAGCTAAGAAAACCGCTGTACCAGCTAAATCTTCGGGATTTCCCCAACGACCTGTAGGTGTTCTGTTGATGATAAATTCGTTGAAAGGATTTCCATCAACACGAATAGGTTCTGTTTGAGAAGTAGCAAAATAACCAGGTCCGATTCCGTTAACTTGAATATTATGTTTTGCCCATTCTGTCGCTAAATTGCGTGTTAACATTTTCAATCCACCTTTTGCAGAAGCGTAGGCAGAAACATTGTCTCGTCCCAATTCGCTCATCATCGAACAAATATTAATTATTTTTCCAGCTTTACGCTCAATCATTCCTTTTGCAACCAATTGCGACATGATGAAAGGACCAACTAAATCGACATCGATAACTTTTCTGAAATCTTCGATATCCATATCTACCGCAAGAACTCGTTTGATAATTCCAGCATTGTTGACAAGAATATCAATTTGACCATGATTTTTTTCGATTAACTCAACTTGTTCTTTTGCTTTCAGTTGATCAGTCACATCAAAAATATATCCAGTTGCAGTAAACCCTTTGCTTTTATAATATTGTAAAGCTTCTTCAAGTTTTGAAGGAGTAGTACTTGTAATAACTAATTCAGCACCAGCTTGCGCCAATCCTTCTGCCATTGCTAATCCTAAACCGTGTGTACCTCCTGTTATTAAAGCTATTTTTCCAGATAAATCAAATAAATTCATAATTCAATTACTTTAATTCATCCGTATTTATACCATCCATATCACTGTAATCCATATTTTCACCTGCCATTCCCCAAATAAAAGTATAATTTGAAGTACCTACACCCGAGTGAATAGACCATTCTGGTGAAATAACAGCTTGATTGTTTTGTAAGAAAATATGACGCGTTTCATTTGTTTGTCCCATAAAATGGCTAATCGATTGCCCTTTTTCTAAATCAAAATAAAAATATGCTTCCATTCGTCTTTCATGTGTATGAGCCGGCATTGTATTCCATACACTACCAGGATGTAATTCGGTCATACCCATTTGTAATTGGCAAGTTTCTAAAACACTATTTACAATCAGTTTATTAATTGTTCTTTTATTCGCATATTTAGAGTCGCCTAACTCAACAATTTCAGCTTCGTTTTTTGTTATTTTTTTAGTTGGAAAAGAGTAATGAGCTGGAGCAGAGTTGATATAAAATAAAGGCTGTTCGTTATTTACTTTATCAAAAACAATTTCTTTATTTCCTTTACCAATGTACAAAGCTTCTTTATTACTCAATTCGTATTCAGTTCCATCAATTGTAACTTTTCCTTTTCCACCAACATTAATAATTCCTAGCTCTCTTCTTTCTAAGAAAAATTCTGCTTTAAGATCTTTTGTAGGTTCCAGAGTTAGTGCATGATTAACTGGGTAAATACCACCAATAATCAAGCGATCATACATTGAATACACTAATTTCACCTGATCTTCTATAAATATATCAGGAATTAAAAAATGTTCTCTTAGTTCTTCAGTTGTATATTTTTTAACATCATTAGGATGATGTGCATACCTAAATTCAGAATTTATCATAATAGTTATTTATTAAAATTAATGTAATCGATTACATTTTGTATTTAAAAAAATACATCGAGATGATGTTTTGTAAAAGTATTAAAAAGTTTTTTAATAATGTACATAAAACACTATAAAAATTTCTTTACAAGAGATGATGAATGTAAGTTCTTTGAAAATTATTAGTTTATATGATTTTTTAAAAAATATTCATAATGATTTATAAATGTAAAACAAACAAAGAGCAAAATTTCTTCTGCTCTTTGTTAAATAACCTAACCAGCCCTATACTATGAAAAACCTGTTTAATCTTTAAACTCTTTTGTTACGAATCACAAATAAGAATTGTAAATTTAGGAATACAATTTATTTTTTAAATTGATGTAGATCAAGAAATAACAATCAAAGAGATAATTTTTAATAAACTAATTATGTATAAACTAATAAAATGTTTCGTTTTAACTTTTGCAATTCTAATGTTGAACTCTTGCGAGAAAAAAGAGCTCAAAACTAATCTTAAAACTCCTTCAAATAAAGAAATTGTAGTTGATAAACTTTCGGTTTCCGAATCAGATTATGGAGTAGGTTGTGTGACTGAATATTATAAAAAAGGAAGTAAAATGAAAGACGAAATCTATTTACAAACAAGCTCTAAAGACGAGTTAACTTGGGTTAATTATATTTCGATTAATGGAAAAAGAGAAGTTTTTTTTTCTAGAAATGATGATACCAAATCTACTGAAAATGACAATGGATATACGTTGCGTTTAGAAAATGATGATTATATAATCGAAATTCATGCAAAAATTGGAGAACAAAATATTGAATCTGATTCAGCTTTAGCTAATGGAACAATGACAATCACTCGAAAATCGGATAAAGAAACTACAACTATAAACTTTGAAGGAGGAACTGCATGTTAATTTTTAAATAAAAATACAATGCTAATTAGCTTTGTATTTTATGGTTATACTATTTTTTATTAAAATTAAATGTTTTACCATTTTGAATTAATTTCATTTCTAAACCATTTTCATTAAAATTAATTTTAATTTTTGCAGGAGCAAATTCAAATTCGGTTGTGGAAATTGCTGTTAGTGGAAATGCAGATTGTCCTGTACCTTGTGCCATGAAAGTTCCGTCTTCTACGAAAAATTTAATTGCAATAGGAAGTTCATTAGAAGAATATTCGTGCGAATATTTTTCTAAAATTTCTGAAGAAACATCTATTGAAATAACCTTTTTAGGAAACACTATTTTCTTGTTGAGAGTAGCATTGTATAAATTAGTTTTAAGTAATTCTTTCGAAATTTCATTTGCATTTTGAGTAATTGAATAACAAAAAATTGTGTTATCAAAGCAAAAAGTATACGAACTAAAACCGTCAATAGAGCCGTTGTGCCCAATTCCTTTTGTATCATTTATCTTATCATAAAATAATCCAAAACCAAATTCATCATTAATAGTTGTCATTTGTTTGACAGATTTTTCAGAAACTATTTTTGCATTTAAAAGCGAATAAATAAATGTATTCAAATCTGTTGGAGTAGAAACCATGATGCCTGCGCCAAGTGGAATTGTCATTGATGATTCTGGTAGTAAATGATACGTATTATTGAAATAATTATAAGACTTTGCTTCGTTTTGATTTATTAATATTTTTCCTCCAACTTTTGTGTTCTTCAATTTTAAAGGCTTGATAATGATATTTTCGACCAAATCTTGATATGATTTTTTTGAAACATCTTCTAAAATGAAACCTAACAAAATATAATTTGTATTCGAATATTCTTCTTTTGTATTGGGTTCGAAATCAGATTTTAATGAATAGATTTTTTCTAATAATTCTTCTTTAGTAAAATCTTTTAAATACCAATCAAGAAATTCTTTGTTGCTTGTAATATTATTAATTCCAGATTGATGTTGTAGCAAATTCTGAATCGAAATTTTATCTGCATTTTTTACTTTCGGATAAAATTTTGAAAGTTTTGTATCAAGTGTTAATTTGCCATTTTCGATCATTTTCATAATCAAAGTTGCTGTGAAAGTCTTTGTGATGGAACCAATTCTAAATTTTGTGTCTTTATTATTGACGAGATTACTCTCATAGTCACGATTTCCGTAAGAATTAGAATAAATTTCTTTTCCATTCTCAAAAATAGAAACACTTCCTGCACCAATTTTTTGTTCATGTAAAGAGAGAAATAAACTATCCAAAGCTAGTTTATTAATTTGTTGCGCAAATGCACTCGTAGTAACTGTACAAGCCAATGCTAATAAAACTTTTTTCATATTTTTTGTGGTATTAATAATGATAATATTGAGGTTGAAATAATGATGAATAATAAGACAGCAATGAAAGCAAGAACTTGTTTGATGCTTTTCATGTTTGTAACCGTTTTGAAACCGATGTATAAATAATAGAACATCACACACAAGAAAAATATTGCGATAAAAGCTACAATTACAATGACAATCATTGTAGAAGCTTCGTGCAAAACTTCGAGATTATTTGCTGTAATTCCTTTCAAAACCTTGTCCATACTTTTGTTTACAATTGGAATAAAATCGGTGATGAATACAATGTAATAAGCGATTCTTGAGATTAGAACGACGTTTACAATGTCTATAATTCGTGTTCTGTTATTGATGATTTTTCCTAAAATGTAAAATAGGAGGATTGCAATTGCTAAATTTCTTGTGTTTTGATACAACAAATCGAGATAAGAATAAGAAATTCCATTTTTCTTGATGCTTAAAAAATCAGGGAAAAAAGATTCCGTTATTTTAGCGATATAAGTGAAAAAGAAATGGGAAAATAGCCCAATAATGAACAAGATTTTTTCATCGAAATATGCAAATGGATTAAGGAGTTTCTTTATCATTTTTTAGGGTATTTATGGTGTTAACAAATTCATCAGGCTGGTCGCAGCTCACCAAATATTTTACATTTTCTAATTCAATAGCAATAAGTTTTGTACGATTTTTTATATTACATCTGTAATTGTCCATAGATCTTCCTATCAATCCCATAAATCCTCTGCATCCAACGATTATCAAATTATTTTGAGATTTTCTTGTAATAATTTTTACTTCATTTATCGGAATAGTTATCGTTTTTATTTTTGAAATAAGATAAATATTATTCAAATCAACTTTAATTTTATTTAAAGAGATTAAATAATAATACGCAAACAATGGATAAATAATGATTGTATAAATTACCGCAACATATACTTCTGTTTCTTTAAACAATATTCCTCCAATTAAGATTAATAATATGATTAAAATTGTGGTTGTAACCTTGAAAAAAGGCGACATCGATACTGAAAATTCTTTATTCATCAGACATTATTTTTATTTTATTAATCAAATCATCTACTTTATTTCTCATCGTTGGATAGCTGACTTCAAATTCTTTTGCCATGTCTTTTAAACTTCCTGAATTGACAAAGAATTGCATAATAAATGCTTGTTCTTCATTTGTAAGTTTCAGAAATAAAGGAAGTTCATAGTTTCCTACAACTTGTGTTTCGCAATGGTTGCAAATTAATTTTTCGACAGCTAATTCTTCGGTACAACTGGGGCATATAACAGGAAGTTTTTTCATTAGATTAAATAATATTAAAATTAGTTTTAATAAAATTAAATAAAACTTTAATTAATTCAAAATGTGAAATCATATTTTTTCAACTTTAATATTATTGATACATTTGCAACCTAAGTTTTAGTAAAATGAATTTTAAGAAATTAGCCCTTGCAGCATTGGCGTTAGGGACAACAGCATATATCGTTAATCACAATAAGAAAAATGTAAAATACAAACCTGTTCAAAATTTTGATTTAGGTGGATTTTTAGGACGTTGGTACGAAATTGCGCGTTTGGAAAATAAAGCGCAAAAAGGACAAACAAATGTGACACATCGTTTTAATTTGAATGAAGAAAATGGACAATTGGAAGTGATTGTGCGTGGATATAATGCGAAGAAAAAAGGGTGGGAGAAAATTGAAGGAATTGCAACACAAGACATCGAAAATGTTGGGTTGTTTTCAACAACTTTTTTACCAATTTTTGCAAAGAAATTATATGTAATCGATTTTGATAAAGATTACAACAATGCATTAGTTGCAAGTGAAGATTATAAAAAGTTATGGATTTTATCGCGTAAGAAAGAGATTTCGGATAAGGTAAAAGACAGATTTTCTGATTCGGCAAAGAAAGTAGGGTTTGATCCAAGTAAATTAATTTGGCCTTCTCAAGTTCCGATTGCGAAATAAGATTATTTATTTTTAAGACATAAAAAAACCTCGAGAATTTCTCGAGGTTTTTTGTTTTATTATTTTTGGTTTTTCTTTTCCCAATCGATCGGGAAATTACAACTTTGGTATTCTTTTCCAATTTTAATGTAAGCATCACCAACTTGACGTTTTACCCAATCCATCAACAATGTACGTTCTTTATCTTGAACTGCAAATTTTTGAATTCTATAATAATCATCTTGGTAATTGATTTTATGCTCTGGATAAAATTTATTGATTTTTAAGATTCTTAAAGCTTTTCTGTTATCAAAATCATCTTCGAAAACTTGAGAAATATCTCCTTCATTTAATGTTGCAATCGCTGTAAACATTGGTAGAGGTAAAGCCATTTTCTCGAAACGATCGTCACCAGAATTTTGGTTCATGATATTTCCTGAGTTGAATTTCGTGTATTTATCATCAGAAAATCTTAATGCAGCATCTTTAAATGTCATTTTTCCGTCGTTAATTAAAACTCGAATCGAATCTAATTTATTATAAGCCTTTTTTATTTCTTCTTCCGTTGGTTTCAACGTAATCAAGATATGACGCAAATCTAATTCTTGTCCACGACGTTTTTCTAACTTAATAATATGATACCCAAAATCAGTTTTGAATGGATCAGAAATTTCACCTTCTTGTAAGTTAAATGCAACCGCATCAAACTCTTTTACCATTTTACCACGAGAAACTTTTTTGTATTCACCACCATTACTTGCAGAACCTGGATCTTCTGAATATAAAATTGCTTTCGTTGCAAAAGAGGCACCTTCTTCAATTTCTTTTTTGATTTCTTTTAATTGATCAATAATCTTTTGTTGATTTTCTTGCGAAACTTCAGGATAAGTTACAATATGGCTAATCGAAACTTCGTCTTTCACATCTGGTAATTCACCTTGGTGTTTTTCGAAAAACAAACGAACTTCTTCTGGCGTAGCATCAGCACCTTTTACAACCATTTCTCTTTTGTTACGCGCATAAATATTATCTTCAACGATATATTTAGTCTCGTTTTTCATTTCCGCCATTGTACGGAATCCAAAATAGTCTAAAATTTGTTTTTCTCCTCCAGCTTGAGCAATCCAACCTTCAATTTGGTTGTTTAATTGACGAGTTACCTCATCTTGTGTCACTTTGATTAAAGTATCTTGTTTTGCACGATCAACCAACATTTTATCTAACATGATATCGTTTAAGAAATCACATTTGTCTTCGACTTTCATCCCTTGTTGTTTCGACATTAAATAGTCACGATCTACATCAGACTCTAAAACAATCTGATCTCCGACAACAGCAGCTATACCATCTACTTTAGCAAGACGTTTTGGTGTTGGTTTTGCTGTTTGTGCAAAAGTATTTACCGTAAATAATGCTGCAATTAGCAACATCATACTCGATTTAAATTTCATATACTTTAATTTCATTTTAATATTCTAAGCTCGATAAAAAACTTACCGATGAGCAAATTTAACTTTTTTTGTTAAAGTCCAACATATTTTAATTTCCTTTAACAAAAGAATTGATTTTTTAGTTTATTGTTAAGATTAAACTAAGCCAAATGTACGCAAAGAAACATTCCAAGCAGATTCGAAATCAAAAAGATTCAAACCATGTTTTTCTTTATGCTCATTTGCGAAACTAATTAACTTCTCGGTTGGCATATTTCCGACCATATCACTTTTTGACATTGGGCATCCGCCCAAACCTTTTATAGCACCATCAAAACGACGACAACCATTATCATAAGCGGCTTGTACTTTAGAATGCCATTCGGTATAAACGGTATGAAAATGTGCGCCAAATTCAATTTCTGGATAATGAGGAATCAAATTTTGGAACAAATCAACAATTGTTTTTTCATCTGCAACACCAATTGTATCTGATAAATTGATCGAAGAAATTCCGATATCAGCCATTTTTTTTGACCATTCTTTTACGATTTCTTCATTCCAAGTTTCTCCATAAGGATTTCCAAACGCCATCGATAAATAAATTAACATATGTTTACCATTATCATTTGCAATTTGGTTGATTTCTTTCACCATTTCGAACGCTTCTTCACGACTTTTATTCGTGTTGAATTGTTGAAAATTCTCTGAAATAGAAAAAGGAAATCCAATAATATCCACTTTTTCGTGCTCAGCAGCTTTCATTGCGCCACTTTTATTGGCAACAACAACAGATAATTTCGATTTTGAATTGGTTTTATCAATATTATCTAAAACTTCTTTCGTATCCGCCATCTGTGGAATCGCTTTTGGCGAAACAAAACTTCCACAATCTATCGCTTCAAAACCAACAGTCAATAAACGATTTAAGTAATCGATTTTCTTGTCAGTTGGTATAAAATCTTTGCGTCCTTGCATCGCATCGCGTGGACATTCAATAATTTTAAAAGTTAGCTCACTCATTTTTTTGGTTTATTTGCGCCTTAAAGGTAGATAATTTAGTAATTTTGACAAAAATTAAAACGCAATGCAAACAGAATGGAGAGAAAAGTTGGTAACACGCTTTTTGAAATATGTTAAAACTTACACTGAAAGTGAGGCTTTTTTAGATAAATTTCCAAGTACAGATCGTCAATGGGATTTAGCAAATTATTTGGTTGAGGAGTTAAAACAAATCGGTTTAGAAGACGTTTCTATTGATGAAAATGGTTATGTTTTCGGATATGTTCCTTCTACAGTTGATCACGAAGTGCCTACAATTGGGTTTGTTTCTCATATGGATACATCGCCAGATTTTTCTGGAGAAAATGTACAACCTCAAATTTGGGAAAATTATGATGGTGAAGATATCAAATTGAACGAATCAATGATTTTATCACCAAACGAATTTCCTGAATTATCTCAATATAAAGGTCAAACTATCATTACAACTGATGGTACAACATTATTAGGTGCTGATGATAAAGCTGGTGTTGCAGAAATTGTAACAGCTGCTGAGTATTTGATTGCTCATCCAGAAATTAAACACGGACGTATCGCTATTGGATTTACACCTGACGAAGAAGTTGGTCGTGGTGCAGATTTCTTTAATGTAGAGAAATTTGGTGCAGAATGGGGTTACACAATGGATGGTTCTGAAATTGGAGAATTAGAGTACGAAAACTTTAATGCTGCATCTGGAATTGTTACAATCAAAGGTAAATCTGTTCACCCAGGTTATGCAAAAGATAAGATGATTAATGCATCTAATATTGCAATGGAGTTTGCTGCACAATTACCAAATGACGAAGTTCCTGAATTAACTGATGGTCGTGAAGGATTCTTCCATTTAGCTAAAATTACAGGAAATGTATCTGAAGCAAAAATGGTGTACATTATCCGTGATCACGATATGGAGCAATATGAAGCGCGTAAAGCTCTATTTTTACAAATTGCTGCTGATATTCAAGAGCGTTTTGATCATGAGGTAATTACAGCAGAAGTTTCTGATCAATATTTTAATATGATTGAGAAAGTAAAAGAGAAATTTCAATCAGTTGAAATCGCAGAACAAGCTTTGAAAGATTGTGGAGTTACGCCAAATATCAAACCAATTCGTGGTGGTACAGATGGTGCTCGTTTATCTTTTATGGGATTACCTTGCCCTAATATCTTTGCTGGAGGTCACAATTTCCACGGACCTTACGAATATGTTCCAGTAGAATCTATGGAAAAAGCAACAGAAATTATTGTACGTATTGCTGAATTAACAGCTGAAGGAGCGAAATAATTCTTACAATATATCTTAAAAATAACTTAAGTTTTCTTTTTTGGTTTAAATTTTGTGTAATTTCAAATCAAATTAGAAAACTTTTTTTATGAAAAATATCGTATTATCAGCAGCAGCTATATTTTGTTCAACTTTTGCATTTGCGCAAGAAGAGATAAATGTTGGAGATTTTAATATCTTAAAAGTTTATGATAAAATCCCGGTTGAATTAATTTCTTCAAATGAAAACTTAGTAAAAATAGATGGAGTTAATGCGAGTGATGTTCAAGTTGAGAATAACAAAGGTGAACTGAAATTGAAAATGACAGGAACCAAATTGATGCAAGGAGGAGAAGCAACGGTTAAGGTTTATTACAAATCTTTATACGAAATTCAAGCAAGTCAAGGTTCTCGTATTTATTCTGATGATGTTGTAAAATCACAAGCATTGTATTTGACATCTAACGAAGGTTCATCTATCAAATTACCAATCGAAACCTCAAAATTAGAAGTCAAAATAAATTCTGGTGCAGAAGTAATTTTAACTGGTGATACAGAATTTCAGACTGTAATTGCAAATTCTGGAGGAAAATATTATTCGAAAACATTAAATTCTGATACAGCAAGTTTAACAACAAATGCAGGTGGAGTAATAGAAGCGAGAGCAGAGAAATCTGTAGATGCAAAAACTAGAGCAGGTGGAGTGATTGATATTTATGGTAATCCAACGCAACGTAATCAGAAAAAATTAGCTGGCGGAAAGATTAATTTTAAATAATTAGAACTTTAACAATAATAGAAAAGCAACGATTAATTCGTTGCTTTTTTTGTTTGATATAACAAGTAAATCAATTCGACATATTTGCTATAACTTATCGTTCCTTCTTGGTTATTTGCCTTCAAAAACTGATTATTTAATTCAGAAAAAGTATCGCTTGTAGCACCTTCATATTTCAAATAATGTTTTAATTCGGCTTTTCTGTCTTGCTTTATTTTAGAATGCATATTATCCAATTCCATTTTCACAAAATACGGATCAGATTTGTAAATAGCGCCTAAAAGTGTGTAAATACTTTTGTAATAAACCGAATAATTAATTTCAGGATTTTTAGATTTTGTACCTAAATAATAAGCCAAAAAATTAGCTTCACTTTCTGATGCAAATCCCATTTGATGCCCATATTCGTGAAAAAGTGTAGCAGGTTGTTTTAAATTTGTATTGTATCGATTCAAATTTGCTTCTACCGTAAAAGGATTATAGTATCCCAAAATTCCCATATAATTTTGCATTTCCGAAATCCAAGATAATTTGTAATGTGTATCATTTAATAATCGATAATTTTTCAACCATTTTACATTTTTTACTTGAGATTGCAAAGCAAAAAACTCTTGGTTATACTCTTCTAAATCTGATTTGAATTTTATCGTGGTTGTCGAATCATTGTGTTCGATTAAATTTCTTGCTGATATTGCTTTATCAAGTTCGTAGCAATAGATTTCTTTCAGAATTTTAGGTTGAATAACGATTTTTTCTTTGTCAATTGTTAACGTTTCTTTTTTGTACATCACGCCCCAAGCAAACGTGTAAATAAAGTAAATACAATTTACAAAAATCATAATATAATAAATTGAATGCAAAACTTTTTCTTTTGATTTAAAAAAACTTCGAATCAATTTAAAAATCAGTACAAAACCGATTATTCCAATAATTAAATAAAATAATTCTCCAACAGGAAAATGAACTGAATTCGTGATTTTTGCAATAAATCTTGAAATTGGAAATGTAAGATGATTCACGATAAAATCATCAACGCTTTCTATTGAAAATAGTATCGAAAATAAAATAATTTGAAATAGAAAAATAAGGATACTTCTATAAGTTTTATTCAACTTCTTTAGCATATTGATTGGCGATATAACTGATATAAATTAACTGAAAAGTGTGGTAAAGCATAATCGGAATCAAATAAATACCGATATCTCCCGTGAAAATAACTGCTGCAATTACCGAGCCATGAACCAATGATTTTTTAGTCGAACAAAATTGAATTGTGATATCATCTTCCCGATTAAAATTCATTTTCTTAGCAATCCATTTTGAAAGATTAAAAAAGAAAAAGAACAACGCAACTACAATTATGAAAACAGCCAACAACGGAAGAACGCCTAATTTTGTAAATAATCCATCCAAAAAAGTATGACTAAAACTGTTGTAAACAATAAGTACAATGGTTAGTTTATCTAAATTCCCGAATTGCTTTTTATATTTATTATAAAAGAATCCTAAATAAGGTTGTAAAAGTGCACCGACAAAAACAGGTAAAATAATTTTAAGAACCAAATCTAAAAAAGTGGCTAATAAATCAAATTCACCATTACTTTTTGATAAAAACAAACTCATCCAAAGTGGTGTAACAACAATACCTATTAATCCAGAAATACTTGCATTAAAAATAGCACTTGGTATGTTTCCTTTTGCAATCGAAACCATTACAACTGACGAAGAAACGGTACTTGGTAACGCGGCTAAATAAAATATTGCGACATAAAGTGTAAAATAAATTGGGAAACTTTTTACTAACGGATAAAAACACAAGACTAATAATGGGAAAAAGATAAATGTAATAGATTGAATCAAGACATGCATTTTCCAATTTGCTAAATCCTTGAAAACTTCTTTCCAATTAAGTTTTAACCCATAAAAAAAGAATACTAGAATAACGCCAATATCAATTACTGTGTTCAGATTAAAATCTTTGTAAGACCACAAACTAATATCGGGGAAAAAATAGGCAACAACAATGGCAACGAATAAAAACAGAATAAAAGGGTCGGGTAATTTGTTTAAAATTTTCAAAATCAATAAAATTTAAACAAAAATAATAAATAAGATTATAAACATTTATTAAATATTTATGACTTTACTTAAACACAGTAACTGTATAACGTTAACTATTTGTAAATTCAATAACTTTTTTTTTATATTTGTACTTACATACCTTAAAACTAACTTATGAATACATGCCTACAGTGCAACCAAACACTATTTGGTCGAAAAGACAAAAAGTTCTGCAATGATTTTTGTCGTAATTCTTATAATAATAATCTTAATCGAGATAAAGTTGAAATTGTTCGTAATATTAATAACAGATTAAGAAAGAATAATCGTATATTGAAAACTTTATTAGATGAAGGAATTCGTTCGGTAAATAAAACCGAATTGAGTTTGAGAAACTTTGATTTTAAGTACATTACAAATGTAGATGAATCAAAAAACGGCACGATTTTTTATGTGTACGATGTTGGATACCAAGAGTTAAACGAAGAAAATTATTTATTATTTCAGGAATAAATTTTTATTTTTTTATTGAAAAAAGCGCGTCAACATGTTGATGCGCTTTTATATTTTAACTAAATCTGTTCTTTTTTATACGTTATATTTTATGACTAATTTCTGTGGTAATTAAGTTTAACTTTCTAAAATAACTTAACTTTGCGCCACGATGAAAAAAGATATCAATCAACTTGATCCGAAAGAATTTATTCTGATTAAAGGTGCAAAATTGCACAACTTAAAAAACATTGATTTAGCGATTCCAAAAAATAAATTGGTCGTGATTACTGGGATGTCTGGTTCTGGGAAATCTACTTTGGCTTTTGACACGTTGTATGCGGAAGGTCAGCGTCGTTATGTCGAAAGTTTGTCGTCTTATGCACGTCAGTTTTTAGGAAAATTGGATAAACCACAAGTTGATTATATCAAAGGAATAGCTCCAGCAATAGCGATTCAGCAAAAAGTAAATTCAACAAATCCACGTTCTACAGTTGGGACAACAACAGAAGTTTATGATTATCTAAAGTTGTTGTACGCACGAATTGGAAAAACATATTCGCCGATTACAGGAGAATTAGTTCAAAAAGATTCGGTAACGGATGCGATTGATTATCTAAAAACTTTTGCGGCTGAAACTAAATTTATTCTTCAAATAAAATTGGTTGTGCCAGAGGAACGTTCGTTTGCAGAGCATTTGAATATTCTTCAACAACAGGGGTTTACACGTTTGAGTGTCGATGGAAATCAAGTGAAAATTGAAGATTTAATTTCATTTAATTTTGAACCTCAACCCGAAAATGATGTTCATCTTGTCATTGATCGTATCGCTTTGCCAACAGAGGATGAAGAATCTTTTTATCATCGTTTGGCAGATTCTATCGAGACAGCTTTTTTTGAAGGAAAAGGAGAAATAGCGATTGTAAATGCAGAAGATAATTCGGTAAAATATTTTTCTAATAAATTCGAATCAGATGGTCTGATTTTCAATGAACCAACGATTCATTTCTTTAGTTTCAATAATCCTTATGGAGCTTGTCCAACTTGCGAAGGTTATGGGAAAGTAATTGGAGTTGAGGAAAATCTTGTCGTTCCAAATAAATCGTTGTCAATCTACGAAGATGCAGTGGTAGCTTGGAAAGGTGAGAAAATGGGTGAGTGGAAAAATCATTTTATCAAACTTTCTCAGAAAGTAGATTTTCCAATTCATAAACCATATTTTGAATTATCAGAAGAACAAAAAGATTATTTGTGGCACGGAGATAATGATTGGGAAGGATTGGATGGTTTCTTCAAAATGGTTGAGGAGAATACATACAAAATTCAATATCGTGTTATGTTGTCTCGTTATCGTGGTAAAACAACTTGTCCGACTTGTAAAGGAAAGCGTTTGCGTAAAGAAACAAATTACGTGAAAATAGCGGATAAATCGATCAATGATTTGGTTGATTTACCTTTGAATGAGTTGAATGATTTCTTCACAAGTATTACATTTAACGAATATGATCAGCAAATAGCGGGTCGAATTATATACGAAATTAAGTCGCGTTTAACGTTTTTGTTAGATGTTGGTTTAGAATATTTAACGCTAAATCGTGCTTCGAATACTTTGTCTGGTGGAGAATCACAACGTATCAATTTAGCAACTTCTTTGGGAAGTAGTTTGGTTGGTTCGATGTATGTGTTAGATGAGCCTTCGATTGGCTTACATTCGCGTGATACAGCCAAATTCATTACGATTTTACATCGTTTACGCGATTTAGGCAATACAGTGATTGTGGTAGAACATGATGAAGATATTATGAAAGCTGCCGATTATATCATCGATATTGGTCCTGAAGCGGGAACAAATGGAGGTGAAGTAGTTTTTGAAGGAACCTATGATGAATTATTAAAAGGTGATACATTAACATCTAAATATTTGAACGGAAAATTAGAGATTGAAGTTCCTAAAAAACGTTTAAAATCTCCTAATTATCTAAAAATTATTGGAGCAAGAGAAAATAATCTAAAAAATATTGATGTTAAATTTCCTCTGAACGAATTAACTGTGATTACAGGAGTTTCGGGTTCAGGAAAATCGACGTTGATGAAAGATATTTTAGCACCAGCCGTTCAGCGTCATTTCGAGATTTTTGGAAATAAAATCGGTGATTTTGATGAGTTAGTTGGTGATTTGAAACAATTAGAAGGTGTTGAGTTAATCGATCAAAATCCAATCGGAAAATCTTCGCGTTCTAATCCTGTGACTTACGTAAAAGCTTACGACGATATTCGAAATTTATTTGCTAATCAAAAAGCGAGTAAAGTAATGGGATTTCAACCAAAACATTTTTCGTTTAACGTAGATGGCGGACGTTGTGATACATGTAAAGGAGAAGGAACGATTACCATCGAAATGCAGTTTATGGCTGATGTTGAGCTGGTTTGTGAAGATTGTCATGGAGAACGTTTCAAGAAAGAAATCTTAGAAGTTAAGTTCGAAGGAAAATCTATTTCAGATATTTTAAATCTAACAATTGATGAAGCAATTGACTTTTTTGCAACTCATCAACAAAATAAAATTGTCGAAAAACTAAAACCGTTGCAAGACGTTGGTTTGGGTTATGTAAAACTTGGGCAATCGTCGAATACACTTTCTGGTGGAGAGGCGCAGCGTGTGAAGTTAGCTTTCTTTTTGACGAAAGGAGAAACGACTAACAAAACCTTGTTTATTTTCGATGAACCTTCTACTGGTCTGCATTTCCATGATATTCAGAAATTGATTAAAGCATTACGTGCTTTGATTGATTTAGGACATTCGGTTTTTGTAATTGAGCATAACATGGATATTATCAAAGTAGCGGATTGGGTGATAGATCTTGGTCCAGAAGGAGGGAAGAAAGGCGGTTATTTGGTTGCCGAAGGTACGCCAGAAGAGATTATCAAAGTAAAAGAATCCTACACTGCTAAATTCTTGAAAGAGAAATTGTAATGAAATAATTTACAATATATTTTGTTTAAAACTCATCGAATTCTATGATTATTAGATGGATTTTGATGTCTTAGACATCGTCATCTTACTAACTTTGTAAGTTAGCTTCGTAGTTTACTAAGTGTACGATGTAAAAAACTAAGCTGGCTTGGTCTGTTAGTAAGCTGGCTTGGTTCGGGACTAAGCCAATGGGGTTAGTTAACGTATATTTTGGGGTTAAAGACGTGAACGAAGAAATTCGGAACGTGAAAGTTTGGGTTGTGTAACCCAATTGTATTGGTTATGAACCAGGCTGTCTTGGTTCAAGACGCCGTCAGCTTACTGAATTTGTAAGCTAGCTTACTTCGGGACGTGGTCAGCTAGGTTCAGAACCACGTCAGATACGTCTTGGATGCAGTCGACGACGTTCGGAACGTCAAAAAAGGTGTATTTTTTGAAGACGATTGATGATAATGAATCAGTAATAAGATGAATTTTATCTTCTAAAACCTATTCTCGATACAAAATTCTAAACGAGTTTCACTCGAATTGACGGTTTTAGGAAAGTTAATTTAAAACCTAAATCAATTCAGTTTTATTTTGCGCTACATTTTGCGTGATGATATACTGGGAAATTACATGAATTTGCTATAAAACACAATTCATTTGCCTTTTTGTGAAGTGAAAGCGCCAACTCGATTTGTGATGAATCAGAAATAATAATTTCAGGAAATAAATCTACTTTTACAATCTTTCCGCTTCCGTCAGGATTGACTTGCAGTGTAGCTTCTGAATGATCTTGGTAAGAAATTACATCAATTTTATGTTGTATACAACAATATAAATACGACATCATGTGACAAGAAGTCAAACTACTCAAAAGCAAATCTTCGGGATTGTATAAATTTGGATCACCTTTGAAAGCTTTCGCAGCAGAAACCTCTAAATCAGGTTTTCCTTCAATCGAAATATGATGACTTTTTGTATATATTCTGCTTAAAGAAGAAGAAATATTATCTTTCTTCATCCAATTTAGCGCAACTTTAAATAAATGATTCAAGGCTTAATTTTTATCAAAAATAATCTTTTCTAAAAGAAAAACACAACTGAGAATCCTCAATTGTGCTTTCAAAAAATGTTATAATTTATCTACTATTTATTTTCTCAAATAGACATTTCCATATTTAGAAGAAAATTCTTGCAATGGCTGTTTACCTACGTTTGCTGCAATTACTGAATGAAAATTATCTGATTTTATAGTTTTGATTGTAAAATCTAAATTCGTGTACATTTTCCCAAAAAAAGTTTCCACTTTTATTTCTCCAATTTGTTTTGCATTCATTGTTGCATCCACACTCCCATATGTTGATTGTGCGATAATTGGTGCTTCAAAATTAATAACTTCAATTGTTCCATACGTTGATTCGATAGTTGTTTTCATATGTTCAGGAACTTTAATTTCCAATACAATATCCATTTGTACTCCTGTAGAAACCGAAGAAGATTTGATGTCATTTGCATCAACATATTTCTGATAATCCTCTTTGGTTTGAAATTGTTTTTTTTCACTTCCAAAAGTCGCTGTCACTTGATGCGGAATATCTTTTAGGTTAAAAACTTTACCTTCGATCGTTTTTCCTTGACTGTTCTTGCTTTCTGTTAAGTTGAAATTTGAATCATTTTTACCATTATTGATGTTTACATTTCCAGAAATACTCACTTCGTTTTGTTTCCAAGTGGTGATTTTAACGATTTGCGGATAATCAAATTTTAATGTTAATTCTTGACCTTTTTCAACTGAAAAACTCTTCTGAATTTTTGTTTGAGCGATTGATAAATTTGCCAATAAGCCCATTGCTAAAGATAAAATTACTGTTCTCATAACGCTCTTAAATATATTTTACTATAATCTGATCTGAAAAGGAAGCTTGTTCCTCCGCCATTTAATGTTCCTGTTGCTTGATTGTTAATTTTTATCATTTCAGATGATTTATCAACTGTTTCTAATTTCAATGATAATTCAGGTGCAATCAAAATATCACCAAACGAAGTTGTTAATTTTACATTTGCTTTAGACGATTTCGGAATCGAAGCATCCACGTGACCATAGATCGACACAAGCGACAAAGGTCCTTTTGCATTTTGACTAAATTTCGCATCGATAGAACCATAAATCGTGTTGATTGTTGCAGGACCTGTTACATTCTCTAACACTACATTGTTGTAACTTGCAGTTGCTTCAACTTCGTTTTCAATATTTTTGAATGTAATGGTACTTCCAAATTGAGATTGATGATTAAATGAAATTGTTACACCTTTCGGAACCAAAATTTTGATGTTTGGAGGCGTCATTTGTTGAAGTTGTTTTACCTCGATTACACCATTTTTTTCTACAACATTTATTCCTAAATCTGTGTTATCCTCAAGCCCTAATGAGTTGATTGAGCGCAATCCTTTTGCTCTTTCGTCATTATCTCGCGATCTTGTTTTTGTAGAAAAAACAATTTCGTTTCCGTTGTAACCTTCTACTGTTACACGTCCAAGATCAAGGTTCAGTTTTCCTTTACTTACAGCTAATTTGTATGTTTTTGAATTATCTTCATTCGCACTTTTCGATTCATTTTGTGCAAAAGTGTACGTAGACATCATCATAACAGATGCAGCTACCAAAAATATTTTTCTTATCATTTTTTTGATTTTTTGTTAATTATTATTTTCTAAAAAGAACCGCGTACGCTTCGTCTTTCACAAACGGTTTTGTTGTAGGATCCATAACCATTTCTTGTAATTTATTTGTTAATTTCAAATCGATTTGATCATTATTGATATGCGCTATCATTCCTATTAATTCCATTTGTACCATCGGATCATCTTGCTTCATAAAAATGTCTGTTAACTCTTTTGAAACGTCCGATTTAGGTAATTTTGAAGCAAGTGCTTCGAGTGCATTTAGTCGCACAATTGTATTGTTGTCATTTAAAGCTAAGTTGTATAAACTCTCTTTTAAATTGTGATCAATACTTGGTAAATCAGCTATTTTTGCAATTGCATTAATACGATTACTTGTTGATTCTTGATCGTTTAATGAACTTAAAATTTCATTTTTAAGGTTTTCATTTATACCAATTAGTTCTTCTTTTGGTTGAACAATTTTTTCGAAATTTTTCTCTTTCTGAACTCTTACAAACTGAATTTCTTTTTGATTTTTTTCAGTTTTAATTTCAGTTGGATGAACAATTTCTGGCTGAATTTCTTCTACTTTTTTAACCTGTTTTTCCTTAACAATTTCAATTGTTTTAGGCGAATTTACTTGATCATTTTTCAAGAAAAAATATCCACCAACACTCAATAAAACAAGTGCAGAAGCAGCGATACTCCAATTCTGAATTCTCCATTTCTTAGGTTGTTCAATTACCAAAGTTTTTTCTTCCTTTTTAGGAATCTCAGCCTGAATTCTTTTCCATAATTCTGCAGAAGGTTCTTTGTTTTCAAAGGCTTCTCTGTTATTATCAATATGTTTTTTTAAAGAATCATTCATTGCAAACGGTTTGTTGTAAGGTTTCGTAAATTTTCTTTTTTGCACGATGATATTTACTTCTCACCGTGTTGTGGCTCAATCCCAAAAGTTGAGCAATATCTTCTTGCGGCATGTCTTCGAATAGAAATAGATTCACAATTGTTCTTGTATCCGTTGGTAATTCTTCAATCGCTTGTTGCAATTCTTCAATTTTACCATCCAACATTTGTTTTTCTTGCAAAGTTTCTTCACTGTCATCAATAATATTTGCTCCTTCAACATCAGAAAAATAAACTTTGTTTTTTCGTAAATGTGAAATCGATTTATTAATCGCAACTCTACTAAACCAAGCTCCTAAATTCTCGATGTTTTTCAACTTTTGAATATCAGAAAAAAGTGAAATAAAAATCTCTTGTGTCAAATCTTCCGCATCAGAAACTTCTGTTACCAAACGATAAACAGAATTGTAAACTGATTTCGAATAGCGATGATAGAGCTGAGTATAACCAGCCTCTACACCAGATTCGCACCAATCTAATAGTTGTTTATCATTTATTGAAAAATTTTCTTTCTCCAAAATTTTCAAGGTTTCATTGTTGTTTCTATTGTATAGACGCAGCAAGTTTTTGAATGTTGCATCAATTTTTAAAAAAGTTTTTGAAATTTAACAATTATTGAACTATTCACCCTGATTTTCAGTGATAATAAGTAAAATTAAATTTCTAAAATTATCCTATTCATCTATATTCTTGATTATTTTTCTATTTTTGTTAGAAGTATACTTAGTCGAAATTGAATATGAAAAAAATAGTTATCATCTTATCTTTGATTGTAGGAGCCAAGTCTTTTGCGCAAGAAATTGAAGTCAAAAACCTTAAAAAACACGTTTATTTTTTGGCAGATGACAAAATGAAAGGAAGAGGAACTGGAAGTGAAGAAAATTTGAAAGCTGCAAAATATATTGCGAAAGAATTCAAAAAATATAAACTTCAACCTTTAGGAGAAGATGGTTATTTTCAAGGATTTGAAGCGAAAGTGAAAAAAGTGAAAGTTGTTGACAGTATTCGTTCTGCAAAAAATGTGATTGCTTTTTTAGATAATAAAGCGGATAAAACGATTGTGATTGGTGCACATTACGATCATTTGGGAGAAGGAAAGCAAGGAAGTTCTTTGGCGAAAGATAGCTATGGAATGATTCACAATGGTGCTGATGATAACGCTTCTGGCGTTGCAGGCTTGTTAGAATTGGCAAGATTTTACAGTAAAAATAAAGTGACAGAACCTGTTAATTTTTTATTTATTGCTTTTGGTGCTGAGGAATTAGGTTTGGTCGGTTCACGTTATTTTGTGAAACACCCAACGTATGATTTATCGAAAGTACATTGGATGTTAAACATGGATATGATTGGTCGTTTGAACAAAGAATCTGGTGTTTCTATTATAGGTTATGGAACTTCTCCAGCTTTTGAAACGATTTTTAACGAAATTAATCCGACTGATTTTGTCAAATTTTATACAGGTTATGAAGGTAGAGGCGGCTCGGATCAAACTTCGTTTTATGAGAAAGATATTCCAGTTTTATTTTTCCATACAGGTGGTCACGACGATTATCACAAACCAACTGACGATGCAGATAAAGTAGATTATGAATCGTTGAAAGGAATTCTTAATCTCGAAAAAGCTGTGATTGAAGGAAGTTTCAAAATTGGAATGATGCCATTTAGAAGCACCGATAAAACTGAAAAATAATTGATAAAAATCTAAAATTATTTTTTTTCAATCCGTATTTTTGCAACAAATTTCAACGATTGAAAACGGATCTTTTATTAATCACACCACCATTTACGCAATTAAACACACCATATCCTGGAACAGTTTATTTAAAAGGATTTCTAAATACACTTTCATATTCAACTTTTCAAGCTGATTTAGGTTTAGATGTTATCTTACAATTATTTTCAAGAAAAGGTTTAATTGATTTATTTGAATTTATTCAAAATCAAGAAATTGAATTAGGTGATAATAGTAAAAGAATGGTGATGTTAAGCGATGAATATATCGCAACTATTGATCCTGTTATTCGATTTCTACAAGGTAAAAATTCGACTTTAGCTGATTCAATTATTCAAGATGGATATTTACCAGAAGCTTCTCGTTTTGCTGAGGTTGAAGATTTGGAATGGGCCTTTGGTTCGATGTCTTTTCAAGATAAAGCGAAGCATTTGGCAACTTTATATTTAGAAGATTTATCGGATTTAATCATTGAAGCGGTTGACGAAAATTTTGGTTTTTCTCGTTATGCAGAACGTTTGGGAAGATCAGCAAATTCTTTTGATGAATTGTATCAAGAATTAGCGAAAGATCCAACTTATATTGATAAAATAACACTTTCGGAATTAGAAAAATTAATTCAGAAAACGAATCCAAAAATGATTGGTTTTTCGGTTCCTTTTCCAGGAAATTTATATTCGGCTTTTCGTTGTGCTCAATATATCAAGGCAAATTATCCTGAAATTGTTGTGGACATGGGCGGAGGTTTTCCGAATACAGAATTACGTTCTTTAAGCGATCCACGAGTATTTGAGTTTTTCGATTTTATTACATTAGATGATGGTGAAGCGCCAACTGAGCAATTGTTAAAATACATCAATCAAGAAGTTGAGATTTCTGATTTGAAAAGAACTTTTGCACTTCAAAATCAACAAGTTTCTTATATCAATAATCAAACTGTTCGAGATTATAAATTTAGCGAAGTTGGAACACCAGATTATACGGACATCAAATTAGATCAATATATTTCGGTTATCGAAGTAGTAAATCCAATGCATCGTTTGTGGAGTGATGGACGTTGGAACAAGCTGACGATGGCGCATGGTTGTTATTGGGGAAAATGTACGTTTTGTGATATTTCCTTAGATTATATTAAGATTTATGAACCAATTGCGGCAAAACAAATTGTAGACAGAATGGAAGAGTTGATTAAAACAACTCAAAATACAGGTTTCCATTTTGTTGATGAAGCTGCTCCACCAGCATTAATGCGAGAAGTTGCGTTAGAAATTCTTCGAAGAAAATTGACCGTAACGTGGTGGACAAATATAAGATTCGAGAAAAGTTTTACATACGATTTGTGTCGATTACTAAAAGCTTCGGGTTGTATTGCGGTTTCTGGAGGTTTGGAAGTGGCTTCGGATCGATTGTTAAAACTGATTGATAAAGGCGTAACGGTAGAACAAGTTGCGGTTGTCAACCGTAATTTTACGGAAGCTGGAATTATGGTACATGCGTATTTGATGTATGGTTTTCCGACGCAAACAAAGCAAGAAACGATTGATAGTTTGGAAATGGTTCGTCAAATGTTCGAATTGGGAATTCTTCAATCAGGATTTTGGCATCAATTTGCGATGACAGCGCATAGTCCAGTTGGATTGAATCCAGAGAAATATCAAGTGATTAATCATAGTACTGAATTAGGAACTTTTGCGAATAATGATATGATTTGCGAAGAAAAATCAGGCTTAATTCACGATCAATTTTCGTATGGATTAAAGAAATCATTGTTTAACTATATGCACGGTGTTGGTTTTGAGTTGTCGCTGAATGAATGGTTTGATTTTAAAGTTCCGAAAACGTCAATTCAACCAAATTATATCGAAACAGTTTTGAATAATGAAACTTTCATAACGCATAAACCAACGCAAAAAGTAGTTTGGTTAGGAGGAAAGCCTCAAATAGAATTTGTTACGAAAACCAAAAAAGGGAAGACTTTTGAGAATGCTGTTTTACAGTTTCATACCAAACAAGATTATCTTGAAATTGTTGTGGACAAAGAGATTGGAGAATGGTTGGTTGATTTTGTTCAATACTTGAAAGAAAGTCCAAAAGCAGTTTCGTATCTACAAATGAAACAAAGTTTTGAAGAAAAAATACAAACTGATTTTGAGATTTTTATCTATTCAAAACAAGCCGAAAAATTAAAAGAAACAGTTTTACTAATCGTATAAACATAAAAAAAACCTTGAATTATTCAAGGTTTTTTTGGTAGATATGAATTTGTATTAATTTTGATCAAATGATTTTAAAGAGCCATCAGAATTAAACATTCCTGTATAATTTCCTCTTGTACCTTGTACGCTTGCCATCCATCTTAGTTCGCCTGTAGCGGGATTCATTGCATAATAAAGTGCTCCCAAAGGTTGCGCTCCTTCAATATCTTTTGATTTTACTTCAACTTGTTTGTTGATGTTTGCAACCGTTTCAAATTTAATATCACTTAAAGGAAAAACATTATCATCCATGCTTCCTCCACCAGAAATTTGAACTGGTTGTGGCTCTTGCCATTTTCCGTTTTGAAATAAATAATCATCTATATTTTCCGGTTTCGTAGGATCTTGAATCGCTAATTTAATTCTTCCATCACCATAAAAGTAGACTTGTTGAAATACTTTGATTTCTTTTCCTTTGAATTTTGGTAATTCTTTCAATTCTTTTTCAGCTTTATTCAGTAAAGTGACATCAGCTAATAAATTAGAAGTGGATGTAGCTTCTCCAGAATTGCTTTCAGTTTCATTGTTACTTTTTGCTTCCACATTTTCGTTATTCGTTTCAGTAGCTTTTTTATCATTTTTACAAGAAGTAAAAATTAAGGCAGAGATTGCTAAAATTGCAAATAAATTCTTTTTCATAATGTTTGTGTTTTTATACTCACAAATTTAATCTGCTAAATAACGTTATACAATCCCTGAAAATAGGGAGTTTGTTTAATTTGTATTGTGCCTTAAAGTTGATAATATATTTAAAGTGTATTTTGTACAATCAAAAAATGTTTCTATCTTTGAGATAACCACAGAAAAGAAATGCAAAAAATTAAGGAAAATATTAAACCTTTATTTGTTGGAATGAATAAGCAAACTTCTGCTTTACTTTCCAAAATTGTATTTGCTCAATATTCACACTAGAATATTGCAGATTATTTGTTGACGAATCTCGTCATCTATCTACCTTTTCATCAAAATAACAAACAAAATACGATATGCCACTTTATCATCATTTGGGAGAATTCCCACAAAAGCGACATACGGTATTCCGAAAACCAAATGGAGAATTATATGCAGAAGAATTAGTTTCTACGCATGGATTTTCGAGTACGTATTCCAATGTTTACCACTGTTATCCGCCAACTTTGGTAAAAGCGATTAGTGAACCTTATTCGGTAGAACCTAAAATTGCTCGCGCAAAACATTTAAAACATACATCTTTAAAAGGTTTCAAAGTAAAGCCAACCAAAGATTATTTAGAATCTCGTGTACCAGTTTTGGTAAACAATGATTTACATATTTCGTTAGCTGCACCGCAAGAGTCGATGACTGATTATTTCTACAAAAATTCGATGGCGGATGAAGTAATTTTTATCCATGAAGGTTCTGGAGTTTTGAAAACTGGATATGGTCAAATTGAATTTGAATATGGAGACTATTTAGTGATTCCACGCGGAATCATTTATCAGCTTCATTTTAATGATTCAAATAACCGATTGTTTATTACAGAATCATTTAGTCCAGTTGAAACGCCTCGTCGCTATCGCAATCATTTTGGACAATTAATGGAACATTCACCTTTTTGTGAGCGCGATATTAAACGTCCTCAAAATCTTGAAACCAATGATGAACATGGAGATTTCAAGATTATGATCAAAAAAGAAGATTTGATTTATCCGTATGTTTATGGAACTCATCCTTTCGATTTTGTAGGTTGGGATGGTTATCATTATCCATGGGCTTTTTCAATTCATAATTTCGAGCCAATTACAGGGCGAATTCATCAGCCGCCACCTGTTCATCAAACTTTTGAAGGTGCAGGATTTGTGATTTGTAGTTTTGTTCCGCGTCTTTTCGATTATCATCCAAATGCGATTCCAGCTCCTTATAATCATAGTAATGTAGATTCTGATGAGATTTTATATTATGTGGATGGAGATTTTATGTCGAGAAAATCGGTTGAGAAAGGGCAAATTACATTACATCCAGCTGGGATTCCACATGGACCACATCCTGGAACAGTTGAAAAATCAATTGGAGCGAAAGAAACACACGAATTAGCAGTGATGATTGATCCTTTTCGTCCATTGATGTTAACTGAACAAGCGTTAGAAATAGAAGATCCAGATTATTATAAATCTTGGCTTTATTAAGAGATTTTAATTTTGTTCTAAGTTCTAAGTTCTAAGTTCTAAGTTCTAAGTTCTAAGTTCTAAGTTCTAAGTTCTAAGTTCTAAGTTCTAAGTTCGTTGTTATTCTGAGCTTGTCGAAGAATCTAAGACAGGATTTAATAAAAGTCATTATGAACTTGATTCAAAATCAAATATTTTAAATAAATAGAAGCTGAATAAATCATATACAGTAAAACTTAATACATTTTACTTTTTACATAATACATAAAAATAAAAACACAATAAAAATGAGTACACAAACATTTGCAGAAAAAATAGCATTAGCACAAGATTTTCTTCCAATTAATGGAACGGATTATATCGAGTTTTATGTTGGTAATGCAAAACAATCTGCACATTATTACAAAACAGCTTTCGGATTTCAGGAGGTTGCGTATGCAGGGCCAGAAACAGGAGTGAGAGATAGAGCTTCTTATGTTTTACAACAAGGGAAGATTCGTTTGGTATTAACTTCTGGTTTGAAATCAGATTCTCCAATTTGTCAACATGCAATGAAACATGGTGATGGAGTTAAAATTTTGGCACTTTGGGTGGATGATGCGTACGATGCTTTTGAGCAAACAACGAAACGTGGAGGAAAACCGTATATGGAGCCAACTACGATTACAGATGAGTTTGGTGAAGTAAAAATGTCTGGAATTTATACATATGGTGAAACGATTCATATGTTTATTGAGCGTAAAAATTATGAAGGTCCTTTTATGCCCGGTTATGTGAAATCTGAATCAACATATCAACCAACAGATTGTGGTTTATTGTATGTAGATCATTGTGTTGGTAATGTAGGTTGGAATCGAATGAACGAGGCAGTTGCTTGGTATCAAGATGTTATGGGATTTGTAAATATTTTATCGTTTGATGACAAACAAATCAATACAGAATATTCGGCATTAATGTCGAAAGTGATGAGTAACGGAAATGGTTATTCAAAATTTCCTATTAATGAGCCTGCAGAAGGTCAAAAGAAATCTCAAGTTGAAGAATATTTAGATTTTTACGAAGGAGAAGGTGTGCAACATATTGCAGTTGCAACTAAGGATATTGTAAAAACTGTTACAGAGCTTAAATCTCGCGGAGTTGAGTTTTTATCTGCGCCACCAGAGGCTTATTACGATATGATTCCAGAACGTGTTGGTGAAATTGATGAGGATATCAAGAAGTTACAAGATTTAGGAATTTTGGTTGATTGTGATGAAGAAGGTTATTTGTTACAAATTTTTACAAAACCAGTTGAAGATCGTCCAACATTATTCTACGAAATTATCGAGCGTCATGGAGCACAATCGTTTGGAGCAGGAAATTTCAAAGCATTGTTTGAAGCCTTAGAAAGAGAACAAGAACGTCGAGGAAATTTATAAATAGATATTTTTAAAAGCCATTGGATTATTTCTAATGGCTTTTTTCTTAATCAAATCTTAAGTTTTGTGTAAGGAGGTTTCAAATACATTTGTTCAATAAAATGAATGTGAAAATGAACCAAATTAAAACAAAAACGATATTAATGAATTGTGTATTACTTTCAATATTTTCGATAAAAGGAAATGCACAAGATACGATTCAGCAAACTAAAACGGATTCTATTCAACTTGATTCTATTTCGAAGCCAACATTTAATCCAGAAGATAAAGTTTATCATTTTAACGCCAAAAAGTTGATTATTCCTGCAACTTTAATTACGTATGGAAGTTTGAGTTTGGCAATTCCTGCGTTGGATAATTTGAATAAATCTACTCAAAATGAAATTTTAGAAGATAAAACAAAAGGAAATAAATTTGATAATTATACACAATATTTACCTGCTGCAGCGGTCTATGGATTGAACTTAGCTGGCGTTCAAGGGAAACATAATTTACGAGATCGGACAATAATTTTTGCAACTTCTCAAATCATTAATACAGGTTTGGTGATGGGATTAAAGCACACTGTACAAGAAGAAAGACCCGATGGTACAAACAATCTTTCTTTTCCCTCTGGACATACGGCAAATGCGTTTTCTACGGCTCAATTTATGTTTCGAGAATATCAAGATTCTAATTTTTGGTTGAGTTTAGCTGGGTATCCTTTGGCTGCTTTTACAGGTATTTATCGTGTTATCAATAATCGCCATTGGGTTGGAGATGTTGTTGCTGGAGCGGGAATAGGAATTTTATCTACGGAATTGGCGTATTGGTTATTTCCAACGATTAACAATTGGTTTTATCCAAAAAATAAAGAATCAAAAGTAGCGACAATGGTTTTTCCTGTTTATCAAAATAATCAAGCAGGAATTGGTTTGGTGATGAGGTTTTAATAGGATTGAGTTTTGGATAATGTAATAGCTACACTAAAAAAGCAAAATTTCAATGAATATTTCAACTAACATTCATTAGTTTTTATAAAAAATCATTATCTTCAACGCTCAAAACTGCAAACAAATAAAATGAAGAATATAGAACTAACGATTCCAAAATTGGGAGAAAGTGTTGAGTCTGTACAATTAGTTCGTTTTACAAAAAACGTTGGCGATTTCATTCAAGAGGATGAGGTAATTGCCGAAGTTTCGACGGATAAAGTAGATTCTGATGTGCCTTCTACAACTGCTGGAAAAATTATTGAGTTTAGATTTAATGAAGGAGATGAAATAAAAATCGGAGAAGTTTTCGCTTTAATTGAGCCTTCAGAAAATCAACAACAATCAGCTCAAAAAATTGAAAATGTTGAAGAAAAAAAGATTGAGACTGTTACAACTTTACAAACTATAAATTCAATCGATACAAATCAATTTTTATCACCTTTGGTAAAAAGTATTATTCAAAAAGAAAATCTTCAATCAACTGATATTTCACAAATAAAAGGTTCTGGTCGTGATGGAAGAATCTCTAAGAATGATGTATTAAATTATATTCAAAATAAACCATTTACAACTAATAACTCAAGTAATACTTTAAGTGAAAATAGTGTAGTTTCGAGTTCTTCTTTTGGAGCGAAAGATGAAATCATTGAGATGGATAAAATGCGTCAATTGATTTCGAAACACATGAAAAAGAGTAAACAAACTTCGCCTCATGTGACGGCTTATGTAGAACCTGATGTTACGAATTTTGTGAAATGGCGCGAAGAAAATAAAGCTGCTTTTGAAGCAAAATATAAACAAAAATTAACGTTTACTCCGTTAATTGTAGATTGTGTTGTTCGTGCAATTAAAGATTTTCCAATGGTTAATGTATCAGTTGATGAGACTGAAACTAAAATAATCAAACACAATGAGATAAATATTGGAATTGCAACTGCTTTACCAAGCAATAATTTAATTGTTCCTGTTATTCATCAAGCCAATGAATTGAATTTAGAAGGTTTAGCAAAAGGCGTAAATTCAATTGTAGATAAAGCGAGAAATAATAAACTTTCGCCAGATGATGTTCGTGGAGGAACGTTCACAATTAGCAATGTAGGAACTTTTGGTAATTTAATGGGAACGCCAATTATCAATCAACCTGAAGTTGCAATTTTAGCCACTGGTGTGATTAAGAAAAAACCTGCGGTTTTAGAAACTGAATTTGGAGATATTATCGTGGCAAGACAATTTATGTATTTGTCACTTTCGTTTGATCATCGTGTGATAGACGGATCTTTGGGAGGCGTTTTTTTGAAACGAATTTCAGATTACATGGAGAATTGGGATGTTAACACGCAAATTTAATCAGAATGGAAACCACATTATCAACAACAATATTACTTAAACAAGCATACGAATTATTGGTTACTGCAAAATCTTTAACCGAATTATACGAAGAAAATAAAGTTGTAACAAGCAAATATGTGCATGCAACAGCGCGTGGACACGAAGCAATTCAAATTGCTACAGGATTACAATTATTAACACAAGATTACTTAAGCGCATATTACCGTGATGACGCCATGTTGTTATCAATAGGAATTACGCCTTACGAATTGATGTTGCAATTATTAGCAAAACGAAATGATATTTTTTCTGGAGGAAGAACCTATTATTCTCATCCAAGTTTGCGTCGTGATAATATGCCGAAAATTCCGCATCAAAGTAGTGCAACGGGAATGCAAGCGATTCCAACAACGGGAATTGCGATGGGAATGCAATACAAAGAATTAGAAGGTCTTTGTGACGAAGAAATAAAACCAATTGCAGTTTGTTCGTTAGGAGATGCGTCTTGTACAGAAGGCGAAGTGGCAGAAGCTTTCCAAATGGCAGCTTTGAAACAATTGCCAATTTTATATTTGGTTCAAGATAATGAATGGGATATTTCGGCTTCAGCAGATGAAATTCGTGCGCAGGATATCGCTCATTATGCAAAAGGTTTCAAAGGTTTGGAAGTTTTTGTGGTTGATGGAACGGATTTCTTAGCTTCTTATGAAACTATTCAACGTGCAATTGAAATTATTCGTACAGAACGTCGTCCGATTTTGGTGCATGCAAAAGTCCCTTTATTGAATCATCATACATCTGGCGTTCGCAAAGAATGGTACAGAGATGATTTGGAGGAAGCACAATCTCGTGATCCTTACAATAAATTAAAGGATACATTATTAAATGAAGGTTTCGATGAAAATGATTTAATCGAAATTGAGAATAAGATAAAAGAACAAGTTCAGGCTGAATATCAAGAAGCATTGAAAGCAGAAGATCCTCGTCCTGAAGACTTATATACGCATGTTTTTGCGCCTACACCGATTACCGAAGAAAAAGGAAATCGTTCGCCAGAAGGAAAAGACAAAAGAGTAATGGTGGATTCTGCATTGTTTGCGATTCGCGAATTAATGGCAGAACATCCAGAAGCTTTATTATATGGACAGGATGTAGGGTTGCGTTTGGGTGGAGTTTTTCGTGAAGCGGCAACTTTAGCAAAACAATATGGTAAAAATCGTGTATTTAATACACCAATTCAAGAAGCATTTATAATCGGATCTACAGTTGGAATGTCCGCAGTAGGTTTAAAACCAATTGTTGAAGTTCAGTTTGCCGATTATATTTGGCCAGGTCTTAATCAATTGTTTACAGAAGTGGCACGTTCTAATTATTTATCAAATGGTAAATGGCCAGTTTCGATGATTTTACGTGTGCCAATTGGTGCGTACGGAAGCGGAGGACCTTATCATTCAAGTTCGGTTGAGAGTGTTTTGATAAATATAAAAGGAATCAAAATTGCTTATCCATCTACTGGAGCAGATTTAAAAGGTTTGATGAAAGCAGCTTATTATGATCCAAATCCTGTGGTGATGTTAGAACACAAAGGTTTGTACTGGAGTAAAATAAAAGGAACAGAAGATGCGGCGACAGTTGAGCCAGACGAAGATTATGTATTGCCTTTTGGTAAAGCACGTGAAGTTTTAATGGTTGAATCTTCTCAAAATCATAATTCTGTAACGATTATTACTTATGGAATGGGTGTGTATTGGGCGAAGCAAGCGGCTAAGGATTTTCCTAATCAAGTCGAAATTATCGATTTAAGAACGTTAGTTCCGTTAGACGAGGAGTCGATTTTTAATAGTGTAAAAAAACACAATCGTTGTATTGTTTTGACAGAAGAAGCGAAGCAGAACTCCTTTGCACAGAGTATTGCAGGCTTAATTAATGAAGAGTGTTTTGAGTACTTAGATGCACCAATTCGCGTGTTAGGAGCGCAAGATATGCCAGCAATTCCATTAAATTCGACTTTAGAAGCAGAAATGTTACCAAATGCTGAAAAATTAAAAACATTGATTAATAGTGTTTTATCCTATTAAAAAGGCAATAATTAATAATAATTGTATTTTTTACACTAAAAAAACTAACGTTTGTTAGTTTTTTTATTTTTTTTGATTAAATTTGTTATTATCAAAAATCAAAATCTGCAAAAATTATGATATTTAATCCCGAGATAGAACAAATGCCAATTGAAAAATTGCGCGTTCTTCAAAACGAAAGACTTCAAAAAATGTTGAACAAAGTGTACAACAATGTACCTTTTTACAAAGAAGCGTTTGATGCAGCTGGAATAAAGCTAGAAGACATCAAAGGTGTTGAAGATCTACACAAATTACCTTTCACCAAAAAAACACATTTAAGAGAGAACTATCCGTTCGGATTATTTGCAGAACCAAAGAGCAACGTAATCCGTTTACATTGTTCAAGCGGCACAACAGGAAAACCAACTGTTGTAGGTTATACCAAAAACGACATCGAATTATTTTCAGAAGTAGTAGCGCGTTCTTTAGCGGCTTCTGGATGCGAACCAGGAATGACATTACAAAATGCCTATGGTTACGGTTTGTTTACAGGAGGTTTGGGATTACATTATGGAGCAGAAAAATTAGGAATGACAGTTGTTCCTATTTCTGGTGGAAATACTGAAAAACAAATCATGTTGTTGAAAGATTTTCAAGCTGATGCGATTTGTGCAACGCCTTCGTATGCATTAACAGTGGCAGAGGAAATCAAAAAAAGAGGAGAATCGTTAGAAAGCTTAAACCTTAAGTTTGCGATTTTAGGATCAGAACCTTGGTCAGAAGCGTTACGTCAAGAAGTAGAAGGAAGTTTAAATATCAAAGCGTCTAATATTTATGGATTGAGCGAAATTATCGGACCTGGTGTATCTAACGAAGATTACGAAGAGCAAGGAACAGGATCTTACATTTGGGAAGATCATTTCTTTCCAGAAATTGTAGACGAGAAAACAGGTGAGCCTGTGCCTTACGGACAACCTGGTGTTTTAGTGATTACAACGTTAACAAAAGAAGCTTTACCATTGGTGCGTTATTGGACTGGAGATATTACAACCCTTACATACGAACATTCTAAGAAAAGAACACATATCAAAATGGGGCCGATTATTGGTCGTGCAGATGATATGATGATTATTAGAGGTGTAAATTTCTTTCACACGCAAATCGCTGATTTTATTCCAGAATTCCCAGAATTATCACCAAATTATCAAGTAGTTTTAACAAAACCTAAAAATATGGATGCTGTAGAAGTTGGATTTGAAATTAATCCTGACTATTTTGCAAGCCAAGGTTTCACTTGTGATAATTTGAACGACGAATCTAATCATGCATGTTGCAAATTAATCTCTAACATTCACAAAAAGATTAGAGACAATATTGGATTAGGAATGAATGTTAAATTGTATCAAGTTGATGGACTTCCGAAAAGTGAAGGAGGAAAATTAAACCGAATCATCGATAACAGACATTTATAAATATATGCCTAAACAAAGTAAAAAAGAACTGATTATTCAAGAAGCTGCATTAATCTTCAAACAAAAAGGATATTCGGCTACATCAATGCGCGAACTAGCTGAAAAAGTTGGAATGGAAGCGGCAAGTTTATACAATCACATTCGTTCGAAGGACGAAATTTTAGAAGAGATTTGTTTTAAAGTTGCCAATCAATATGTTTCTCACATTAGTTCGATCGAAGATACTGACGAATCAAATGTTCAGAAATTGAGAGATTTAATTCAATTACACGTCAGAATGATTATTGATGAGCCAAACGAAGTTTCTGTTGCAAATAATGATTGGAAAAATCTTTCGGATACGAAAAAAGAATTGTACAAAACAATTCGAAAAGGATACGAAAAAAGAATCGCTAATCTTATCAAAGCAGGAATTGCAGCAGGCGAATTTAAAGACTTGAATGTTTCGGTTGCTTTATTTACTTTATTATCATCATTACGTTGGATAGAATTGTGGTACAAACCTGGACGAGATATCTCACCAGAGCAATTAGAAAATGACTTAATGACACTATTAATTAACGGATTTCAAAAATAATATGGCTATAAATTTTCACCAATTACGCGTTAAAAATGTAAAAAAGGAAACACCAGATTGTGTATCCGTTACATTTGAAGTGCCTGAAGAATTAAACCAAGAATTCAAATTCAAACATGGTCAATATTTAACGTTTAAGAATCTTCACAATAACGAAGAAATTAGACGTTCTTACTCAATTTGTTCAAGTCCTTTGGATAATGAATTAAGAGTTGCTGTAAAGAAAATTGAGGATGGAATTTTCTCGACATTTGTTAACGATACAATCAAAGTTGGCGATGTTCTTGATGTAATGACTCCACAAGGAAATTTCTTTACAGAAGTACACGAAGACAACAAAAAATTATATGTAGGAATTGTGGCGGGATCAGGAATTACACCTGTACTTTCTATCATCAAAACAGTTCTACAAACAGAACCTAACAGTCAATTTGTGCTGTTATATGGAAACAGAAACAAAGGTTCGATTATTTTTAAAGAAGAAATCGAAGCATTAAAAAATAGATATATGGAACGCATTAGCGTTTACAATATCTTGAGTCGTGAAACGGCTGATGCTGAGATTTTGAGTGGTCGTATTGATAAAGCAAAAATTGAATATTTCTTGCAAAATATCATCGATCCAAAAGAAGTAAGCGAAGTTTTCCTTTGTGGACCAGAAGAAATGATTTTAAGCGGTCGTGACGCTTTTGTAGAAGCAGGAGTTGATGCAAAGCATTTGCATTTCGAATTATTCTATAGTGCATCTGCAGAAGCGAAAAAGGTAGAGCGTCAAAAAGCTGTAAAACAATCAGATGACACAATGAGTAAAGTTACCATCAAATTAGATGCAACAGCTTTACAGATTGATTTGGGTTACAATGGCGACACAATCTTAGATGCGGCTTTACAAAACGGAGCTGATTTACCTTATGCTTGTAAAGGTGGTGTTTGCGCAACTTGTAAGTGTAAAGTAGAGAAGGGTGAGGTAGAAATGGACATCAACTACTCACTTGAGCCAGATGAATTAGAAAGAGGATTTGTATTAGCGTGTCAAGCGCATCCTCGTTCTGCAGAAGTCGTGGTAGATTTTGATGCCAAATAATCAACTTTAAAAACGTTTAGAAATGAGTGCAAAAGAAATTGATTTTCAAGAAATCTTCGATAATAAGATTGAAAATGAAGTTCGTATCGAACCAAAAGACTGGATGCCAGACGCATACCGCAAAACATTAATTAGACAAATCTCTCAACATGCTCACTCAGAAATTGTTGGGATGTTACCAGAAGCAAACTGGATTACAAGAGCGCCTTCGTTAAATAGAAAAAAAATTTTGTTAGCGAAAGTTCAAGACGAAGCTGGTCACGGATTATACTTATACTGTGCTGCAGAAACGTTAGGTGTTTCTCGTATTCAAACTTTGAATGATTTACATTCAGGTAAAGCAAAATATTCATCAATCTTCAATTATCCAACCCTTACTTGGGCAGATATCGGAATGATTGGTTGGTTGGTAGATGGAGCTGCGATTTTGAATCAAGTTCCACTATGTAGAACTTCTTACGGACCTTATGCTCGCGCAATGGTACGTGTTTGTAAAGAAGAATCTTTCCACCAAAGACAAGGTTACGAAGCATTAGTGGTATTATCAAAAGGAACACCAGAACAAAAAGCGATGTTGCAAGATGCAATGAATCGTTGGTGGTGGCCTACATTAATGATGTTTGGACCAAAAGATGAAGAATCATCAAACTCAGAATTATCAATGAAATGGAGAATTAAACGTTTCTCGAATGACGAATTACGTCAACGTTTCGTGGATATTTCTATTCCTCAAGCTGAATATTTAGGATTAACTATTCCAGATCCAGATCTAAAATTCAACGAAGAAACAGGTCACTACGAATTTGGAGAAATTGACTGGGAAGAATTCTGGAATGTTGTGAAAGGAAACGGTAAATGTAATAAACAACGTTTGGATGCTCGCCGTAACGCACACAACGAAGGAGCTTGGGTTCGTGATGCTGCAACAGCTTACCACGAAAAAAGAAAACAAAGAGAATTAGAAAAAGAACAACGCAAAAACGCATAAAAAGATGGAAAATAGAGATTGGCCTTTATGGGAAGTATTCATTAGAAGTAAACAAGGGTTAGACCACAAACACGTTGGGAGCTTACATGCTGCTGATGCTACAATGGCACTAGAAAATGCACGTGATGTATATACACGTCGTTTAGAAGGTGTAAGTATTTGGGTGGTAGAATCTGCTAATATTCATGCTTCTAATCCTGATGAAGCGGAACAATTTTTTGATCCTGCAGAAGACAAAGTTTACCGTCATCCAACTTTTTATGATGTACCAGAAGAAATTAAAAACATGTAATTTATGACAAGTACAGTTTATCAAAACAATCAAAATTACATTGATTTTATCTTGCATTTAGCGGATACAAATCTAATTTTGGCACAACGTTTATGCGAATGGTGTGGTCATGGTCCAATTTTAGAACAAGACATTGCAATGTCTAATATGGCGTTGGATTTATTAGGTCAAACATCTAATTATTATGACTATGCGGCTGAAATGATTGGGAATGGAGCAACTGAAGATACGTTAGCAATGTTACGCGAAGAGCGTGAATACAAAAACTTATTGTTAGTTGAATTACCAAACGGACATTTCGGAGATACGGTTGCACGTCAATTCTTTTATGATTCTTACCATGCATTATTGTTAGAACAATTCTTGAAAGTTAAAGATCTTAAATTACAAGCCATCGCTGAAAAATCATTAAAAGAAGTAAAATATCACTTAAAATGGTCATCAGAATGGATGATTCGTTTAGGAGACGGAACACAAGAATCTCACGATAAGATTCAGGAAGCTGTAAACAATATTTTACCTTATGTAAAAGAAGCGTTTTTATTAGCGCCTTACCAAAAAGCTTTAGTTGAAGAAGGATTAATTTCAAGTCCAGAAGAATTTCAAGCAACTTGGTTAGCAAATGTAAAAGCAATTTTAGACGAAGCGACAATCGATGCAGATGTAGAAAATGCTTTTGTACAAAAAGGAGGTAAAGAAGGTGTTCATACAGAGCATTTAGGATTTATCTTAACAGATTTACAATATTTACAAAGAACTTATCCAGATTCGCAATGGTAACCGAAAAAGAAATTTGGCAATACATGGAGGAAGTCGCTGATCCAGAAATTCCTGTGATTAGTGTAATTGACCTTGGTGTTGTGCGTAAAATTGAATTAATTGACCAAGAAAGTGTTAACGTTACAATTACGCCAACGTATTCGGGATGTCCTGCTATGAGTGCAATTTCAATTTCTGTTCGTTTAAAATTAATCGAAAAAGGATTTAAAAATATCAATGTCATTAATCAGTTGAGTCCTTCGTGGTCAACTGATTGGATGACAGAAGAAGGAAAGCAAAAAATGAAGGCTTATGGAATTGCACCGCCAACCAAAAATCCTTCGTCTGATGTGCTTTTTTCTGACGAACAAAATGTAGAATGTCCACAATGTGGCTCTACAGATACCAGACTTATCAGTCAATTTGGTTCTACAGCCTGCAAAGCTATGTATCAATGCAATAGTTGCCACGAACCATTTGATTATTTCAAATGTCATCACTAAAAAATTATGGAAAATTCAACATCAATCCTATACACACAAGAGGGAGGAATTGCTACGATTACGTTGAATCGTCCTTCTGTTTTTAACAGTTTTAATCAGGAAATGATTAAATCTCTTCAACATCACTTGGATGTTGCAGCCCAAGATGTTTCTGTTCGTGCAGTGGTTTTAACTGGAACGGGGAAAGCATTCTGCGCTGGTCAAGATTTAGGCGAAGTTTTAGAAGAAAAAGAAATCGACTTCAATAAAATCGTTCAAGAAAATTACAATCCATTGGTTCTTAAAATTAGAAACATGGACAAACCAGTTGTTGCTGCTGTAAACGGTGTTGCTGCCGGTGCGGGAGCAAATTTAGCTTTGGCTTGTGACATTGTTGTCGCGAAAGAATCGACAAATTTTATTCAAGCTTTTTCTAAAATTGGTTTAATTCCAGATTGTGGAGGAACTTATTTCTTACCTCGTTTAATTGGACTTCAAAAAGCGACTGCTTTAATGATGCTTGCTGATAAAGTTTCGGCGGCTCAAGCAAAAGAAATCGGAATGATTTATGAGTTTTTTGCTGATGATATTTTCGATGCAGAAGTTGCTAAGATTGCTCATAAATTAGCCAATCTTCCAACAAAAGGTTTGGCTTATACAAAGAAATTATTGAATCAAACATTTAATAATTCAATCGAAGAACAATTAATACAAGAAGGATTATTTCAAGCTAAATCAGGGAATACATCGGATTATCAAGAAGGTGTAGACGCGTTTATCGAGAAAAGAAATCCTGTTTTTAAAGGCGAGTAAGAAATGAAAAAAATAGGAATTATTGGTGGAGGAGCAATGGGTTCTGGAATTGCGCAAGTTTTTGCTCAATCTGGTCATCCAGTTGTTTTATATGACACAAATAAAGAAGCATTAGATCGTTCAAAACAAAACTTAGCGAAGACTTTCGAGAAGTTAGTGGCGAAAGAAAAATATACTGTTGAAAAAGCACAAGAAATTCAAAATAATATCGAATATGCAGATAGCTTATCAGCTTTTGCATCCATCGACTTGATGATTGAAGCAATTATTGAAAACTTAGATATTAAAAAATCAGTTTTCAAACAAGTAGAAGAAATCGTTTCTGACGAATGTATTTTAGCTTCAAATACTTCTTCATTATCAATTGCATCAATCGCATCTGCGTGTTCAAAACCAGAACGTGTAATCGGAATTCATTTTTTCAATCCAGCTCCATTAATGGCTTTGGTAGAAATTATTCCAGCCGTACAAACACGCGAAGGATTAGCAGACGAAGTAAAAGCATTGATTCAATCTGTTGGTAAATTACCAGTCATCACAAAAGATACTCCTGGATTTATAGTAAATCGTGTGGCTCGTCCATTCTACAGCGAATCTATTCGTTTATTAGAAGAAGGTGTAGCCGATGCAGAAACTATTGATTTTGCGATGACTTCTGTTGGAGGTTTCCGTATGGGACCTTTCGAATTAATGGATTTTATTGGACATGATGTGAATTATCGTGTAACTGAATCTGTTTTCGAATCATTCTTTTATGATCCTCGTTTCAAACCATCTTTTTCTCAAAAACGTTTATTCGAAGCAGGATATTACGGACGTAAATCTGGTCGCGGATTCTACAATTATGCAGAAGGAGTGGAGAAAAAAGCACCATTTCAAGATCAAGCTTTATTAGTAAAAATTTACAAACGTGTTTTAGTGATGTTAATCAACGAAGCAGCTGATGCTTTATTTTTAAACATTGCAAATCGTGAGGATTTAGATACAGCGATGACAAAAGGTGTAAATTATCCAAAAGGATTATTGAAATGGGCGGATGAATATGGTTTAGAAAATGTACAAAACGATTTAGATGAATTGTACAATTATTATCACGAAGATCGTTACCGTTTAAGTCCAATTATCAGAAATTACGTCAAAGAAAATAAAACATTCTACTAAAAAATATCAAAACATGGAACCACAAAAGTTATTAAATGCAATGCTTGACCACGATAAATTTAGTGAATGGTTAGGTTTAGAAGTAATAGGATTAGATGCAGGTTATGCTAAAGTTCAAGCTATAATTCGTCCAGAAATGATGAACGGAGTTGGCTCTGTACATGGAGGTGTAACGTTTGCGATGGCAGATTCTGCTTTTGCATTTGCTTGTAATTCATACAATAATATTTCTGTTGCTTTGGATGTTCATATTTCATTTACAAAAGCAGGGAAAGTTGGAGATGTATTTACAATCGAAGCGAAAGAGGTGCATTCTTCTAAAAGAACTGGTATTTATGATATCAAAGTTACAAATCAAAATAATGAGTTAATTGCTTTATTTAAAGGAACTTGTTTTAGAACAGGTAAACCTTTAATTGAAGAGTAAAATGTTATAAGTTCTACGTTATAAGTTCTAAGTTTTTTGAACGTATCACGTAAAACGTAAAACGTAAAAAAATGAACCAAACATATATTATAGATGGAGTTAGAACTCCAATTGGTAAATTAAAAGGTGGATTATCTGCTGTTCGTCCAGACGATATGGGCGCAATGGTAATCGCCGAATTATTAAAAAGAAATCCATCAATTGATCCTGCTGCATTTTACGATGTAATTTTAGGAAATGCAAACCAAGCAGGAGAGGATAACCGTAATATAGCTCGTATGTCGGCTTTATTATCTGGTTTACCTTATACAGTTCCGGGAGAAACGGTTAATCGTTTATGTGCGTCTGGATTATCAGCAGCAATTGCGGCATCAAGAGCAATTCAAGTAGGTGATGCACAATTAATGATTTCTGGTGGAGCAGAATCGATGACACGTGCACCTTTAGTGGTTTCTAAATCGGCTTCTCCATTTGGTGGTGATGCGCAAATTTATGATTCAACTTTTGGTTGGCGTTTTATCAACCCTAAAATGAAAGAAATGTGGGGTGTTGATGGAATGGGAAATACAGCAGAAAACTTAGCGGAACGTGATAATATTTCGCGTGAAGATCAAGATTTATTTGCGGTTTGGTCGCAACAAAAAACGGCTGTTGCACAAACAAATGGTCGTTTAGCGAAAGAGATTGTTCCTGTAGTTATTCCACAACGTAAAGGAGATGCAATCATTTTTGATACAGATGAATTCCCAAAGAATAATACAACAATGGAGATTTTATCGAAGTTACGTCCAGCTTTCAAAGCAGATGGTACAGTAACTGCTGGTAATGCTTCTGGTCTTAATGATGGTGCAGCGGCGAATATTTTAGCTTCTGAACAAGCAATCAAAGATTTTGGTTTAACGCCAATGGCGCGTATTGTTTCTTCTGGTGTTGCAGGTGTTGAGCCTCGTATCATGGGAATCGGTCCAGTTAATGCAACGAAAATTGCATTAGAAAAAGCTGGTTTAACAATGAATGATATTGATGTAATTGAATTAAATGAAGCATTTGCAGCTCAATCTTTGGCATGTACGCGTGCATTAGGTTTAGTAGATAACGATTCTCGTATCAATCCAAATGGTGGAGCAATTGCTTTAGGACATCCACTTGGAATGTCAGGAGCACGTATCTTAAATTCTGCGGCTTACGAATTACAAGCTACAGGAAAACGTTATGCATTAGTTACAATGTGTATCGGTTTAGGACAAGGTTACGCGGTAATTATTGAAAGAGCATAAAAATAGATTTTAGTATTGAGAAGTTAGATCTTAGATTTTAGTCATGCTGAACTTGTTTCAACATCACATTAACTTAATTGTCATTCTGAGATAAACTCAGAATGACAATTAAATAAAACCTCATTACTCAATACTACTATCTCAAATCTATAAATTATGATTTACGAATTCAAAGGATATAAACCCGTTGTTCATCCAACAGCATTTATTCATCCACAGGCGGTGGTGACAGGAAATGTGATTATCGGAAAAGATGTTTACATTGGTCCAGGTTGTGCGTTACGTGGTGATTGGGGACAAATTATTATAGAAGATAATTGCAATGTGCAAGAAAATTGTACGATTCATATGTTTCCAGGAACAACAGTTCATTTGAAAGAAAAAGCGCATATTGGTCATGGAGCAATTATTCACGGAGCAACAATTGGTCGCAATTGTATGATTGGGATGAATGCCGTTGTAATGGATAATGTTATTGTAGAGGATGAATGTATTGTTGGTGCTTTAACATTTATAAAAGCTGATACGCTTATTCCGACAAGAAGTGTAGTTGTTGGAAATCCTGCCAAAATCGTAAAACAAGTTTCAGATCAAATGATCGAATGGAAGGATCAAGGTACACAACAATACATGCAATTACCAAGTGATTGCCACGAAAGTTTAAAACCTTGTGAACCATTAACCGAAGTTCCGGATTATTATTACGAGTCGATGGCAAGTAATTATAAAACTTGGAATGAGAGTAAGTAAAATGTAAAAAGTATGATGTAAAATGTCATACTGAGCCTGTCGAAGTATCTTTTCAGAAAATCTCTTCGATAAACTCAGAATGACAAAAACTTATAACTTAATACTTACGACTTATAACTTTAAAAAAATACACAAACAACATAAAAATGGCTAAACAATTAGAAAATTATGCTTTAGGACAATGGACAAAAGGTTCGTCTGAAGGGCAAATGTTATATAACGCCATCAATGGCGAAGAAATAGGAACTGCATCATCAGCTGGATTAGATTTTGGTGCGATGATGGATTATGCACGTACAGTTGGTGGACCAGTTTTACGTAAAATGACGTTCCAAGAAAGAGGTTTAATGTTGAAAAAATTAGCCTTATACTTAATGGATCGTAAAGAAGAATTTTACACAGTATCTTGGGCAACAGGAGCAACACGTGCAGATTCTTGGGTTGATATTGAGGGTGGAATTGGAAACTTATTTGCCAATGCATCTTTACGTCGTCAATTCGGAGATCAACCATTTTATGTGGAAGGAGAAACACATAAATTATCAAAAAATGGAACATTTTTAGGTACACATATTTTAACACCAAAACGAGGTGTTGCAATACATATCAATGCATTCAACTTTCCTGTTTGGGGAATGTTAGAAAAAGTTGCAGTTAACTTATTGGCTGGAGTTCCAGCTATCGTTAAACCTGCTACAATTACATCTTTCTTAACGGAAACTGTTGTTCGCGCAATCATCGAATCTGGAATTTTACCTGACGGAGCTTTACAATTAATCACAGGTTCTGCAAACGGAATCTTAGATAATGTAGAGTCAGAAGATGTGGTAACATTTACAGGTTCAGCTTGGACAGGACAAATGTTAAAAGCACATCCGAGAATTACTTCAGAAGGTGTTCCTTTCAACTTAGAAGCTGACTCTTTGAACGCTTGTGTTTTAGGAGAAGATGTACAAGTTGGTTCAGCAGAATTTGATATTTTCATTAAAGAGGTAACTCGTGAGATGACAACTAAAGCAGGACAAAAATGTACTGCAGTTCGTCGTGCGTTAGTTCCAGCTCATTTGGTTGAAGATGTGCAAATTGCTTTAGGACAACGTTTAGCAACGACTACTATTGGAGATCCAAATGTGGAAGGTGTTCGAATGGGAGCTTTGGCAGGTGCAGCGCAAGTGAAAGAAGTTCGTGAGAAAGTAGAAGAATTAGCTAAATCGCAAGAAATTATTTTTGGTGATTTAGATAACTTCGATGTGAAAGGTGCTGATAAAAACAAAGGTTCTTTCATTTCTCCAATTTTATTTTTAAACAACGATCCATTTAATAAAACTGATGTTCACAATATCGAAGCTTTTGGACCCGTTTCTACGATTATTCCTTACAATGGAACAGCCGAAGCAATTGAATTAGTGCGTATGGGGAAAGGATCTTTAGTTTGTTCTATTGTTACTGCTGATAATGATATCGCGACTGAATTCGTATTAAATGCAGGTTCTTTACACGGGCGTATTGTTATTTTAGATGCTGAATGTATCAAAGAATCTACAGGTCACGGATCACCACTTCCATTATTAGTTCACGGAGGTCCAGGTCGTGCAGGAGGAGGAGAAGAAATGGGAGGAAAACGTGGTGTATTACACTATATGCAACGTACAGCAATCCAAGGTTCTCCAAATAAATTGACGGCAGTTACGCAACAATATCAATATGGAGCAGATTATATTGAAGAAGATAAACATCCATTTGCTAAACACTTCGAAGAAGTAAAAGTTGGTGATACATTAATCACAGCGAAACATACGATTCAACAGTCAGATATTAATGCATTTGCAGCTTTATCTGGCGATAATTTCTATGCGCACGTTGATGCAACTTCTTTGGAAGGAACTATTTTCGAACGTAATGTTGCTCACGGATACTATTTATTGTCTAAAGCGGCAGGTTTATTCGTTTTAGCGAAAAAAGGACCAGTTTTATTAAACTATGGTTTAGATGAATGTCGTTTTGTGAAGCCTGTTTATCCAGGTTCTACAATCGGAGTGCGTTTTACGTGTAAAGAAAAAATCGATCAAGAGAAAAAAGACGAAAACGATGTGGCAAAAGGAATTGTTCGTTGGTTGGTTGATATTTACGACGAAACGGGAGAAACAGTTGGTATTGCAACAATTTTAACAATGGTTAAAAAATTAAATCAAGATTAATTTATTTAGATAATGTGATAATTCGTTAATTAGCTAATAATTTTCAAATTATCACATTAACATATATTCAAATTACTATGGAAGCTTACGTAAAATCAGATATACAAAACGGAATTGGTACAATTGAATTCTTTCATCCGCAAAGTAATTCAATGCCAGGTTCTCAATTAAGAAACTTAGCAACAGAAATTGAAAAATTAGGAAACGATGATGCGGTTAAAGTCATCGTTTTAAAAAGTGCTGGAGACAGAACATTCTGTGCTGGTGCATCTTTTGACGAATTAATTTCAATCAAAGATCGCGAAACAGGATTAGAGTTTTTCTCTGGATTTGCACATGTAATCAATGCGATTCGCAAAGCACCAAAATTCGTTTTAGCTCGTATTCAAGGTAAAGCAGTAGGAGGTGGAGTTGGTATTGCTTCGGCAGCAGATTACACTTTTGCAACAGAATTTGCGTCTGTAAAGTTATCAGAATTAGCAGTTGGTATCGGACCATTTGTAGTTGGACCTGCTGTAGAACGTAAAGTTGGAAATTCTGCTTTTACACAAATGGCAATCAATGCAACTGAATTTCAGTCGGCTGATTGGGCGAAAGAAAAAGGTTTGTATGCAGAAGTTTATGCAAATGCAGTTGAAATGGATGAAGGAATTGATATTTTAGCTAAAAAATTAGCTAATTCTAATCCAGAAGCAATGAAACATTTAAAACGTGTTTCTTGGGAAGGAACAGAAAATTGGGATGAGTTATTAATTGAGCGTGCAAAAATTTCGGGTGAATTAGTTTTATCAGAATTTACGATTAACGCAATTAACAAATTCAAAGCAAAATAAAAGACAACTATAGTTTATATAAGAAATCCACTTCATTTTGAAGTGGATTTTTTTACAATTTAAAATACTCATCTTTATAATATTTACTTTTCTTTACATATAAAATATCTTTTTCTGGATTGAGAATTAGATTGAAACGTTTGATCAAATCTCCTCCCATAATATTTTTGTGTTGAATTTTTATTGTACTATCAAAAAATGACATTGGTACATTTTTGAATGTTTGATTTGCTAATTCAAAATCAGGTAAAATTGATTTTTTGGAAAGTCTTACATTTCCAGCAGCATCACTCAGTTTAGATTCTCCAATAATTTCAAATTTTTCTAATAATTTATATTCTTTCGCAAAATCATCCGAAATCATCAAAGCACTAGAAAAACCTGTGTGTATCATAAATTCTGTTTCAATCGGTTTTTTGTCAATGAATGGAAAAGCTTTTATATACAGCGTTTCTTGAGAATATCTCGAATTTAGTTTTGTATACTTTTTTAGTTTGGTAGGAGCTATATCATAGACATATAACTTGTTTTCATCAAAATTGATTTCTAAATATTTTCCTTCGAAAAACTTCAAACCTATTTTTCCATCACTTTCATGTCCAGATTGTTTGTCGATAAAAATCGGAATTTTGCTAAACTCTTCATTACCAAATTTAATTACATTGTTTTGACTCATTTTCATATCCGAATATCCCGCCCAAGATGTCACATTGTTTAAGGTATCAGAAATCGAAATAGATTTCATTTTTTTGTAAGAATCATCGATAATCGAAATATAATCAGAGCCTGTATGTAACATCAGTTGCACCGTATCTTTTTGATTGATGATAACTGGCACTAAAATATTATTGTATTTTGTTAATCGAAATGGAATCTCTTTTACCATATTCTGCCCGAAAATTACAATTGAAATAATAGTAAAAAGTAAAGTGAAAATTGTCTTTTTCATTTAGTTGTATTGTTTCATTAAAAGTAAACTAATTTGTAGTAACGATTAATATACTATAATTAAAAATTTTCCTTTTAAATTTGCGCTATGGGAGTAGCTGAATTATTATTAAAACGTAAACAAGAATTGATTGAAAAGAACAAAACTGAAGGTTTAGCTTTTCGAGAAGAGTATAAATTGAAAGAAGGTGTAACTGAGACCGAAAGTGGATTATTGTATGAAGTAATTACATTGGGAGAAGGAGTGAAGCCAACTTTGTCAGATACCGTTTTGTGTCATTATCATGGAACAAATATCAATGGAGAAGTTTTTGATAGTTCGGTTCTACGCAAGAAACCTGCTGCTTTTCCTTTGGAAAATGTAATAAAAGGTTGGGCAGAAGGAGTGCAATTAATGCCTGTCGGAAGCAAATTTAGATTCGTTGTAAAACCAGAAATAGGTTACAAAGATCGTGAAATTTCTAAAGAATTAGGACCTTATTCTACTATGATTTTCGAAGTAGAATTGATGGGGATTTTATAAATATTAAAAAAAACAAAACCTTCAAATTTGGAGGTTTTTAAGTTATTAATAATTTATGTTTTGAAATATTTCTAAAAAAGATTCAATTATGAATATTGACAAGAATTGAAATACGTATGACTATTTTTTTACCTTGATTGAACAAGTGTACACTTGTTTTGCTGATAAGATTAATTAGCTCAAGTTTCGGATAAACGTATCTAAATCAACCTCTTTTGATAAATTGAGTTTTTGTTTTAAGCGGTATTTAGTTACACTCACTGTTTTAGGATCTACACTGAGAATAGATGCAATCTGAGAATTATCCATATTCATGTAGATATATGCTGCGTATTTGATATCGAGATTGGTTAATTTAGTTGTCGTCATCTCATTTAATTTCTTGAAAAAATTAGGATGCACTTCTTTTACAATATCATGAATATTGGTTAAATCTTTATCAATAATTTGTTCGTTTTTTAAGTAATTGTTCAAATTAAATTCTTTATTTTTTTTGAAATTTTCTTTTAATTCTTCTAAAAATTTATTCTTTTGTTCTAATTGAATCGTTGTTGCCAAAACTTGTTTCTGATAATGTTCTTGTTTTAAATCAGAAATCTCTTTCTCCATTTTTAGTTTTTCTTTCTCTGATTCGAGTAAAGTAGCTCGTTGGTTTAACATTTTACGTTTGTAATAAAACATAAAACCAAGTGCTATAATGCTTGATATAGATAAGGCAATTATTCCAATAAGATATTTTCTTTGTTTTTCAAAAGCTAAATTTTTCTCTTCTAATGAATGATTTTTTTCTTCTGTATTATAGAAGGATTCAAGCGATTGCACATTATAATCATATCTTCTTTGATCTTCTGCAACTATGGCATTTTTTGTTTTCTTTAGGTATTGAATTGTATTTTCGTATTGTTTTAACTTTTCGTAAGCTTCATAAATATTTGTATAAATTGTAATTCTTTGATACTCAGAAATATCATTGTTTTTACTATATTTTTCAGAAATATTGTAATAATCTATAGCTTCTTTGTTTTTACCAATTAAAGCGTAAGTGTAACCAATACTATTATTTAGAGCACATAGAACTAATGAATCTTTAGGTGTTGTTATTTCTAACCCTTTATTATAAAAGTCTAAAGCTTTATCGAATTTATTTTGGTCTAAATATATATTACCAGAATTTGAATAGAAGTAAAATTCTAAAGTTCTTTTAGCAACTTTATCTTTTACTTGTTTAGAAAGTTGAAAACTTTTATTATAATATTGTTCAGCAGTCTTGATACTGTTTTTCTTAATGTTATAAAAATTTCCTATATCATTGTAAATAGAACTAATAGATATTATATCTTTTGATTTTTTTGCATAATTAAGTGCAATTGTATAATCATCAATTTTTGCTTTTTCTAAAGGGTTTTGTTCTAAAGATTTATATTTTGAAACATATAGTTTGCTAAGTATAAAATTCTCATCAGGATATTTTTTAAAAGAATTAATACTCTTCCATAAATATTTTACATAATAATTCCATCTGTTCATCGATTTGTAATACATCGTGTATCCAAAATCAACATAAGCTTTGTCTAATTCATTGTTTGTTTGTTCAGCAATTTTTTTTGCTTTTTCTAATGTTTCTAAATGCTTTTTGTTGCTATTCGTTTCTGTATATTCATAGTATTGAGCTAAGTAAATATAACCTATAACTTGTCTGGACTTGTCATTAGATTTTAAAAAATTATTTTCAATATAATTCTTCGCTTCTTTTAATTGATTTCCATAAAAAAGAGTACATACTTCATGTAGTTGTTTGTCTCGATCACTCTGACCAAATAAGAATATTGATTGTATTAAAACAAAAATAGATAATAGGTATTTATGCATGTTGATTGGTTTTAACAGGTAGGTATTAGTACTAGAGTATTACAAATATAGTAATAAGTAAAAACTTCATTCATTTTATTTCTTTTTAAAAATATTATACAAATAATTGGTATATAATTAAATACAATTATTTGTATAGATAATTTATAGGTGGTTTTTTGCATTGTATAGGTTTTATAGTTGTAAAAATGCAGTGCGAAATTTTTTGAAACTTGAATTTTGTCAAAAGAAAATGATCAACCAAAAATCAATCTATTCTACTCCTTTAGAAATTTCAAAAACAATCAAAATTAAAACCTATGATTAAAAAATTATTTACAATTTCATTAGTACTTATTTTTATTTCGTCTTATTCACAAGTAGGAATTAATACATCAAATCCTCAAGGATTATTGAATGTTGATGGTAAATCATCAGCCGCAACTACAAATCCTTTGACAGGAACTCCGACTCCTAAACAAATGGAAGATGATTTTGTTGTGACACAATCAGGCGCAACAGGCATAGGAACTACACCTAATCCATATGCGATGCTTGATATTTCATCTAAAGATAAAGGAATGCTGGTTCCAAGAGTTGATTTAACTTCAAATACAATGGATCTTAATTCGGATGGAGATAATGATATTTCTAATCAACCTCAAGGATTATTTATTTATAATACAGGAACGACTATTCCGAAAGGTTATTACTTTTGGAATGGGAATGAATGGAGAAGCATTGAAGATAATACTTCTGTAAAAGGATCTGCAACAGTAAATTGTGTTGCTTCTACAATTGATCCTTCTCAATCTATTGATGGAAATACTCCAAAGCCCATTATTTCAGGAAGTATAATTAAAGTGCCTTATTCTGGAGGTTCTGGAGGTAAGTTTGTAGGGGCTTCATTTACTTCGGTTGGTAATCCAAGCATTACTGCAACTATAGCTGATAGTAAATTGGAACATGGTTCTGGGTATCTTGTTTTTGCCATTCAAGGGATGCCCAATGCATCACAATCTTCACCAATTGGAATTTCATTTGATTTAACTCCGTTTTTTGCAGCTAATACAGATATAAAAGGTTGTAAAGATGTAACTGTTGGTACACAAGTAAATGCAGATTACAAAATTGTAGCTGTGATGGATTATATGAAGTTTGTAACAGATCCAGATACTGGCACTAAAGGATTTACTGTGGATGCGACTACTCCAGATGGACTTTATACAATAAAAGTCTTTATGAGACACTCACTTCAGACTGCAGCTGCAACATCCACTAATAATACAACTTCTACTGCTAGTGGTGTTGAGAATAATGTCTTATTAAGAAACAACAGTAATGAAGGTAAAGTACTTATGTGGAATTATTCAACTTTTTATGGAGGGCAAATAACTGATGCAGGAGGTAATTTAAAAGTTCCGTCTAAAACTCCAGGAGGAGGGACAGGAAATACATGGAGAACCTTGACACCTACAGGTTCTACAGGAGCATGGGGAGACCAAGGAATCTACAATGCTAATAGTGGAGGTCCAGAATATAGATATTATTCGTGGATAGACACATCTTCTACAACAAAGGTTGCATACATTGTAACTGTTATGGCGGGTATGGATCCTACAGCTAACATTACTGATGTAACAAAACAAAAAGTTTTTATTCGTATAGAACAAATTACAGGACAATAATAAAAATGAACTACAAAGACTTTCATATAGGAAATCTAATTGAACTTTTGGTTGCAGAGCGAGGTATTGACTTACCTCGTATCTGTAACTTTCTAAAATGTAAAGAAACTGAAGTTTTGGAAATGTATCAATCAAAAAGTATCAACACAGATAATTTATTAAGATGGAGTAAACTCTTACAATATGATTTCTTTAGGCTTTATACTCAACATCTTATTTTATTTTCTCCAAAAAATTATGATTCAACGAAATCTGATGAATTATCAACAGTACCTCAATTCCGAAAAAATATTTATACAAAAGAGATCATAGATTTTATTTTAGAACGAATAGAAAAAGGTAAAATGACAAAAACTCAAGTTATCGAAGAATACAAAATACCCAAAACTACCTTATACAAATGGATCAACAAATACCAAAAATAACACCTAACTACAAACAAATATACTTTGATCTAGTGGTGGAGAAGTTTCCAACTAAATTAAAATTTGTGAAAAAATTTTTAGAAAAAGAAAGTTTTTCATCACTAGATATTATACGTGTAAACAAGATTATTTTTGATACTTCGTACAATATTGATCATGAAAATCAAAAACATAGAGCCTATGAAAAATCAGATATTATATATATGTTGAATTATCAAAAAGAGCATAAGTTATCCAATTCAACTGTTGCCAAACATTTTAAAGTAAGTAGAAATTCAATTAGTAAATGGAAAAAGATGTTGAATTTATAGGAATACTTAAAATCTGTTTTAATTATAGTTCTCTATTTCAAGATTTATTTTTATATTGGATTTTCAATAAAATCACAAGTATCTATAAATATGAACAAAGAACTTTTTAAAAATATATTGACAACTCAAATTCCGATTGCATGGATTGCGGGTGTTCGTTTGGAATCGTGGGAAGAAAATAAAGTTTCGACACGAGTAAAATATGGATTCCTTAATCAAAATCCATTCAAAAGTATGTTTTGGGCAGTGCAAGGAATGGCAGCAGAATTTTCTTCTGGTTTGATGGCAAATGCTAAGATTTCGAAATCAGGAGAAGATATTTCGATGTTGGTTTTGGGAATGCAATCGAAGTATTTGAAAAAAGCTATTGGTAAAATTGTGTTTACTTGCGAAGATGGAGAAAAAATAGATGCGGCTATAAAAGAAGCGATTGAAACCAAGAAAGGTGTATCACTAAATGTGACAAGTAGAGGCGTAGATGAAGAAGGAGATGTTGTTTCAGAATTTCAATTTACGTGGACATTCAAGTTGAGAGATAAAAAATAAAATATAAAAGCTGAAGTTTATTCAGCTTTTTTTATGATTTCTTGTTTCAAAATTGAAATTACTTCATCTATTTCTTCAAAATTTAGATGTGCAAATCCAAGACGAATTCCAGTTTGATGTTGGGTTTGATATAAAATTGTTTGCGGAATAAACAATTCATTTTTTGCACAATTTCGTTTTAATTCCATTAAATTTATAGGTTGATTAAAATTAATCCAAACCGCTAAACCTCCATTTGGACTCGTAAAACTGATTAGATCGTTTAATTCCGTTTTCAATTTCTGACAAAAATAATCGCGGCGTTCTCGATAAGTTTTACGATGTTTTTTTAGAATTCGATTAATTTCACCTTCGCTAATCATTTCACCTAAAACTTGCTCGATAAATGGATCAACTTGTTGATCAAGAATGGACAAATGTTTCTTCGCTTCAAGAATTAGATTTTTTGGCGCTACAATAAATCCAATTCGGTAACCTGGTGCAAGATAGTGACCAAATTTTCCCGTGTAAACAACCATTCCATTTTGATCCGAACTTGCCAAAGGTAAAATAGGATGATTGCTGTAATGGAAATCAAAATCGTAATCATCTTCTACAATTGCAAACCCAAATTCCTGCGAAAGTTGCAGTAATTCAACTCTTCTTTGCGAACTTAGCGTAACCGTTGTCGGATAATGATGATGTGGCGTAACGTACACAATTCGTATCAGGAATTGCTCGCACAATCTTCTTAAATCTTCGGTATCAATTCCAAATTCATCCGTTTTTATTTGTTTGATTTTAGCAAACTGTGTCTGAAAAATCATGTTACTTTTATAATAACTTAAATTTGCGACAGCAACAACATCATTTTGTTTGAGTAGAATTTCAGCAATCAGAAAAAGTGAAATTTCTGAACTTCTCGTTACCAAAATATTCTCTTTCGAAATATGTAAACCTCGTGTCAAATTGAGATAATTTGCTAAATTCTTTAAAAAGTACTCATTTTTGGACTGATTTACCTTCGAAATTGACGTTTTTCGTTTTAAAATAGCTGAATATAATTTAGCAGGAAGTTTTAACTCTGCTAACCGATGATCAATTGTTCCATCCGTTAAATACAAACGTTGATTAAAACTTTCGTAAGGATTATCCAAAAGTATCGATTGTTCAAATTGAAAACCTGTTTTATCAGGATACAAATTGATTGAAAATTGTTTTGGAACAATGGTTTTCTGAAACTTTTGAGAAGTTTGACTTAACACATAACTTCCTTTATTTGGAACGATTTCTATCCAACCTTGAGCTTCAAGTTCCTGAAAACTATTGACAATTGTATTGCGATGAAGCGTTAAAATCTCACTTAATTGCCTCGTTCCAAGTAATTTTGTTCCACTTGGAATATAACCTAATTGTATTGCTTTAGCCAGCTGATTAGCTAATTGAAGATAAATCGGTGTATCCGAATTGCGTTCGATTTCTATAAAACTTTTGTATGGTATTTCAGCCGGACTATTCATTATCTGTAAACTGGTATATTCTGATAGGTCGGAAAGGTACTACTTTCGCATCAGATTTAACTCAATTAAATAAATAATTAGTCAAAAATGAAGAAGATTACTATGGTATTGTGTTTAGCTGCACAAAGTATTTTTGCACAAAATGCGAATGATACCATTGCAATAGGTGAAGTTTCTATATTAGATAACCGTCTGAATACGCCACTTTCTAAAGAAAATAGAAACATTTATGTGTTAAGTAAATCAGAAATAAACAAATTACCTGCACGTTCTTTACAGGATGTGTTGCAGTATGCATCTGGAATAGACTTGCGTCAACGAGGACCGTTTGGAACGCAAGCTGATATTTCGATGGATGGCGGAAGTTTTGAGCAAACATTGATTTTGTTGAATGGAGTAAAAATTATGGATCATCAAACGGCTCATAATGCGTTAAATCTTCCCATTCCTCTAGAAGCGATTGACAGAATTGAAGTGGTACGTGGTCCGGCTGCTCGTGTTTACGGAAATAATAGTTTGACAGGTGTTATTAATATTGTCACGCGTCAACCAAAGAAAACGGGCGTTTATGCGAATACCTATTTTGGAACAAATTTTAAGAAAGATACCGAAGATACAGGTGACACCTACACAAGTAGAGGTGTGCAACTTGGTGCGAATTTGGCAAAAGAAACGCATCAACATCAGTTGTATGTGAGCCATGATTGGGGAAATGGATACCGATACAATACGGCTTACGAGAACAATAAATTGTATTATCAAGGGAATTTTCAGTTTGATGATGCCAATAGTTTAGTTGCTTCGTATGGTTATGTGAAAAATGGATTTGGAGCAAATGGTTTTTATGCTTCACCGGGTGATAAAAATTCGAAAGAATTGGTTGAAACAACATTAGTTAACATTCAATCAAAACATAAATTATCGGATCGAATTACCTTAGCGCCACGAGTGAGTTATCGATACAATTTTGATGATTATCGTTATTATAAAAATGATTTGAACAAAGCGCGTTCTCTGCATTATTCAAATTCTATTTCGGGAGAAGTGAATTCTACGTATCAATTGAATAAAGGGCAAATTGGAGTAGGAGTTGAATACCGAAATGAGCAAATTTCATCCACAAGTATCAAAAATCATACACGCGATAATGTTGGATTTTATGCGGAATATAAAACGGATATTACACCAAAATTGAATGTAAATGTCGGAACATATGTTAACTATAATTCGCAATATGGTTGGCAAGCATTTCCGGGAATTGATGCGAGTTATGCGGTAAATTCGAACTTGAAATTGATGGTAAATGCAGGGACAAGTCAGCGAATTCCTTCGTTTACAGATTTATATTTGGATCAACGACCAGGAAATATTGGGAATGCAAATGTAGAATCTGAGAAGGCTTTTCAAACTGAAATTGGACTTAAATACAATAAGAGAAATTGGACGTTTAATGCTTATTATTTTTATCGTTCGATCACAGATTTTATCGATTGGGTACGTTTAACGGCTAATGAACCATGGCAAGCACAAAATTTTGGAGATTTGAGAACGAATGGATTTAATACGAAGGTTTCGTACTTAGCAAATCTTTCTGCGAACCAAAGTTTGAAGTTTTCTTTGAGCTATTCTTATCTTGATCCTGAGTTTAAAAATGTAGATAATCAATACAATTCTAAGTACAAAATTGAAAGTTTAAAACATCAGTTAATCAATACAATAGATTATACAGTCGGAAGAACTACTTTAAGTATTGCAAATCGTTACAATACACGTCAATCGTATAAATCTTATTGGATTACCGATGCAAGAATTAATCATTCATTCAAAAATAATTTGAGTATTTATTTTGATGCACAAAACATTTTTAACACAACATATAACGAAGCTGGAGCAATTCAGTTGCCAACAACTTGGATGAGTTTAGGAGTCAAATTTACAGGGATTTAGATGATGACAAACATTTAACATTCTCTTTAATAGTTTATATTATAAATGCGGCGAGACAACTTTCTTAGGAAAGTTGTCTCTTTTTGATTCCATAAATTTCTTCCTAACTTTACAAAAATAATTTATATGATTATCATCGATTCGCCATCTCATGATGCGTATTTCAATATAGCTTTAGAAGAATATTTATTGTACCATTATCCAACGGAAGATATTTTTTTGTTGTACATCAATGCGCCGTCAATAATTGTTGGGAAATTTCAGAATACATTGGCCGAAATTAATTTAGATTATGTAACCGAAAATAACATCAAAGTTGTTCGTCGTATGTCGGGTGGTGGAGCTGTTTATCATGATTTAGGGAACCTAAATTTTTCTTTCCATACCTTATTGGGACAGAATGATTTTATGGATTTTTCGACTTTTACAGAACCTGTTATCAAATTATTAAACGGTTTGAATGTTCCTGCAAAATTGGAAGGAAGAAACGATTTGTTGGTTGATGGTAAAAAGTTTAGTGGAAATGCGAAACTGGCTCGTAATGGGAAAATGATTCAGCACGGAACGATCCTTTTTAATTCGGATATGTCTGTTTTAGGTGATGCGTTAAAAATTAATCCCTTAAAATATGTGGATAAAGCCATAAAATCTAATCGCGCGCGTGTGATTAATTTGATTGAATATTTTCCAAATGAAATGACGACGGATGAATTGAAAGCTTTGTTGATTAATGAAATGTTAGCAACAAATGAGGGAGCAAAAATTTATCATTTAACAACCGAAGATTTGAATGGTGTTGCGAAATTGATTGAAGAAAAATACCAAACATGGGATTGGAATTTTGGTTTTTCTCCGAAATATAATTTTAAAAATGCGAAGAAAATTCCTGCAGGTTTTATTGAAGTTCACTTGGATGTAGAGCGAGGTGGAACAATTGAAAAAGCTAAAATATTTGGTGATTTCTTTGCGTCAGAACCGATAGAAGCATTAGAAAATAAACTAATTGGTATAAAACACAATGAAGAAGAAATTACAAAAGTTCTGAATTCCGTTGATGTAACAGACTATTTTGGAAAGGTTACGGTAGAAGAAATTTTAGAATTATTTCGATAAAATAATAAGCCAAATTTCTAAGGAAGTTTGGCTTATTTTTATAAAACTTCTATCAATAATCGAGTTCTGTCGTATGAGGATTCCCAAAATCTTTTAATTTTCGTTTCTAGATTATTTTTCTTTGTTAAAGCTTCATCAAAAGTGTCTTCTGTAAAGAAATTCACATCTTCAGATTGAATAGAAATGGAGAAATTTTCAATTTGTTGCTCAAAATAACCTTCATTTTTCAAGTCTTTTAGAATATCTAAAAGGAGTAAATCCATAGCTTTGGAAGGAGTTTGATTCAAATCAATTAGTTGTTGATATTTAGCTGAATTAATGCTCCATAAATGATCGTAATCGATGTTTTCGGCATCAATAATGTTTTTGAAATCGTTAAAACTTCCACCAAAAACCAAATAATTACCATTTGGAACAGCTGAAATTATAATCGAAAATAAGCTATCGTCATTTTGTTCAGCTTCATTAATTAGTGTATTCAAACTATCTATTAATGCAGTTGTAATTTCAGTTTTACGTTCTAACAAGACTTTAAATACAGACTCAGTGTTTTGTAGCGTATCAAAATCTGGTAAATCAAACGTTGAAATGGCTTCATGTAACATCTGTTCAAAAGTGGTTTTAAGATCAATCAAAAGGTCATCTTCTAACAAATAAAGTTGTTGCGTTCCGGTATGTGCAACAATTAAATTCTCGGCATATTCATCACCAATCACAATGAAATCAGTATGTCCAAGTTCTTGAATGAGTTCATTTTGCTCTACAAAATCATCTTCTTCATTAAAAATGGTCCAAAATGCATTTTCATTAAATCCAAAGTATTTAAGATATTCTTTGAAAAAATCGGGAATTTTAGAATTCAATTGATCTTCTAATTCATTGATTTTGGATTTTTCGAGTCCTAAATCATCTTCAAAATAGCCTTGTTTTTTTAATTTTTTGATTAATTCTTTCATCGTTTATAGTGTTTATTTAGTTATATTAGAGATCGTAGAAGAAAGTGAAATTTGTCTTGAGAGTTACTCAACCAAACATCTTCATAACCCTTGCGATCAATGATAATCATCTATTGTTACACTCAAATAATCAAAATCATTGAATATTTCGATGTTTCGTGTTCCGTTTTTATCTGTAAATGTTCCTTGACAAATTGGCATTTTATGTAATAGTATTGCTATTTTTTTTGAAATAGAGATGATTTTCTTCATTCGATTTAATATTTTAAGGACTTTTAGATAATGTTATTGTTACCAAATAATATGGAACTTCATCACGATTTACATGAAATGTAATATTCCCTGTTTTAGAATTATAGACTTGTTTCATTTCTCCGAACATCGAAACTTGAAGATCTAGTAATTCTCCATTTTTATCTTTAAAACTTTTTATAAATCCTAATTTATTCATTTCAATTTCATAGGCCCACTTAAATTGAACTAATTTTCCCATTTTAAATCTTTTACGTAGATATTTTTCAACTTTTGTATTGTTTTTTGTGTTTACAATATAATACGCTTCGACTATTTTCTGCTCATTTTGATAATACTCACAATTTTTAAATTTTAGATTAGGAATAGAAATATTGAAAGCTATATTTAAATCACATGGATATTTTTGTTGAGCAAAGCAAACAAGTGAGTAGAGAAATAGGAGTAAGAAAAATATAGTTTTCATGATTGATTCAATTCTTTTGCTTCATCCCAACAAGTGGCACAAACTAATTTATGATCACAATCTATAAACCACTGCTCACGATCATCATCTGTTTTTGTTAAATCCCAACGTCCTTCACAAGCATCACACCAAGCATCAGGTCTGCCAGAATCTCCAGAGTCATATTCATGAAAACCAATTTTTTCTCGATGTTTCAAACTAAGGGCAAGATGGATGCATAATAATCCAAAATCTTGAATACCATGTACAGCACAATTTATTTTATCCGTTTTCATTTATCGTTTTTAATTGAAAATTGATTGAATAAATATCCGAAATAATCCAATAATATTTATCCCTGATAATAGCGAATTTTTAGATGTATGAAATAATTATTAATGCCAAATTGACATCTTATTACATTGATTTGTAGAGGATTTGTCTTTAACTTGTTTTATTTTGTAAGAACTGTCATATCAATAGGTTAATAGGTGATTTGGTTCGTGTTTTGAATATGTATTTGTACATTAAATCAATACATATGAAAGTTAAAAATATAAATAAAGTTGTAGGGCCAATGCCAATTCGTGATCCATTTATTTTAGGTGCTTATCATTACGATTTATATCCAAAAGGAAATGGAAAAATGGGGGTTGATGCCGAATTATTAAAAGGTAAAAACATTGGTCAAGATTTTGACAGAAATGCAGATTGGCGAATGTATCATGGCGAAACAATTCCAGGTTTTCCACATCATCCACATAGAGGTTTTGAAATTGCAACGATTGTAGAAGAAGGTTTTGCTGATCATTTTGATTCGAAAGGTTCAAAAGGTCGTTATGGAAATGGCGATGTGCAATTGATGAGTGCTGGTTCTGGCGTTTTGCATGGTGAAATGTTTCCGTTGTTGAATGATGAAACTGAAAATCCATTCCGATTATTTCAGATTTGGTTGAATATGCATTCGTCAAATAAATTAACAGAACCAACGTATAAAATGCTTTGGAGTGAAACGATTCCACAAAAAGATGTGAAAGACGAGGAGGGAAGAAACGTGAATGTTCGAGTGGTTTTGGGTGAATATGCAGGTGTAAAATCGCAAGATCCTTTAGCGCATTCGTGGGCGAGAAATCCAAAACATCATGTCGGAATTGCTTTATTGAATATGGATCCTAATGCTTCGTTTAAGTTGCCAGCAGTTTCTGAAACGATGAACAGATTTGTGTTTTTTTATGATGGAGTAGATGTAATTTCGATTGATAATTACAAAATTCAGCAAAGACATTTAGCAGACTTGAATGGAAATGAGGAAATTATCATTCAAAATGGAAATTCGCAAGCTAAAGTTTTGATTTTAGAAGGTGAACCAATCAATGAGCCTGTAGCGGCTTATGGACCTTTTGTAATGAATACGGAGCAAGAAATTCGTGATGCTTTTGCAGAATATCAAAAAACACAATTTGGAGGTTGGCCTTGGGGTGACAAAGAAACCGATATCGTAAATCCGAAAGAAGTGGGACGTTTTGCAAGTTATAATTTTGGAAAAGAGTTGGATGAACCAGCTTTGAAATAAGTTTTAAAAAAAATGATGAGGTCAGAAGAAATTCTGGCCTTTTTTATTGATTAGTATAAAGAATTTTATAGTTTCTAATCAAAATAAAATATAAATTAGTAGTAAATAAATTACACTTTATGAAAATACTAAAACGACTACTTTGGATTGTTGCAGGACTATTTGTTGTATTAACTATTACGATGTTTGCGATTGGGAAAAAATATCATTTTGAAACATCAAGAGTATTGAATGTGCCTATCGAAAAGGTGTATGAACAAGCTAGTTCTTCAAAGAAATTTAACGAATGGAATCCTTGGATGGATTTAGACCCTAATTTGAAATTAACTTATTCTGGTACGCAAGGACAGCCTGGAGATGAGTATTGCTGGGAAGGAAATGACGATGTTGGACAAGGTTGTCATGTGATTACGGCTTTGGTTCCGAATCAAAAAATTGCAACCAAAATGATGTTCAAAAAACCTTTTGAAAGCAATGCTACTTCTGATATCGTGTTAACAAAAGAAGGAAACGGAACGAAAATTACGTGGAGTATGGATTGTGAATTGGATTACCCAATGAATTTGATGAAACTGATGATGGATTCGCAAATGGAAAAATCTTATGGAAAAGGTCTTGATAAATTAAAAACTTTAGTAGAAAAATAATCAACAAAAATGGGAAAGCAATTAATCTTTCCCATTTTTTATAGACTATCTTTTTAAGATTCTTTTTGCAGCTTCGGAAGTACAAATTAGTCCACCTGCCATCATGATAATATCTTTTATTACTAATCTTCCAGCACCTGATAAATAAGGAAATCCGAATTGTGGAGTAGGAAAGTCGCCTCCCAAATTAGGTACGTATACTTCCGGAGTCGTAATTAAAAATGAAAGCGTAACAATGGACATTCCGAAGGTTAATAATCCTCCCCATAAACCTATTTTCGGAAACCATATTCCCAATAGAACTAATATTCCGATTCCTACAATCACAGCTCCTAAACCATAGGAAAAAACATAAGTTCCGTTTTTTGTATGCCAATCAATATTTTTTTGAACTGTTTTTCCTTCTGGATTTTTATATAAAGTATAAGCAGCAACCGTTTTTCCATTTTCATCTACCGAAGTTTCGTGAACATTTTGATAAAAGAAACTCATAAACGGACTGTTGATTACGAACGGAACAATGCCATCGGCTTCGTATTGAAAAGCTTTCAAGCCACCAATCCAAATCATTACAATAGCGATTGCAATTCGAAGAAAATGAATAAATTTTTGAGAAGAATTCGCGAAAAATAAAAGAAAGTGATTCATAATATTATATATTTAAATCACAAATTTACAGCCAATTAATATTCAAATGAATGGACAAAAAAGGTTATTCAATGGATTTTTTAGCTACAATTGATACTCCAACTTGTTCTCGAAAAGTTTTTGGTGAAACACCTACTTCTTTTTTAAAATAACGGCTAAAATAAAATTCATCTTCAAAACCTAAATCACGAGCAATTTCTTTGATGCTCTTATAGGTGAGATGAATTTCTTTTTTTGCTTCTAAAATCAATCTTTCTTGAATTAATTTTGAAGGAGTTTTTCCATAATTTTTCTTGATTTTTTTACTAAATGCATCTACAGATAAATGATAATAATCGGCATAGTACGAAACAGATTTTTCGTTAATAAAACTATTTTCTAGAAGATTATAAAAGTTTAACGAATCGGTTATCTTGGTAGAATTTGTTTCGTTCTGAATTTGTTTTTCTCGACTACTCAAAGCCAAAATCAGTTGCAAATAGGTTTTAGAAACTGCGAGATTGTATGAAAGTTCGAGGTTTTGTAAAGATTTAAACTTATCAATAATCCATTGAATTTCTTCATAGATAGGATCAGAAACCCTAACAAAAGGTGTTTCGTAAATAGAATTGAACAAAATTCCATTACAAGCAACTTCCTTTTTGTGGTATTCGATGCAATAAAAATCCCCATGAAATTTAAGAATTTTTACATCCGTAAAAGCTATTTTTTTCCATTGTAACAATTGGTATGGCGAAAGAAAAATCAAGGTTTTTCCTGTAGTAGAATATTCATTAAAATCAATTGAAAAATTAGCCATTCCATCCATGATCACAATAAAATAATAAGGAGAAGAAATATCTTTTTTGTTAAAATTTTCTGGATCAAACAATTGCAAATCGATATTCAAAATAGAGTTTTTTACGTTTTGATCAAATTTAGTAAGTTTAAAATTAAATCTTCTATAAATAGATTCTTCAAATCAAATCAATTTTTGATTATCGTTTATTTATAATCTGTTAAATAATTGAAGGTAATGTGTTTAATAGTGATTTTGTTATGTCGTTAACGAAATAAATACTAATATAATTAATTCTTGTTAATAATCTGCACTTGTCCAGACAATTATTAAAATCACTGCACTAACAAATAGTCCAATAATTCCACTTATTAGAAACGTAACAAAATAATAAGTAACTTTTTTCGGTTTATTTTGTATAGTATTGACAATAAGTGCAAGGATGGTATATAAGATTCCTGATCCAAAAAATAGCATTAATACGAGAGAGATTAAAGCGCCTTCTATATTTAAGTTTGCAGATGATAGCATATTGTTGTTAGTTTGGATTTGTGATATTCTTCTTAGTAGACAAATCAAATGATTTTTCAGCTACAAGTTTCAATTTCGGAAGTTTTGAACCTGTGCGTTGTGTGATGCGATCTTCATACAATTCAATTTTAATCACTTTCGCATTTTTCGGAATTGTATGTGATTGCATTTTTGAATAATTATATCCTTGTACCGTTGCACCTTCTTTTCCAGCAATATTGACAATCTCTAAAAAATATTTCAATGTGATGGAATCTCCAATTGGTTCAGCTTTTTCGAAACGTATTTTTTTTACTTTATTAATAGAAAGTCCACCAGAACTAATATTTCCTTGTAATTGAAAAATTAGTTTATTATCCGATTGATTTTGCATCAAAATAGCATGTTCCAAACGAGCTGTTTGGGTTACGTATCTTGACTGTGAATAGATTATGCCCGTTTCAGTATTTTGCGCAGTTACTCTGGCAGGAGCCGCTAATATGGTTTCTATTTTCAGTTTATTTTGTGCTGAACAGCTCAAAAAAGGGAATAACATCAATATATATAATAATTTCATTTTTGATAAATTATTTATGGTAAACTTTTAAAGCTTTGATTTCATACGTTTCTTTATCAAGTGTATTAACTTTTAGAGAAACGTATTTTTGATTGAACTTACCTAAGTAACTATTAGTGTTTTTGTCATATTTGAATGCTTTATTTAATTCAGATTTTGAGATTATACGTGAAAAATCATTTTGAAAATTGACTTGATCTAGTTTTGAAACTTCATATTTTTTAAATGAAGTTGAATCATAAAAATTATTCTTTTCGAAATATAAATCCAATCCTAATGATTTGTTAGAGAATTTGTAGGTAATAGTATATAGATTGTAATCGTTTCCGCAATATTCTAAAGTATCATTTGTTTGATAATTGTTTTGAATCGAATCTTTCTCGAATGTGATATGTTTTGTTTTACTAAAATTTTCAAAATCTTTTATTGTTGATTGATTTAATTTTAACCCTTCTATTTCCCAGTTTTTATCAATTGAAATTTTATCCGATTCTGTTTGTAGTTTATTACATGATATAATAACTAAAGAAAAAAACAATAGTACTATTTTCATAATTTAAATAATTAGGAGAATCACTTACTAGCTTAGTTAATAATGATTTATTTTTAATAACTATTTATCAAAATTGCAAAAAATAAATCAGGAAGAGCTCACTACTTTTAGCTAATTTGTAATATAAAAAAATCGCTTAAGTAGAGAACTAAGCGATTTTTCAATAGAATGTAGTTAAGGTAATAAGAATTGGTTAGTAATCTTATTTTGGGTTGTTTAGTTGGTTGAAATATAGGTTGTTATTTCTTTTTCAAAATTGATAAAAATTTTAGAATTAAAATATCCCTATTTATAGGTATTTTTTAAGGTTTTGAAATCAATCCATATTCTATGGCTGACGTGATTGCCGAACTTAAATTTGATGTTTTAAATTTTTCGATCAAATTCTTACGATGGCTGTCAACTGTATGTGTACTGATAAATAATTTATCTGCAATTTGTTGTGTTGTTAATCCTTGCGCAGCTTCAATTAAAACCTCTTTTTCGCGACGTGTCAATTTCGGAATCGTATTCAAACCATCTTTTTCTTTTTTATTCATCACATTTTTGGTTTGCGAACAAAGAAATTTCTTTCCATCAAAAATGGAATTAATTCCTTCCAGAATTTCATCAACAGAAGCATTTTTCTGAATATAGCCAGAAGCACCTTCTTCCAAACAACTATTAATCACAGCGTATTCATTGTGCACGCTCAACATAATAATGTGCATTTCAGGATATTTTTTCTTGAAAGGTTTAATCAATTCAATACTATTGGTGTCCGATAAATTGATATCTAATAAAAGAATATCAATTTCTGTGGTTTTTAAGGCTTCTTGTAATTGTTGAGCCGAAGCATAACAATCGACCACCTGTAAGTTTGATTGATTACTCAAAATATTTCGCAAACCTTCTAATAATAATGGATGGTCGTCTGTGATTGCTATTTTTATCATAAGTTATATTTTAGGAAATTGGAACTCTATACTTGTTCCTAAATCGATTTCTGAATGTATATTTAATTGTCCTTTCAAAAATTGGACACGCGATTGAATATTATGTAAACCTGCTGATTGCGTTAGTTTTGTATTATTCATATCAAAACCTTTCCCGTCATCTTCTACAGTGACAGAATAATTGTTTTCATCTTCAACAAATTGAATGATAATTTGTGTCGAATGTGCATGTTTAATGGCATTATTTACTAATTCTTGAATGATACGATAGACCAATAATTGATGCTCTTTGTCAAGTGAATTCGTATAGCTCAAAAATTGAACATCAATATCCAATTGTTCATTCGACATTCGGATTGCATATTCTTTTAAGGCTTCTTCCAAACCATATTTCAACAACAAATCTGGCATTAAATTATGAGCTACACGACGTAATTCATCAACAGCTCCATCTAATTGTTGAATAGATTTTGCCATGTCCTTTTTAGAATGATCGTCAATTTTATCGTTTAAATGAGTGAGCTGAATTTTTGTTCCAGAAAGTAAACCGCCCAAACCATCGTGTAAATCACGTGCAAGACGAGCACGTTCTTGTTCTTCACCATTAAGAAGAGCCGTTAAAGTGGATATTTTAGAGTTTTGACGTTCTTGTTCGATTTCCAACTTATATAATTCTTCGCGTTGCTTTAGATGTTTGTTACGTTGTTTTAAAGCGTAAAGCAATAATCCAAGTAAAGCAATAAAGAAGATGATAGAGAAAATGTAATATTTGTTTAATTTATTCTTGAAATTAAGTTCGGTGATATAATTAACCAATTCATCTTTTCTATTTTTATTTTCGAGTTTAGAAAGCCTTAAATTTTGTTCAGAAATCGTTAATTCTTGAGAACGTTTGTCAGATTCTAATCTGGTTAATTTTAGTTGTTTACGTTGAAATTCTTCACTTAATCTAGAATTTTCTAATTCTTGTTCTTGTTGAATTCCTAATGAATGCATCAGTTGAATTTGTTGTTCTTTTTTCTCGGCTTCTAATTGCAAACGAATCATTTGTTGTTGTTGACGTTCTTTATCAAACTGAGCTTCCAAACGTTTACTGATTTGCGCTTGCTCGTTATCATAAATTTCTTTGTAAGTGGAAGTGTACAATTTATAATAACGCAAGGCTTCCTTGTAATTTCCTTCACGATCTTCAATATCAGATAAACTCAAATACAGCGAAAGTAGAATATTCTTGTCTGGAATTGTATTTTCATGAACTTTTATAAGCGAATTAAGTAAATAGTTTTTTGCAGTAGAAACTTCATTATTTTGTAAAGATAATTCTGCTAAAATACCATTGGCGGCGGCAACGTGATCGGATTGATTATTTTGTTCTCCAATCTCTTTTGCCAAATAAGCATATTTGATAACTTTTCCTTGATAGTTTTTGGGATAAAATTGAAGATATAAATTGGCTAGATTAATAGCTACAAACGACAAGTCTGTTGCGGTAGCCATTTCATTTTTATTTTTATAATACGTATTTATGGCGTTAGTATAATATTTTTCGGCTAAATCTCGTACAAAAATATTTTTCTCGTTTTGCATAAATTTTTGCTCATACATGTATCCAATCGACATATAAGAAGCAAAAATTAAATTAGGATTATTTTGTTTAAGTGCTACTTCTAGAGCAAGTTTGCTGTACTTTTCTTGTAATTCGTAATCATCCCATCTCGAATAAATTCCAGTCAATTCGTTATAAATAGAACTCATTCGTGTAAGAACAGTTGGAGTAACAGTAGCTTTATCTAGAAATTTAAGACCATCAATAAAGTTTTTTACAGCCTTAGAGTCTTCATTGTTTCTTAAATTCAACCATCCTTCGCAATATTTGACATATCCTTTTGTTGAATAATCAGTTGTGCGTCCGCTGTAATAAATTGCTTTTTGCAAATTATAGTTTGTTGCATTCAAATTATCATCAATACGATTATTCATTGCAGAAACAGCATGTAAATATGCAGCATATTTTCCGTCACTCAGTTTTTCGGCGCTAGAAATATTTTGTTTCAAAACAGCGAAAGCTTTTTCTTTTTGATTATTAAACAATAAAGCTTGCGCATATTTTCCTGTTATTTCGTATCGTTCAATAGAATTAGGAGCTGTTTTATTATATTGATTCTCAAAATTAATCAGTACTTCTTGTGCATTAGCAATTCCACTAATAGCGCATAAAATGATGACTATAAGTTGAAAAAAAAGGATTTTTAAAGCACTGTTACTTTTTAACATATTGTGATGTTGAGTTTATTTGAGCTAATATAATGTCTTTTGTAGAATCAAAGAAACTAAAACAATCCGCAGACTGTTTTAGTTTACACATAAGTTGAGGTAGGTTGAGGTATAGGTTATTGTTATTTCTTAAAATTAATATGAATGTTAAAGAATTCACCCTTTTGAAGAATTCCGTCTAAATTTCGATCAATAATTAAAGCTATATGTACTTGATCGTTGTCGTAAATATTCCAATCCATTTCAGCGTCGTATTGATAGACACCTTTTAATGTCCATTTGTAGATATCCCAATTTCCTGATGTTCCAATTTTATCCACACGTTTTTCATTATTTGAAACATAATATAAATATTGATGCCCATCATATGATAAAAAAGGATAATATATGACTTGGTTTTTCTCTGCAGCAAAACCACTACCAGGTTCAAAATATGGTATGCTTTCTATTTTTATTTCTTCTTGAAAATTAAGATCAGCCGAACTATCAGTTACTAATGCTTGTGCAGCATAAAACAGATTTTTCTTCTCTTGATAAGGTTTATTTAGATATTCAATACTAAATTCTTCAGGACGAAGCGTAATTGTTTGATCAGCTTCATTAATATTAAATGTTTTATTTCCTTGTTTTATAATAAGATTGTTAGTTGTATATTCTTGTGCATTTCCAAAAGAAGCCAAAAGACTACAAACCATTAGAACCATTATTTTTTTCATCTACTTTTCTATTTTGATAGTGCTAAATTATCTCGAAAATTCTTCAAAAAACTCACTATAATTATTGAATTTATGATCTTCTCAGAAAAATATATAAAAAGTTAATTCTAAAAATTCCAATAATAATAGAAACGATATCCTATTATTGATTTATAAGTAAAATTTTATTTCAATATTCTTTCTAACAACCATTTTCACTATATGTATTTAGAATAAGAACTCTTGTTTTACTTTATATTTTTAATTTAAATTGATAACTTTCAGTTTTATTAAAAGTAATTCTTCATATGCTAAATTTTGAGCAACCACATTTAAGAACAAACATCCTTACAGGAGAAAAAATATTAGTTTCTCCTCATCGAAGCAAAAGACCTTGGCAAGGTCAGGTAGAAGATATTCAGGAAGAACAAAGACAAGAATATGATGAAACATGTTATTTGTGTCCTGGAAATAAACGTGCCGAAGGACAAATAAATCCTAATTATTCGGATAGTTTTGTTTTCACGAATGATTTTTCGGCCTTATTAGATTCTACTGAAGAAGAAACTTACAATGAAAAGAATCTCTTAAAAGCAGAAACTGAGAAAGGGATTTGTAAGGTAATTGCGTTTTCACCTCGTCATGATTTAACGCTTCCTGAATTGGGAGTTGATGAAATCAAAAAAGTTGTTGATGTATGGCAAAATGAATTTTCAGAATTAGCCAAAAATGAATGGATAAAATATATTCAGATTTTCGAAAATAAAGGTGCTATTATGGGATGTAGTAATCCGCATCCGCATGGTCAAATTTGGTCGCAACAATCATTGCCTTCTGAAATCGTAAAAGAAACAAAACAACAAAAAGAGTATTTCGAAACTAATGGAAAATCCCTGTTAACAGCTTATTGGGAACAAGAAGAAAAGGAAGAAATACGTGTTGTTATTAATAATGAACATTTTATAGTTGTAGTTCCATTTTGGGCAGCTTGGCCGTACGAAACGCTTGTGATTAGTAAAAGACATATGCAAGATATTTCTCAATTTACAGAAGAAGAAAAAATTGATTTAGCCAAAACGTTGAAAGAATTGACAACTCGTTACGATAATATTTTCAAAATATCTTTCCCATATTCTGCAGGAATGCATCAAGCGCCTGTGAATAGTGATGAGGTCGATTATTGGCATTGGCATATGCATTTTTATCCACCTTTATTGCGTTCTGCAACTGTCAAAAAATTTATGGTTGGATATGAAATGTTAGGAAATCCTCAACGCGATATTACACCAGAATTTGCAGCAGAAGTTATTAGAAATCAATCTACAAAACATTATAAAACCATTTAAAAAATGATTGCAAAAGAAACTATTATTGAAGCTTTTAAAGAACAATTTAACCAACAACCAACTATTGTTGTGAAATCTCCAGGTCGTATTAATATTATTGGAGAACATACCGATTATAACCAAGGTTTTGTGATGCCTGCCGCGATTGATCAATATATTTATGTGGCAGTTAGTGCACGAAATGATAATGAATTGCATTTATATTCGGCTGATTATAAAGAAAACTATCAAACCGCTTTAAATCAAGATTTGAGTAATGCGCCAGATTGGTCAAAATATATTATTGGTGTAAGTGAAATTATTCAAGCTAAAACATCTAAAATAAATGGTTTTAATGCTTATGTAGTTGGTGATGTTCCTTTGGGAGCTGGACTTTCTTCGTCTGCCGCTTTTTCTAGTGCAATTGGTTTTGCTTTGAACGAATTATTTCAAATTGGGCTCTCTCGAGTTGATTTAGCAAAAATTGGTCAACAAACAGAACATGATTATGTTGGTGTAAAATGTGGAATTATGGATCAATTTGCATCAATTATGGGTAAAGATAATCATGCCATTCAGTTGGATTGTCGCGATTTATCATTTGATTATGTTCCATTGGATTGGGAAAATTATGAAATTCTTTTGCTTAATACAAATGTCAAGCATAATCTTGCATCTTCTGCATATAACGATAGGAGAGCGTCTTGTGAGCAGGCTGTAAATTGGATTAAAGAACAATATTCTTCTGTTGAATCTTTGCGAGATGTTACAGTTGAGCAGTTAGAAGAATTTGTTTTGCCAAAATCTGAAGATGTGTATACGAAATCTCGTTTTGTTGTTGAGGAAAATGATCGTGTAACAAAATCGAATATTGCGCTTAAAAATCACGAATTTGATGCATTAGGAAAATTGCTTTTCGAGACACATTGGGCGTTGAGTAAACAATATGAAGTAAGTTGTGATGAATTAGATTTTTTAATTGAAAATGTTCAAGAAATTCCAGAAGTTATTGGTGCACGTATGATGGGCGGCGGTTTTGGTGGTTGTACAATTAATATTATCAAGAAAGGAAATCGCGATCAAGTGATTGAAAAAATTACACATTTATACAAAGCTAAATTTGGTTTTGAGCCAACTGCTCTGAAAGTTAGTATAGGAAATGGAACTTCTTTTGTTGATTAAATTTGAAATTTTATGACAAATTCACAAACAAACTTAGTGGACGCTGAAGCGTTTCGTTTTACACACGAAAATCAATCTATCGAGCTTTATACGATAAGTAATTCGAATGGAATGACTGCTCAATTCACTAATTTAGGTGCACGTATTGTTAGTTTGATTGTTCCTGATTCTAAAAATAATCCAATTGATGTGGTAGTCGGAATGAAAACTGCGGAAGAATATTTTTCGAAAGATGAACCTTATTACGGAACTATTATTGGACCTTTTACGGGAAGAATTTCAAATGCACAGTTTAAGATTAATGATAAAACCTATCAATTAGACAAAAATAATGGAGAAAATACATTGCATGGAGGTCATAAAGGACTTCATTTTGCTATTTGGTCAACTTTTTTAGAAGAAAATAAAATCATTTTTCATTATCAATATCCTCATCTGGAAGAAGGTTTTCCTGGCGCGATTCATTTTGAAGTTCATTATACCTTAACAGAAAATAATGAATTAATTCTTGAGTATTTTGGGAATTCAGAGAATGATACCATTATCAATTTGACAAATCATTCATATTTCAATCTAAATGGAGCAGGGAATGGAACTATTTTAGAACATGATTTACAGATTAATTCGAGTCAAATTACAACGCTTAATGCTGATTATTTGCCAAGTGGAAATTTCTTAGCAGTTGAAAATTCACCTTTTGATTTTAGAAGTTCTAAAAAGGTTGGAGAATCTATAAATGATAATCATGAACAATTGATTTTTGGAAATGGTTATGATCATTTTTATGTTTTAAAGCAAACATTTGATGAAACGTTGAATCATGTAACAACTTTAAAGGGAAATCTTTCTGGAATTAAGTTAAATGTTTATACAACTGCGCAAGGAGTTTTGTTATATACAGGAAATTTTATGTCTGATAAAATTACGCTGAAAAATGGAATTGCTGATGGTTTTAGAACTGCTTTGTGTTTAGAAACGCAAAATTTTTCTGATTCAATAAATCAACCTAATTTTCCTCAAAAGCTTTACAATTCAGAAGAAAAATATTATTCAAAAACTGTTTTTGAATTTCGATAAAAAATAATAGCCAACTTTTGTTAGTTGGCTATTATTTATCTATTCAATTCTTTTATTCTTGCTTTGTTTCTTCCGTCCAAAAGTGACGCAACAGCCCAAATTGCTGCGGGCAACCATCCAATTAAGGTGATTTGTAAGATTAAGCAAATAACGCCTTGTATTATTTTTCCTCTTAAAATGAATGATAACCAAGGTAAGAGTACGGCTAATATGATCATTGTGTTGTATTTATCGAATTAATTATTTCGTTGTAATGTAAAATTGAAACTTTATTTGATGTTGAATGCAAATCATTTTCAATAAGTGATTGAGCAACTTTTTCAGCTTCAATTGATTTATATTTAGATATGTTTCCTCGTAAAAATATATTAATCAAAGGAAAAACTTTTGCACTGATATTCTCAGCTAAACGATATTCCGCTCGATTGCCAATTAACAAAGACGGACGATACAAGAACAATTGTTTGATAGTATTCTTTTGCAAAGTTTCTTCGGCTTCGCCTTTCATTTTTAAATAAAAATTAGACGAGTTCGCATTTGCACCAACTGCCGAAATATAATGAAACCTAGTTAGTCCTTTTTGATTCCCAAGCTTTGCAAATTGATTCGGAATATCGACTTCAATTTTATGATAAGCATCTAAATCAGGCGTCTTTTTTCGAGTTGTTCCCAAGCACGAAAAAATAGAATCAATCTGCTGGATTTCTTCTAAATTAATCTCTAAATTAAAATCAGTTACGATTTCAATTAACTTTGGATGATTGATTTCTTGAGGTTTTCGAACAATTGTGACAATAGTAGAATAATCAGGATGATTGAATAACTTTTCTAAGAGAAGAGAACCAATTAAACCTGAGCTTCCTAAAACCAATGCAGTTTTACTCATTGTCTAAATTTTTATTAACAACCAATACCACGCACCATTTACATCACCTTGTTCCAAAAGTTTTGCTGCAACTTGATGACGTACTTCTGCAGATTTAAATTTCTGAATATCTAATCGTTCTGTCAATTGCTCTTTGAAATTACGAATCATTTCATTAGTTGGTAATTTTTCTACATTTCCTAATTGACCTAAATTATTTCCAGTTAAATAATTAGAATGCTTTACTTCATCTGGAAGTTGATCTATTCCCAAACCAATTGTACGCGTAGGTTTTTCGACTTCGAAGATAGATTCTGGAATAACTCGGCAATAATAATCGCCTCCCATGCGAGCAACTAAATCCAAATCATAAGGCGAAACTTTATCATTTTCATCCAATAAATCCTCTTGCACATGCATGCGCACAATTTCAGCAATCACCAAATTAGCTGCACCTGGTTGATCTGTAACAGAAATTACTTCACGCACTTTACATTCAAACTGAATCGGAGATTCTGCTACACGAGGCGGTTTTACCAACTCTGAAGGTAATTCTGTAAAGCCAGCTTTTACAAATTCATTTACACCTTTTGGATATTCCACACTTGCTAACGATTGTTGCTGAACCATGTTATAATTGACAATATTAATCACACATTCTGGGTGTTCCCAAATGTTTTCTAATGTATGTTTTGTCGATCCATCTCTCATTTTTCGAAGTGGTGAAAACACGCAAATAGGTGGATTTTGTCCCATCATATTGAAGAATGAAAATGGACTCAAATTCACATTCCCATCTTTATCTACCGTACTTGCAAAGCAAATAGGGCGTGGAGAAATGGCGTGTTTGAAAATGTCATCAAATTGACTTGTATTTGGCTCAAAAGATTTTGTATGTTGCATAAGTTGAGTTTATTGGGTATAAAGATGAACAGAATTTACTAATTTTCCTAATCCTGTAACAGACATTTCGATGGTATCATTTGGTTGTAACCATTGTTCTTGATAAGCTGGATTCTGACGTTTCCCAGTGCCATTCAATTCAAGAAAACAACCTGTACCAACAGTTCCAGATCCTATAATATCGCCAGGATAAAGTTTTACACCGTACGAAATACGTTCAATAATTTCCGCGAAAGTCCAATGCATATCTTTGAAATTTCCACGAGAAACTTCGATATTATTAACAGAACAAGACATTTCTAAATCATAGCAATTTCCGATATGTCCTTCTTTAGGCTCAACTTTATATTTTTCGATTTCGGTTGGAGTGACTAGATATGGACCAAACATAGAAGCAAAGTCTTTTCCTTTTGCTGGACCAAGATTCAGTTTCATTTCTTCCATTTGTAATGCACGTGCACTCAAATCATTTAAAACCATAAAACCACCAATATATTCGTCCGCATTTTCTGCTTTGATATTGATGCCTTCTTTTTTGATGACAATAGCCACCTCAAGTTCAAAATCCATTCGATCGAAATGTTTTTCCATTGCATAAACTTTTCCTAGACCTTGAATAGCTTGATGATTAGAAAAATAAAATACAGGAAATTGATCAAATTCGGGAATCATATCCAAACCTCTGTTTAAGCGAGAAGTTTCTACATGTTGGCGAAATGCATACGCATCTCTAAAACTTGCTGGATGGGGTATTGGCGCCAAAATTTGTGGTTCTTTTACCACCGCATTTTTATACTCACCACGTGAAATTTCGTGTGTAATCTGTTGACAGATTAATAGTGAAAACTCGTCATCTGCTAAGATTTCGATTAGAGTAGAAGGTAAGTTGTGATTAATTTTTGTCAAATCATAGATAGCATCTTGCCAAACAAGACCTACTTTTTCTTGCTGATTTTCTAAGAAAGTAACGAATTTCATTATTTGTTGTTTGAGAGGTGAAGATACGAAGATGATTTTAATGTTGAAATAAGCGAAGGAAAAAAGCGAAAATTTATAGCAACTATTTTATTCATAATAGAATCCACCTTAAAGGTTAACTTATCTGCACCTTTTGCATTTAAATGATCTGAATTTTTGAAATCTTTTTTACTGAAATTTTCATTATTAATAAAATAATCGATGAAAATGACATTATTATATTTCGATAAGCGATTAATATTATTTTTTAAGTTGAAATACTGAGGTGTTTTTATGACATAATTTTTATACAAATTAGTTGTAGGAGTAGCTAATAGAACAACTTTTATATCATTTGATTTTGCTTGATTTATAATTTGTTCTAAATCATGATAATGTGTTTCTATAATATGTTGTACTTGAGTTGAATTCAAATTTGCACGATGTCTTTCAAACGTTTTTTTAGCATAAATACTATCATTCCAACTTGGTTCGTATCGCTTATTTATATATCCATTAATATCTATTGTTAAATTATTTTTATCCTCAATCCAATAATCTTTTATTCGATTATAATTAACTTCAATTGGCTCTGAAAAAATTTCGTAATTAAGATTTAAGTCATTATTATTTATATTAACATTCCAATAAATTGAATAATATTTTAACTTTTTTTGATTAAAATCATTCAATTGTTTTGTAAATGAAAAGTACGAAATGGGAATAATAATGGTTTTTAAATTGGGTAAATATTTTCGATTTTGTTCAAAAATTTTATAATCTAAATCCAATGATTGGGCAGAATGCGCAGCATTAAAAGTTTTATGTTTAAATAATTTTGGATTCAATCCCGTAAAAGTATGAGAACTCCCAAGAATCAAAGTTTCTATTTGTTTTCCATTTTCTTTTAAATAATCTGCTTTGTATTTGTAATCATTTGGAATTTTGCGAAGTGTTTGTTCTATTCCAATTATTAGCATAATAACAACTATGAATAAAGGTATAATGAAGCGTACTATTTTTTTCATGAAGATTTAAAAATCGTGAAATTCCAATTTTTAGAATTGTACAAAAGTAAAGTAATTCGGTATAATTTTTTGTCAATTTATCACCTACTTTCTTATTTTAAACTTACTTTTGAGTTAAAATTCGATAACATGATAAATCCAAATGATAGACTATTAGTGATAAGTACGAGTACTATTCACGGTTTTAGTTTTTTAGAATATATAAAAGATGAAATCAAAGAATTTATTCAATCTGATGAAATCATTTTTGTTCCCTATGCGCGTCCTTCGGGAATTTCGTACGATGATTATACGCAAAATGTAAAAGATGCTTTGCAAACGGTTGGAATTTCTGTAAAAGGTTTGCATACTTTCGAGAATAAAAAAGAAGCAATTTTACAAGCTAAAGCGATTTTTATTGGAGGAGGAAATACATTTTTATTGCTAAAAACGTTATATGAACTTGGTTTGGTAGAAGAGTTGAGAAGTGCTGTACATAACGGAACGCCATATATTGGAACTAGCGCAGGAAGTAATTTGACAGGTTTTACAATTGGAACAACAAACGATATGCCGATCGTTTATCCACCAAGTTTTGATGCATTGCAATTTCTACCTTTTAATATTAATCCGCATTATTTGGATCCTGATCCAAATTCTACACACAAAGGAGAAACAAGAGAAACGCGTATTAATGAATTTCACAAGTTTAATCATCAAGTTGTCGTTGGATTGAGAGAAGGAAGTTGGCTTCGTGTAGAAAATGGAGTGGTGGAATTGAAAGGAAAATTATCTGCCCGAATTTTTAGACAGAACGAACAACCAATTGAATTTGAGTCTGGTATTTTAGAGGAAAAAGTTTATAATATTTAAAAATCATTTATCTTTAAATTTCACAATATGAATTTAGAGAACAATGAGAATAAATAGATTTTCTTTTATTTTTTTAATCCTTTTTACATTTGGTTGTAAAGAAAAGGTCGTTAATGAATCATCAGTTTCAGAAATTACATCTGATTATGAAGAATTATTTTCTGTCATGAAAAAAGGTTTTATCGATAGAGATAAAGTTGATTGGGAGAATTTGGAGAAAAAAGTAATCGAGAAATCTAAAATATCGAAAGATTCGGCGATTGTAGAGGCAATTACTTTATTAGGAAATAATCATACACATTATCTTACGAAAGATAATGTGTTATTAAGAGGTCGTTTTCCGAAAGCAAAAGTTGATAGTGCTTGTTTGTTAAAGGTAGACGATAATAGTAAGCTGATTAAAATTCCTAACGTAGCGTATATTAGGATTAAGCGTCATGGTTTTGATAAAACGATAAGTGATAAAGACTATATTTTCAATAACCTGAAAATTATTTCTGAACAAGCAAATTCTAACTATTGGATTATTGATTTGCGTGATAATTTAGGTGGTTCTAATTGGGCGATGATAACATCTTTATTACCATTTTATGAAGATAATATATTAGGATATTCTAAAATCAATAATGATGATATTACATGGTCAAAAAAAGATGGATATTTTTTTAATGGAGTTAATAATTTATCAAAAGGATATCTTAATACTCCAATAGTAAATACAATTCATCCAAAGAAAATTTATGTTTTGATTAATCAAAAAACATCTAGCGCCGGAGAAGCAACGTTAATTTCATTAAAATCACTTTCAAATGTCAAAGTTTTAGGTAATAAAACAATGGGAGCAGCAACAATAAATGCTGAAACTAAATTGTTTAATGGAGATATGTTAGTTTTAACAGCTGGTTATATGATGGATGCTAAAAAGAATATTTATCCAAAAGGAATTTCTCCTGATTATGAATTGTGTACTGAAGACGATATTTTGAATTTTATCAAATCAGATATTAAAAAATAGCTTAGTTTCCCAATTTCCTAACAAAATTCATTACAATTTTATAACGAAAATCTATTCGATATTGGTTATATTTGTAGAGTTTAAATTAATTATAATAATAAATCAAAATAAAACTATATGAGTTCTTATGATGTAGCCGTAATTGGTGCTGGACCTGGAGGATATGTTGCAGCTATTCGCGCAGCGCAATTAGGATTTAAAACAGCAATTATCGAGAAAGAAAGTTTAGGTGGTACATGTCTTAATGTAGGATGTATTCCGTCAAAAGCTTTATTAGATTCTTCTCACCACTATTACGATGCTGTAAATCACTTTAAAGAGCACGGAATCGAAATCGATGCTCCAAAAGTAAACTTCACTCAAATGATTGCTCGCAAGGTAGGTGTTGTAGATACTAACGTAGCTGGTATCAAATACTTGATGAGTAAAAATAATATTGATGTTTTAGAAGGAACAGGTGCTTTTAAAGACGCAACTCATATTGTTGTAACTGCTAAAGACGGTTCTACTCAAGAAATTGAAGCTAAAAATACAATTATCGCAACTGGATCAGTTTCATCTGAATTACCATTTGCACCAACAGATAAAACTCGTATCATCACTTCTACAGAAGCATTAGCTTTAACAGAAGTTCCAAAACACTTAATCGTTATCGGTGGTGGTGTTATCGGATTAGAGTTAGGATCAGTTTACTTACGTTTAGGTTCTCAAGTAACAGTTGTAGAATATGCAGACCGTGTTATTCCAGGAATGGACGGTGCTTTGTCTAAAGAATTGACAAAAGTATTGAAAAAACAAGGAATGAAATTCCACACTTCTACAGGTGTAACTTCTGTTGTAAATAACGGAAACGATGTTACTTTAAAAGCGACTTCTAAAAAAGGAGAAGAAATTGAAATTAACGGAGATTACGCTTTAGTAGCAGTTGGTCGTCGTGCTTTCACAGGATCTTTAGGTTTAGAAAACGTAGGAGTAGAGGTTGACGAAAGAGGTCGTATCAAAACAAACGATCACTTACAAACTAATGTTTCTAACATTTATGCTATCGGTGACGTTGTTGCTGGTGCAATGTTAGCACACAAAGCAGAAGAAGAAGGTGTTTTAGTTGCTGAGCAATTAGCAGGTCAAAAACCTCATATCAACTATAACTTAATTCCTGGTGTTGTGTATACTTGGCCAGAAGTTGCAGGAGTTGGTAAAACAGAAGAGCAATTAAAAGAAGAAGGAGTAGAATACAAAGTTGGTTCTTTCCCATTCAAAGCTTTAGGACGTGCTCGTGCATCTATGGATACAGATGGTTTTGCTAAAATTTTAGCTGATAAAAACACAGACGAAATCTTAGGAATGCATATTATTGGTGCTCGTGCTGCAGATTTAATTGCAGAAGGAGTTGTAGCAATGGAATTCCGTGCATCTGCAGAGGATTTGACAAGAATGTCTCATGCTCACCCAACATTCTCAGAGGCGATTAAAGAAGCTGCTTTAGCTGCTACAGACAATCGTCCAATTCACGCTTAATCAATAGTTTAAGATAAATTCTAAAAAGCTGTTCGTAAGAGCAGCTTTTTTTATAATTTTAAACTATATAAACATCAAAAATGGAAAATATCACGACTCTATTCAAAGAACATTGGGACACAATATTAATTACTGTCATATCAGTAGTAACATTTTATTTTGTGTTTAAATCGAAAGAAAAGAAGAATAAATACTAATCTTCTTTAAAGTAAACTGGATTTGGATAAATGAATTCATAATTAAATTCATATTGTATTTTTTGACTTGAAATTATTTTTCCTTCTCGATTTGTAGAGGAAATAATTTTCTTGTTTAACTGATATTCTAACACTTCTTCTTTGGTAGGATATTTTGGTGCAACGACATTATAAGTTGATGAATTTTTATTTGTATTAATCATTTTTTCGATCACTTGACAAACATCTTGATAATGTATATGATTCACCATTTGAGATAGATTTTGATTATTTAAATCTGTATATTTAGAAAGGAATCTATCGTCTCCCATTAATCCGCCTAAGCGTAAAATAATCAATTGACTGAACTTTTCTTTTAATTGATTTTCAATTGAATAATAAGGGTTATTTAAATAAATAGTTTCAATTGAATTTTCAGAAATAATTTCATTATTTTCAGGATAAATAGCTGTTGAACTAAGTAAAATAAGTTGATTGTTATAATCTCCTAAAAAGTCAATCAAGTGTTGAAATCGTTGTTGTAAATTTTCTAAATTATTTCTTCTTCCAAATGGAATTGTCACAACAACAAAGTCATAATCCGTTGAGATTTTCTCAGATTTATAATTATCAAAATCGATTGAAAAACAATTTTGTGCATCCGAAATACGTTTCGTAGTTTCGATCAAAAATTGCTTTTCTAAATACTTTTCTAATCTTGATCCCAACCAACCTTTTCCAATAATCAATCCTTTTTTCATTCAATTTTATTAAACAATAAATATAAGACTGTTCTATTTTCTAACCGAAAATAACTTTCTATTTTTGTCAAATGTTAGAAATTCTTTATCAAGACGAATATATTATTGCCATTAACAAACCGAGCGGATTGTTGGTTCACAAATCTTTTTATGCGCGTGATGCGTCTGTTTTTGCAGTTCAGGAATTACGCAATCAAATCGGTGGGCAACATGTTTATCCTATTCATCGTTTGGATCGTAAAACGTCAGGAGTTTTGCTCTTTGCTTTAGATAAAGAAAGTTTAAAAATTATGAATGATCGTTTTGCAACACGCGAAGTTGAGAAAAAATACTTGGCTATTTTGCGTGGTTGGGCTCCCGAAGAAATGACGATAGATTATGATTTGACGAATGACGCTGGTGTAAAGCAAAATGCAATTACCTATTTTCATCGTTTGCAAACTGCCGAAATTGATTTAGAGTATAACAATCATCTGACTTCGCGTTATTGTTTGGTAGAAGCAATTCCCGAAACTGGTCGTATGCATCAGTTACGCAAGCATTTTCGTCATATTTTTCATCCAATTTTGGGAAGTCGTCCGCACGGTTGTAATAAGCAAAATAAATTGTGGTTGGAGAATTTTGGATTGAAAGGAATGATGCTTCACGCTCATCAATTGGTATTTAATCATCCAATAACTAATGAACAACTCATTTTGAATGCTAAGGTAAATGAAGAATTTTCTAAAGTTGGAGATATTCTTGGTTTAGATTTAGAAAAATATAAATAATCTTAATTAATATTTCTCAATTTCTCATTTATATTAAATTTATAATTCAGAACGTTAAATAATTGAAATTGAGAATAATGTTTCATAAATTAGTAAAACCAAATATCCTTGCTTATGAAACATTATTTTTACTCATTTTTTACATTATTTCTTTTATTAAATTGTTCAGAAAATAAATCTGAAATTAAAAAGCTTACTCAACAAGAATTAACAGAAACAACAGAATTTAAAGAAGCTTCACCCGAAAAAAAACAATTATTTTCTGAACTTAAAGCTTTTCAGAAAGATTTACAAAGTAAACAAGTGCAAAAAATTCCAGATTATTTGGATTGTCCAAAACGTATCGAAGAATTAGATTTGAATACCAAAAATACTGCGATTAGGACAGATGTTGAAGCAAATTCGTTTCGATTATCGACAAATTTAGTCACAGATAATTTTGATTTGATTTATAATGAATTAGATTTGAATATTATAAATGAAGCAATAAAATCTATTCCAGAAACGGATTTATTGGCAAATGATAATGTTTCAACCAATGTAAAAATTGGTGAATGCGATTATCATACTTCAATTTTGATGAAAACCAAAGAAGTTGAATTTGATATTAAATCAGCAACACCAAATTCTGAATGCAAGAAAGATCAAAAATGGAAATTTGTTTCGAATGGAGAAATTTTAGTTTTAGATCATCGAAAAATGTTATAATAAACAAAAAAGAAGTTCAAAATTGAACTTCTTTTTTGTTATTTTTAATGTGAATGCACATGCATAGAAACCGTTAGATAAGCGAGAACAAATCCGACTAAAATAGAACCGAATTTTTTCAAATTAAATTTGTGTCCTTCATTACTTTCGAATAAAATTACGGTTGAAATATGTAAAAATATTCCCGAAACAATTGCGCTCATTTCCAAAGAATAATTAGAAATAATCGTATGTTTTCCTAAGAAATATCCCATTGGAGCAGCTAGAGCAAACAAAGTCATAAACAGAAAACGTTTTGCATTAGATTCTGTATGTTGACACAATGCGCTAAACAAAATCATCGAAACTGGAATATTATGTACAAAAATTGCCCACATAAAATTGTGAGATTCTGCATTTGCAACAGGAATTCCTTCGATAATCGAATGCAAAAATAATCCGCCAAAAATTCCGAAAGGAAATTGCTCTTTTTTGTGCAAATGAATATGTCCGTGCTCAACGCCTTTACTGATCGTTTCTAAAATATATTGCACAACAACACCTAATAAAACAAACAATCCGATTGAATGATGATTATGATTTTCAGATGGATGTCCATAAACTTGAGGCAAAATTTCTAAAACGGTCATCGCCAAGAAATACGCACCACTAAAGGTAAGTAGCAGTTTTGAGTTGTGTTTATTTTTGAGTAATATTCGAGAAAATAAAACTCCAATTAACACACTTGAAATTAAGATTAGACTTTCTTTCATTTGTTTAAAACTAAAATTAATCGGTCAGAAGTTTGTTCATCAAAAGCTTCAAGATTATAATTTCCAAATACTTTATCTAAAATAAAACCTTCTGTTTCGTATATTTTTTTGAAATCGTTGAAATAAATTAAACGAACAAACTCTTCAAAATGAAATGTTTCACCTTTATCTGTGAAATCAATTTCTTTTTTGATAAAACCATTTTCGACAGATTTTGTGATTTTGAATAAAATTCCATCTATCAGTTTTTCTTCATAAGGAATCATTGTCGAAACTACTTTTTCTGCATTCAAATAATCTAAAACAAAGATTCCATGCGATTTGATTTGTTGTTTTACAGCTTCAAAAACTTTAAAATTATCATCATAATTCTCAAAATAACCAAAACTTGTAAAAAGATTGAAAACTGCATCAAATTCGTTTGGATGATAGACTTCGCGCATATCATGTTTTTCAAATTTTAAATATTCATTTTCAAATTGTTTGGCGTATTTGATACTTTCTTCAGATAAATCGATTCCTAAAACATCAAAACCTAATTTATTTAATGTAATAGCGTGTCGTCCCTTTCCACAAGCCAAGTCTAACACTTTTGCGTGCTGCAGAAGTTGTAAATAATTCGTGATTTTTTGAATAAAATCTTCCGCTTCTGTAAGACTTCTGTTCTTGTATAAAATATGATAATATGGCGAGTTAAACCATTTTACAAACCATTGTAAATCCATTGTTGTTATTTTTGGCAATTTGGACAAGTTCCTGTAATGACGCAATTGCAATCTTGCATCGAAAACCCTTCGGGTAAATTAATTTTTATTTCTTCTTTCAAGCAAATAAGTTGATTGCAAGTCGTGCAACGAAAATGAAAATGATCGTGGTGATGCTGTGTATACTCACAACACGTCTTGCACATCGCAAAATAATTTACGCCATCATCTCCCACAACTTTATGCATCATTCCGTCTTCGCAAAAATTATTCAGAATACGATAAATCGTTGCTCTGTCCATTTTTCCTTGCAATTGCGTTTCAATTTGTTCCTGATTTAATGCAGTCGTACACGAATTGAACAAATCAATAACCGCTTGCTTGGTTGGTGTATTTCGTCTTTTCATTTCTTAATGCAAATATGTTGCAATAATACAAATTTTATGGGAAATAAAAAATCCTATTCGAAAGTGAATAGGATTTTTTTTGTAAGCAGAATTTATTTCAGCTTCTTATATTTTTATGTCTAATTCTGAAACAAGTTCAGAATGAATTTTTGTTGAAATTAAATTGATTTATTTAGAAATAGCCTCACATTTTTCTTTCAACCAAGTTGTTTCTTTTTCATCTAAGAATGGAGAAATTTTCTCGAAAACAAATTGATGATAATTATTCAACCACGTAATTTCTTCGTTTGTCATTAAATTAACATCAATCAAATTCTTCTCAATTGGGAAAACTGTAATAATCTCAAATTTCAAGAAATCACCAAATTGAGTAGACATAGCTGGTTGAACAATCATTAGATTCTCGATTCTGATTCCGTATTCACCATCGCGATACAAACCAGGTTCGTTAGAAAGCACCATTCCAGCTTTTAGTGGAGTTAAATTCTCTTCTAAACGAATACTTTGTGGCCCTTCGTGTACACATAAGAAATGACCAACTCCGTGTCCAGTTCCGTGCCCATAATTGAAACCGTTTTCCCAAAGCGTTTTACGCGACAAAACATCTAACAAAGAACCACGAGAATTAACAGGAAAAATAGCTTCCGATAAACCAATATTTCCTTTAAGAACTAAGGTATAATCTGTTTTTTGTTGCGCCGTTGGTTCTCCTAACATCAATGTGCGCGTAATATCTGTTGTTCCTTCCAAAAACTGAGCTCCAGAATCGATTAACAACATTTCTTTACGTCCTAATGTATAAGCAGATTCAGGCGAAGCAGAGTAGTGGTTCATTGCGCCGTGATCTGCGTATCCACAAATAGTCCCGAAACTTGCACCTTTACAATTTTCCTGTTGAGAACGGAAAAATTTCAATTGCTCATCAACTGTAACTTCATTAATATTATTGTCAATATTTTCTTCTAACCACATAAAAAATTTCGTCAAAGCAACGCCATCTTTTACCATTGCATTTCTGAAACCTTCTTGCTCGATTTCATTTTTAACAGATTTTAGATTTGTAACAGGAGAAGAAACTAAATTAATTGTTGAAGAAGTAGAAATTGCTTCGTATAACGATTGATTAATTCGATTTCCATCTATCAAAACATGCGATTTTTCGTTCTGATTTTTTAAATAATCATAAATCGCTAAATAAGGTTGAATTGTAATTCCTTCATTTGCTAAAGCAGTTTTTGTTTCTGGAGTTACTTTTGCTTCATCTATAAATAAATACGCATTTTCTGTATCTACAGCAGCATACGAAATGGTCAATGGATTATAGTTAACATCATTTCCACGAATGTTAAACAACCACGCGATTTCATCCAACGAATTCATAATGTAGACATTCGTATTCGCTTTTTTCATTTCATTACGTACTTCCGAAATTTTTTCTGAAGCAGATTTTCCAGCAAATTTTACATCATAAATATAGAATGGATTCTCTGGTAAAGCAGGACGATCTTGCCAAGCTAAATCAATTAAATCAATATTTTTAACTGAAAGTTGATTGAATGAAAACTCATTTAAATTTTCTGCAAAAGCATTGTGCGCAAACATCTGGGGATTAAGTCCTACAACTTCTCCTTCTTTTAATTGAGAAATAATCCATTCGTTGATAGAAGGTGTTTCTGGCATTCTCATTTTCATCAACTCAAAAGTCGTGTCTTTTAATTGATCTTCTGCCTGAATAAAATATCTCGAATCCGTCCAAACAGCCGCTTTTTCTAATGTAACAACTGCAGTTCCAGCCGAACCATTAAAACCAGAAATCCAAGTACGCTCTTTCCAACGATTTGGTAAATATTCGCTTCCATGAGGATCTGTTCCAGGAATAATTGTTGCGCTAACTCCATTTTGTTTCATGACCTCTCTCAAAGTTGAAAGGCGATCTGTGATTTTTTCCATTTTATATCGAATTCTAAAAAATTAAACTTTAATAGCCGAAAGGTACGAAGAATGTAGATGAAGGAAAATATAGAAATTAAAAAATATTATTAAGATTATTATCTGGTTTCATCACGGTGTTTTTCTGATAAAACAGGTTCTGCAAAAGCAATAAATTCATTTTCTTGTAATTCGGTTAATTTATCAAAAACAGATTTATAATCTATTTTTAAAGGAATTTCTAGAACAAAATATTTTTCATTTAGCGCTTCACTTTCGCAACCAAAATTTCTAAAAATATTTCTGATATTATCTCTATTAATTTCATCATTCATTATTATAACTTGAACTGTCGAATTTCCAGAAAATTCAATTACTTTTCTAAAGGTTAAACATTCTTCATCGTTATCATATTCAGCAAATACTATATCGTCACTTGAAAAACATGGACCATAGAACGGAATATTTTCAATTTTATATAATCCTTTTTCTTTGTCTATGGTTTCTGTCCAAAGTGTTTCAACTATTTCTTCTTCTAAAACCTTACTATAATATCGAACCAATATTTTTTCATATTTAGTTTCTTGATCCATGAAATATTTTTTGTTAAGATATAAATTAGTTTAGAATATCGAAAAACAATTATTCCTTTCTCAATTTCCTTTATTTCCCGTACTTTTGTAAAAATTTTATTTCCTTGGAAAATTTCAGAATGATTGCGAAAACCTTTTTTGGTTTCGAAGAAATATTAGCGCAAGAATTAAAAGCGTTGGGTGCGGCAGATGTTAAAATTCAAAACCGAATGGTTGAATTTAATGGTGATTTAGGTTTTATGTACAAAGCAAATTATAGCTTGCGTACGGCACTTCGTATACAGAAGCCAATTCTTTCGTTTTCTGCGAAAAATGATCATCAATTGTACGAGAAATTTAAGAAATTCCATTGGGAAAATTATCTGAATGTCGATCAAACTTTTATGATTGATCCAACTGTTCATTCAGATTATTTTACGCATTCACATTACGCAGCGCTTAAAGTGAAAGATGCTATTGTAGATCGATTCAAAGAAAAAAATGGTCGTCGTCCAAGCATTGATAAAGATTTTCCAGATGTACGTTTCAATTTACATATTTCGCACGATAAAATTACGTTATCGTTAGATTCTTCTGGAGAATCTTTACACAAACGTGGTTATCGTGAAGAAACTGGTCCAGCTCCAATTAACGAGGTTTTAGCAGCAGGTTTGTTGTTGCAAGCAGGTTATGATGGAAAAGGAAATTACCTTGATCCGATGTGTGGTTCGGGAACAATGTTGATTGAAGCAGCGATGATTGCGAATAATATTCCGCCGCAAATTCATCGTAAGCATTTTGCTTTTCAGAATTGGCCAGATTATGACGAAACATTGTTCACACAAATTCGTAATACGCGTCTAAATCGAATCAAAGAATCTGAATATAAAATTGTTGGATACGAAATTTCTCCAATGATGGTAAAAATTGCGCAGATGAATATAAAATCTGCTGATTTAGAAGATTTCATCGAAATTCGTCACCAAGATTTCTTTACATCTAAAAAGGAATTATTCCCAGTTTTATTGGTGTTCAATCCTCCTTATGATGAGCGTATTGAAAACAATAACCAAGAATTTTATAAACAAATTGGAGACACGTTAAAATCGAGTTATCCAAATACATTGGCGTGGTTTATCACATCAGATTTACAAGCCAAAAAATATGTCGGTTTACGTCCTTCGAAAAAGATAAAAGTGTTTAACGGTAAGTTAGAATGCGACTTTTTACAATACGAAATGTACGAAGGAAGTAAAAAAACTAAAAATCAAAATTAAGAGAAGTGAGTCAATTTATAAAAGAAATTTGTCAAGATCAAAAAGTATATCTTTTAACTTCTGAAGAAGGTTTTGCTATTTCGTATTCGGAAGAGTTTGAGTACGAAGATGGCTCTAATTTAGAAGTAATTTGCTTTTGGTCGAATACAGATTTAGCTGAAAAAGCGAAACAAAATCAATGGGCAAATCATAAAATTGATTCGATTGATTTGAATACTTTTTTAGAAGAATGGTTGTTCGGAATGATTGAAGAAGTTTCTTTGGTCGGAATTAATTTTGACGAAACTTCGAAAGGAGAGGAGCAAAGTCCATTGGATACTATTTTGGCAATTGTTCACGAATTGAAACAATCAAAATCAACTTTCAAATTGAATCATTTTAAGAATTTAGATGAAATTCAGAAAGTGACATTAGAGTTGAAAGAATCATTCAATCAATAATATATTTTGGGAAAAGAAGATTTGCAACTTTCGATAATTATTGCCGTTTACGAACGTCAAGATGAATTGACAGAATTATTGTCAAGTTTAGTGAAACAAACGGATAAGTTATTCGAAATTATTATTGTAGACGATGGTTCTCAAAATAAATTGGATACAGTTTGTGCTAAATTTGAAACTCAATTAGATCTTCATTATTATTACAAAACAAATTCAGGTCCAGGAAAATCGAGAAATTTTGGAATGGAAAAAGCAAGTGGGAATTATTTCATTTTCTTAGATTCTGATACGATTATTCCTTCGACTTATATTAAATCGGTTAAAAAAGAATTAACAACCAATTTTGTTGATGCCTTTGGTGGTCCAGATGATGCAGATGATTCGTTTACAGATTTGCAAAAAGCAATTACTTTTTCGATGACTTCATTTTTGACAACAGGAGGAATCAGAGGAGGAAAAAAGCAAATTGGTAAATTTCAGCCGCGAAGTTTTAATATGGGAATTTCTCGAAAAGCCTACGAAAAAACAGGTGGTTTTGCAGATTTACGCGTTGGAGAAGATCCAGATTTATCAATGCGTTTGTGGGAAAATGGTTTTGAAACGAGATTATTTCAAGATTCGAAAGTGATTCATAAACGTAGAACTTCGTTAAAGAAATTTGCGAAACAAGTCTATCAATTTGGAGTTGCGCGCCCAATTCTTAATCAACGTCATCCAAATTATATCAAACCAACTTTTTGGTTTCCGAGTTTATTTTTTGTCGGAACTTTAGTTGCATTTTTATTTTTATTGTTGAGTTTTATTCTTCCGAAACATCAATTTATCCTACAAATTCCATTTGTTTTGTGGTTAATTTATATGTTTTTGATTTTTATTTTCTCGACTATTCGTTTCAAATCTGCGGTTGTAGGTTTATTATCAATTCAAACAACTTTAATTCAATTTTTCAATTATGGTTATGGATTTTTAGAAAGTCAATTCAGGTTGAATATTCTCAAACAAAATCCTAAAAAGGCTTTTCCGAGTCATTATCATATCGATTAAATATAAAAAATAAAGGTCAAGATTTCTCTTGACCTTCTTAATTTCAAAGCATTGCTTTGACATCTAACTTAAAATACTAATAAACTCAAATTTAATATTATTTATCAAATTCTAAGGTGTTTTAATTACTTATATTTTGTAAATCAATTCGTTAAAATAGATTTATTGAACGAATTTTCAGTAGAACATCGTAAGAATTGATTAATTTTCTAAAATAGTTAGTTGTATAGAAATCTATTCTATTTAAGATTATTTAGGTTTAAAAATTTTTATTTTAGCTATTTATACTTGTTCCATTCAATCTTTTCGGTTAGTTCTCTCAAATATTTTGTAATTTTGCAAACTTAAATTAGAGTAATGCGTACAAAATCGACTGGAAAAAAGAAAATTAATGTAATTACGTTAGGATGTTCTAAAAATGTATACGATTCTGAGGTGTTAATGGGACAGCTGAAAGCCAATGGGAAAGAGGTTGTACATGAGCAATCTGGGGAAATTGTGGTGATTAATACTTGTGGTTTCATTGATAATGCAAAGGAAGAAAGTGTTGATACAATTTTAGATTACGTTCAACGTAAGGAAGATGGTTTGGTGGAAAAAGTTTTCGTGACAGGATGTTTGTCAGAGCGATACAAACCAGATTTAATTGAGCAAATTCCAAATGTTGACCAATATTTTGGTACGCGTGAGTTACCATTATTGTTAAAAGCTTTAGGAGCAGATTACAAGCATGAATTAGTTGGAGAACGTTTAACAACAACCCCTCGTCATTATGCTTATCTTAAAATTGCAGAAGGTTGTGATCGTCCTTGTTCTTTTTGTGCAATTCCTTTGATGCGTGGAGGAAATGTTTCTCGTCCAATCGAAGATCTAGTTACAGAAGCTACTAAATTAGCAAAAAATGGAACGAAAGAATTGATTTTGATTGCGCAAGATTTAACGTATTATGGATTAGATATTTATAAAAAACGTGAATTAGCGACTTTATTAAAAGAATTAGTTAAAATTGAAGGAATCGAATGGATTCGTTTGCATTACGCATTTCCGGCTGGTTTCCCAGAAGATGTTTTGGATGTAATTCGTGAAGAACCAAAAGTTTGTAATTATATCGATATTCCGTTACAACATATTTCGACGAAATTATTAAAATCTATGCGTCGTGGAACAACACACGAAAAAACGAATGCTTTGTTAGATGCAATGCGTACAAAAGTTCCTGATATGGCGATTCGTACAACGTTGATTTGCGGTTATCCTGGTGAAACGGAAGAAGATTTTCAAGAAATGAAAGCGTGGGTACAAGAGCAAAAATTTGATCGTTTGGGATGTTTTACTTATTCTCATGAAGAAAATACGCATGCCTATAATTTGGAAGATGATGTTCCTGAAGAAGTAAAACAACAACGTGTTGAAGAAATTATGGAAATTCAGTCTCAGATTTCGTACGATTTGAATCAAGAAAAAATTGGAAAACAATTTAGAGTAATGATTGATCGCAAAGAAGGTGAGAATTTTATTGGACGTACAGAATATGATTCGCCAGACGTTGATAACGAAGTTTTGATTTCAGCAATTGATACCTATTTACCAGTTGGTGATTTTGTAAATGTGGAGATTATTGAAGCTTACGAATTCGATTTAATTGGAAAAGTAATTGATTAATCAATTTTAGATAAATAAAAAACCACTTCTAATGAAGTGGTTTTTTTATGATTAATTTTTTCTCTAATTTTTCAATATTTCATCAAAAAAATCTTTCGAATCGTTATCAAACGTAGGTTTTTGTAACAATAATTGAGAAATCTTTACAATTTTATCAAAATCTTGTTGAGTAAAATATTCACCAAAATGCTCGTTGCAAAAATCACCTAAATTTCCTAAAACGATATTCACTTCCTCTTCGCTCAACTCACCTTTTTGTTTCCAACGTTCACGGAACAAACTTGCTGCTAAATAAGAAGAAATATCGATCAAATCATCAATCGAAATGTTAGATCCGTTTTTCAATTTTGCCATAATTAACGTATCCATATCGCGATAAATCACTTCTCGTATTGTCAAATCTTTATTTTCCATTCTTTGTATTCTTTCGCAAAATTAGAGATTAAAATTTGGTTCTACCTGAAATTTCATCAATTCTTTCGTTTTTGGATGTGTAAATTCTAAAGATTCTGCATGTAAATGTAAACGATTTGCTTTTTTTCCATATAAATCATCGCCAATAATCGGTGCATTTAGTCCCAAACGATGCGAAGCATGCATGCGCAATTGATGTGTACGACCAGTAATTGGGTAAAAATGGACAAGCGTTTTATTGTCTTTTCTTGTAATGACTTCATATTTTGTTTGCGCCGTTTTTCCATGTTCATAACAAACCATTTGTCGTGGTCTGTCGTCCAAATCGACACGCAAAGGCAAATCTATAAAACCGTTATCATGTTCGATATTTCCTTCTAAAAGGGCAATATAACGTTTATGAACTTTACGTTTAATGAATTGTTGTTGAAGAATTTTATGACTCTCTTTATTTAAAGCTAAAACAAGAATTCCAGAAGTTGACATATCCAAACGATGAACAATAATCGGACCTGTAGCCAAAGGAAATTGATGTTTAATTCTAAGGTAAACCGAATCTTTAATCTCAATTCCAGGAACCGAAAGAAACTCTTCTGGTTTATTGATAACAACCAAATCTTCATCTTGATATAAAATTTCTAACTCTTCAACGGTAGAATTTTGCTTCAATAATAAGTTTTCATTCAGTACAATTCCTTGCAACATATGTCCTAAAATAGGCTCACATTTTCCTGTACAAGCTGGATAAAATTGTCTATGTTTTCTAACTTCAGACTTAGGCGAATCTCCCCACCAAAACTCAGCCATACAAATTGGTTCTAAATCATTTTGAAACGCATATTGCAATAATTTGGGTGCAGCACATTCTCCTGCAGCAGCTGGAGGTTGTTGAAAAACAGTGTTCGAAAAAATCTCTAATAATCCTTTTTCTTGCTTAAACTTATTTAAGAATTGATATTGATTAAATAATTGATTTTGAAGTGAATTAGATTTTGTTTTTCGTTCTTCTTTTAAAGAATTGATTTTATTCTCAAAAACATTTATTTCGTTTAATAAAAGCTGTTTTTCAGCATCAAGTTTTTCACTCAAAACTCTGAATTCATATTTATCGCGTAAGCTTTGTTTTACTAAATCTTCTTCAAAAAATTTAATTTCTCCTTCAGATAAAGTTGATAAAATTGTTTCGCGTTGAGCTTTTCGATCTTTTTTATTTGATTTTAAAAGTTGTTTTCCTTCTTCAATTTTTAATTTAGAATTGATTTCAAATTGAATAAAACCTTCTTTAAGTTGTAGATAGTTTTGATTATTCTCTAATGATTCTAAAATACGATTGATTTCATTTAAACGTTCTTCTTGTTCTAAGAAAAAACCATTTTTATTCAACATATCAAAAACAGGTGGAACAAAAAGTTTGTGCTGATTAGTATTAGCCAATTTCCCCGAAACAGCTGCTAAATAACCAATTTTGTTCTCCTGATTTCGAACAACTAAAACTCCAAACATTTTACCAATTGGAGTAGAAAATACGTCATTTTCTAAACCAAAATTATGTTCAAAATCGATTTGATTTTCCAAGTATTCTTGTACCTCTTTACATGCTTGTTTTGCAATTTCAGTTGGTTCATAATAAAATGGATAATCAAACTTTTCGGGAAGTTCGTATGTTGTAATTGGTTTTTTAAAATATTGAAAATAACTGGACATTTGTTTCTTTAAAATCGATGCAAAGATACAGTTTAAGGTATAATTTTAGAAATTATAAAAATAGAAACAAAAAAAATCCCTCAATTTCTTGAAGGATCTAAATATTATTTGATCGAAAAATTAATTACAACCATTCGTCATCATCTTCTGAATCTTCTAATTCAGCATCGATGAATTGAATATAAAATGCAACAATTTCTCCTTTTTCATTATAACCAAAGTAAGCAGGGTAGATTCCTTCTCCAAAACCAGCTTGAAAAATTGGCGATTTGAATTCTGTATTTGGAATTGTCCAATTGATCCAATCTCCTTCTTCTGACTGATATTTTGGGTTATTTTTAGCGTTTTCTACGAATAATGCATTGAAATAATCATCGTATAAATTTACATCACCTTTGCTTTCGAATTCATCAATGAATTTTACAAAAGAATCTTTTGCTTCTGCATCAACAATTGTTGCTAAACCACTTTCGATAGAAAAACCAAAATATTCTCCTTCTTGTAATTCGTCAATCAACTCAATTCCTTTCATTGCTTCTTCATAACGAACAGGTTTTTCGTTTGTAAAAGCAACTTTGATACAACCAATCAAATTCTCAACGTCACCATCGTCTTCAAATTTTACGATGCTTGCAGTTACAGGAAAATTACCTTTTGGCGTTTCAAGGAAATAAGGATCTTTATCCATTGATAAATACTCTCCCAAAGGATCATTTACAAATATTTTACCTGATGGTAAAGAAACTTCTCCCATTTCGATTTGGTCGATTTCTACACCTCCAATTTCTTTATCTTTAAAATATTTTTCTAAATCATTAGGAGCTAAAGTGAATTCTCTTTTAGATTCCCAAGTTTTTAACCATTCTGCTGTTGGTTGCATAAATTATTGTTTTTAAGTGGTACAAAATTACATTAAATAATGAGAGTAACTCAACTTTTATATGTTAGTGAAAAATTAAATTATCTTAATTTTTTTCTCAATTCGTTCTTATCAATATCATATTCTAAATGCATGATCGAAATTAAATCATCTTCAGAAAGTAAATTGTTTTTGTAATATTGAATTAAAAATGATTCGATTTTAGAAAATTCATTTAACGATTTTTGTAAAAAATAAGCCTCAATAAATTGATTGTCTTTTGTTTTTAATGTAATCAAATTACTAATTCCGTGCGAACCTTCTGGATTTTCGAATTCTCCAAATTCCTTTACAGCTTTTCCTTTGTAATCTTCATTATCAATGACAATAGAAAACAAATCGTTGATTGAAAAAGTTTGATCCTTTACAGAAATTGTATCTTTTGTAAATGTCAATTTTCCATCAAAATTACCTTTCAATTCTGCCGAAGGTCGCTTAAAATAACCATTCCAATAAGCAACAGCTGTTGCTAAAAGCCCAATAAAAATGTAATAATAAGTTTGATTTTTGAACACTTTCAGTTCCAAAAACACAAAACTAATTACAGTAACCGCTAGAAATGATAAGATTACTTTTGCAATCTGTTTATTATTTTTTTTAGGTTTTTCTGGTACAAAAATTTCAAAACTATAACTATCCATGTGCTATTTCTTTACGAACTCTACTTAAACTTTCGGGTGTGATGCCTAAATATGAGGCAATCATCCATTGTGGTATGCGAGAGAGTTGGTTGGGATAAAGACGCATAAATTCTAAATAACGAGTCTTTGCAGATGCACCAAGTAACAAATTAATACGATCTTGTAAACTACGTACATGATTTTGAATTAATTTATTTTGAGCAGCTAAATAATTTGGATTTAATCGAGTGATTAAATCGTTCAATTTTTCATTCAATAAAATAACGGTAGAATCTTCTATTGCTTGAATATAAAATTTTGATTGTTGCTTACAAAAAGCACTATTTCTATCGCTTACAATCCAATTTTCTGTACCAAATTGTAAAACATGTTCTTTTCCGTTTTCATCTATTGTATAAGAACGAATAACGCCAGATTCTACAAAAAAATAATCTTCAGAATATTCGCCAGGTTCTAAAATAAATTCATTCTTTTTGATGTGTTTTACCACCAAAAATTTTTCAATTTCTGCCCATTGTTCTTCTGTGAGATCAATAATATTTGATAAATGTTTTTTATAATTTTCCATATGTATAGGAGTATGCAACAAATTTAAGAGAAATTAATTAATAAAATTGTATCAATATTTGTTACAATTAAAAATTTTGTACTAAATTTGTCTCATCGATTTAAAGAAATGAATAATTTAAGATTTGCAACGGCGATTCATATTTTAGTTTTGACTGAAAAATTTAAAGGACAATTAATTACTTCTGATTTTATTGCTGGAAGTATTAATGTTAATCCTGTTGTGGTTCGTCGTGAGATTAAATTCTTGAAAGAAGCAGGTTTCATCGATTCGAAAAAAGGTAAAGAAGGAGGAATTTATTTAGTTAAAGATTCTACTGATATTTTGTTAGGCGATGTCTATAAAATTGTCAATCAAGAAAATGTTTTTGGACGAATGAATCATACCAATCCTGAATGTCCAGTTGGTAAACAAATGAATGATAATCTTGAAAAATTATTTGATCATGCTGAATCAGAGTTGATTAAATCGTTAAATCATAAAACTTTAAAACAATTTTCTGATGAATTTCAGTAAATTTTTTTATCTTTAAATGTAACAAAATTAATTACAATATAAAATTAAATAAAATGAGAGTAGCAGTAATTGGAGCAACAGGTTTTGTAGGCTCACATATCGTAGAAGAATTGGTAAATAGAAATCAATCTATCAAAGCATTTGCTAGAAATACAGACAAGGTTTTAGATAGTAAAAATGTAGCAAAAGTGGCGTTAGATGTAAACGATGTGCAAGCTTTGGCGACAGATTTGAAAGGTGCTGATGTGGTTGTAAGTGCTTTTAATGCTGGTTGGACGAATCCAAATATTTATGAAGATTATTTGAAAGGCGCAAAAGCTATTGAAGAAGCAACTAAATTAGCAGGCGTAAAACGTTTGATTGTTATTGGTGGAGCGGGAAGTTTGTATGTGAATGATCAAAAAGAATTACAAATTGTAGACGCGCCAGATTTTCCTGAACAAATAAAGCAAGGCGCTTTGGCAGCGAGAGATTATTATAATATCTTGAAACAAGATAATGAGTTGGATTGGACAATGTTTTCTCCAGCGCCAGAAATGCATCAAGGAACTTCTGGAGAGCGAAAAGGAACATATCGTTTAGGAAATGATGTACCAGTTTTCAATGCAGAAGGACGTAGTATTTTGTCTGTGGAAGATGTTGCAGTGGTGATTGCAGATGAAATAGAAAATGCAAATCATATAAAAAGCAGATTTACAGCAGCTTATTAAGATGTTTGAATAAATTTATAATAAAATTATTTTTATAGGACAATTTTTTGTTTTTGGTACGGTTTGTGAAAAACAGATAGCAAATACAAGAATAATGAAATTGTCAATCGCAATAGGATGTTTAATCCTAAGTTTAGGATTTGTTCTAATATGCTCTTTTCTAAATCTTGGTGTATTTTTTAATCAACTGCTTGGAGTAGTTTTTCTGTTCTGTAGTTTGTTTACGGGATATTTAGGTTTTGTAAATTTATTTGATTACCTAAATCATTCAAGATTATTAAATAAAGGAGTAAAAGTAAAAGCACATATTATTGAAATAAAAAGAGGTTTATTAGGAGAAAATCATTTGCCAGACTATATAGTTGAAGTTTTTTATAAACATCCAAATACTGAAAAAATTTATTATACAGAATTTGAATATTTTGGAGATGTTAACGCAAATGAGATTTTAAAAAAAGGAAAAGATGTAGACATCTTAATCGATCCTCAAAATCCAGAAAATATTTATTATAAAAATGTAATTTAAAAAGGCTGTCCTAACAAATAAGACAGCCTTTATTATTTTTATTAGGATAAAAACTATTGTTTGATATACGTTTTATTTCCGTTGTCGTTGATATAGTATTTTCCACCTTTTGGCCCTACAAAAACTTTGTGTCCATTGTAAGTCCCCGCAGTTGTTGTTTTAGCTACAGTTGTTTTTGTTTCTTTTTTTGGAGTAGTCGTTTTCTCCACTTTTTTCTCTGAAGCTACTTTTTTGTCTGTTGAACCTTTAGGGGTAACTTCAGTTTTCTTAGTTGTAGTCGCTTTTACATCCTTTTTTGCTTCTGTTGTTTTTTTATCAGTTGTAGCCTTTGTTTTTGCTGTTTCTGTTTTATCAGTTTTAGCTGGAGTTTTAGTTTGAGCAAATGCTACAGTAGATCCAGTAAATGCAAATAAGCTAAGCGCGATAGCTGTTTTTTTAATTAAATTCATAGTGATTTTGTTTTGAATTGTTATTTATATTCAGTTAAAATTTCTATTCAATATTAAACAAATTATCATCCAAAACAATCAGAATAAACTTAAGATTAGCTTAAGAAAAATTATTTCAAATGATCTAATAACATTTCTGCTGTAGCTGGGTTTGTAGCTAATGGAATATTGTGTACATCGCACAGTCTCAATAACATATTCACATCTGGTTCGTGCGGATGTTTTCCCATCGGATCTCTAAAAAAGAAAACCATATCTGTTTTTCCTTCTACAACTCGAGCGGCAATTTGCGCGTCACCACCAAGAGGACCAGATAGATAGCGCGTGACTTTTAGTCCAGTTTGCTCCGCATACTTTCCTGTCGTTCCTGTAGCGATAAATGTGATATTATTTTTATTTAAAGCTTCTTTATGTTTCATTAAAAAATTGACCATTTCAGCTTTTTTCCCATCATGAGCAATCAATGCTATTTCCATATATTTTTTCTATTTAATCTAAAATCTTACTTTTGTACAAAGTTAGCAGAACAATCTTAAATAACGAGTTGTTTTAAGAATTATAAATAGTATACGACTATGAAATTTAATTTATTAACAGTAAAAGAAATTGTAAAATTAACGGCTGATGCTGTTCAAATTTCGTTTGATGTTCCTGAGGAATTACACGAAGAATACAATTTTTTACCTGGACAATATATCACTCTTAATATTAATGGAGAACGAAGAGATTACTCTTTGTGTGAATCTCCTAATGATAAAAAATGGAGCATTGGTGTTAAATCTCAACCAAATGGAAAGATTTCTTCTTATTTAGCAAATGAGTTAAAAGTTGGTGATCAATTGGAAGTTTCTACGCCAAGTGGACGTTTTACAATTCCAACAAAACCAAATGAAAAACGTACATTATTAGCTTTTACAGCTGGTAGTGGAATTACTCCAATTATGAGTATGTTAGAGTTTACGTTGCAAACAGAGGAGTGGGTAAACTTTCATATTTTTTATGTGAATAGAGATGAAAACTCAATCATGTTCAAAGAGCGTTTGACAGAATTAAAACAAAAATATCCAAACAATGTTTTTATTCATCATTTTTATACGCGTCAAGATCAGGAGAATTTCATTTACAATGGACGAATTGATGAGAAGAAATTTGATTTAATCTTGAATCAAATTATTGATATCAACGAAGTCGATGAAGCAATGGTTTGTGGACCAGAACAAATGATTTTGACTTTAGCTAAGAAAATCAACGAAGCTGGAATTATCGAGAAACATATTCATTTCGAAATGTTTAATCCTTCAGTGAAAACAGAAGATATTTTTACAAAACATGATGAAGGGCCTCAAACGGTTCAAGTTACTGTAACGCTTGATGGAGAAACTTCTGAAGTGACGTGGGATAGAGGAAAAAATTTGATTGATACGATGTTAGATGCTGGTATTGACGCACCATATTCATGCAAAGGAGGTGTTTGTTCGTCTTGTATGTGTAAGATAACGGAAGGTGAAGTGCATATTGGAGACAACTATGTCTTAACGGATTCTGATTACGAAGAAGGAATGACCTTAGCGTGTATTTCTCGCCCAAAAACAGCTACTTTAGCAATTGATTTTGACGAAGTTTAAGAACAAAAAATATTTAATAAAAAAGACGGAAATTATAAGTTTCCGTCTTTTTTATTTTTATGATAATCTAATTTTCTTCATCAAACATTTCCTTAAACGAGACAAATTCTCTTCCCGGAAGAATTAAATTTAGAGCAACTCCAATTATAGAAGCCAAAGCCATTCCTTCTAAAGAAAATAAATCTCCAATGTGAATTGCAGCACCACCAATTCCTATAATTAGGATAACAGATGAAATGATTAGGTTTCGTTTTATCTTAAAATCAACTTTATTTTCGATTAGCATTCTCAAACCGCTCGAAGCAATAATTCCAAATAATAAAATTGAAACGCCACCCATAACTGGTGTTGGAATTGTACTTAATAAAGCTGAAACTTTACCACAAAATCCAAATAAAATAGCAAAACATGCTGCTCCAATAAATACATAAATACTAAAAGCTCTTGTAATAGCTAAAACACCAATATTCTCGCCATACGTTGTGTTTGGAGGCCCACCTAAACAAGCTGCAATCATTGTTGCAATTCCATCTCCTAACATAGATCGGTCTAAACCTGGATCTTCAATTAAATCTTTGTTCACGACTTTACTCAAAACTAATTGATGTCCGATATGTTCAGCGATTGGCACAATTGCAACTGGAATCATTAAGAAAATAACATACCAAGATAATGTAGGCGTATAATCTACAAAAGGAACCGTAAAATCTGGAATCATCAACCATTTTGCTTCTATAACAGGATTTAAATCAACAACACCCATTGTAATTGCAAAAATATATCCTCCAATAATTCCGACTAAAACTGGAATTACACTCAAAAAACCTTTACTGAAAATCGCTGTAATTATCGTGATAATTAAGGTAAAAAAACCAATTGTAACATAGGTTAAATCATATTCGCCTGAAGGATTATTTGTCACCATTTTGATTGCTGTAGAAGCTAATCCCAGACCAATTACCATAATTACTGGACCAACAACAATAGGAGGTAAAAGTTTCATTAACCATTTTGTTCCTGCTGTTGCGATAAATAGTGCGACCAATGAATAGGTAACACCTACCAAAAAACTACCTACCAAGAAACTTCCTGTCGCAATTCCACTTTCTGGGTTTGCTTCTAAAGCTTTCATTGCGATAATTGGATTGATAAAAGCAAATGAAGAACCAAGGTAAGAAGGGACTTTTCCTCGCGTAATTAAGATGAAAACTAAAGTTCCGATTCCGCTCGAAATTAATGCAATTGCTGGTGACATTCCTGTCAAAGCAGGAACTAAAACTGTTGCGCCAAACATCGCAAAAAGATGTTGTATACTTAATAATATACCTTGTCCTAACTTCGGTTTTTCGTCGATAGCTAAGACAATATTTTGGTCATTTTGTTGACTCATTTGTAAAGAAATTGAAATTGTTTTGTTTGAATGCAAAAGTAGCTCAAAACGATTAATAAGTACAGAAATCATATAACTATTTAGCGAAATTTTGTAAACGATTTTGTGCCAATTCTAGCGAAATTTGTAAAACAAAAAACAATGAATTATGGAAACAAAAGAATTAAAATTCAAAACAAATATAAATTGTAGTGGTTGCGTGAGCAAAGTGAAGCCTTTTTTGGATAAGTTAGATGGTTTAGAAGCTTGGGAAGTTGATACTGATAATCCTGATAAAGTTTTGTCTGTAAAAATTAATCAAGCAACAGACGAAGAAATTATTGATACAATTGAGGAAGTTGGTTTTTCAGCTGAATTAATTGAAGAATAGATATTTTTTTAGGTAGAATGACTTATTTTTTGTGATAATTTAAGTCAATATAATCTCAAGTTAATCTTGAATTGACTTGAGATTTTTTATTTTATTTTTTCGAAATTGTAGAAAGAAAAGCACGCCCATAACAAGTTGAAGAATAAATAATAAAATAATCCACGTATTCATTTTTGCTGCAAAATCTGATAATTGGTTGTACATTATATCATATTTATCTATTGAAGTTTCTGCTATATTTTTCACAAACTGTATATCATTCGATTTTTCAATCAGCATAATTTGTTCACCTTTATAACCTTCATTTTTATTCGGAACAAGTTCAATTTGATTAGCGCTTACAAAAAACAGAAAAACACTAATGATTGTAGATAAAAATAATAGAAAATAATTGATGTATTTCATGGGTTATAAAATATTTTGTAAAGATACATTAACTTTTTTAGCTTGCTGTATGTGCGCCAAATGATGATTGCAATGCCAAGCATAAATCGCAAGATTTGTTTTTAAATCAATCAATTGATTTGTTTCTGGATGACGAAATTTTTTCTCCCAATCGCTTTCAACAAACGAATTTAACAAAACAACCCAACGTTGATGCAGCGCAAATAGCAAATTGACTGAAATGTTGACGTCAAGATTTTTAGAATCTTCTAATTCAGCCCAAATATTTTCCTCGTAAGGTTTTATTGTCGGAACATCTTCGGTTAAAGCCAGTTTAAAACGAATAAAACTATTCATATGGCTATCTGCACAATGATGCACAACTTGTCTAATTGTCCAGCCTTCTGGACGATATTGTTGTTCTAATTCAGCTTCTGAAAGAGAGGTAATTTCATTCTGAATTTTTTGTGGAAATTCACGAATTGTTGAAATCCATTGTTCAATAGATTCTTTATTAAATGATGCTGGAATTTCAAATTTACCGATCGGATATTTTAAATTTTCTAGTGTTTTCATATTGTTCTTAAATTTAATAAATTTTACAACTTTACTGATAAAAATTATTCTATTTTGTTAGAACGAGTCACTAACTTTGCAACTTCAAAAAATAATTGTGCAAACCAAACGCATCATAAAATTTGTAACCATACTGATTATTTTTGTAATTCAGTTTTTGTTTCTATTTGCGATAATGAACGAGCGAATAGAACATTATGTTGTGCCATATATTATTGTTGCGATTTGTGCTTTATTGCTAATTGTTTACCGCAAATTTCCGTTACATCATCACGAATATTCATTTGATCGAAAAACATTAGTTTTATGGATTCCTATAGCGGCAATTATAACGTATTTAATCAATAATCAACTTGGTTTAGGAGGCGTTTTTTCTGCTGGAATTATCGGAACTTTAGGTTCATTTTTAACGAAGTTTAATCCTCGTTCAGAATATCTAAAACAAATTGCAGGACCTATATATTGTGGTGCTTTCATTGGAATGACTTCGCTTGATTTTCAGTATGTTTATTGGATGATTATTACGGCTGGAGTTTTTACAGCCTTGTTATTTTTTGCTACAAAATCTTTATTTGTTGGTGTAGGAGGAAAGCTGGGAACGTTAGCATTTATCGGAGTTTTATTGAGTATGTTGTTGTTTAAATTAATTATTGGCTAATGATTACTGAATTTTTAATATTAATGATGTGTTCAATAATAGCTTCATTAACAACGTACGAATTAAATATTCGTTTCAAACAAGGTCCAGTTCGTGCTTCTGCAATGATTGCGATGATTGTTGGCGGATTTTTTTATTTCTTTCCGACAATTTTACCTGAGTTTTATACCAAAAATATTCCGTTGTATGTAATCGGTGGAACTTTCATTGGAATGGTATCATCAACCATAAGTATCAGTTATTTTTCGTTGGTTTTTTCTCCAATTTTATTTGCAGTTTTATTGCATTATACAAGCAAAGTTTTCAATGGTTATGGAGGTGCGTTAGGTACAACTGCTTGCATCTCATTGATGTGTACAATGGCATTCCCAATTATTACAAAAAATAAAAAGGTGACCTATGGTTATCGTCTAATTCGAATTATTTTCAAGAAAAGAAAACGTAATAGAATTATTAAACGTAAAGTTTAATCAAAGCAATTGAAAACTATCTCTCCCAATGTTTTACTTTTCCAATAATTAATTTGTTTTATTTCTGATTCTCCTAATAATTCTAAATCAGAAACTTCTACTTTTTTGTTTAATTCTTTTGGATTTAGAAGGATCAAACTTGAATTTACTTCGGCTTTTAATTGTGAAATTAATTCAACAGGAAAGTCAATAAATTTCAAATCGAAACATCTATTTTTTTCAACACAAGCAAAAATTAAATAAGTAGAATTTACAATCAAATAAAAATCTTGTTTTGTCTTTTGATAATTAATTTTAATTTGATAAAAGTTAGATGAATCATTCACTTTCAGAACAACTTCTGTCTTGGTAAATGGATATTTGATTCCTTTCAGAATTTTCTCTAAATCTTCTATTGTGTAATTAGGAGTGGTGTCAAAACCTGTAATTCCTTTTTGTAATTTCATAAATTTTGGTCGTCAATATATTTTAAATGTAATATTTATTCCTTCAATTTATATAATTCTCAACTTTAGGAAATTGTTAAATTTTCTAATTATATTTTATGAATATGATATGATTTATTGTGTCATATTTAACAAATTCATCTCATTTGATTCTTTACTTTTGAAACTAACAAAACCATAAATTATTATAACATGAAAAAACTTATATTTTCGGTATGTTTTACTACTATTTCTTGTATTGCTTCGTTTGCACAAGCTAAAAAGGAGAACATAAAAGTGATCTATAACACAGATTTTATTTTAGATTTCGATAAAGTCAAAAGTAGTATTCCTGCTGCGTATCATGCGAGTTTCAAAAGTGAAATAGATCGCGGAATTTCGGTGAAATTTGTATTGGAAAGTAATGGAAAAATGTCTTCTTTCAAACCTGAAATTAAAATTGATAACAATCAATCCAATGATAATTCTATTGCGCAGATGATTATTGCTGCAGAAGCAAATCCACAATATAAAGATTATGAAAAAAATGAATTTTATAATGTGAAAGATTTTGGTGTGAAAACCTTTTTGATTAAGGATAAAATCTTTGATTATCAATGGAAAATAACAAAAGAAAAAACAGAAATAGCAGGTTATAATGCAACAAAAGCAATTGGAATAGACGAGGATGGAAAAGAGGTGATTGCATGGTATACAACGAGTTTGCCTTATAGAGATGGTCCTTATCGTTATGCTAATTTACCAGGTTTGATTGTGAAAGCAGAAATGTCAACAGATGAATTCAAGGCTGTTTTTACGATGAAAGAAATCGAAATTTTAGATAAAGATGTTGTGATTACTTTGCCAACAAAGGGAAAAGTTGTGACAGACAAAGAATTTATGGCGGAAATGAAAGCAATGAATGAACGTCATAAGCAAGTAAATCAAGGAGTTGATAAATAACAATAGAAGAGTTGCAGAAATGTGGCTCTTTTTTTGAATAAATATTATTGATTTAATCAATCAATTAAACGAATAATCATTTTAATTTTTGATAATTCTAATCTGTTACTTTTGGAAAAATTAGATTTATGACGAAGAAAGGAAATCACTACAAATTAACATTAGAACAGACCGAATTATTAGACAAAGATGCGCCATTACAAGCTCCAATTGTTTTAGATTTTATGAATCATGATGAGATTTTTAAGATTATTGAAATGATAAAATCTAAAAATCCGTTCGAAAATGAAAATCAATCAGTGGAATTTGCAATAGGTTTGAAGTTATTTTTGGAAGTGGTAATGAAGAATAAAAACAATCCAATTTTTGAGGATTTAATTCCTGCGATTAAAGCTTTTATGCCTAAATTGAAAGAAAATTTAAAGTAAAAAAAGATGATTTGGCGAAATGAACTAACAGCATTATTTGACGTAAAATATCCGATTATTCAAGCACCAATGTTTGGAGTAACGACATCAGAAATGGTTGCTGCAGCAAGTAATTGTAACTGTTTAGGTTCTTTGCCAATTGCCGATTTGGATGTAGAAAATTCGTTGAAGCGAATCTATCAAACCAAAAAATTAACGAATAAACCTTTTGCTGTTAATATTTTTGCAAACGATATTCCTGAAATCACACCAGAATTAAAGCAAAGGTATAACGCAATAAAAAATAAGTTAATTGAGCTTTCGCATCAACAAAACTTTGAAGTTGTTTTTCCTGAAATTGAAGCTGTAAAACCAAATGGTTATAAGGAGCAAATAGACGTAATTTTACAAGAAAAATGTAAAATTTTGAGCTTTACTTTTGGTAATTTGGATGATGATTCTATTAATCGTCTTAAAGAACATAACGTAACATTAATAGGGACTTGTACAACGCTGGATGAAGCGATACAATTGGAAAAATCAAATATTGATGTGATTTGTGTACAAGGAATTGAAGCTGGTGGACATCGTGGAACTTTCAATCCAGATATTTTGTCTCAAATTGGTGGCTTTTCATTGTTTTCGCAAGTAAAAGATGTTGTGAAAAAGCCGTTGATTTTTGCTGGTGGAATTTATGATGCGAAAACACTTTTGGCGGCTAAACAGCTGGGTGCATACGCTTTTCAGATTGGTAGTTTGTTTTTGTGTTCCAATGAAAGTGCTTTAAAATCGTTCGAAAAAGAGCGATTAAAAAATGTGAAAGAAAATGAAATTATCTTGACAAAAAGTTTTTCTGGAAGATATGCACGAGGAATTGAGAATGAATTTATTCGTTTGTTTGAAAATTCTGAGTTTGTTTTACCTTATCCTTATCAAAATAAATTAACAAATGCGTTGAGAAACGCTTCTAAATCAAAAAAAAATACAGCGTTTACAAATTTATGGTTAGGACAATCTTTTAAAAATTTTGAAGAAGATTCTACATCAAATCTTCTTCAAAAATTAATTGATTCTGTAGAGGATTATCAATAATTATCGCATCGATTTTTCAATTCTTCTATCTGGAATCAGCCATAATAAAGCGATTAAAGCATAAATAATAATACCAATTTCGGGTTTTATAAATGAAATTCCGATTCCAACTAAATAACCAATACTAGAGGTCTTTTCTTTTAAACTTCTACTCAGAGATTTTCCAATAACAGATTCCTTTCCTTCTTGTTTTATAGCAATTTTTTCAATAATCATAAATGCTACACTACTCATAAATAGGACAAATCCATAAAAAGCAACAGGAAAAGTTGAGTCGTAATTTTCGCCCATCCAACCAGTCGAAACAGGTAGCAAAGACAACCAAAAAAGTAGATGTAAATTACTCCATAAAATTCCGCCGTTTACTTTTTCAATTGCCTGAAAAAGATGATGATGATTGTTCCAATAAATTCCAACATAAATAAAACTGAACAAATAATTCAGAAATTTTGGGATATAAGGTTTCAAACTCATGATATCATCTCCAAGCGGAACTTTCAAATCCAAAACCATAATGGTAATAATAATAGCAAGAACGCCGTCGCTAAAAGCTTCTAATCTGTTTGTAGTCATAGGTTTTATTAGTTTTTATTATTCAGAATGATGCTAATTTATCAAAATTATTGTAACAATTAGGGATTTGTTTTAAAATTTCTATTATATTTATTTTCATAATTTTAAACAAAGTTTCTCGTAAATAGAGATAGTTTTATGAATACTTTTATTGCAATCCTGAGAGGTATAAATGTAAGTGGTAAAAAAATCATTAAAATGGATGTTTTGACCAAACTTTTAGAGGAACTTAGACTGGAAAATGTGACGACTTACGTGCAAAGTGGAAATGCTGTTTTTTCGACAAATTTGACTGATATCAAAGAAATTGGTGATTTAATTCACGATAAAATTGTAGAAAGTCTATCTTTTGAAGTTCCAGTTTTGATTCTTACCATCGAAAAATTAAAAAATATCATCGAAAATAATCCTTTCTTAAAAGATTTGAGCATTGATAAAGAGTTTTTACATTATACGTTTTTGGCAAATAAACTAGAGGAAATAAATACTGAAAAAGTTGAAAGTTCGAAAACTGAAGATGAACAATATTTTATTGCTGATGATGTCGTTTATTTATATTGTCCTTCTGGTTATGGAAAAACAAAATTGACCAACAATTTTTTCGAAAAATTATTAAATGTAAGTGCTACAACCCGTAATCAAAATACAACAACTGCTTTATTGCAATTGGCTTTGATGAGAGAAAATTAGAAAGAGAGTTAAATACAGACATAAAAAAACCGTTATTAAATGACTAATAACGGCTTTTTTATGTTTTTGAATGAAATTATTCAGCGATTAATTTATCTAATAAATCATTAATTTCTTTATCGTTCCAATCTCTTGTTTTTGTTTCTTTCAATACAACTTCACCTTTCTTATTTAAAATGTATGTTGTTGGAAAAACCTTTGGCAACATATTATTAGAAATTGGACTATTTGGCTCATAAACAGGCATTGTATAATTATTTTTTTGCAAAAATGGATTGAAAACTGTTGGTTTATCCTGAATTGCAATCAATACAAATTTTACTTTTTGTCCTTTTGCTTCATACAATTTCTGAATTGTTGGCATTTCTGCTACACAAGGAGGACACCAGCTTCCCCAAAAATTTAGAAAAACAACTTCACCACTTTTCTTGAAATCAATCAAGTTTGTATTCGCAGCGCCGTTATGACCGATTAAATCAATATCATAATCACTTTCTGTTAATTCTATATCAGAACCAGCAACGTGGCTATTATCTTCCATTTTACTTTTAAAAAATGTACCGATTGGTGTAAACATAATAGCGACTAAAGCGACAACTACAACGATGGCAAAAATAATTTGCTTATTTCCTTTCATTTTCTTTTTCAATAAAATCTTACACAAAGATGCGAACAAATAACAAGTTGAACAAATTGAAAAAAATGATTAATTACCGATGTTTTCGTCAATCAAATCTAAAATTTCATTTACAATATCTTCACCTTTATTATTGTTGTAATATTTTTGTAAATCTTCGTGAAAATCATCTGCCGAATACGTATCAGGATTACTTTTGAAACGCGCCAACATTTCCATTCCAGCCTGTGGACGAGGACCAAAACGGAAAGCTTCTTCATTTTCTTCATTCACTCCAATAATAATTGGAATAGAAGCTGCACCATTTGTTTTGTATTTTTCCATCAACTCCATGTTTTCATCACGTAAAACATAATGCGTCGAAATTTGAAGTGCATTTGCTAATTTCTCCACAACAGGTAAAATTTGAGATGCATCTCCACACCAACCTTCTGTAATTATTAATAATTTTAAATTATTTGAAGTTGATTTAACGCGTGTTTCTTGCGCAGGATTTAATTTGAATGTCTTAAAAATTCTGTTCATGCGTTGCAATCCCAAAGCATAATATTGTACATATTCTTTCGGATCATCGTTTTCGATTTCGTTTTCCAAATCATCTTCAACTCGTGTGATGTAATCTTCGTATGATAAACCTTTGTTGATGTATTCTGTTAAATTCATTTGATTCTAATTTGTTACAAATATAAAGCAATTCTACGAGCTTATTTTGTAACAATGATGACATTGTTTGTCGTTAAAATTTGGTAAATTGCGACTTTCGAAAGTAGAAAAATGTATCTAAATCCATTAAAAAAAACAATAGAATATTTAAAAGGTGCTGGGCCTGAGCGTGCTAAAACACTGCAAAGTGAATTCAGAATTTTTAGATATGAAGATTTGATACAACATTTTCCTTTTCGTTATGTTGATAAATCGAAATTCTATAAAATTTCTGAAATTTCTTCAACGGCTGCCGAAATTCAATTGAAAGGTAAAATTGTTAGTTTAGAAGAAATTAACCAAGGAAAAGTAAAACGTTTGGTTGGGAAATTTCAAGATGGAACTGGAACTTTAGAATTGGTTTGGTTCAAAGTTTCTTCTTGGCAAAAGGAGAAATTGAGAAATGACCTTTTCAAAGAAGTTGTTATTTACGGAAAGCCGAATGTATTCAATAATAATTTCAGTATCACACATCCTGAAATTGAATTAATTGAAGATGCGAAAAATATTCCGCTTGGATTATTTCCCGTTTATCCGAGTACCGAAAAGTTGACAAAAAAAGGAATTACAAATCGTGTTCTTCAAAAAATGATGATGAATCTTTTTGCTGAAAATATCGATATTCCTGAGAATTTACCATTAAATGTTCTTGATCATTATAAATTAGTTGGAAGAAATGAAGCGTTGAAAGCAATTCATTTTCCAAAAGATGTAACAGAATTAAATGCAGCAATTCGTCGTCTAAAATTTGAAGAGTTTTTCTTCCTAAATCTTGCTAATCTCTCTCAAAAAGCAGTCAATAAACAAAAGAATAGAAGTAATCCTTTTCCAGAAATTGGTCATTATTTCAATACATTTTATAATGAATATTTACCTTTTGAATTGACAAATGCACAAAAAAGAGTGATAAAAGAAATTCGTTTTGATCTTCGTCAACCTGCACAAATGAATCGTTTGTTGCAAGGTGATGTTGGTTCTGGAAAAACGATGGTTGCGTTGTTAACGATGTTGATTGGAGTCGACAATGGTTTTCAGGCGGCTTTAATTGCGCCAACCGAAATTCTTGCGCAACAACATTACGAAAGCATTACAGAATTGCTGAATGGTTTGGATGTTTCAGTTGAATTATTAACTGGTTCCGTGACAAAGAAAAAACGTCAACCTATTTTAGAAAACCTTGAAAATGGGAACCTTAAAATCATTATCGGGACGCATGCATTGTTAGAAGATAATGTGATTTTTCAGAATTTGGGATTAGCTATTATTGATGAACAACATCGCTTTGGAGTCGCTCAACGTGCTAAATTTTGGAGAAAAGCTAAACTTCCGCCACATATTTTAGTGATGACAGCCACACCAATTCCACGTACACTTTCGATGACAATGTATGGCGATTTGGATGTTTCGGTGATCGATGAATTGCCAAAAGGACGAAAACCAATTAAAACGCTTCATAAAACGGATGCACATCGTTTGAGTGTTTTCAAATTTATGAAAGATGAAATTGCGAAAGGTCGTCAAATTTATGTGGTTTATCCATTAATTGAAGAATCAGCAAAGTTAGAATTGAAAGATTTGATGGATGGTTACGAAAGTATTTCTCGTGCTTTTCCGTTGCCAGAATATGGAATAAGTATTGTGCATGGTCGTCAAAAACCTGCGGATAAAGAATTTGAAATGAATCGTTTTAAAAATAATGAAACGCAAATTTTGGTGGCAACAACTGTGATAGAAGTTGGTGTAAATGTGCCAAATGCTTCTGTTATGATTATTGAAAATTCTGAACGTTTTGGACTTTCTCAATTGCATCAACTTCGTGGTCGTGTAGGTCGTGGTGCGGAACAATCGTATTGTATTTTGATGACAGGTGGAAAATTGAACGAAGTTTCGAAACGTCGTATACAAACGATGTGTCAAACAAATGATGGTTTTCAGGTAGCTGAAGTTGATTTAGAATTGCGTGGTCCTGGAGATATGATGGGAACGCAACAAAGTGGTGTTTTAAATCTTAAGATTGCTGATTTAGCGAAAGACAAAGAGGTTTTGTATGCAGCAAGAAAATGTGTTGAAGCTATTCTTTCACAAGATCCGACACTTTCTTCTCCGATTTATGAGCCAACAAAAAAATATTTTATTGAAAATCATAAAGATAAAGTTGGTTGGAGTCAAATTTCTTAAAATTTAACATTAAGGAAACGATTTGTATAATTTTTTGGTATAATTTATGTTTGTTTAAAAACAAATACAAAACACTGAATTTTATTAGAAACTTTTAATTTTATCAGTTGTGTTAAATAAAATTAATATTAAAAATTATTTTTAACACAACATTAGCGTCAACCAAAAAATTATAGATTATGATGTACACAAATTTAGAACTTATCAGAACTCCACAAGGAGTAGAGGTTGAAGGAAATTCACTATGGATGTTCAATCAGCATTTGAATTTAATGGTATTAATCGCTAATGAATCGATAAAAATTAAACCTTCTATGTCTTTTCAACGATTTAGAAAAAATTAAATAATATCTCTCAAAACCGCTTGTTTAGCGGTTTTTTTATTTCTAAACTTCTTCATCATTTTTATTTATTCATTTATTGCGAAATAATATATCGTCTTATTCTTCCTTGTAAATAATTGAATTGTAATTATTATAAAAATTAATTATATCTAATAGATTTTATAGATTTGATTTATAGTTGTATCCGATTTAGTTTTGCTCTGTCTTAAAATGATAAATAAAAGAATAAAACTATAATTATGATCAAAAGAAGTTTAGTATTAAGTTTAGCATTTCTTTCTACGATTGGATTTGCGCAACAATTAACAACAAACACAGGTGCTCCAGTTGGAGATAATCAAAATTCTAAAACAATCGGAAGCAATGGACAAGTTTTGTTGGAAGACATTCATTTAATTGAAAAATTAGCAGCGTTTGATCGCGAACGTATTCCAGAACGTGTTGTTCATGCGCGTGGAGCTGGAGCTTTCGGAGAATTTGTAGCTGATAAAGATTTTTCTGATGTAACGATGGCTGATTTCTTGTCAACAGCTGGTAAAAAAACACCATTATTTGTGCGTTTCTCTACTGTAACACATCAACAAGGTTCGCCAGAAACTTATCGTGATCCACGTGGATTTGCAGTGAAATTTTACACAGAACAAGGAAATTACGATTTAGTTGGAAACAATTTGCCTGTTTTCTTTATTCGCGATGCGATCAAATTTCCTGATATGGTGCATGCTTTTAAGCCATCTCCTGTAACAAATGGCGCATCTGATCCAAATCGTGTATTTGATTTCTTCTCTAATTTGCCAGAATCTACGCATATGTTAACGTGGTTGTTTTCAGATTACGGAATTCCAGCAAATTTTCGTCAAATGGAAGGAAATGGCGTACATGCTTACAAATGGGTTAATGCAAAAGGTGAAGTAACTTATGTGAAATACAAATGGGTTCCTCAACAAGAAACGAAAAACTTAACGCAAGAAGAAGCAGATAAAATTCAATCGACTGCAATAGAACATGCAACATTAGATTTACGTAATGAAATTGAGAAAGGAAATTTTCCGAAATGGGATTTATATGTTCAATTATTGAAACGAGAAGATTTTGATAAATTAGATTTCAATCCTGTTGATGTAACGAAAATTTGGCCAGAATCTGTTGCAAAATTAGTTAAAGTTGGAACAATGACATTGAATGAGAATCCAACGAATTATTTTCAACAAGTTGAGCAAGCAGCATTCGCTCCAGCTACTTTGGTTTCAGGAATTGAAGCTTCTGAAGATAAATTGTTACAAGGTCGTTTGTTCTCTTATTTTGATACACAGCGTCACCGTTTAACGGGTAATTTTCAACAAATTCCTGTAAATGCTCCAAAAAACAATGTAAAAACATACAATCAAGATGGTTATATGTCGATCCGAGAGCAAAAAGGTGATGTAAATTATCAACCTTCAACTAATCTTCCTGAGGTTGTAGATAATGCAAAATTCAAGTATTCAAAATCTGTTTTTCCTGCGGGAGCAACAACAACTCAGCACGTCGTTGATAAAGAAAATAACTTTGTGCAAGCTGGAGATTTGTACAAATCATTCTCTAAAAAAGATCAAGATAATTTAATCAAAAATTTATCCGGAGCTTTGAATGCGGTTAAAAATAAAGTAATTGTTCATAAAATGATTGCACATTTTTACCAAGCAAATACAGAATACGGAACACGTTTGATGAAGGCTACAAATACTTCTATGAACGATGTAAAGCAATATTTACCAAAATAATTTCTATTGGATTGGAGTCGATTGAGTTCGACTCCATGACTTTCATAAAATCAATATTATCATGAAAAAGTATATATTTTTAGCCTTATTTCTATTCAGTTTTTCTTCAATTTATGCACAAGATTTGTTTAGTGCGGCGAGAGAAAATAATGTGAAGCAAATAGAAGAATTAATTTCGAATGGGAAGCATGTAGATGAAGCAAATCAACGCGGATTCACACCTTTAATTTTAGCGATTTATAACAATAGTTCAGACGTTGCGAAAGTATTATTATCAAAAGGGGCAAATCCTAATGCGCAAGATTTATCTGGAAATAATGCGTTGATGGGCGCAGCTTTTAGAGGATTTCTTGAAATGGCAAATTTACTAATTGCGAATAAAGCTGATGTCAATCAAGTGAATTTCAATGGAGCTTCTGCTTTGATTTTTGCAGTAACATTTGGTCAAAATGAAATTGCTAAGAAATTAATTGAAGCTGGTGCAGATTTAAACATTAAAGATAATAATGGTAAAACTGCTTTAGATCATGCTATTTTACAAGAAAATAAAGAAATGATCGAGTTATTATTGATCAAATAATTTTTATATTTTTAATCTAATCAAAAAGCCATTCAGAATTTTTCTGAATGGCTTTTTATTATTTCGCAATAAACACCGGAATATTAACGCGATGTCTTAATTTATTAATCGTTTCTCCAAAAATAAAATCCATAAAACCTCGGTGTCCGTGCGAACCAACAATCAACAAATCTGCTTGATTTCGTTTACAAATTTCAGCAATCGAATTGATTCGATTATTGTAACCTAGTTCGATTTTAGTTTCATTAAAGAGAGGACGAATGATTTCTGCATATTGTTCCAAACGTTTCAAATCTAATAAAGATTCTTCATCATTCGTACGCTCTCCCGTATATTTCGCAGAAGCACTTTCAACAATATGAACCAAAATAATGGCAGATTCAGCAGTAGCTAATTGCGTCGCATAATTGATAACTTTTCGATCCGTTTTCGAAAAATCTAACGCAACCACAATCTTTTTGAAATGTTGATTCGAGATTTCTTCCAATGTAAACTTCTCAAACGGTTCGTGAATTTCTTTTTGATTTTCTTCATTTTTCTTCAACATAATTGGAATAAAAAATGTCAGCAACAATAATACTAAAAGTCCGATTTCTAATGCTACAAGAAAAATGTTTAAAGTATAAGATTCACTATTTGCCATCCATTTATTCACCTCTTCATACACTAATTGCGCATTCAGAAATGAAATAATAAAAGCGATTGTCCATGCAAAAAATTTGGTTGTTGTATTGATTGCAAAATTCCCCATTTTCGCTTTATCACTCACAAAATGAATCAATGGAATTACTGCAAAAGCCAATTGCATACTTAGAATAACTTGACTGAAAATCAATAAAGATCCAACTTCTTTTTCGCCAAAAATAAGAATAACCACAACAGCTGGAACAACGGCTAATAATCGAGTTAAAATTCTTCTCAAAACAGGATTAATACGCAAATGTAAATATCCTTCCATCACAATTTGTCCTGCTAAAGTTCCTGTAACTGTTGAACTTTGTCCAGCTAAAATTAGAGCAACTGCAAATAATTTTGGAGCCAAATCTGTTCCTAAAGTTGTACCTAATAATCTATAAGCATCACTCAGTTCAGCAACATCGTGATAGCCGTTTTTATGGAATACGGATGAAGCTAAAATTAAGATTGCAGCATTGACAAAAAAGGCTAAATTTAGAGCAATTGCACTATCCCAAAAGTTATATTTGAGTGCTTTTTTGATTGAAAAATCATCGCGTTTTATTTGCCGCGTTTGGACGAGCGCAGAATGTAAATAAAGATTATGAGGCATTACAGTTGCACCGATAATCCCAATACTAATGTACAATGCAGCGCTATTTGGAATAGATGGAATAAATCCTTTTGCAACTTCTCCAAAATCTGGTTTTGCTAAAAACATTTCCGTCAAAAAACATAAACCAATCATCGTGATTAAGCCAACAATGAAAAGTTCCATTTTGCGCATACCTAATTTTTGAAGATAAAGTAGAAGGAAAGTGTCTAAGAAACTGATTAAAATACCATAAATTAAATCAATTCCAAAAAGTAAATTTAGACCAATTGCCATACCTAAAATCTCTGCTAAATCACAGGCTGCAATGGCTATTTCGGCTAAAATATACAGAACAAGATTCATTCCTTTCGGATAAGTTTCTCGGTTACATTGCGCCAAATCTTTTCGTCGAACAATTCCTAAACGTGTACACAAACTTTGTAATAACAAAGCCATAATGTTACTCATCAACAAAACCCAAATCAAAGTATAACCAAATTGACTACCGCCAGCTAAATCGGTTGCCCAGTTCCCCGGATCCATGTAACCAACGCTTATTAAGTAGGCTGGTCCAAAAAAACTTAGGATTTTTCTAAACTTTCCTTTTTTGATTTGAACACTTTCGTGCACATCTTCTAATGATTTTGATTGATTTGGCATTGAATGATATTTCTAATTCAAATTTATGTAAAAATGAACAAAAAAAGCAGTAATCCGAAGAATACTGCTTTTGAAATAATGAATGAATAAATGGATTATATTGACGAAACTGTAAAGGCTACGCCAACATTTCTTCTTGAAAATTCGTGAATTAATTCATCTAAAACTGTAGGATCATCGATTGTAGATGGAATTGTGAATGGTGTTCCGTCTGCAATTTGAGATAAAGTTTTTCGTAATATTTTTCCGCTTCGCGTTTTTGGTAATCGGCTAACTATTATAGATGTTTTGAAACAAGCAATTCCGCCAATTTCTTTGCGTAATAAAGCAATCAAATCTTTTTCGATTTCTTCTTCCGATTTCGATGCGTTTTCTTTTGTAACAATCAATCCGATTGGAATTTGGCCTTTCAATTCATCTTTAATTCCCACAACCGCACATTCAGTAATATCAGGATGAGAAGAAACTAATTCTTCCATTGTTGCAGTACTTAATCGATGACCAGCAACATTAATAATATCATCCGTTCGACCTGTAATAAATACAAAACCATTTTCGTCTTTAAAACCTCCATCACCAGTCAAATAATGATTTGGAAATTGTTGAAAATAACCTTTTATAAATCGGTGTTCATTTCGCCATAAACTTGTCATACAACCTGGAGGAAGTGGAAGTTGAATAACAATAGAACCTTCTTCTCGCGTATCATTTTCTTGACCTTCGTCGTCAACAATTTTAATATTATAGCCAAAAACAGGCAATCCAGCTGCACCAGGTTCAGGCATTATATTTTCGACTCCAGCACAAATTCCTAACATTGGCCAACCGCTTTCTGTTTGCCACCAATGATCGATAACTGGTAATTTTGAAATTTCTTTTAACCAATAATAAGTAGATGTATCACAACGTTCTCCTGCTAAGAATAAACGTTTCAGACTTGATGTATCATATTTTTGGAATAATTTTCCTTCTGGATCTTCTTTTCGAATTGCTCTAATTGCTGTTGGAGCTGTAAAAATATTTTTGATTTTATGTTCTTCAACCATTCTCCAAAAAGCGCCTGCATCAGGAGTTTTGATTGGTTTTCCTTCGTAAATAACTGTTGTAACACCATAAATTAACGGCGCATAAACGATATAAGAATGCCCAACAACCCAACCAATATCACTTGCTGTAAGAATTGTATCACCTGGTTCTAAATCGTAAAAATATTTCATCGTCGAATTTAGAGCAGTTGCATAGCCTCCCGTATCGCGTACGACACCTTTTGGCGTAGAAGTTGTTCCAGAAGTATACAAAATATATAATGGATGCGGACTCGGAACTTCAATAGGTTCTACAGGTTGATGTTGATACATTTCATCATAGGTATGAACGATATCTGCTGATAAATCATCGGTGTGATTTGGTCGCTCAAAAATGATAATGTTTTTTGGCTTGTAAAGTGTTAATTCAATTGCTTCATCAATCAATGGTTTATAATTAATTTGACGATTAATTTCTACACCATAAGATGCAGAAATAATTACATCAGGTTGAGCATCATCAATACGAATAGCTAATTCTGGAGCAGCAAAACCTCCAAAAACAACAGAATGTATTACACCAATTCTCGCACAAGCAAGCATAGCAACAATTGCTTCTGGAATCATTGGCATATAAATAATCGCTGTATCACCTTTTGATAATCCTAATGATGCAAGACCTCCAGCAAAACGACTCACTTTTTCTAAAAGCTGATTGTATGTAATTTTTTGAACAACTTGTGTAACAGGAGAATCGTAAATTAAAGCAAATTGTTCTCCACGTCCAGCTTTTATATTTTCCTCCAAAGCCAAACGACTCATGTTTATTTTTCCGTCAACAAACCACGAATAATATCCGTTTTCATTTTGTTTTAAGATTTGTTCAGGGTAAGTTGACCATGCTAATTTCTGCGCTTCTTCTTTCCAAAAAAGTTCAGGTTCTTCAATACTTTTTGAGTATAAAGTTTTGTAATCCATTTATGTGTGTGTTGTGTTTTATTTGTTTTGTTAAGTTAGAAAAATGTTTAGAATTAATAATAAAGTTTAAAATATTTGTTTTAGGACAGTTAATTATTTATGAACTATACAATAAAAAGCAGTATTTAATTGTAAATTGACAAAATCAGATTGTATTAATCAATTTTTATTGTTAAATTAATAGTGTAAAAAGTACGTTACAAATTAGATTGATTAAAAATAAAGACTTAAAATACGCGATAAAATCAGTTGAATATTATAGTCTATAAAAAATAAAATATTGTATATTTAATCCTTCGAAGAAAGCAGGTAAATAAAGGGAATTAAAGCTTTTTTCTAAATCAACAAAAACATAAGAAAGATGGATACGCCTCATGTTATTACAGACGAACAATTAGAGAGAGAGAACATTGAGATAACGAGACGTTATAAAGAGATGCTTCAAAATACATATGTCACTTTATCAGATGAAGATAAAAAGCTGATTCGTAAAGCTTTTGATTTGGCTGTTGATGCGCACAAAGATCAGCGCAGAAAAACAGGTGAACCATATATTTATCATCCGATTGCTGTTGCCAAAATTGTTGCTGACGAAATTGGGCTTGGCGCTACATCAATTTCTGCGGCTTTAATGCATGATGTAGTAGAAGATACAGAATATACGTTAGAAGATATTGAGAAACTTTTTGGAAAAAAGATTGCAAAAATTATAGATGGATTAACAAAAATTGCTGTCTTAAATAAACAAGATGTTTCGATACAATCAGAAAATTATAAAAAATTATTGCTGACTTTATCTGAAGATGTTCGTGTGATTTTGATCAAAATTGCCGATCGTTTACACAATATGCGTACGCTAGAAAGTATGCGCGAGGATAAACAGTTGAAAATAGCATCCGAAACCATTTTTATTTATGCGCCTTTGGCTCACAGAATGGGATTATATAACATCAAATCAGAATTGGAAGATTTGAGTTTGAAATACACTAAACCAGATGCATATTTTAATATTGAACATAAATTAACAGAAACAGAAGCCGAAAGAAAAAAATACATTGATGATTTCTGTAAGACTATTTCAGAAAAACTTGAAGCCGAAGGTTTAGAATTTGAGATAAAAGGTCGTTCAAAATCAATCAATTCAATTTATCGAAAAACGGTTAATCAAGGAATTCCTTTCGAGGAAGTTTTTGATTTGTTTGCGATTCGTGTAATTTATCGTTCGGATAAAAAGAATGAAAAATTCTTAGCTTGGAAAATTTATTCGTTGGTAACGGATTTATTTATTCCAAATCCAAAACGTATGCGCGACTGGATTTCTCAACCCAAAACAACGGGTTATGAATCGCTTCACGTAACGGTTATGGGACCACAAGCACGTTGGGTAGAAGTACAAATTCGTTCTGAAAGAATGGACGAAGTTGCCGAAATGGGTATCGCAGCACACTATAAATACAAAGAAAATGTATCGGACGACGAAACAAAAGTTGATGAATGGATTCATCAAGTTCGTGAAATGTTGGAGCAAGAAGATACTAAGGATGCGATTGAATTTATGGATAATTTCAAATTCAATTTGTATTCCAAAGAGATTTATGTTTTTACACCAAAAGGAGACTTGCATTCGTTGCCAAAAGGAGCGAGTTCGTTGGATTTTGCTTACTCTATTCATACCAATGTTGGTGACCATTGTTTGGGTGCAAAAGTGAACGGAAAATTATATCCGTTGTCGCACCAATTACAAAGTGGAGATCAAGTAGAAATCATTACATCAACACAGCAAAAACCAAAATTAGAGTGGTTAGAATATGTTGTAACGAGTAAAGCAAGAAGTAAAATTAAAGCATCCTTAAACTCAGATAAACGTAAAGTTGCAGAAGATGGAAAAGAAATTATTCAACGTAAATTAAGACATTTAAAGGTTGATTTTAGTGAAAATACGATTAATCAGTTACAGCAATACTTTAAGTTAAGTTCGAGCCAAGATGTATTTTATAATGTTGCAATGGGAATTATTGACAACAATGATTTACGCAAATTTGCAGAACGAAATACAGGCTTTACTGGATTAATTAATCGTTTCAGAAAATCAACATTCAATACAACTAAAAAAGATGATATTCCTGTCGACAAAACGAAATTAGATAGTCTTGTTTTTGGGAATGATGAAGAGCGTTTAGATTACGAATTAGCGAGTTGTTGTAATCCTATTCCGGGTGACAAAGTATATGGTTTTATCACAGTTTCAAAAGGAATAAAAGTACATAAAGTAGATTGTCCAAATTCAGTTTCTTTGCAAGCAAATTATGCTTACAGAATTATAAAAGCAAAATGGATTGATTCTTCTCAACAAGAGTTCAAAGCGTTGATTGAGTTACAAGGATTGGATCGCGCTGGAATGGTAAGTGATATTACCTTAGTTATTTCAAAAAATAACTCGTTGAACATGCATAGTATTAATTTATCTGAGGATGCTGGTATTTTTGATGGAAAGATTACGGTTTCTGTTAAAAATAAAGCCGAATTAGAAAAAATCATGATGGAATTGAAGAATATTGAAGGAATTCAATCTGTAAAACGAACATATAAAAATTAGTTTTTATAAAATATTTGTTTAACTTTATATAAATTAACTATTTATGAAAAAAATATTATTAGCTTTTGTATTTCTTCCAATGTTGAGTTTTGCACAAGATGTAAATGAATCTCCACGTAAAGGAATTTTTGATAGTTCGGTTATTAAAGAATCAAATGATCCCGCAGTTTTTCTAGATGGAGAAAGAGTAGATAAAAGTATTTTTACTAAAATGAATTCAGATGATATTAAATATATTACTGTTATCAAAACAGACAAAAAATATCCAAACGGGAAAATTGATATTGTTTCCAAAAAAGAGAAAGAATCATAACATAAAAGTTTGAGAAATCATGGAACAAATATTAATAATATGAAAAAATTACTATTAGCTTTTGTATTTCTCCCATTGTTGAGTTTTGCACAATCTAAAACTTTGAATGACACAATTCCTGGAATTAAAAATTCTAAATTAATCATTTGTAAACCAAAACAAGATTTAAAAATAGGTTATTCAATTGACGGAAAAGATGTTGATTATGCAAGTTTTATTGCAGTAAATATGGATTTAGTAGATCATGTAAAATTTACAAAGCCTAATTCAAAATATCCAGATGGTAAAATAGAACTTTTTCTTAAAAAAAATAAACAAACAAAAAAGTCCAACATTTTAGTTGGACTTTTTTATTCGCTGAAGTTACTAACAAAGGCACAAAGTTACAGAAATCTTTTTGATAATATCGCTTCATTTCTCTTGAATAATCTTGTTAATTTTACATCCCGAAAACAAACAAACTCACGATGAACAAACAAAACTATAATCCAATTGAAGAAGTACTTGAAAAAATCAACGAAAAAGGAGGTTGGGTTAATACGCATTCACACTTAGACAGAGCTTATTCATTGACTTCGGACACTTTCGCATTATCTAATTCTTACCTAAAAGAAAAATGGCATTTAGTTGATGATATGAAACGCAATTCATCTGTTGATGATATTTATTTCCGAATGGAAAAAGCAATTAATTTCATGTTAGAGCAAGGTTGTCAAGCAATTGGTTCTTTTATTGATGCAGACGAAGTAATTGAAGATCGTAGTATACAAGCGGCTCAACGCTTAAAAGATAATTACGGAAAAGACATCGAAATGCGTTTTGCAAACCAAGTGTTGAAAGGAGTTATTGATCCAAAAGCGCGCGAATGGTTTGATATGTCTTCTGACTTTGTGGATATTATCGGAGGTTTACCTGCAAAAGATTTCGGTAGAGAAGATGAGCATTTAGATATTTTATTATCAACTGCAAAATCAAAAAATAAATTGGTTCACGTTCATGTTGATCAATTTAATACAGACGAAGAAAAAGAAACCGAGCAATTAGCGTTGAAAACGATCGAACACGGAATGCAAGGGAAAGTTTCTGCGGTTCACTCAATTTCTGTAGCGGCTCATCCAAGAAAATACCGTTACGAATTATATGATTTAATCAAAAAAGCAGATATGCACATTGTTTCTTGTCCAACTGCATGGATTGATCATAATCGTACAGAGCGTTTGGCGCCTTCGCACAATTCAGTAACGCCAGTAGATGAAATGATTCCAAGAGGAATTAATGTTGCCTTCGGAACAGATAATATTAATGATATTTACAAACCTTTTTCTGATGGTCATTTATTAACAGAACTGCGAGTAATGCTGGAGTCTTGTCACTTTTATGATGTGGAACAACTTTCAAATATTGCAACAGTAAATGGCTTGAAAGCTTTAGGAATTCAAAAATAAAATGTATATTTATACAAAATTAAATCTCGCAATTGCGGGATTTTTTTTGGAACACAAAATTAAAAACCACAATAAATTATGCGATTAAATGTACAGAATGAAACGGCTCAACTGCAAACTGTAGTCTTGGGTCGAGCAGAATCTAACGGAGCTAATCCTACACTTGATCAGACGTTCGATGCCAAATCTTATGAAACCGTAAAGAATAACGATTATCCAAAAGAAGAAGATTTGATTGCGGAAATGTCAGAATTTGAACAAGTTTTGAAGAAATATAATGTTGAAGTTTTACGTCCAACATTGATCGAAGATTGTAATCAAGTTTTTTCTCGTGATGTCGGTTTTGTAATTGATGATGAATTCTTTATCTCTAATATTATTCCAGATCGTTTAGAAGAATTACAAGCCTATCGCGAAATAAAACGTCAATTCAAAGGAAATAAAATCAATGCGTTACCAGAAGAAGTTTATGTAGAAGGTGGCGATGTAATTTTGTATAACGATTATATTTTTGTTGGAACGTATAAACAAGCTGATTTCAAAAATTATAAAACAGGACGTACAAATGTTGAATTTGTAGAGTATATCAAAGCTAAATTTCCTAATAAAAAAGTCTTGGATTTTGAATTAAAAAAGAATGATGAAGATCCTTACGAAGGGATTTTACATTTAGATTGTACGTTTAATCCTGTTGGGAAAGACAAAGCGATTATTTATAAAGACGGCTTTTTATTTGAGCATGAATATCAGCAAATTATCGATATTTTTGGGAAAGAAAATTTATTCGAAGTGACAAAAGAAGAAATGTATTGGATGAATCCTAATGTGTTTTCAATTTCTCCTGAAGTTGTTGTTTCTGAGAAAAATTTTACACGTTTAAATGATCATTTAGAAAATGTATGGAACATAAAAGTGGAACGAATTAATTACCGCGAAGTCTCTAAAATGGGTGGTTTATTGAGATGTTCTACAATGCCTTTAATCAGAAAATAACATGAAACAAAAACAATATACTTCAACTATTTTAATGGTTGAGCCAATAGCTTTTTATTACAATCCAGAAACGGCTGTTAACAATTATTTCCAAACAGAAACAACAGATTCACAAGAGAATATTCAGAAAGAAGCGTTAGAAGAATTTCAAGGAATGGTTTCTGCTTTGCGTTCAAAAGGTGTAAATGTTATCACGATCAAAGATACTGCTTCGCCACATACGCCAGATTCAATCTTCCCAAACAATTGGATTTCTTTTCACGATAACGGAAATGTAGTATTGTATCCGATGTTTGCAAAAAACAGGAGAGAAGAGCGTCGTGAGGAAGATGTATTGAGTTTGTTGGAAGAAAAAGGTTTTCATATTGATGACGTGATTGATTTTACATCGGCAGAAGAAGACGAAATTTTCTTGGAAGGAACAGGAAGTATTATTCTTGATCGTGAACACGAATTGGCTTATGCATGTATTTCTCAACGAACTGACGAAGATTTATTGATTGAATTTTGTGAGGAATTAGAATATACACCAGTTATTTTTCATGCGAATCAAACTGTAAATGGAGAACGCAAACCTATTTATCATACCAATGTAATGATGTGTATTGCAGATAAATATGCAATTATTTGTTTGGATTCTATAGATGATAAAAAAGAAAAGAAAGCGGTTTGTGAGTATTTGTTAGAAGCTGGAAAAGAAATTATTGCAATTACAGAAGTGCAAATGCATCAATTTGCTGGGAATATGTTGCAAGTTGGAGGTTTAGGACAATCATATTTGGTAATGTCGCAAACGGCTTATAATTCACTTAATCAAGAACAAATTTCTAAAATTGAGGCTTATAATCCAATCTTACCTGTTAAGATAGATTTGATTGAAAAATTAGGAGGAGGAAGTGCTCGTTGTATGATGGCGGAAGTTTTCTTACCAAAAAAGTAAAAAATACACAAAAGGCTACGAATTTCGTAGCCTTTTTTAGTTATATTCTGTTAAGTGTTTCCAAAAACGTTTGGGCATCATTTGGATTTGTAACTTCGAATTTTTTCTTGCTTCGATTGTTGTCGAATTAAAATAAGATTTCCATAATTCTTGGTACAAATTCTCATTTACATCAATGTATTCAGTTGGAGTAGTTGAAGATTTTGGTGTAAAATTTAATTGTATTTGTTGAACATTTCCAGAAGATTTTTCATAATAAATTCCATATTTTCGAATCTTTTCGTAAATAATCCAATTCTGGTCAGCATATCTTTTTCTGAAATGATTAATAATTAAAGGTAAAACATTATATTTTGGATCAGTTTTCGCAAAAAATAAATCTTGATTAATCTTTTCAAAACGGATAAATGCTTCATGATGATGCTTTTCTCTATGAACTGATCGATACATTTTCATAACATAAAAAACATAATCATTTCCATAATTTAATTGAACTGCAGCTGTTTCATTTATAATTAAACAACAATAATAAAACAGCTTTTCGTAGGCCTCAGCTTCTTCTGACAAGAAAACAGCTTGTACAGCTTTGTAACTGGTTTTATTTAGTTTGTCTTTTAGTTTTTTATGTACTCTTTTTGCTTTTGTTTTATCTGTAATCACAGTATAAACTTCATCAAACATCGACGGCAAAAAATCTCTTTCAGAAACTACTTTTATTTGCTTCGGTTTTCTAACATAATAATCAAAAATCAGCGTTAAAAAACCTTCAAAACTATTATCAAAAACATAAATTTCCATTAGTCAAAAAGATTTAATTGATTTGGCTGATTTTTAAGATATTTACTTTTACTAAAACTCAAAATTCGGTTTTTAATTTGAGAATCAAGCAAATCTTTTTGTTGAAATTGATCATCTGCACACGTCATGAAAAATTTTGCTCTATTGTAAGCAATTCCAAGACGTTTTAATTGATAAGAATAGATTTTTCCAAATTTTCGAGCGGTAACAATTTTCTTCGCAGATTGAACACCAATTCCCGGAATTCTTAGAATTAAATGATAATCGGCTGTATTAATATCAATCGGATAAAGATGTAAATTTCGTAAAGCATAGCTCAATTTTGGATCGATATCAGTATCCAAATGAGGATTTTGTTGATTAAGAATCTCCGTTACATCAAATTGATAAAAACGCATTAACCAATCTGTTTGATACAGTCTATTCTCTCGTAACAAAGGCGGTTGAGTTCCGATAGACGGCAACATATTATCATTGTGATTGATTGGAATAAAACCTGAATAATATACACGTTTCAACTGGAAATCATTGTAATATTGATTTGCTGTATACATAATTTGCATATCATTTTCGGGCGTTGCACCAATCACCATTTGTGTAGATTGCCCAGCAGGAACAAAGGTTGGAGTAGATTTGATTAATTTCCGTTCAGCATTAAACTCAACTCGTTGTTGATGAATAAATCCTAAAGGTTTTTTTACATCTTCGTGTGATTTTTCTGGTGCAACTAATTTAAGTCCTTCTTCTGTTGGCATTTCGAGATTTATGGACATTCTATCAGCATATAAACCAGCTTCTTTCAATAATTCATCACTCGCTCCAGGAATTGTTTTGAGATGAATATATCCATTAAAATTCTCTTCAAGACGTAATTTTTTCGCAATCAAAAGCAAGCGTTCCATTGTAAAATCAGCGTTTTTGAAAATTCCAGAACTCAAGAATAAACCTTCAATATAATTTCGACGATAAAAATTAATAGTTAAATCAACTACTTCTTGCACTGTAAAAGCAGCACGTTTTACATCATTACTTTTTCGAGAAACGCAAAAAGCACAATCATAAATACAATGATTCGTTAATAGAATTTTGAGTAAAGAAACGCATCGACCATCTTCTGTAAACGAATGGCAAATCCCCGACATAGATGCATTTCCTAAGCCTTTGTTTTGGTTTTGTCTTTTACTTCCGCTCGATGAACACGAAACATCATACTTCGCTGCATCTGCTAAGATGCTCAACTTTTCATTAATTCGATCAAAATTCATTCTACTTTGCTTTATACAAAATGAATTCTTTTAAAAGTCAAACAATGTCGCTGAAAAAAGTTTAACAAAAAAATTAATCATATTCTAAATTGATTAAAAGTTCAGTCTTTAATCGGCTGATAAAATTACAATCTAATTCAGCAAGAAGAATATCAATTAGTTGTGATAAGAAATCGCGATGAATATAATTAAATACAAAGGTTTTTTCATTGGTCATAAAATAAAAATCAAAATGACTAAAATAACCTGAAATTGATTTAATCTCTAATGCTGGAAGTTCTTCGGGTTGAAAAAAATCGCTTAATTTTGCACGATAATCATGAATTTTTTTGATAGAATTTGAAGTAATATCAACATATTCTAAGTTTAAATCTTCAATCTCATCTGAATAAAATTGAAATAAAAATTCGTTTTTAGGATAATCATTTATGTACAAATTGAAACGATTATCTTTTTGGTATAACTGAAAAAGTCGATTAAATTCTTGCACATTATTGATCATAATAGATGAAGTTAAATAATTGGTTTAAATAAATTTAAAAACATTTAGTTAAATAATCAAATAAAAAAGAGCCAAATTAGCTTGGCTCTTGTATTTTAGTAACGTATTGTTCTTGTTGTATTTGAAATTGGTTGATCGATATCTTTAACAAATTGTGTTCGTTTGATCCAATTTTTGTGATTATCGTATTGATATTTAATCGTTGATATATTTTTTACTTTTCCTGTTTCATCAATCACCGTTTCTTCGATAATATTATTGTTTTCATCAAATTTTCGCACATATTTATTGACTTGTTTATTGTTTTTGTCCATATAAGTTTCTTCTATTGGATTGCCTTTCGCGTCATTTTTATAATTCAACGTATAAGTTCCTTGGTTATATTTTACCAACGTTTTGACTAAAAATCCATTTTGATATTGAAACGTTTTTTCTATATAAACATCCGAATCTTCCAATAAATTAGTTTCTCTTTCGTAAGTTACATTCTGATTTTGATCTAATTTATATTCCGTTTTAGAAACATTAACATTATTTTCGCTTTTTGTGACAATGTAACCGTCTGTTGTATATTCGTAATCAAAATTGAAAACTAAACTTTCGTCATTGTTTTTCATTTCTCTCGAAATCAATTTATTCGATTCATTGTAATTAAATGTTTCAGCAAAAGTTTTATTTCCAGCTTCATCAAAATAATCACGTTTTGTTGGATTTCCATCTTTATTATACGTTGATTTTGTGTAATATTCGGTTTCATAACCTTCTATAAACTTCATGCGAATACGTGCTTTTTGCATCGATTCTTCAATAAAAGTTGGATTTCCTAAAACATCATTTTGCTGTAATTCAGATTTTTGAGCAAATGCAAAACCTGAAAATAATATCGTAATTAAAGCAATGTTTTTTAACATATGTTGTATTTTTTTATTCTTGAATAGAAAGATTAACCAAAATTAATCCAAAAATGTAGATTTCTTGATCTATTTAAAGGTGAACGTAAAAACTAGAACTTATATTTGAAAAAAAATAAAAAAAATGAGCACAAAATTTAAACTTTTAGGAAATCAGCCTGCATTTATCGATTTATCATTGTTATTAGTACGTTTAGCTGCTGGTGGATTTATGTTTACACACGGATTCGGAAAATTACAAAAATTAGTCAATGGTAATTTTGAATTTGGTGATCCAATTGGACTTGGACCAGAAGTATCTTTGGGTTTAACGGTTTTTGCAGAAATTCTTTGTGCTTCTTTAGTTTTAGTTGGATTATTTACTCGTTTGGCAGTGATTCCACTAATCATTACGATGTTAGTTGCTGTATTTATCGTGCATGCAGATCATGATTTTGGTAAAAAAGAATTGGGATTATTCTACTTAATCAATTATTTAGTTATATTTTTATCAGGCGCAGGAAAATATTCTTTAGACAAATTGATTCTTAAAAAATGATAAAAACATTAACCTATAGCTTATTGATTTGTACTTCTGCATTATTTGCTCAATCAAAAAATATGAAAAACATTGTTTATACGCCATTAACAAAGGCAGAAACGACATTAATAAAAGAAAAGAAATTCTATGATCCTTTTCGTGTTTTATTAACGACTTCGGATGCAGATACAAAAACCTTAAAATCAAGTTCTATTGATATTGATCCAAAAGATCCGTTAATCAAATTATTGGCTGATCGTATGTATGCGACTGTACAAGATGAGGCGAGTAAAGGTGTTGGAATTGCTGCTCCGCAGATTGGGATTAATCGCAACGCGGTTTGGGTGCAACGTTTTGATAAAGAAAACGAACCTTTTGAGTTTATTATCAATCCAAAAATTACTTGGTATTCGGACATTGTTCGTCACGGTCGTGAAGGTTGTTTGTCTATTCCTGATATTTTCGGAAAAGTGTATAGAAGCTTGGTTCTTCGATTAGAATATTATGATTTGGATGGGAATTTTCATGATGAAACAGTAGAAGGTTTTACAGCGGTTATTTTTCAACACGAATACGATCATTTAACAGGAACGTTATTTACAGATCGTATGAAAGAACAAGAAAAACTAAATTATGTGAAAGCAGAAGTAATGAACGATGTTTTTTACTTGAAAAAGACTAGTTCTTTTACAGACGACGACGATGATGATGATTAAAAATTTCTTAAAACGTAGAAATTATTATGCTTGGCATAGTTTTTAGTTTAATTTTGCAAAAACTTATTTAGAAAATTGTTAGCATACACTACATATAATCATCCAACGAGCACAGAATGGGTGACTTTTGTTCATGGAGCAGGAGGAAGTTCTACGATTTGGTTCAAGCAATTGCGTGAATTTCGCAAACATTTTAATGTTTTACTAATGGATTTGAGAGGACACGGACGTTCTAAGAAAAACTTGAAAGCGCTTTTCGAAAAACGTTATACTTTCAAATCAGTTTCAAAAGATGTTATTGATGTTTTAGATCATTTAAATATTGATAAAACACATTTTGTTGGGATGTCTTTGGGAACGATTGTGATTCGACAATTGGCAGAAGATTATTCGGAGCGATTTAAATCAATGGTGATGGGAGGTGCAATTATGAAAATTAATTTCCAATGTCAATTTTTGATTAATGTTGGAAATACATTCAAACATATGTTGCCTTATTTGATCTTGTATCGAATTTTTGCTTTCGCTATCATGCCAAAAAATACGCACAAAGAATCAAGGTTATTATTTATCAATGAAGCGAAAAAATTGTATCAAAAAGAATTTTTGAAATGGTTCAAACTTACTGCGGATGTCAATCCGTTACTAAAATGGTTTCGAAAAGTTGAATTGAATATTCCGACTTTATATGTGATGGGAGCAGAAGATCATATGTTTTTGCCTTCAATTCAGGAATTAACAAAAGCACACACCAAACATTCAGAATTAATTGTTATCGAAGATTGTGGACATGTCGTGAATGTCGATCAACCACAAATTTTTAACGATAAAGTAATTGAATATATTCATCGAATTAAATAAAAAATATTAAAAAAGCTTCCAATTAGGAAGCTTTTTTTAGTCTATATATCGTTGTATAAAATTATATCCTAAATCGTAATAATGTTTTTGATTATTTTCAAAAGTTAATTCAAATTGTTGACCATTTCCTTTTATACTAAGTAATTTACAAGGATTAATTTCTCCTAATTCTCCACCAAAATAATAGTAATAAAATTCTGTTTTATAGGTTTGTTGATTTTTTATTGATATTTTATTTGAAGGATGTTTCATTAATTCTGTCCAAAATAAGAAAGTTTGTGCTTTGCTTAATTGTTTTCCATTAACATTGATTAAACTGAGTAGTGGGAAGTATTCAGATTCGTGGTATTTCTTTTTATTATTCATTAAAGAACCTGAATAAGTAAGAGCTAATTCTAAACTCGAATAAGAAAGATTCATTGGATAAGCATAAACACGTATCGATTTTATAATTTTATCCTTCTTTATGACAAGTAACAAATCTTCTGATTGATCTGTAATTTGTTCTTCATAATTATCTTTTAATGAAAGTAATTCTGCGTCATTAATTTTCTGCTCTAAAAATTGATGAAATTTTTCATCTAATTTACCTTCAAAAACACCCTTTTTTCCATTAAAAGCTTCATTAGCGCTAATAATAGTTCCATTTTTTTGAATAGCGATATTTATTATACTACAACTTCCATAACAACCACTTGTCGTATAGATAATTTGATCATAATCTAATGGAGTTTTGGTATTATTATCTCTTCTTCCAAGTGTATCAAGACTCGAATCATTATTATATTTGATAACCATTTCTTCTTTATTTATTGATAAAATTTTAAAAAATGGTTTTGGTTTATTAATAGAATCAAAATAATGAACTGTTGAATCTCTTACATAGAATTTGATTGAATTACCTAAAAATTTAGTAGGTATAAATTTTTTATGCTCTCGAATTCCATAAGTTTCATAGATACCATCATAATATCCTTTATTATTATATATTGAATCCTGATCGAATTTATAAATAACTGGATCTAAAACTGCCATTCTAGTTGACCAGACACCTTGTATTTGTTCTAATAATTTATTGTCAGCTTCGGAATTATTTTTACAAGAAATAAAAGATAATATAAGTATAAAAAAATAGATGTATTTCATAAATAATATATTGAATTAAGATACAATAAATTATTTATGAAAAAAAGCTTCCTAATTGGAAGCTTTTTTGCGTTTATTTTGATCTTTTTTCTAACAAATCTGGGCGACGTTCTTTTGTACGTTCAATTGCTTTTTCATGCAACCATTCCTCTATTTTAGGAAAGTTACCCGAAAGTAAAACATCCGGAACTTTAAGACCCTTATATTCGGCTGGACGAGTATAAATTGGTGGCGCTAACAAATCATCTTGAAACGAATCTGAAAGGGCAGAAGTCTCATCACCAATTACGCCAGGTAACAATCGAATAATAGAATCAGCCAAAATAATTGCGCCAAATTCTCCTCCCGAAAGCACATAATCGCCAATCGAAATTTCTCTTGTAACATACATATCTCGAATACGTTGATCAATACCTTTGTAATGTCCACAAATCATCATAAGATTTCCTTTCAACGACAAATCATTCGCAATTGTTTGATTCAACGTTTCTCCATCTGGCGTCAAATAAATAATTTCATCATAAGTGCGTTCATCTTTCAATTTCGAAATCATTTTGTCCAAAGGCTCGCACATAATCACCATTCCAGAAGTTCCTCCGTACGGATAATCATCTACATGACGATAACGTCCTTTTCCAAAATCTCTCAAATCGTGAACATGAATTTCAGCTAAACCTTTGTCTTGTGCACGTTTCATAATCGAGGCAGAAAATGGACTAACTAATAATTCGGGTAAAACAGTGATAATATCTATTCGCATGCTGCAAAGATATTTGTTTAGCTACGTTTGCGCAAGTTTAAATCTATTTTTTGAATTTGATTGTTTTAACAGAATTTATAAATTCTTCTTGTGATTTTTCATCTAAATTGTAACCAATAAAATTAAATTTTGAAGTTGAGTTTTTAATAGTATCCATATAAACTGCGATTAATTTATGATGATTTGACTGTATAAGTTTTGCTTTTTGATGATCAATAACAATATAAGAAATCTGATATTCTGATTGTACGATAGAATCAATATTAGTTTTGTGAAGTTTATTGATATACAACTCAGAGATTTTCTTCAATTCTAAATCAGGATTATTATTTAAAATAGTTGTAAAAATACTATCTGCAATTTTAGCATTAATATCAAAATCTCCGCCTGCAAGTCTGCCATAATCATAATCTAAGGTATCATTATTTGATGTAATGATTCCTCCAACTTCAGTATCAATTCCGCCTAATTTCACTTTTTTCCAATCTTTCGGAATTTCCATAGAAAAACTTCTAAATTGAATCGTTTTATAATTGCTTTTATTACAAGATATTAATCCAAATAATATAATGAATGATAAATATTTTAATTGATTATTCAAATGATTGATTTTCTTTTAAAATTAATAAATATAATTGATATTATTCATTAGCCTTATTCAAATGAAATCGAGTAAATTTGTCTAAAATTTTAATCAAATGTTTTTATATAACAGACATAGACGACTACGCAAAAATGAATCAATTCGTAGTATGATTCGCGAAAATCATTTGTCACCAAACGATTTTATTTTACCAATTTTTATGGCTGAAGGAGAAGGTGTGAAAGAAGAAATTGCTGCAATGCCAGGTATTTACCGCCAATCTCTTGACAATACTGTAAAAGAAGTAAAAGAAATTTGGGATTTAGGTATAAAATCAGTTAACATATATTGTAAAGTTAGTGATAACTTAAAAGATAACACAGGTAAAGAGGCTTGGAATCCAAACGGATTAATGCAAAATACAATCAAAGCAATTAAAGATGCTGTTCCAGAAATGATTGTAATGCCTGATGTTGCCTTAGATCCATATTCAATTTATGGTCACGACGGAATCATCAAAAATGGAGAAGTTATTAATGACGAAACTGTTGATGCTTTAGTAAAAATGACGTTGTCTCATGCAGAAGCTGGTGCCGATTTTGTTGCGCCTTCTGATATGATGGATGGTCGAATAGGAGCGATGCGAGCTGCTTTAGAGGAAAACGGTTTTCATAATGTAGGAATTATGACATATGCTGCGAAATATGCATCATCTTTTTATGGACCTTTCCGTACTGCTTTAGATTCTGCACCAGTTGATTCTCAAGAAATTCCGAAAGACAAAAAAACCTATCAAATGGATTACCATAATTCGCAAGAAGCGTTGCGCGAAGCAATTGCAGATGTAGAAGAAGGTGCAGATATTTTGATGGTAAAACCAGGAATGGCTTATTTAGATATTGTGAAACTAGTGAAAGATAATTTACAAGTTCCAGTTTCTGTTTATCAGGTTTCAGGTGAATATGCGATGATAAAAGCTGCTGTAGAAAAAGGTTGGTTAGATAATGATAAAGTTATTTTAGAGTCTTTAACTTGTTTCAAAAGAGCTGGAGCAGACCTGATTTCAACTTACTTTGCAAAAGAAGCTGCGCGATTATTAAATGATCAATAAATTAGTTCAAAATAGAAATAAAAAACCACTTCAAATGAAGTGGTTTTTGTGTTTTAAAGCGAATAATTAATCATTTTCGCTGTAAATTGTTGTTTTTCTAATGTAGATAGAAAATATTTTTGTTCAGCTTCAGCTTGTTCTTTTTTCTGATAATTCTTTTCGTAACCCGTTTGAATTTCTTTTAAAGAATTAATCATTCCATTTTTTAATAAATAATTTTGAAACTTTGTATATCTATCTGCCAGTTTGCCATAGATATCTTTGTTATCGATGCTTGCTTCATAAACATCTGTTACATAAACTTCATTATCTTGTCCATAAGCGATGGAAAAAAAATAATAAGTTTGGTTATTCTTTGTTTGACTGAAAACCACCCCAGTAACAAAGAATAAAAATAGTACTAAACCTTTTTTCATTCAACCAAAATTTGAGTCGGCAATTTAAACATTATTAATCAATTAAAACCCTTGTTGTGTGATTTTATATTATTCGGTATAATTTTTTTATATTTGTGTCCTAAAATTGACTCAAAATGTTTCAAAATCTTCAGGATAAATTAGATAAAGCATTACATACCTTAAAAGGAAAAGGACAAATTACAGAAATTAACGTTGCAGAAACCGTAAAAGAAGTGCGTAGAGCCCTTGTTGATGCCGATGTTAGTTATAAAGTTGCAAAAGATTTTACAAATACAGTAAAAGAAAAAGCTTTAGGTGAAAACGTAATTACATCGCTTAATCCTGGACAATTAATGGTAAAAATTGTTCATGATGAATTAGCAAAATTAATGGGAGGTGAGGTTACTGAACTGAAAGTAGATGATAATCCTACAATTATTTTAATTGCTGGTTTACAAGGTTCTGGTAAAACAACTTTTTCTGGTAAATTAGCTAATTTCCTTAAAACTAAGAAAAACAAAAAAGTATTATTAGTTGCTGGTGATGTTTATCGTCCGGCTGCCATCAATCAATTGCAAGTTTTAGGAGAGCAAATTGGTGTGGATGTTTATGCTGATTTAGAAAACAAGAATCCTGTAGAAATTGCTCAATCAGCGATTGCACAAGCAAAACAAAACGGAAATAATGTAATTATCGTCGATACAGCTGGTCGTTTAGCGATTGACGAACAAATGATGGATGAAATTCGTCGCGTTCACCAAACAGTTAATCCTACCGAAACTTTATTTGTTGTAGATTCTATGACAGGGCAAGATGCGGTGAATACAGCAAAAGCCTTCAATGAAGTATTGAATTATAATGGAGTTGTTTTAACAAAATTAGACGGTGATACACGTGGTGGAGCTGCTTTAACGATTAGAACTGTTGTTGACAAGCCAATCAAATTTATTTCTACTGGAGAGAAAATGGAAGCTTTAGATGTTTTCTATCCAGAACGTATGGCAGATCGTATTTTGGGAATGGGTGACGTTGTTTCGTTAGTAGAGCGTGCTCAAGAACAATTTGACGAAGAAGAAGCAAAACGTTTACAAAAGAAAATTGCAAAAAATAGCTTCGATTTTGATGATTTCTTAAAACAAATTCAACAAATCAAACGTATGGGTAATATGAAAGATTTGGTTGGAATGATTCCTGGTGCAGGAAAAGCGTTGAAAGATGTAGATATTGACGACAATGCTTTTAAAGGTGTTGAAGCGATTATTCACTCAATGACAAAAAAAGAGCGTCAAAATCCAAATATTATCGATAATTCTCGTAAGAAAAGAATTGCAGCTGGTTCAGGAACATCTTTACAAGAAGTGAATCAATTATTGAAACAATTCTCTGAAATGGGAAAAATGATGAAATTTATGAATTCTGCAAATGGTAAAAAGATGATGGAAACAATGTCTAAAAATATGCCAGCAGGTGGATTCCCAGGAATGCCAAAAATGTAATAACAATTATATATAACTAAAAACCTCCAATAATTTGGAGGTTTTTTTATTTCAAACTAAATATAGATTCAATATAATATGAAACAATATATGATAAGCTAGATTATTATTCTTTTTTAATGTTTGCAAATTATAAAAACCAGTTTCACCAAAAGCTTATTGATTATCATAAATAGGTAGATTTTATCATTCAATTTAACATAATATATATTATAACAATATTATTTCTTTGAAATAATATTGTTAATAATCTTTATTATGTTAAGTAAGTATTTAAACAATCTCCTATACAGATATTTTTATAGAATTTAGATATCCTTTCGGAATATCCATATGTTCTAATTCTTCTAGATTAAATAATCCAAAATATGAATGTTCTTTACTTATTATAATTTCATTATACTGAATATTATTTGCATCTTTGAAACTTTAGACTTTATATTTAATTCTTCATAAATTTCACGTTCAAGAGTTTCTTCTGTCAATTCATTTGGTTCTAATCTTCCTCCAGGTAATTCCCATTCATTTCGATTATTCTTAACCAATAAATATTTACCATTTATTCTAATTATTCCTTATATGGAAATTGGAATTAAATATTCTTGATACACTTCTTTTCATCTTTGTATAAATTTAATCATTTTCTATTTAACATAATCTTTGACGTAATAATATTACTTCTTTTGATTAATATTTAATGTTTTATTAAAATATGATTTTTATTCTATTGCTATTTAGATTAATTTAAAATAAATTTGCACCACAATTTTCTTATTGATGAAAAAAGGTTTATTAGCGCTCTCACTATTGGGTACATTTGGTTTTGTAAATGCACAACGAATTATTACCGGAACTGTAACCGACGAAAATGGTAAAAAATTATCTAACGTACAGGTTCAAGATCCACAAAGTAAAAGATGGACACAAACTAATTCTGACGGAATTTTTACAATCGAATTAACGAACGAGAATACTAATTTGTCTTTTTCTCAAAAAGGAAAAGAAACACAAGAAATTGTTGTAGATTCTTCAGAGAATAACGTTTCGATTATTCTTTATAATCAAACTTTACGATTAGAACAGGTTAATATTTTCCCGAAAAAGAAAAAAGAATATTCAGAAATTACGCTTGGTAAAGAAGCGATAGAAAATGTGCAAGCGTTTTCGTTAAACGAAGTTTTGCAACAATTACCAGGACAAGTTACAATGGATTTTAACAACAACGAATTCAAAAATGTTGTTTTTAGAACTGCGATTTCTTCAAATAATTTGGGATTATCAGGAAGTTTGTCGAGTAATACAAATAATGATCGTAAAGATTATTTTCAGAATAAAGCATTTGGGACGTCGATTGTAGTCAATGATATTCCAATTTCGAACAACGAAAATATGCAAGCGTTTACCTCTTTAACTGGTGGTGGTTTCAATGATTTTAACAACCCGAGTTATGGTGTAGATTTGCGTCAAATTACAACGGCTAATATCGATGAAGTCAAGATTATTCAAGGAATTGCTCCTGCAAAATATGGAGATTTAACTTCAGGATTAATCATCATCAATTCTAAAGTTGGTGCAACTCCCCTACGCGCTTCTATTTCGATGTTAGATGCGACGACAGAATATAATATATCAAAAGGTTTCAAGCTTAATGATAGAAATTTCTTGAGTTTGTCGGGTAATTATTTGGCATCTAATGAAGATGTTCGTGATAATTTGAAATCTTATAATCGTATTACGACAAATGCAGCGTGGAAATCATCGAACAAAATCAATACGTTGGTTAATACTTTAGAAGGAAGTTTTGCAATCAATAATGATAAAATAAAATATGATCCAGATGATATTTCGGATCCTAAAATAAAGAATGATAAGTTCTCAATTCGATTATCTAATAATCTGAAATGGAACTTGAAAAAAGATTGGATTGACGCTTTAAATGTTGATGCAAACATAAGTTATGAAAAGCAAAATTCGAAAGAAGAACGTTGGAATAATGTAGCAACTGCTGCAGTTACAACTTCTACGGAAAATGGAATTTCTGATGCGATATTTTTACCAAATCAATATAGGTTTGTCAAAAATGTAGAAGGAATTCCCATGTCTACTTTCTTGAATATAGAAGGTGTAAAAAATTACGAATCTAAAAACAATTGGAACCATACCTTTTCTGTTGGTTTATCTTCTCGATCAAGTTCTAATAAAGGTCGTGGAACATATACAGACGAAAATACAACGCCTAACTATTATACATTAAGCGGTGCAAAAGGAGGTTTGGGTTATCGTGATTATAATTTCAAAAACACCAAAACGCAATGGCAATTGTCTGTTTATGCAGAAGATAGAATTGTGAAGTTTGGCGAAAATGATAATGTTTTCAAATTAGATTTAGGTTTTAGATTTGATAATCAATATGGAAATAACACATTTCAACCGCGTATAAATACCTCTTACGCGTTCAATAAAGTGTTTAGAATTCGTGGTGGATACGGAATTGCTTCTAAAGCACCTTCGTTAAATCAGTTATTTACAGGTGATCGAATTTATGATCGTTTGTTGGGAGACGGAATTTATTATGTCAATAATAAACAATATGGCTGGATTGAAACGTTTCTTTTGGAAGGAAATAATTTAAATTTGAAACCAAGTAGATCTTACAATTCAGAAATAGGTTTTGATGTTAATTTACCTTTCGGATCATTAAATATAACAGGATATTATAATCAATTGAAAGATGGTATTTCAAAAGTTGATCATATTTCAACTTTAGAAGGGTCTAAAATTAGTGTGGACACGTCTACTTCTACTCCAACCTATTCTGTAATTGGAAAAGAAGCTTATCAAGTTAAATATTCAACATTAGAAAATAACTTAGAATCGAAGGATAAAGGTATTGAAATGTTTATGAATTTTAACCAAATCAAATCTCTAAATTTAGATATTTCGGTGAATGGTTCGTACACAAAAACAACAAATAATAAGCCTGTTTATGAATATGAAGCTTCTACAAATGTTTTAGCAAAAGAGAAATATGCTGTCTATTATAATCCAAAATCGAATGATGAAGCTTTAATGTTTGGAACAAATTTTAATTATCATCTAAAAAAAGTTGGATTGATTTTATCTCTTCGTACAGAACATATTTTTATTCAAAATCACGATAAATACAACAATAGAAATCCAATCGGATATTTAGATGAAAATTCTGTTTATCATGCAATTCCTGTTGAAGATCAAGGAAATACAGATTTGTACGGACATTTGATTAAAGCGCCGCAAAAAACATTAGCAGAATTACAAAATTCATTGCATAATTTTCATTTACGTATTTCCAAAGATTTCTTAAATGGATTCAAAGTATCTGTTTATACAACAAATGTTTTAGGCTTAAAACCTACTTATATCAACGATTCTGGAGAAAGAAGAGTCTCTAATATCGCAAAATTTTCATTGGGAGGTAAAATTGAATACACTTTCTAATTCTAAACAATTTCAAAAAAGATTATTATGTTAAAAAAGTATATACTTCTCACTCCTATTTTAGCAAGTTTATTATTTAATTCTTGTTCTGATGATGATTTTGGAAATTCTGCGGTTCAACCTGTTACATTTACTACAAAAGTTACTTTTGATAGCGATTTTGATGCTTCAAAATTACCTGTAAATGCGAAAACAATTCTTAAAAATACGCAAACAGGAATGATATATGAAGCTGTTACTAACAGTAATGGTGAAGCGGTTTTTCCTCAATTAATTCCAGGAACATATTCAGCGAATGTTAGTTTTTCATTGACTCCAGCAGAGTTTGAAACTTTATTTGGATATGATGCAGGAACGGAAGATAATATTGAGTTTAATGGATCTGCGCAAAATGTGAGTGTAAATTCTTCAAATATTTCAATTGCTATCGAGCTAAATTCGGCTAAAATAATTGGTGGTTTAATCTTGAAACAAATCTATTACGGAGGTTCTGATATCAAAGAAGGCGCTTTGTTTAGAGATCAATTTATTGAGATTTATAACAATTCGAATGAAGTAATTTATGCAGATGGTTTAATTTTTGGGCAATTATTTGGTGCTAATACAGTCGAATCTCAATCATATTCTCAAGCAAATGGACAATTAGATTGGTCCAAAGGTGAAGGAAATACAAAAGGTGCTGAAGCGAATACGGGTTATGTTTATGTTTCGAATGCGGTTCGTATTCCAGGAAATGGAACAACTTATCCCGTTCAACCAGGGCAAAGTATTACAATTGCACAAACGGCGATAAATCATAAAGGAAATTATACCGATGCAAATGGTAAAGTGATCGAAATTTTGAAACCAGAGTTGACAGTCGACTTATCAAATGCAGACTTTGAGGTAAATATGACGAGTTATTTAGGTTCTCAATATTCGTATGATATTCAAAATCCTGCTGTTCCCGATTTAGATATTGTGTGGTGGGCAAATGGAAATAAAGATTTATTGTTAGACAATTTAGGTCGTCAAGCTTATATTCTTTTTAGAGCTGATGAAAATGATATAAATGGTTTTGGTAAGGTGAAAAATCCGTCAAATAAAACAACGTATCAATATTTACAATTACCAAATGATTTTATTTTAGATGCTGTAGAAACAACACAAGATATGGGAAGTAAGTTGGTTCCGAAAAAATTACAGAACAAACAAGATGCTGGATATGCTTATTTAACAGGAGGTTCTTATACATCAACATCTATTATTCGTAAAACACAGAAAACCGTAAATGGTCGTATTATTTTGAAGGATACAAATAATTCGATAAACGATTTTGTAAACATCAAAGCTGAACCAAAGATTTTTGCGCAATAGAAATTAAAAAACATGAAATCAATTGATTTAACAACATACGATAACAAATTATTGAAAATTGTTTCTTTTACGTGTTTACTTTTCGGAAGTACATCATTTGCACAAGAAAATGATTCGATAAAAGTAACTTCTAACGAAGCTGAACAAGTTATAAAAGATTTGAATTGGCAATTACCTGTTGCGACACATTCTTTACCGATTAAAGATTATACACATACAGGGATTTATTTCAGTCATAAAAACAATCAATTTGCGCGTAAACAAACAGCAGAAGAAACAAATCGTTATGGTTTTTTGAGCGAAGGTTTGTACACAACTGAAAATGGTTTTAGAATTTTCGGAATGATTGACTTGCAGAAATTCAATGAAAAAAATCTTTCATGGAACCTTTCTGACGAGCGTACAGATGAGCAACAAGTGCTTTCTCCTCAATATTTCTACGTTCCGCGTGCAGCAGATTGGGATAATCAGCAATATTTGATTCGTGGTGGAGTTTCGAAAAATTTTGGCAATTTAACTTTGGCTGCAAAAGCTGAATTGAATGTCAACAAAATGGCGCGTAAATTAGATCCTCGTCCAGAGATTAAAAACAATCAATTAGTTGGAGAAATTCAAGTTGGTTATCAAATTTTTGATGGACATCAGATTTTTGTGTTAGGTTCATATGGTCGAAAAGATAAAGATTATAGTCTAAAGTATAAAGGTAGAAATCAAGATGTAGAAGAAAATTCGAATACCTATTTGCGTTACATGGCTGGTTATGGTCGCGAAATTAATAATCCATTGAGAAATAAAATAGATAACGAAAAAACAATTTATGAATATTTTACACGAAATATCATTTCAAAAATCGGTGGTGGATATCAATTTAGTTCAGACAATACAAGGTTGATTTTAGGTTACAATTACCAAGAAAATCAACAACGAATGTATGATAGCAAAACCAAAGAAGATAAGTTCTTTATCTATGTTTGGGATATCAACGAGCATTTTGCTTATGCGAATTTCATGACAAAATTTGATAACAATACAATCAATGCTCGTTTAGATTTTTCAAGAAAAGATGGCGAAAATTACGATGTTTCTATTGGCGGAATGAATTATCAAAATCGTTTACAAAATCTAAATTTTGATGTTAATTTAGCTAATCGTGAAGCTTCGAAAATGAATTATTTTCTTGGATTCAAAACAAGCTATAATCAGAACAAATATTACGATGCTTTAGCGATTTATGACATGAAAATTAAATCGTTTGATGTTGGTATTTATGGAAATAAAGATTTGATGTTGAAGAATAATTCAAAATTAAATGTTGGTTTAGCTTTTAATTATTATGCATTGTTGGATTCTTATTTTGATTATACAAAAATGACTGGAATCAACGAAGACACTTTCTACAATAATGTTGCAGCTTATGATTATGCGTATAATACAACCAACCATTTTGATGCTTCAACTTCTATTCGTTATATTTTACCGGTAAAAAACAATAAAACAATCGAACTATATACGCAGTTAAAAGGTATATTTGCAACAAATAAGAGCAATTTTACCGAAATCAATACAGATAACACGTATTTAATGAATTTCGGAATTCAATTAAATTATTAGAATGAAGATGAAAAAAATGCTTCCAATCGTTGCATTTGGTGCGACTACTCTATTTTATGCGTTTAATAGTAACAAAATAATCGATCAAGGTTATACAGTTACCGAATTACGTGCATTGTATAGTAGCGGAGATCAGTCAAAATGGCCTAAACCAACTGTGGACGAAAGTGTTTTGAAAGATGGTTTTGAAGATATTGGTACATTAGGCGAAGTTCCTTTTCCTAAAGATAATCCGTATTCTAAAGAGAAAGCTGAGTTAGGAAAATCCTTATTTTTTGATCCTCGTTTATCAAATTCGAATCAAATTTCTTGTGCAAATTGCCACGATCCTGAGTTGAATTGGGGCGATGGTCGTCGTGTGCCTTATGGTGAAGATCGTCAATTGGGAGCGCGTAATTCGCCGAGTTTGATGAATGTTGCTTACTCAAAAGTAATGTTTTGGGATGGTCGTGCAAAAACATTGGAAGAACAAGCTGAATTTCCGATACGTGATAAAAAAGAAATGAATCATCACATTGATTTTGCAACAAAAAGAATTGCTGAAATTAATGGTTACAAAGAATTATTTAAAGCCGCTTTTGGTGACGAAAAAGTAACAAATAATCGTATTACAAAAGCGATTGCAACCTTTGAACGTACAATTTTATCACCAAAAAATAGATTTGATAAATTTATTGCAGGAAAATCGGATGAATTAACTGATCAAGAAATTGAAGGTTTACATCTTTTCCGCACAAAAGCGCGTTGCATCAATTGTCACAATACAGCGTATTTTTCGGATAATAAATTTCATAATATTGGTTTGACATATTATGGTCGAGAATACGAAGATTTAGGTTTATACAATACAACTAAATTGGCTAAAAATGTTGGTGAATTCAAAACACCTTCATTGCGAGAAGTTCCTCAAAATGAACCTTATATGCACAACGGACTTTTTCCTACAATTCGTGGCGTAATCAATATGTACAATGCCGGAATGTTTCATTTTCAACCAAATGAGATACAGAAAAATGATTCTTTATTTCCAAAAACAACAGAGTTAGTACAGAAATTGAATTTAACTGCTTCGGAAATGGATGCGTTAGAAGCTTTTTTGATGAGTTTGAAACAGAATCAATACAAAATGCGTCCACCGCAATTACCAAATAAATAACAAATTATAAATAGAAAAACGACTCAATAAATTGAGTCGTTTTTTTTGTTTTTGGGTGATTAATTAGCTACTAAAATTTTCAATTGATTTTGAATAAATACTTGACTCAAATTATTATTGAGTTCATTGTATTTTGATTGCAATACTTGATTTTTAGACGATTTGTAAACCGAAGCATCAACTTTATCAAACTTATATTTTGTTTCTGTAGTTTCAAAAGATTGTTCAGAAGCTTTTACAATTTCAATTAAAGAATTCGTCAAATCTTCCAATAAATTCATTTTTTTTAATTCAAGATTGACCAAATCATTTAATCGTTTTTCTTCTTTATTTTTTTGCGCTTCATTCAATTGCAATTCAATTTTTTTCAATTCACGTTGTTGCGCTGTATTTCCTCTCGAATAAATTGGAATAGAAAGATTCAATCCAATATATTGGCTTTTGTTGTCTTTTAATTGATTTCCAAATTGAAAATTTGTATCTGCTAAACTCTTAATTTTTTGCGCATAAAAAGTTCCGTATGAATAATTTAAAAATAAACTTGGTACATATTTCCCAAATAACTGCTTATATTCTTCATTGATTTTCTTCGTGTTCAACTCATATTTTTCAATAGATGGATAAGTTGAAAAATTGAATTCATTCTGATTTATTTCATCTAATAAAGGATGTTGTAACTCCATATTTTCTGGTGAAACACTAGTAGTATTCAATAATTGAATCAATTCAGTTTTACTTATAATTTCATCATGTTTAGATTTTTCTAAATCATTTTGTTCTTGAAGAACGATAACTTGAATATCATAAAAGTCACTTTTTGGGCGCTTCCCTTCCTCTACTTCTTTTGAAATTCGAACAAATTGTATCTGAGCATTTTCCATTTGAGATTTCAAAACATTTTGCCATTCTTGCAAAGCCAAAGCCGCCATATATTTTTCTAAAACCAATAAATCATATTGATTTTGAATTGTTTTTAATTCAAGTTTTTCTAATTCGATATCATAGTTTTGAATTGTTGTTTGATTTAATTTAGAAAAATCAAACAAATTAATTTGAGCATTAATTGATAAATTATCTGACTGAATATTAGAAGGTTCTCTTGTATTAGTTGAAGGATCAATTGACGAACCAAAATTATATGCATGCGAAACGGAAGCATCAATAGTTGGTAAAAATTGCGAAGCAAAAGAACGTTTAGTTTCCACTTTCTGATCAATTTTTATCGACTGAATTTTAAAATCAGGTTGATTTTCTCTCCCTAAATTCAAACAATCTTCTAACGTTAGGTTTTGCGCTTTTCCCAAAAATGAGAAAAGCACGACCATTAATAAAAAATATTTAGCATTCATAAAACAGAGAATTATTCGTATTTCAAGTAATTTAAACTATTGATTCGAGTAGCAGAATAAGCTTTTATTAAAACAACAATTAAGGTTAAACTCAATAATAAAATGAATGCAAATACATAAATCCAGATTGAGATATCAATGCGATAAGCAAAGTTTTCTAACCATTTTTGCATCAAAAAATAACTTGGTAAAATTGCAAGTGCAAAACCTATAAATGCGAAATAGATATATTGTTTTGATAAAATTCGTAGTAAAGAAGACGTTTCTGCGCCTAAAACTTTTCGAATGGCGATTTCTTTGTATTTACGTTCGATTGTGTATGAAGAAAGCGCAAACAATCCAAATAATGCGATTGTTATCACAATAACATTCAATATCTTGAACATTTTTTCTTGTTTTGTGTAATTTTCATACGAACGCGCAAACTGTTTGTCAATAAATTCATATTCAAATGGATAATCTTGATCAACTTTAGCTTTCCAAAACTTCTCGATTGCAGCAATTGTTTCAGTTACGTTTTCAGCATTAACTTTAATATAAATTTCACTAAGATTATTTTGCAACCAATCGACTGTATTTACGTTGATAAGCATCATCGGAGAAATTTTATTTTCTGGATTTTCTATATTAAAATCCTTTACAACTCCAATAATATTAAACTTATATTCTTTCCAATCAACTTGATCTCCAATTGATAAATTTCCTAATTCATTCATCGCTGTTTCGTTCAAAATGATGTTATTAACCGTATCTGAAGTAATTTTTGAATCGAAATCTCTTCCATTCTTCAATTTTATTTTCATCATTGATAAGAAATTGTAATCAACTGGAACATTTTGAATTTGAATTCTTTTATCCTGAAATTTCATTGGGGAAGAATTCATTGCATTATTTCCAAACTTAAATGCTGTAGCATTTACATCTTTCACTCCTTTTATCTTCAATAAATCTTGTTTAATTGCTTTATAAAAATCTAAACGTTTTTCACCTAAATCATATCTTCTCAATGTAAGATTTATAATTTGATCACCAGAAAAACCAAGATCTTTTTTACTCATATAATTTACTTGTTCTGTCACTAAACTTCCAGCAACAATAAAAAAAGTAGCAATTGTAAACTGAATAATTAACATCAAATTTCTAATCCAAATTCCATTTTTACTTCTTGAAAAATTCCCTTTCAAAACATTCAATTCTTTAAAATTTGAAACATAAATCGCAGGAAAAATACCAGAAAAAAGAATAACGATTAAAAAAATTAAAACTAGATAAGGAACAAATTCAATGAGATTAATTGATAAGCTTTTATTAATCAATATATTATAACTTGATAATCCTATTTCTACCAATGTAAGTGCTAAAAGAACAGAAAAAAAAGTTGTAATCGCAGTTTCGAACAAAAATTGCCAAATGATATTTTGCTTTGAAGCTCCTAAAACTTTTCGGATTCCAACCTCTTTCGCGCGACGAATAGTTTGTGCTGTCGAAAGATTGATGTAATTGATAATTGAAAGCAATAAAATTAGAATTGACAAACCTAGATTAATTTTCAGGAAATTAAGATTTCCTTTGTCTTCTGGAAATCCTGTAACTTCTGCTTTCAAACGACTATCTGTTATTGGTTGTAAATATCCTTTCGTTAACCCCGATGTTTTAATGTATTCATCGACAGAAATTCCTCTTAATTTAGCATATCTCTGTACAATATTTTCATAATAAATCTTATTAATAGATTTTTCTACAACTTCTTTATCATTAGGATTTTTTAACTTAATCAATAAAGCATAGGTAAAGTTATTCCAATCATCAATATTGAGATTTGGTGAAGAAATTACATATTTAGGTAAAAACCCTGAATTATTTTTCAATTGATAAACACCATAAATAGTTAAAATTTCTCCATTAAGATTTTTGATTTGTTTATTGATAGGATTTTCATTTCCAAAAATTCGTTTTGCTTCTTGCTCTTCAATCGCAACTGCATTTCTATTATTCTTGAATTGTTCTTTATTTCCTTGCACAAAATCAAAAGGAAAAAAATCGAAGAAATTATTCCCTGTGATTGCAATTTTATTTAATAATTCTTTCTTTTGATTAATGATATAAAGTTCTGACAAATAACCAGATTGATAGAACAAAGTTTCTTCAATTTTATCTGATTTTTCTTTTACCAACTCCGCCATTGGACCAGTAGTAGAAGCTATTTGTAAATCAGGTTTTAAAAATGTGATTAATTCAAAAATTCTATCTTTATTAGGATTCCATTGATCATAACTCGTTTCATCTTTCCAATACAAAGTCGAAAAAATAACACCAGCAATTCCAATTGCCAAGCCAAGAATCGTAAGAAATGTAAATCCTTTGTTCTTGATTGTATTTCTAAAATATATTTTAAACCAATTATTAAGCATAATTATTCGTATTTCAAGTAATTTAAACTATTGATTCGAGTAGCAGAATAAGCTTTTATTAAAACAACAATTAAGGTTAAACTCAACAATAAAATAAAAGCAAATACATAAATCCAGATTGAAATATCAATGCGATAAGCAAAGTTTTCTAACCATTTTTGCATCAGAAAATAACTTGGTAAAATTGCAAGTGCAAAACCTATGAATGCGAAATAGATATATTGTTTGGATAAAATTCGTAGTAAAGAAGACGTTTCTGCACCTAAAACTTTTCGAATGGCTATTTCTTTATATTTACGTTCAATTGTGTATGACGAAAGCGCAAACAATCCAAATAATGCGATTGTTATCACAATAACATTCAAGATCTTGAACATCTTTTCTTGTTTTGTGTAATTTTCATACGAACGCGCAAACTGTTTGTCTACAAATTCATATTCGAAAGGATAATCTTGATCAACTTTAGCTTTCCAAAACTTCTCGATATTATCTATGGTCTGTTTTGTATTATCAGTATCTACCTTAACCAAAACATCTTGTAAATTGTACGATAACCAATCAACAACTTTGAAATGGAAAAACATCATTGGTCGTATTTTATTTTGTGGTTCTCCTAGATTGAAATCTTTTGTTACACCAATAAGCTTAAATTTTTGTCCATTCCATTCAAATTCATCATTCAGTTTCAACGTTTCTCCAAAATATTTTTTCGCGGTTTCATTTATTAATACATTCGAAATTGTATCGGACGAAATCATTGGATTCAAATCTCTTCCTTCTTTCAATTGAATTTTCATCATATCCAAAAAACCAAAATCAATTCCCATATTATCTGTCACCAATTGTTTTTCTTTTACTCGAAAACTTGTATTAGACATAGCTCCAAGAGAACCAAACTTGAATGCAGTAGCATTTACAGCTTGTACACCTTTTATTTTTAGTAAATCTTGTTTGAAACTGTTATAAAAATCAAACTTTTTATCAGCTAAATCTTGTCTTTTAAATGGAATACTAATTACTTGATTACCTGAGAAACCTAAATCTTTTTTTGAAATGTAATTCATTTGTTGAATAACAAGAGTTCCAGCTACAATAAAGAATGTAGCAATTGAAAATTGTAAAATCAACATTCCATTTCGTAACCAAATTCCATTTTTACTTCTTGAAAAATTACCTTTTAAAACGTTCAGTTCTTTAAAATTTGAAACATAAATAGCAGGGAAAATTCCAGCAATAACAACTACGATTACAAAAATTACAATCAAATATGGAATAAACGAAGTAATATACAATTCTAAATTTTTGTCAATTAATTGATTATATGTAGGCAAAAAAACTTCAACAAAAGCTAATGCAACAATAAATGACAAAACTGTAGTTATTGTAGTTTCTGTGATAAATTGTAAAACAATATTTCTTTTTGTTGCACCTACAACTTTTCTTATTCCTACTTCTTTCGCTCTTCTAATTGCTTGTGCAGTAGAAAGATTTATATAATTGATAATCGATAAGATCAAGATTAAATAAGATAACCCTAAATTGATTTGTAAGAATAGTTTGTTCCCCATTCCTTCTGGTAATCGAGAAAATTTTGCATTTAATCTTGAGTCGTTTAATGATTGGAACTTTACAGTTACTGGTTCATAAATCTTTACAAATTCTTTTACAGGTATTCCTTCGTTTTTTGCATTTTTTAAAGTATTATTTTCATAAAAAAGTTGTGTTCCTAATTTTTCAACTTCTTCTTTATCAGCAGTATTTTTTAATTTGATAAATAATCCCGAACCATAATTTCCCCATTGATCTTTTGTGTCTTCTAAACGTTTATAGATATTTGAAATAACCATTTTAGGTTGAAAACTAGTATACTTGTTTGTTTTAAAAACTCCATAAATAGGCATTTTTCTACCATCAAAAGTTGTCAAAGTCTTTCCAACAGGATTTTCAGTACCAAAAATTTTAGCTGCTTCTTTTTCTTCTAATGCAACACCATATCTATTTTTTCGAAAATCATCTACACTTCCTTTTACAAACTTGAATGGAATAAAATCAAAAAAATTCTGATCTGTACTAGTAATTCCAGTAACATAAACTTTTTTATTATCTACGTAAAAAGTTTCTTGTCCATACCAACCTTCAAACCAACAATAACTTTCTATCTTATCTGATTTTTCTTTTAAGTAACGAGGCAAAGGTTCAACACTTGTAGGCCAAGTTTCTCCACCTTTTTGAAATACAGTTAATGTTTCAAATACGCGATCAATATTTGGATTCCATTTATCGTAACTCGTTTCATCTTTCCAATATAAAGTCGAAAAAATAACACCAGCAATTCCGATAGCTAAACCAAGAATTGTAAGAAATGTAAACCCTTTGTTCTTGATCGTATTTCTTAAATATATTTTAAACCAATTTTTTAGCATCGATTATATTATTTTTTTCGAATTAATAAGAATCACCATTTTCATTCAAAACTTTAGAAAGCTTATCACGCTGAATTGTTATATCAGTTGGTAAACCTTTTATCGTAATCTTACTAGCCGTATTTGCATCTACTAAAAGTTTTTGTGAAACCCAACTTGTAATTGAAGAAGCATTATTTGCTATCAAATTTGCTCTTGCTGCATTCAGTTTTTTCAAGTCTGAAATGGATCCACTTGTCGCCTTTATATCTAATTGTTTAGTTTCTCCTTTCAAAGAAACTATTGCTCCATTTGAAATATTAATCGTTGTATTTTCTGAATTGATTTTTGATTCCCAAATAGATCCAGAACTCATTTTAGAAGTTATAGTTTTAGAGGTGATATTTCCATTCAATTGAGCACCAGACGACAAATCAATCTCTAAATAATCGGTTTTTAGAGATTTAAAAACGATTTGTGCTCCAGAAGTTTCTTTAATTCTCAACACATTTGATTTAAAATTATCTTCAAACGAAATTTTTGAGCCAGAAGTCATCGAAATCTTTTCTAAAGCTATACCATAAACACTTATATCAATCTTTGAAATTGTAACATTTGGTTGGTTTTTAGTATCTACATAAACTTCTAAAACATTATTTTTTGTACTTGTAATAATGTAATTTAAATTTTCTTTTTTATCTGTCTCGACAATTACTTTTGGAGAATCTGAGTTATAATAATTGATATTTACGCCTGATTTACCTATAATTTCGTTAAAATTTTCAATGTTCCTTGATTCTGTAACTTGAGCATTCAATAAGATTGTTGTCAAATTGAACAATAGAAGAATATAATTTTTCATGGTTTATCAATTTAAATTTTAGTTTTCTCAAAAACATTTACATTTTTCTGATTCATTTTTTCAGAAAGAATTTCACCATCTTTCATGATAATAATTTTATCAGAATAAGCCGCGTCATGAGCTGAATGCGTTACCATCAAAATTGTAGAACCTTGCGCATGTAAATCGGTCAAAAGCTCCATCACTTCATTTCCATTGATACTATCCAAATTTCCTGTTGGTTCATCAGCCAAAATTATTTTAGGATTAATCACCAAGGCTCTTGCAACTGCAACACGTTGTTGTTGACCACCAGAAAGTTGCTGTGGATAATGTTGTAAACGATGAACAATATTTAATTTTTCTGCAATTTCTTGTACTCGTTTTTTTCGTTCTGAGCTCGAAACTTTAGAATAAATCAAAGGCAATTCGATGTTATCATAAACTGATAATTCATCAATTAAGTTGAAATTTTGGAAAATAAATCCTATATTTTCTTTTCTAACTTGAGAACGTTTCGATTCGTTTGCATTAGACATTTCAAGATTATTCAACGCATAACTTCCTCCATTGAAAGAATCCAATAATCCAATAATATTCAATAATGTAGATTTTCCACAACCCGAAGGTCCCATGATGGAAATAAATTCTCCAGAATTGATTGTTAAATTAATCCCATTCAAAGCTTTTGTTTGAACATCTTCTGTAATAAATATTTTTGATAAGTTTTCTATTTTAATCATGATGTTATTTTTTTATTGTTAATTCTTGTACTTCTTTATAATCTTCGTAATTCGAAATAATTACTTTTTCATTTGTTTTTAATCCTGAAATCACTTCGTAAACACTCGGATTTTCACTACCTAATTCAATTTTTCTACGTATTGCTTTATCGTTATTGATAACAAAAATCCACTTCCCTTGTGTCGTTGTATAAAAGGATCCTTTCGGAATAACTAATTTCTTTTCTTTTTCGGATAAAATCAACTTTACTCCTACGGATAAACCTTCTTGTAAATTTTCAGGAATTTTATCAATAAATTCTAATTCTGTTTTAAATTTTCCACTTTTTATTTCTGGAGAAATCTTAGTCACTTTTACTTTTATGATTTTTCCTTTAATTTCGATTTGTCCATATTGATTTTCCTGTATTCGATCCAAATAATATTCATCTACCATTGCAACTAATTTATATCCGCTTAGAATATCCACTTTTCCAATACTTTTTCCTGCTTCTATTGATTGTCCTAATGTCGCTTCAAAAGAGCTTAAACGACCAGTTTCAGGCGCTAGAACCAAAAAATTTTGTTTGTTTTTTCGAAGTGTTACCAAACTTTTTTGCATGATAGATAAAGCTTCATTAATTTGTTTTAATTGAATCGAATTTGATTCACGTTCCTTAACCAAACTTTTCTGAATAATTGCTTTTCGTTCTTGCTGGTAGCGCATTTTTTCCTTTGTATTTTCCCATTCATTTTTCGCTAACACTTCCCTATCATACAGTTTTTGGTTCAATTCATAATCTAATTTTGATTGATTAAAATCGTGTTCAATTCCTACAAAATCCTTTGATAGATCCAATTCTTGATTCCGAATAGATAATTTTGCAACATTTAATTGATTCATTTGCTCGATAATTGCCGTTTCTTGTGTCAAAAAATTAAGTTCCGTATTCGGATTGTATAATCGTGCAATTGGCAAACCTTTTGTGACCATTTCTCCATTTTCTACAAATATTTCTTGAACAGAACCACCTTCTATCACATTGATAAAGATTGAATTAATTGGTTCTATTTGTGCCTGAAAAACAACAAAATCTTCAAAATAATCTTCAGAAACGTCTTTTATCATCAATTCATTTGCACTTACAGTTAAAGTTCGCGGTGGATTCATCAAATAAAAACTCGAACCACCTAAAATAATGGTCGTTGTAGCAATTATTCCGAGGCGTTTATATTTTTTATTTTTTTGATTGATTTTCGTATCCATTATTTATTAAATTTACCAAACAGCCGTTTATTTATGGTTATTTTACTAATTATCAATACGTAATAAATGTGCCTAAAATTTATAATTTCTTAAAGCGTTGAAATCAATTCTTTTAAAAAATTATATAAAAAATAGACTGTCCGAAAGCGAACACTTATTTGTTCAGAAACGGACACATGACAAAACTGAATATGAAGAAAACTTTAGCCACTATACTGATTTTAGACGATCAAGAAGAAATATTAATTGCAAGTCGTCTACTTTTGAAACGTCAATTCGAAACTATTATCACTTGTTCTGATCCTAAAAAGATTCCACAAATCTTGGTAGAAAATGAAATTGATGTTGTTTTAATGGACATGAATTTTAGAACAGGTTATGAAGATGGAAAAGAAGGAATTTTTTGGCTGAAAGAGATTCAACATGCGCAACCAAAAACGAAAGTAATTTTGATGACTTCCTATGGAAGTGTAGAAACTGCAGTTGAAGGTTTAAAATTGGGTGCGATTGATTATATTTTAAAACCTTGGGATAATGATAAGTTGGTTGATCTTATAAAAGAAGAGATAAAACAGCGTAGAAAATCGAAGCAAATAAAAGAATCGAAAGAAAATAAGTTTTTTTATGGAAATTCTCCGAGTATCGAAAAAGTGTATAAAATCACCAATAAAATTGCAAAAACTGATGCAACAATCTTAATTTTAGGTGAAAATGGAACAGGTAAATCAATTTTGGCAAAATCAATTCACGAAAATTCTACTCGAAATAATGAAAAATTTATTCATGTTGATTTAGGTTCTTTGAATGAGAATTTATTTGAAAGTGAGTTGTTTGGATATAAAAAAGGTGCGTTTACCGATGCGAAAGAAGATACAATTGGTCGATTTGAAGCTGCAAATAATGGAACGATTTTTTTAGATGAAATTGGAAATTTACCAAATCATTTGCAAGCAAAACTTTTGCAAGTCATTCAGAATAAAGAAATTATTCGTTTGGGAGAAAGTTCACCAAGAAAAGTTGATGTTCGTATAATTGTTGCTACGAATGTGAATCTTGAAAATTCAGTAAAAGAAGGTCATTTTAGAGAAGATTTATATTATCGAATCAATACAATTTCGGTTACAATGCCGAATCTTAGTGAACGAAAAGAAGATATTAAACCTTTGATTGATTATTTTTTAGAACTTTATGCTGATAAATATGAGGTCGAAAAACCAGTTATTAATGAACAAATTTTGTATCAATTAGAAAACTACGATTGGAACGGAAACATTCGAGAATTGCAAAATAGAATTGAACGTGCGGTTATTTTGGCTGAAGAAAATGAAATTACGATTGAAAATTTAGGTTTCACAACATTTATTCCTCAAAAAATTACAGATAATTCAAATAATTTGAACGAAATAGAGCGAAATAAAATTGTAGAACGTTTACATTTTTTTGAAGGAAATATTAGTAAAACAGCCGAAAATTTAGGTGTTTCTCGTGCTGCTTTATATCGAAAATTAGAAAAATATAACATTACGAATTATAAATAATGAAACGCAATTCTCTTATTTTTCAGTTAGTATTCAGAATACTTTTTTTAGCATTTGTTTTGTTTATGTTGGCTTTTATTGGAATCAAAAATTATTGGTTTTCATTTACATTTGTATGTATTATTACAATTGTTTCGATTACGGAAATAATTCATTTTTCTAAAAATTATCTTTCTAAAAATCAGAAAATTATAGATGCTTTATTGTACAATGACTTTAGCTTAAATATTAATCAAAATCAATATAAAAAAGACAATTCTGCATTAAAATTATATCATAAAATTAAAGAAGAACACGTTTTAAATTCGTCTAAAGAAATCATTTATCATCAATTATTGAATGCCGTTCCGTTTGGTTTTTTGATTCTTAAAAAAGAAGAAAATGATCGAAAAATTATATTTATCAATCATCATTTTCAACTAATATTTAGCGTTCCAAAATCAAGTTCGTGGAATTATCTAAAAAAATTGATTCCACAGTTTTGTGAAACTTTAGAAAATAAAGAATTTGATGATTTTAAAAGTACAATTGACATACAAATTAATGATGAAGAGCGACAAACTTATCTGATTCAGAACACAAAAACGTTGATTGCGCATGATGAATATGCGATTATTTTTATCGATTCGATTCAACGTGTGATTGATTCCACTGAAAAAGAGGCTTGGATGAATATTATGAAAGTCATTGCGCATGAAATTATCAATTCTTTGACGCCGATTTATTCATTAGCAAATACCACAAAAACTTATTTTGAAACTGACAATTTAGATAAGAATGATTATGATGATATTCGTTTGAGTTTAGACACAATTATGAATAGAAGTCAGCATTTACAGACGTTTGTAGAGCAATATCGTCAATTAACTATGTTACCAAATCCTGTTAAATCGATACAAAATTTATATGAAATTGTCCAAGGAATTGAACAATCTTTTTCGGCTGAATTTCATCAAAAAAATATTGTTTTTCAGAATTTAATTCCACAAAATATTGAAGTTGAAATTGATCGTATCTTATTTGAACAAGTTTTGATTAACTTAATCAAAAATGCGATTTATTCATTAGAAAATGTAGAAACTAAATCTATTGAAATTTCATCGAAACAAACTGATAATCGATTGCAAATTATTATTCAAGATTCTGGACAATTGATTGATGAAGAAATCATTTCCAAAATATTTTTACCTTTTTATACAACTCGAAAAGATGGTGCAGGAATTGGCTTAACACTTTCCAAAAACATTATAGAAGCGCACAAAGGTTATTTGTATTATCAACAAAATGATGGTGTAAAACGTTTTAATATAATTTTAAAGTAACTGAAGAAGCTGAACAATTGGTAAAAAGTGTAACTTTAACTTCTAATTATATAATACTTTCTCGCCATAATCTTTGGAAATTTGTCCTAGAAAATTACTGTTATGAATGCACAAACACTTACTATACCGATTATCAATTTGAATTCAGAAAAAGATGTTGAACTCATCAATAAATTACTTTCTGAAATAGAAAATCTTGATGAATATACTGTGAATTTAGATGCTAAAACGATTAACGTTTCGGCAAAAAAATTATGGAAAGTTTCCCCTAAAATCTATGAAACTTTAAAGCAAAATAACTTCAAAATAGATTCTGTCGAAAAATCTTATCCCGTTCTCAATATGACGTGTGCTTCGTGTGCGAGTAGTTCTCAAGCGAATCTTAATCGTCAGTTGGGTGTCGTAAATGCAGAAGTGAATTATGGAAATGGAATGGGAAAAATCGAGTATATTCCTACTCTTGTTTCTCCAGAAAATTTGAAAAATGCTTTAGTAGAAGTTGGATATGATTTGGTGATTGATGAGTCTAAAAATCAAGATGAAGAAATAGAACAACTTCACGAAGAAAAATACAAAACGCTGAAAAATAGAGTAATTTGGGCTTTAATTTTTGGAGTTCCTTTATTTATTGTTGGAATGTTTTTTATGGATATGCCTTACGGAAATTACATTATGTGGGCATTTTCTACGCCAATTCTTTTCATTTTTGGACAACAATTTTTCGTAGGTGCTTGGAAACAATTGAAAAATAAATCGGCTAATATGGACACTTTAGTCGCGCTAAGCACTAGTGTTGCTTATATTTTTAGTGTTTTCAATACATTGTTTCCAGAGTATTGGCACAGCAAAGGTTTGCATGCGCATCCTTATTTTGAAGCTGCTGGTTTAATCATCGTTTTTATCTTGATTGGTAAATTGATGGAAGAACGTGCTAAAGGAAATACTTCCGAAGCGATCAAGAAATTAATCGGTTTACAACCTAATACTGTGTTGGTTGTGAAAGATGGAAATCAAGTTGAAGTAAAAATTGAAGATGTACAAATTGGCGATTTGATTGTTGCAAAACCTGGAGATAAAATTGCAGTTGATGGAATTATTGTTTCGGGAGAATCTTTTATCGATGAAAGTTCGTTGACAGGAGAACCAATTCCAGTTGAAAAAGGAATTGATGCGAATGTTTTTTCAGGAACTTTAAACCAAAACTCTCCTATTCAATATAAAGCCTTGAAAGTAGGGAATGATACACTTTTGGCTCAAATTATTCAATCGGTTAAAAATGCACAAGGAAGTAAAGCGCCAGTTCAACAATTAGTAGACAAAATTGCAGGTGTTTTTGTTCCGATTGTAATTATTATTGCAATTCTAACGTTTATTACTTGGTTAGTTTTAGGTCAAGAAAATGCTTTTACAATGGCACTTTTATCAATGATTACTGTGCTTGTTATTGCTTGTCCGTGTGCGCTTGGATTGGCAACTCCTACTGCGATTATGGTTGGAATGGGAAAAGGTGCTGAGCAAGGAATTTTGATCAAAAATGCCGAAAGTTTAGAATTAGCGAAGAAAATTGATACAATTATTTTAGATAAAACAGGAACAATTACAGAAGGAAAACCGAAAGTACAAGAATTGATTTGGTTTGATGATTATGCTAAGAATGTGCTTTATACAATCGAAAATAATTCGCAACATCCTTTGGCAAAAGCGATTACAGAACATATTGGAAAACAAGATATTTTACCTGAACTAAAAATTGAAGATATATCTGGAAAAGGATTGAAAGCTAATATTTTAAATGACACTTATTATGTTGGAAAAACAAGTTGGATTACTGAATTAAATATTCAAATTGATGAAAATGTAAAACAAGCTATTCAAGATTTTGCGACTAAAAATTATACAACTTCTTTCTTTGGAAATGATGAAAAAGTTTTGGGATTAATTGGAATTTCTGATGAAATAAAAACAACATCTGTTGAAGCTATTAAAGCTTTTCATGAAAAAGGAATTGAAGTTTGGATGGTAACTGGTGACAACGAATTCTCGGCAAATGCGATTGCTAAACAAGTCGGAATTGATCAAGTTGTAGCAAATGCTTTACCAAATGATAAAATGAATATTATCAAAGATTTGCAACAAAAAGGAAAAGTTGTCGCAATGGTTGGTGATGGAATTAATGATAGTGCAGCGTTGGCTCAGGCAGATGTTTCGATTGCAATGGGTAATGGTTCTGATATTGCGATTGATGTGGCAGAAGTTACGTTGATTGGAGGAGATTTGACAAAAATCGATCATGCGATCAATCTTTCAACGCAGACTGTCAAAACAATTCATCAAAATTTATTTTGGGCATTTATTTACAATGTAATCGGAATTCCAATTGCTGCTGGAGTCCTTTATCCAATTAATGGATTTTTGTTAGATCCTATGATTGCTGGTGCTGCAATGGCTTTGAGTAGTGTAAGTGTTGTAACAAATAGTTTATTGTTAAAGTATAAAAAGATTTAATAATCTCTAAAATATTCATAAAAAAATCGACTAAATATTTAGTCGATTTTTTTGTTTTATAATAAACGATCATCCCAATTATAATCTTCTAATTCTTTGATTTTAACCTTCGAAGTAAAATCAGGATGTTTTGTATTTATTAAATAATTATACTCTTTTGGAATAATTGACGATGGAACTTTCATGACCAAATATTTAAAATCTTGATACCAAGCAGAACCAATTTCTTGTAACTCGGGATAAGCCTCTACAGATTGCCAATTTTTAGGTAATTTAGGCTTCTTAATTTCATAAATCTCATCTTCTTCGCAGTCAATTTCTATCACTAATAATTTGTACGAATTATCAATGCTAATAGAACTTCGATGCACCACCAATTCTAAGGTTGAGAGCGCACGAGAACTTCCTGTGTAAATAACAAATTCATCATTTTTATTCCATCTGTTGGCAACTCCAGAAGCTTGTAATGATTTTGAATATCTCGCTTTACGAATATTGAAAACTAACATTATTACACGTTTTCTCCGTACTCTATCGCAGTTAAACGATTATCGATAAATTTGAGACCTGAAACTGTATCAAGAAAATCTGCTGGCGATTTTTTATCTAACAAAACATTAGGCGTTGTTAACCATTTCTCGAAATCATCTTTTGTATTGAAAACCTCCAAACCGTGCTTGTATAAAGAAATCAATAAAACAATATGCTCTTTTGTATTGTCTTTTAAAGAAACATCTTTCGTTTTGTAATTTCTGTATGTACGCGTTGTGATATTTAACCAACTTGAGATTATTTCGTCTTTTAATGTTGATAATTCATCAAGATATTGAATGTATTTTTGATCAATATTATAACGATTTACATAAAAATAAACACTCGTAAAATCTCTTACTTCAGGGATTTCATTTATGATTTGTTCGTATTTTTTTAGTTTAACAGTTGCCATAATTTTAAACTTTTACTAAAGTTACAATTTTTCCTCTTAAGAAAGGAACTTTTTCTCAAATTTAAATAAATTTAACAAAAAAAGAGGTTACCTAAGCAACCTCTCTGTGATATAATGATTTAAAATTTCTTATTTCAAAGAACCAACCATATCTTCAGGTTTTACCCATTCGTCAAATTGTTCGGCAGTTACATATCCTAATGCGATTGCAGTTTCTTTTAACGTAGAGTTATTTTTATGAGCTGTTTGAGCAATTTCAGCAGCTTTGTAGTAACCAATTTTTGTATTAAGCGCTGTAACTAACATTAATGAATTATCAACTAATTCTTTGATACGAGCGTAATTTGGTTCAATTCCTTGTGCACAATGCTCATCAAAAGACACACAAGCATCTCCTAATAAACGTGCAGATTGCAAGAAGTTTGCAGCCATAACTGGTTTGAAAACATTCAATTCGTAATGACCTTGAGTTCCTCCAATTGTAATCGCAACATCGTTACCCATAACTTGAGCAGCAACCATTGTTAACGCCTCACATTGAGTAGGATTTACTTTACCTGGCATGATAGAAGATCCTGGTTCGTTTTCTGGAATGATAATTTCTCCAATACCAGAACGAGGCCCAGAAGCTAACATACGAACGTCATTCGCAATTTTGTTTAAAGAAACAGCTAATTGTTTCAAAGCTCCGTGAGTTTCTACGATTGCATCGTGAGCAGCTAATGCTTCGAATTTATTTTCTGCTGTTACAAATGGATGTCCTGTAAATTCAGCAATGTATTTAGCAACTAAAACATCGTATCCTTCAGGCGTGTTAAGACCTGTACCTACAGCAGTTCCTCCTAAAGCAACTTCAGATAAATGCTCTAATGTATTTCTTAAAGCTTTTAAACCGTGGTTTAATTGAGCTACGTATCCAGAAATTTCTTGACCTAATGTTAATGGCGTTGCATCCATTAAGTGTGTACGACCAATTTTTACAACAGATTTAAATTCTTCTGCTTTTTTAGCTAACGTATCACGTAATTGTTCAACACCTGGAATTGTTACTTCAACAACAGCTTTGTAAGCAGCAATGTGCATACCTGTTGGGAAAGTATCATTAGAAGATTGAGATTTGTTAACGTCGTCATTCGCTTTAAGAACTGGTTCACCTTCTCCAATTTTGAATCCAGCTAAAACTTGTGCACGATTAGCAACAACTTCATTAACATTCATATTAGATTGAGTTCCTGAACCTGTTTGCCAGATTACTAAAGGAAATTGATCATCTAATTTTCCTGCTAAGATTTCGTCACATACAGCAGCAATAGCATCACGTTTTTCAACTGGTAAAACACCTAATTCAGCATTTGCATAAGCAGCAGCTTTCTTAAGATAAGCGAAACCTTCTACAATTTCGTGAGGCATAGAAGCCGCAGGACCAATTTTAAAGTTGTTACGAGAACGTTCTGTTTGAGCACCCCAATATTTATCTGCAGGAACTTTTACTTCCCCCATGGTGTCTTTCTCAATTCTGTATTCCATTTTGGTATTTTTTATTATTTATATATTGTTTACTTATCTCACAAATTTAAGAAATCGTTTGATGAAAGAAAAGTGATTAATGTTAGTATTTCTATAAATTTTATTTACTAAGTTTGTATCACATAAAAATAAAATCATGATTCAATTTTTAGGTTTCTTATTATTCTTAACAATCGCTTTATGCGGATTCTGGGGTATCATCTTTTTTGCAACGATGGCTATTTCTTGGATTCCATTTTGGGTTGCGAATTTAAGAAAAGAAAAAGCAGGAATAGTAACAGCAGAAGATCCTCGTCCGATTTTACCAAATCAAGAAGGAATCACAGTATTATTCAAAAAATAATAAGCTGTAAAAAAAATTAAAAGGAACTTGACGAAGTTCCTTTTTTTATTTATTCTACTTTCGAATCTTCTTCATAATTTCCTTCCAAATAATTTTTCAAACTAATTCGGATAATTTCTGTCCAACCAGCTTCAAAACTTTCGCGCGAAAAATTCTTATCATCAGGCGGAAAAGTTTCAATTCCTTCATGAATCAGCGTTAATTTTGTTTGCGGAACAATTTCATCTGTTAATTCATCCAAAATAAATGTAACAATAGAATTTCCTTCGTAAACAGGATATTTCCATGTATAAGCTAATAATTTAGTTGGCTCTACTTCTACTATTTTACAATGATGTAAATACGATCCACCATAAAATTCAAACTCAAATCCAACTTCTGGAACAAACTTCTCAATATCAAAATACCATTTATCAAAAGCAGCTTTTGTTGTTAAGGCATTCCACACTTTGTCAATTGAAACATCAAAAATTTCTACTATTTCTACAGGCTTTGCACTCATACTCTATTTTTTTATGATTTTGTTTAATTTACTAATTTTTTAATTATTATTTAAATTTAGCCCAAAATTTAATTGTTACATTTGCTATTGTAAAATTTTTAAAATGAAATTTAATAAGACTTTTTTAAGTGTTTTAGGATTATTTGCCGGTCTTTCGCTATATGCGCAACAAGAGGTTAGCCGTCCAAAACTAGTAGTTGGTATCGTTGTCGATCAAATGCGATGGGATTATTTATATCGTTACCAAGATAGATATTCTACAGGAGGTTTCAATCGTATGTTAAACGAAGGTTTTAGCAACGAAAATACCTATATCCCTTATATACCTACTTATACAGCTATCGGTCATAGTACTATTTATACGGGTTCTGTACCTGCTATTCATGGAATTGCGGGGAACGATTTTATCATTCAAGCAACAGGACAAGAAATGTATTGTACGCAAGATGACGCTGTAAATGGTGTTGGAACTTCTTCAAAAGCTGGAAAAATGTCTCCAAAAAACTTGTTGACATCTACAGTTACTGATCAATTAAAATTAGCAACAAATTTTCGTTCAAAAGTATATGGAGTTTCGTTAAAAGATCGTGGAGGAATATTACCTGCAGGTCATTTTGCTGATGCTGCTTTTTGGTTTGAGGGGGAATCAGGAAATTGGGTTTCGAGTACATTTTATATGAATGAGTTGCCAAAATGGTTACAAAAATTCAATGATAAAAAAGTTGCTGAAAAATATTTAGACAAATGGAATACACTTTATCCAATTGACACGTATGTACAAAGTGAAAAAGATGGAAATCCATACCGCGAAAATTATAAAGGATTGGATAAAATGAAATTTCCTTATGATTTGAAAGCGTTGAAAAAAGACAATGGTTTAGGTTTGATTCGTTCTACTCCTTTCGGAAATTCGTTGACAAAAGATATCGCAATCGAAATTATTGATAACGAAAAATTGGGTCAAAACGAGAAAGGAATTACAGATTTCTTAGCGGTTAGTTTCTCTTCTACTGATTATGTTGGACATCAATTTTCTCCAAATACAATCGAAGCTGAGGATACTTATTTACGTTTAGATAAAGATTTGGAACAATTATTTAATCATTTAGATCAAAAAGTTGGAAAAGGACAATATTTAGTTTTCCTAACTGCTGATCATGGTGGAGCTCATAATCCAAAGTATTTCCAAGATAAAAAAGGTAATGCAGGATACTTTCCAACAGGAGAAGTAAAAAAAGCATTGAACGCTAAATTACAAGAGAAATTCAAATCTACTGATATTGTACGCTCATTGACAAATTATCAAGTTCATTTGAATTATCAAACAATCGAACAAAATAAATTAGACGAAGAAGATATCAAAGAAGAAATCGTAAAATTTATGCAAAAAGTTGATGGCGTTTCTTTCGTAGCTGATATGGATAAAATTGGAGAAGCTTCTATTCCTGCAATTATCAAAGAACGAATGGTTAATGGTTTCAATCGTAAACGTAGCGGTGCTATTACTTATATTTTAGAACCACAATGGTATGGCGGAAAACAAAATGCTGGAGGGACAACGCACGGAACTTGGGGTTCTTACGATGCTCACATTCCATTTGTTTTGATGGGTTGGGGAATAAAACACGGTAAAAATAATAACCGTGTTTATATGACAGACATCGCTCCTACAGTTGCAGCTTTGCTACATATAGAAGAGCCAAACGGAAATATTGGCGAGCCAGTTTCTGAAGTAACAAATCCAAAATAATCTTACAAAAGATAATTCTAAAAACGCAACTTAATTAGTTGCGTTTTTTTTGTTACTATAATTATTATTTATTCTATTTCAATTATTTACTTTTTAGAATTAAAGAAATTAACGATTAATATCTATTACGTAATATTAGTAAATCAGGAATTTATATCATTGATAATGAAAAAAATATAAATAAGAGGGATTAATGAGGGATTTGTTTTAGAGGATAAATCAACATTTTTCGTTGATTTGTAATAGAACGTAATTATTACAAGATCATGAAAAATTTTAGAGAAATACATATTGGTAGTTTTATTAAGAATGTTGTTCAAGTAAAAGAAATAGATACTGGAAGAATCTTAAATTTCTTTAAATGTCAAGAAAATCAAATTGAGGAAATGTATAACAAATCAAGTTTAGATTCCGATTTAATTCTTCGATGGTCGAAGTTATTAGAATATGATTTGTTTAGATTATATTCTCAACATCTCATGTTGTATAGTCCTGTTATAACGAATAAAACCAATAAAAAAACAAATGATAATTCGTTGCCAAAATTCAGAAAGAATATTTACACCAAAGAGGTTATTGATTTTATTTTAGATCAGATTAAAAATGAAAAAATGAGTAAGAGAGAAATTATAGAACGTTATAATATTCCAAAAACAACATTATATAAATGGATAATTAAATACAATTAATTCTAATATTCTGCACAATATTAGTAAAAGAGTATAATTTTCTCCAATTAAATTAATAATTTTAACAATCTAAATACATCATAATGAAAAAGACTTTTTTAAGTAAATTAACTTTGACATTATTCTCTACCAACCTATTTTTTTTATTATCTCCACAAGTAGATGCATGCACAAGAGTTGTCTATAAAGGTCCAGAAAATACTGTAATCACAGCTCGTTCTATGGATTGGAAAGATGAAATTGATGCAAATATTTGGGTTTTTCCTAGAGGTCTAGATCGATCTGGTAATGTCGGAAATGCTTCGGAAAAATGGACTTCAAAATACGGAAGTGTAATTGCAAGTGCTTGGGATATTGCGACAACAGATGGCATGAACGAAAAAGGACTTGTTGCAAATGTTTTGTGGTTAGTAGAAAGTCAGTATCCGCAATTTAATCCAAAAGGAACAAAACCAGGTGTTACAATTGCAGCTTGGGCTCAATATGTTTTAGATAATTATGCTACAGTAAAAGAAGCTGTGGATGATTTGAGAAAAGAAAAATTTGTAATTGTTTCTGATTACATTCCAGGTACTCAAAAATTTACAACTTTACATCTTTCAATTTCTGATGCAAATGGAGACAATGCAATTTTCGAATATGTAAATGGTAAATTGAAAATACACCACGATCCATCTTATACAGTAATGACAAATTCTCCAGTTTTTGATGAGCAATTAGCAATTAATCAATATTGGAAAGGAATTCCAGGAACAATCATGTTACCAGGAACTAACAGAGCTGCTGACCGTTACGTAAGAGCATCATATTACATAAATGCGATTCCACAAACCGCTGATACTCGTACTTCTATTGCAAGTGTTTTTAGTGTTATTAGAAATGTATCGGTTCCGTTAGGAATTTCTTCAGAAGCAGAACCTAACATATCATCTACAAGATGGAGATCAGTTTCTGATCATAAAAATCTTGTTTATTACTTTGAAACTACAAAAACTCCAAATACATTTTGGGTTGATTTAAAGAAAATTGATTTTAGTAAAAGTGCAAAAACAAAACGATTAAGCGTTAGCAAAAATGAAACATATGCTGGCGAAACTTCACAACTTTTTAGTGATGCAAAACCATTTACATTTGTTGGAATTTAGATCTAAAAATTAATCAATATTTTTTTGCCAAATTATTCTAAATCAACATTCAATATGATTGCCAATAACAAACATTTTATACCTGCCTTTCTATTATTTGGATTTTTTGTTAATGCTCAACAATCGAATGATACAATTGATATTTCGATAAGACCTTACACTAGTTTGAGAGGTCATCTTGCCGTGCATGATAAAGTAATGGAGCTACAAGAGAATGCCTCTCGTGCTGGAATTGAAATTAATCTAAAAAAAGGAAATATTGCATTTGTAGCTGGTGTTGAATTACAAATAAATATGTTCAAAGGAAACTCGTCATTTAATGTTGATGGAAATCTAGATAGTGATCTTTTGACAATTGTTTCAGAACAAAAACAACAAGTTTTTGGTAATCGCTTAGGTTACTTAGGAATTGATTTGTCTAAATATGGTAAAATAACATTTGGTAAACAATGGAGTGTTTACCGAGATGTTACAGCTTATACAGATCGTTTTAATGTATTTGGAGGACGTGCTTCTGCAACTTTTACAGGTGGAACAGATGGAGGTTTGCTAGGAACAGGACGAGCAGATCAATCAATAATTTACAGAAATAAAATTAAAGCTTTTCAATTTGGTGCTCAAATCCAAACAAAAGGTGGAAATGATGATAAAATTATTGATGGTTTTGGTTTTTCTGCTCAATTAGAATTAAATCAAAATATTAGTATTGGAGCTGCATTTAACCGTGCTTTTATAGCTCAAAACTTAATTGATGATAATCATATTTTAGGTTTATCTGGGCATCCAACTTTTTATTCAATTGGTTCAAAATATATGAGTAAACAATTTGATGTTAGTCTACTTGGAATCCTACAACAAAATGGAGATTTTACACCTATTTCATATCAATCTGAAAATACAATTAATCCTTCTTATGTTTTTGATGCAAAAGGTTTTGAAACTGCTATGAAATATAAACTAAATAAATTTTCAATTTTAGGAGGTTATAATTTATATGTTCCTGAAACAAAGAAATGTGTAGAAAATGTTAGTATTGATAAAAAATTCAGACGAAGTGATTTGATTACCGGATTAGAATATTATCCGATCAAATATGTACAATTGTATACAGAACAGCGCATCTCTTTTGGTAAAAATTATGCTGGTAAAAAAGAACAAAGTGTTTTTACATTGGGAATGAAACTAGATTTATCTAGACAATTTAACAAGAAACTTAACCTATAATAAACCATAACTAACTTAACTTTTCTCTCTATTATTTGAAATAATTAATAAAACGAAACTTAAAAAATTATGTTTAACTTTTTTCAAAAAAGCACATTTTTAATTCTTTTAGCATCAAGTATGCAAACTTTTGCTCAAGACTCAATTCAACCAGATAATTCTTGGCATTTCAAAGTAGAGCCAAATATGATGTTGCCACATATGAAAGGAAAAGCGAGTGTTTCTCGACTCCCGAATGTACATGTAAGTCAATCTCCGTCAGACTTTTTTGAGCATTTTAAATTTGCTGGAATGTTAACTTTTGAAGCTGAAAACAAAGATTGGGTAATTACATCCGATATTATTTATGCTTCTTTAGCTGCAAATGTTAAAAAAGATCCTTTAGTTTTGGATGGTAAATTAACAGCAAAACAATTCTCTTTTGAAGCTGGTTTATTAAGAAAAATAACTCCTTGGTTAGAAGCTGGAATTAGTATGAACCTTGTAAATATTAAATCTGGATTTGATGTAAATATGATCAATCCTAAAACAGGTCAAACAATGCATCTAGATCGCAGTATTTCTAAAACGTGGGTAGATCCTATGTTGGTTGCAAGAACAAGAAATTTACCAAACAAAAAGTTTTTGTATAATGTTTCTGGAGAAATTGGAGGATTTGGAATTGGATCAAAATTAGCTTGGCAATTAGAAGGATTGGCTGGGTATCAATTCTCTAATTTATTTTACGCAATGGCGGGCTATCAAATCATAAGTATAGACTACGAAAAAGGAAGTAATAATTCCAATTTTGTTTATGATATGGATATGTTTGGACCAATGATAAAAGTTGGCTTTAACTTAAAATAATAACCTTAAAATAAATATATTATGAAAAAATTATTTGTATTATGTGCTTTTACTGGCATATTATTCACAGCTTGCGAAAAAAAGACTGAAAGTACTCCTGCTACTGAAAATAAGTCATCACAAAAAATCGATGATTCAACTTCTCAATCTGCTTTAGATTGGGACGGAACTTATGAAGGCGTGATTCCTTGTGCTGATTGTGAAGGTATTAAAACAGAATTAACCTTAAATCAAGATAATACATATACCTTAAAAGAAGAATATATCGATAAAAATCTGAAGGTTGAGAATCAAGGTAACATTACTTGGACTGATGATGGTAATTCAATTTCTTTAAAAACGAAAGACGATGAATATAAACGTTATAAAGTTGGAGAGAATATTTTATTCCAATTAGATTTAGAAGGAAATGAAATTACTGGAGCTTTAGCACAAAATTATCAGTTAAAGAAAAAATAAGTAAGATAAATAAGAAAACGTAGCCAAATATGGTTGCGTTTTTTTACTTTTATAAAAATAAATTAGAAATGACTTTCAAATCACCAATCATATCAGCACCAGAATTACATAATAATTTGCATCTTAATAATTTAATTATTTTAGATTGTACGATTGATAAAGTTGGAAAATCGATTAAAGATCAAGAATTAAAATTAATTCCGAATTCTCTTTTCTTTGATTTGGAAGGAAAATTTTCTGATCATTCTTCGCAATTTCCTCATACACTTGTTGATGAAGAAACTTTCACAAAAGAAGCTCAAAATTTAGGTATTAATCAAGATTCTATCATTGTTTGTTATGATCGTTGGGGCGTTTATTCGAGTCCGAGAGTTTGGTGGATGTTTAAATCAATGGGACACAAAGAAGTATATGTTTTAGATGGCGGATTACCTCTTTGGCAAGAAAATAATTTTGATACAATTTCTACTTATTTTCAACCTACTGTAAAAGGTAACTTTATTGCTGATTTTCAATCGAATTGGTTTGCTGATACACAAGTTATGTTAAATGCAATAAATGATGATTCAAAAACGATTATAGATGCACGATCAGCAGGGCGTTTCAAGGGTACTTCTCCGGAGCCAAGACAAGGTTTACGAAGCGGTCATATTCCAACTTCTAAGAATTTATTTTTTGAAAATGTTTTGACTGACACAACATATAAATCAAAAGAAGAACTGAAAGCAATTTTCGAAAAATTTACAGATTCATCTAAAGAAAATATTTTTTCATGCGGTTCTGGAATCACAGCTTCTATCCTAGCCTTAGCTTCGACAATTGCAGGTTTTGATGAGGTAAAAGTTTATGATGGTTCTTGGTCTGAATGGGGCGCTGACGAAAATTTACCGATTGAAAGATAATTTTCGACTTCTTTTTTCAACGAAATATAATCATTTAATTTTACAACTTTTACATTTTCACTATCTTGTAAACCACAAGCGGTTGTTGTAATAATTGGAATTCCATAAGAAACAGCTTTTATAGGTTGACGTGGTTGATTTTCGATAATTGTTGGATAAATGATTAAGCCAATTTCATCATAATTTTCATTAAACTTTTCAACTTCTATATGATCCCAAAAATTCTCCATTTCGAGATTTCGTCCAAGAATTACAAGTTGTAGATTGAGTTCTTTCGCTAATTTTCGCATTTCATATGCTCCTTTTCTACCAACTGCAGAAGCAGGAAAAAGAATTTTATTCCCAGTTTTTTGATTCAAATTTTGTTCAATATTCCAATCAAGTTTCACAATTTTATGTTGAAACATTTTCTGAATATCAGTATGTGGACTTATAATTCTTTGCGCTTTATTTAATACATTATTTTCTAAATCAATTAAATTTTTATTTGCTCTAAAATCTTTCAAAGTCTTACTTTCTGGATAAATGAAATGTGAATAATCCAATCTTTCATGCAAAGTTTCAATAGGTAATCTTGTCATCAAAACATCAAAAGTTCTTCCTCCTAACATTCCTTTTTTATAAATAAATGGCAATAGATTTTGACTAATAACTAAATGAGTACTTTCGATTGGAATTAATTTTGAAGCAGAATTTGCTATTTTTTCATCTAATTGTAATGATAACTCGAATGGATTTTTGTTTTTAGAAAATCGTAATTTCAAAGCTCTATAAATTCCAGAAAATAAAGTCTTCTTGCTATCTTTATGAGATGAAAAACTCCAATTATAGCGATTCGTTTTGACGAAAAAATTCTTTTTCATCGAAAATATAAAACGATCATTCTCATTTATATTTTTCGAAATATATTTATCATATTCTGGCCATTTTTCATCCAAAATATAAGTCGTCGTTTTGATTTGCTGATTTTTATGTGTTTGATCTTCATGTTGATGACAACTATCGTTTCCACACGAATAACAATCATTTAAAAAACTGAAAGCCAATTTACTATCAATATTTTCTGATAATTTTAAATCTTTATTTTGACTTTTATAACGAACAATTAAATGAGTAGAAGTTAATTCAGTTTCGATTCTAAAATCATAAGCCGAACGAAAACGTAAATCAATATAATTCCATTTTACAGTCGCATCGCGATCTTTTTCCGCCAACGAACCTTGTATGATTTTGGTATGTTTATGACGTTCAATAATTTCGAAATTTGCGTTCAAAGCTGCATCATACAACGCATTAGATAATTGGCACAAACCTCCAGCAATCGTAGGGACAATACAACCTTCTTTTATTTCTCTGCCCACCACATAACCTTGTCCATAATTTGGATTACCAATATGTTTCCAGAAACTAAATGTTTCGTTTGCTTTAATTTCTAAACCATTAATTTTTTGAGAAGCAATTCGTAGATTCTGAATTTTACCAGCCGTTAATATCCAATTATCTTTTGTATCATTTGGGTTCCAAAGTTCACTTTCAGAAAATGCAATAATTGGTTGATCAATTAATTTTGAATCAAATTGAAATTTTGTAGTATTATCTTGAATATTTTTCAGCCAACGAAGACCAATTAAAACAGAAGATTTTAATTTAAAAATAAGACTTTTTGTAAAACTATGTTGTTCTATAAGTTCTGGTTGACTCAAAATAGTAGATTTAGGTTATGCATTAAAAATAATAAAAAATATCCAAATCTATTTCACTAATTTTAGTGAATTATCTCCATTTATCCATCTCGAAACGAACAGAAAAAATGTTAGAATATAATCCCAAGCCACTGTCCCCAAAGTTTGTCAAAGCATAATCAATCGAGATTCCTTTGTATTTGAAACCTACCCCAACATTTGGCTGAATTTGAGTTTTATCTTTCCCATCAAATTGCGAAATTTTCTGTAAATTATTCAATCCTCCACGTACAAAAACCATGTCATCATAACCTAATTCAAGACCAACTTGTGGCGAAATCGAAAATCCTTTTCCAGAAATTGCGGCATTAGTTTGTTGAAATTCGATATTCATATCAACTTCTCCCAACAACGAAACTCGTTCATTAAAATCGAAACGTTTTCCAACTCCAAATTGCAATTTAGGCATTGTTAATTCGATATTTTCTCCAGGCAAATCATTTAAAATTGTTGGCTCACCTTCACTATTTGGGTCATCAACTGTAATTTCTTTTACCTTTTCTTTGTTGATACTCCACGCATTGAAAGTTGTCGTAATATCGCGCGCCATCAAACCAAAATACATTTTATTATCGGTACGATATTGCAAACCAAGATCAATCCCGAAACCAAATCCTTGCGCAAATTTCCCTATATGACGATAAACAATTTTCGCGTTTGCACCAAACTGAATATCTTTATTATTAAATACATTTCCTGCATAAGACATCGTCAAAGCGTAATCTGCTGTAGAAAATTTTGAGATTTTATCGTAATTAATATTTCCTTGATTATCAATTAATTCTGTCGTATTTAGAATATCATCAACACCAAAACGCGTAAACGAAAATGCAATCGTAGAATTACTTTCTCTCAACGGAATTGCAACCGCTGCATAATCAAATTTCGCAATTGACTGAAAATATTCAGCATGCATCGCCGCAGCTTCCCAATCATAGGTAATTTCCGTTAATCCAGCAGGATTCCAATAAGCCGCATTTGCATTTCCAATATTCGCCACAACCGCATTACCCATTGCAAACGAGCGCGCATCAGCACCAATATTCAAAAACTCGTTCGAATATTTGCGTGTGGTTTGAGAAAAAGCAAATTGACTTGCAAAAACAGATAATATAAGGAATGTCTTTTTCAAAATTGATGAATTACGAATATAAAAACTCAAAAATAGTGGTTTTATTGTGTTTAAAAAGGATTCAGATTAATTTTTGTTTGTACTTTTGTGATGAAAAATTCATTTATGAAATTATTTACAATTCCAAATTTTCTAACACTACTTAATCTTTCGTGTGGTGTATTATCAGCCATTTTCATGATTTCGAGCAATGCACAAATCACAACTACCACAGTTACAATTGTGATGGTTTTGATGTTGATTTCGTTGGTTGCCGATTTTTTGGACGGAATGGTTGCGCGATTAATGAATATTGGTAGCCCAATTGGAAAAGAATTGGATTCTTTGGCAGATTGTATTTCGTTTGGTGTTGTACCAGGATTGATGTTATTTTCGATGTTTAATCATTTTTCAACTGATTTTATTTATGAAAATGAGAATTTAAAAATTGCCGCAATTTCATTATTTGCCTTTTTAGTTCCGGCTTTTTCTGCGTTACGTTTGGCAAAATTTAATTTAGATGAAGATCAAACAACGTATTTCAAAGGTTTGGCAACGCCGTCGAATACCTTATTTATTTTCTCATTATTTTCTATCTATTACAATAATGGACAAATTATAAATCCTTCTGTTGATCCGTATTTATTAATTGCCGTTTCTATTGTATTTAGTATTTTATTAATTGTCGATTTACCATTATTTGCCTTAAAATTTAAAGGATTGAGTTGGGCAGAAAATTATTATAAATACATTTTCTTAATCATTACATTAGGTTTAGTAGCTTGGTTACAAGTCGCTGCAATTCCGCTAATCATCTTATTGTACATCATCATCTCAATCATTTTCAGAAAAGAAATTACAAAATGAAATTAACTAAAAATATCTGTTTCTTTGATTTAGAAACAACAGGAACTAATGTTTCAAAAGACCGTATTGTCGAAATCTCTATCGTGAAAGCTTTGACAGATGGTTCAAAAGAAGTAAAAACTTGGAAAGTTAATCCTGGAATTCCAATTCCACCAGAAACAACTTTAATTCACGGAATTTCTGACGAAGATGTTGCCGATGCGCCTTCTTTCAAAGAGCTTGCCCCTTCAATTATGGAAATGATTAAAGATTCTGATTTGGCTGGATACAATTCAAATCGCTTTGATATTCCGCTTCTAGCAGAAGAATTATTGCGTAACGGTTTTGATTTTGATTTATCGAAACATCGTCCAATTGATGTGCAAGTGATTTATCATAAAATGGAACCTCGCAATTTAAGCGCTGCTTATAAGTATTATTGTGATAAAGATTTGATTGATGCGCATTCTGCAGAAGCTGATACGTTAGCAACTTACGAAGTTTTGATGGCACAAATCGAGAAATATGACGAGCTTGAAAATGACAATAAATTTTTGAGCGAATTTTCATCTCAACGCAAAACGGCTGATTTAGCAGGATTTATTCAGTACAATGATAAAGACCAAGAAATCATTTCTTTTGGTAAATATAAAGGACAAGTTGTGACGGATATTTTCGCGAAAGATCCAGGTTATTATGCATGGATTCAGAATGCTGATTTTCCTTTATATACAAAGAAAGTTTTTACTCGAATCAAATTACAAAACGGTTTTTAAGCGATGAAAATTATTTGTGTCGGACGAAATTACGTCGAACATGCAAAAGAATTAAATAATCCAATTCCAGAATCTCCAATGTTTTTCATGAAACCAGATTCTGCAATTTTGCGAAAAGGTTTTCCTTTTGTTATTCCAAGTTTTACAAAAGAAGTTCATTTTGAAACGGAGATTGTGATTAAAATTGATCGAGTTGGAAAAATGATTCAGCCTCAGTTTGCAGATCGTTATTTCTCTGAAATCGGTTTAGGAATTGATTTTACAGCGCGAGATGTACAGCAAGAATTAAAAGATAAACGTTTTCCTTGGGAAATTGCGAAAGCTTTTGATGGTTCTGCATTTGCTTCGGATTTCTATCCAAAAGAAAATTTTGATTTAGAGAATTTAGCGTTCAAATTAGATCGAAATGGAGAAAACGTACAAATAGGAAATTCAAAAGATATGATTTTTCACATCAATACGTTGATTGCGGAATGTTCCAAATATTTTACCTTGAAAAAAGGCGATTTAATTTTTACAGGAACGCCAGCAGGAGTTTCTAAAATCAATTCAAAAGACACCTTAGAAGGTTATTTGAATGATGAAAAAGTATTCGAAATAAAAGTGTTATAATCATTAAAATGAAAAATATATTTTCATTTATTATTATATTTTTATTGTTTTCTTGTAAAAAAGAAAACAATATTGTTGCACCTGTAATTCATGAGAATGTAATAACAATGAATTCAATTTCTGACAATTACGATTCGATTACTACAAAAGTGAAGAAACTTGGTGATGAAGATGCTTATTCTGAATTATTTTATCATTTAAAAGATTCAAATTTTGAAGGTAGAACAGATTCTTTAATGATTTATTCAAAAATAATGGCAGAAAAATATCACTTTGAAAAAGCTTATATAGATTATTTGGATGCAGTAACTGAAAAACATGGAATTGAAAATAATATTGGAAATTATTCAACAATTAACCTTTCACAATTAAAATCTAAAGAAAAGCAGGAAATTATTGATTGGCTTTCTAAAATGGTTGAAAAAGGAATAATTACAGAAAAACAATTTCAAGAAGTTAAAAAATAATAAAAGAGCGAAATTTCGCTCTTTTATTATTTATACCACTACCTTTAATCAGAAATAAAATTAAAAATGGAAGACTATCTAAAAATTGAAGAAAAACTACAAAATGATTTTGATTTATTGAAATCTAAAAAGAATAAAATCAGCAATATCAGGCTTATTGCATTTATTATTTCAATTGTATTTTTCTTGCTTTATGTTACGTCGAGCAACAATTTATATTTGATTATTTCTTCTATTTTATTTATTGTTTTCATCGTTTTAGTGGTTAAAACTTCTAAAATTTCTTCGCAACTCAATTATTCAATTCAAGCATTAGAAATTATTAATCAAATAAAATCTGATAATTCTATCGATCAATTTGTTGAGGATAATTATCAGTTCAATAATGTTTACAACAAAGATTTAGATATTCTAGAAGGAAATTCAATCTTCAATCGAATCAATAAAACGCAAACTCGAATTGGAAATTTACAGTTAAAACATTTTTTATCGAATTTGATTTTAGACAAATCAGAAATTATTGATAGACAAAATGCTTTTACAGAATTGGCTGAAAAAAGAAATTGGATTGTGACATTTTTGACGTTTACTAAGCGATTAAACATGAATCAATCTTCCATTTTTGTGTTCGAAAATCGTGTATTCAATATAGATTCAATAAAATTACTTCCAATCATTATTTCTGTTCTGAATATTTTGTGCTTTATCGCTTTAGCAATTATTGGTTTTCCGAAAGAAATTGTTTTTTATTGGATTTTGTGTGCAGTTATTATTTCGAATGCAATTTCCATGTTTTATAAACAACAACTTCGACGAATAGCAGCTTACACAACGATGAAAGCAGATGAATTGGATAATTTATATGAAGTCTTTAGACATATTGAAAATGAAAATTTTGAATCAAAACTAAACGCTGAAATTAAAAATATGTTTGTAAATCCTTTCAAATCATCGGATTTAATCAAAACAATTTCTTCCACAAAAGAAACCTTAGACGCTGCTAACTTCCCTATTGTCGGATTCGTTTTAAATACGTTTTTCTTATGGCGATTACATTATTCGATAAAATTTGAAAATGAAGTTCAAAAAACGGTTCATCAAATCAAACCTTGGTTAGATGAATTGGCGAAATTAGAGGCTTTTGTATCGTTTGCTTTGTTTAATGATAAATACAAATCATTTACTTTTCCAGAAATTGTAGATGAACCTTATGCGTTAAAAATAACAAATGGTTTTCATCCTTTATTAGATGAAAAAACGGTTGTGAAAAATGATTTTGAAACCAATCGACCAAACAATATTGCGATTATTACAGGCGCAAATATGGCCGGAAAAAGTACTTTTTTGAGAACAGTTGGAACTAATTTGGTTTTGGCAATGAATGGTGCAAAAGTAAGTGCGGAAAAAATGTCTTTTTACCCAATGGATTTATTTACAAGTATCAGGACAGTCGATAATCTGTCTTCTGGTGATTCTTATTTCAAAAATGAGATTAACAAATTGAAAATATTAATTGAACGTTTAGAAAATAATCAACCACAAATCATCATTTTAGATGAAATCTTAAAAGGAACAAACTCTGAAGATAAACTGATCGGTTCGCAGAAATTTTTAGAAAAATTGATCAAATCTCCTACAAAATTGATTGGTTTTATCGCAACACACGATTTGGAATTAACGAAAATGGAAAGTGAAAATCCAGCTCATATTATTAATTATTGTTTCGAATTAAAAAACGTGGACAACAATTATTATTCGGATTATAAATTAAGAAAAGGCACGACCAAAATGATGAATGCCATTTTCTTAATGAAACAATTTAGGATTATTGATTAATCTTAAATTGTTATTTCAATTCTCTAATAAAATTTGCATCAATCGTATTAAAATCATCTACAATGCAATTAGCTTTTGAAATATCTTGTTGTTTCGAATTTACACTTTTGTAACCCAAACAATACAAACTTGCTCGTAAAGCCGCTTCTACTCCATTTTTACTATCTTCGATAACAATACATTCGCTATGTTCGGACTTTGCTAAATCAGCGGCGTGTAGAAAAATTGCTGGATCTGGCTTTGATTGTGGAAAGTTTTCGCCAGAAACTTTATGCGTAAAATATTGATTTAGCTCAAAACGATTAAAAACACGGTCAATTGTAGATTTCGAAGCCGAAGAAGCTAAAATCAACTCGATTCCATTATTGTATAAATCTTTAATCAACTTCTCTACGCCATCAATCAAATACAAATCTGGTTTTGTATCGAAAGCTTCATTAAAAATCGTACGTTTTCTCAAAACCAAATCGTCTACTTCTTCTTTCAAATCGAATTTATCTTTTAAGATTTGATAAACATTTTTTGTCGATTGTCCTGTAAATGTGGTAAATAATTCTTCCGTAACTGGAATATTCAGTTCTTTATAATGTTCGAAATAAGCATATTTATGTACTGGTTCTGTATCGACAATTACGCCGTCCATATCGAAAATCGCAGTTTTAATCATTATTATTTTATTTCTACAAAATTAACTTTTTTAAGAGAATGATGTAAAAGTTTGAAATTTAGAATGATTTTAAATTAATCGATTATATTACTGATATAAAGGGTTATATCCGAAACTAAACAACAATACTTATGTTAAAACTTAACATTAAGATAACATTTGCACGCTTTTTGTAAAATTCTTGGCATAACAAAGTTAAAAACTGAAAATTTAATAAAAATGAAAAAAGTATTATTAGTAGCTGTAATGGCATTAGGAATTTCTCAAGTAAATGCTCAAAACTATAAAAATGCTTTAGGTGTTGTTGTAGATTTAGGAGACGGTGAAACATTAGTAGGTCCACAATTCAAACACTCTTTTGATGGAAAAAATGCGGGTAACATACAAGTTATGTTTGGAGATAATATTACTGTTTTAGGTGCAGATTATACGTATAATCAACCGTTTTCTGGTGCAAATGGATTAGGATGGTATGTAGGTGTAGGACCTCAATTATCTTTTGTAGATGGAGGTAAATTTGAAGACAAAACTTATTTTGCAATTCGTCCGCAAGCTGGTTTAGAATACAAAATCCCTTCTGCTCCTTTGGCTTTACATTTTGATTGGAAACCTTGGTGGAATTTAACAAACGATTCTAACTTCGAAGCTGGGCGTTTTTCTTTAGGATTTAAATACACATTTAACTAATCAAACGTTAAAAATATAGCAAGCCACTCACTTGAGTGGCTTTTTTTATAAGTAAAATCATATAATCTATACACAAATTAATTTTATTCCTCTGAATTAATCGTTATTTTTGAATAATTTTGGATTTTATCTAAGACCAATCATAGATTAACACTATTATTTGATTATTCAAGATATAATTCCGAATTTTAACTTTAGTATTAGATTTAATAACATTTATAGAAGATGAAACAATTAATTGGGACAGGAGTTGCTTTGGTTACGCCTTTTCAACAAGATGGTACCTTAGATTATGCTGCATTAGAAAATTTAGTAAATTATAGTATCGATGGCGGTGTTGAATATTTAGTTATTTTAGGAACTACTGCAGAAGCAGCAACACTTACAAAGGATGAAAAGAAACAGGTAATCGAAACAATAAAGAAAGCGAATGCTAATCGTGTTCCGATGGTTTTGGGTATTGGAGGTAACAATACGGCAGAAGTTATTAATGAATATCAAGAAACAGATTTAAGTGATTATATCGCAGTTCTTACGGTTTCTCCTTATTATAATAAACCAAATCAAGAAGGGATTTACCAACATTATAAAGCGATTGCGGAAAGTACAGATGCCAACATTATTTTGTATAATGTTCCTGGTAGAACGGGTTCTAATATCTCAGCAGATACAACAATTCGTTTAGCAAATGAATTCAAAAATATTGTTGCGATTAAAGAAGCTTCACCAGATTTCTTACAATCAACAGATATTATTCGTAAAAATACACGCGAAGATTTCAATATTATTTCTGGTGATGATGAATTCGCTGTTCCAATGACTTTAGCTGGAGGTTCTGGCGTTATTTCTGTTATTGGACAAGGTGTTCCAACTGTTTTTACAGATATGATTCGCAAAGCAATCAACAAAGAAGTTGTTGCTGCTTACGAAGGTCATTACAAAGTTGTAGAAATTACACGTGCTATTTTTGAGGAAGGAAATCCTTGCGGAATAAAAGCTGTTTTAGATAACAAAGGCGTTTGTAAACCATTTACAAGATTACCTTTAGTTCCAGCATCAGCTAACTTGACAACAAAAATTAACCAATTATTATCAAACATCTAAAAAAATAAAGCTATGATAAAAGATACAATATTAGACGCTTTAAACAAACAAATCAAATTAGAAGGAGATTCTTCTCAATTATATTTAGCCATGGCTTCTTGGGCAGAAGTGAAAGGTTTGGAAGGAACTGCAAATTTCTTGTACTCGCATGCAGACGAAGAACGTATGCATATGTTAAAATTAATTAAATTTATTAACGAAAGAGGCGGAAAAGCGTTTGTTCCACAAATTGAAGAACCAAAACAAGATTTCACAACATTGAAAGAAGTTTTTACTGCAATTTTAAACCACGAATGCTTTGTTTCTGAATCAATTAACGATATTGTAGGCTTAACATTGGAAGAAAGAGATTATTCAACTCACAATTTCTTACAATGGTATGTTTCTGAGCAAATTGAGGAAGAAAAATTAGCAAGAAATATCTTAGATAAGTTAGAAATGATCGGATCTGACAAGGGAGGTTTGTATCTATTTGATCGTGACGTAGTTACATTAAGCGCAGACACAACAGCGGAATAAATCAAAACTTTGAGATTTTATTAAGAGGATAAGAAAAAAATATTTTATACTTTAGTCCTCAAATTTTATTAAATTTGCAGAATGTTTAAAAAACTAAGCTTAGTAGTTTTAATTGGCGCTTCTTTAGTGTCTTGTAACAAGACCTATAACAAAGCGATGAAAAGTACGGATAAAGACGAAATCTTTACATTGGCTACACAATTGTATCAAGATGGTAAATATGATTTGGCAAACGAATTGTATGAAAAAATTTCTACATCATTTGTAGGAACAGAAAAATCTGCGGACATTGCCTATAATATGGCACAAGGTAACTTTAACGAAAAAAGTTTCCGTTTAGCAGGACATCAATTCAAAAGCTTTGCAGGAGCTTATCCTATGGATAGCCGTGCAGAAGAAGCTTTGTTCAAATCGGCATTTTCTTATTACAAAGATTCGCCAAAATATGACTTGGATCAAACAAGTACATATACAGCAATCAGTGAGTTACAAGGGTTTATCAATTCGTATCCAGAATCAGCACACGTTGCAGAAGCAAATAATTATATTACAGAACTTAGACAAAAATTAGAATTAAAGTCTTTCGAAATTTCTAAAGTTTATTACAAAACAATGAAATACAAGGCTGCTGGAGTTTCTTTTGACAATATGGTTGATGAATATCCAGATTCTAAATTTCGTGAAGAAGCAATGATGTATTCATTACGTTCTAAAACAGAATTGGCGTTAAATTTCTCTCGTATCGAGAACAAAGATTTACGTTTACAAGATGCTAGAACACAATATTTATTGTTAACAAGATATTATCCTCAAACAAAATTTAAAGCTGAAGCTGATAAATTGATGGAGAAAATCGACAAAGATATGGTGGAGACTAAAAAACAATTAGCTGATATAGAAGTAGCTAAAAAGAAATTTGAAGCTGATCAAGCAGAATTAAGCAAAGAGCAAAATAATAAATAATAGTAAAATATATAAAATTCTTTCATTATGAATTTCAAGGATATCGGTGCAGCACCAACAACACAAACTTATGATCGTAATAAAATCGATGAGAAAACAGGAAACTTATACGAATCGATTGTAATTATGGGTAAAAGAGCAGAACAAATCAACCAAGAAATGAAAACTGAATTAATTCAGAAATTGGATGAGTTTGCTGCACATACAGATTCTTTAGAAGAAGTTTTTGAAAACAGAGAGCAAATCGAAGTTTCAAAATTCTACGAAAGATTACCAAAACCGACTTCTATTGCGGTTAAGGAATGGTTAGACAATGACGTATATTACAGAAATCCAAATGAGGATAAATAATGTCTGTTTTACATAGTAAAAAAATTCTTTTGGCAGTTTCTGCCGGAATAGCGGCCTACAAAGCCGCTTTTCTTGTTAGAGGGCTTATCAAAAAAGGAGCTGATGTCAAAGTTATTATGACGCCGGAAGCTCAAAACTTCGTTACTCCACTTACACTTTCCACGCTTTCCAAACATCCAGTCGAATGGGAATTTTTCGGTGATAAAGGTGATTGGAATAATCATGTAGAATATGCACTTTGGGCAGATTATATGATTATTGCGCCTTGCACAGCAAATACGTTGTCACATATGGCAGATGGAACGTGTGATAATTTGGTTTTAGCAACTTATCTTTCGGCTAAATGTCCTGTATATTTTGCTCCTGCAATGGACTTGGATATGTACAAACATCCATCAACTTTAGAAAATATTGCTAAATTAGAATCTTTCGGAAATATTTGTATTCCTGCCGAAGCTGGTGAATTAGCAAGTGGATTGGTTGGAGAAGGCAGAATGGCTGAACCTGAAAACATTATTGCGTTTTTAGAAAGTACAATCGAAGCTACTCTCCCACTTCACGGAAAAAAAGTAGTGGTTTCTGCTGGTCCTACATACGAAAACTTAGATCCTGTTCGTTTTATAGGTAATTATTCTTCGGGAAAAATGGGATTCGAGATTGCGAAAGCTGCTACCAATTTAGGTGCAAAAGTTACCTTGGTCAGTGGTCCAAGCCACGAATCTGTTACCGGTTTTCCTATCGATCGAATAAATGTTGTTTCTGCTCGTGATATGTACGAAGCGATGCACGCTAATTTTGCTGATGCTGATGTTGTTGTAATGTCGGCGGCTGTTGCAGATTATCGTCCAAAAGAAATGGCTAAGCAAAAAATTAAGAAAGAAAACGATGATAATTTAATTATCGAATTGGTGAAAAATCCTGATATTCTAAAATCATTAGGCGAAATCAAAACACATCAATTATTGGTTGGTTTTGCGTTAGAAACGAATAATGAAGAAGAATATGCAAAGAAAAAATTAGCCAAAAAGAATCTTGATTTTATAGTTCTTAATTCGATGCAAGATAAAGAAGCTGGTTTTCAGAAGAATACAAACAAAATTACAATTATTGACAAAGATTTATCGATGCAACAATTTGATGCTAAATCAAAAACAGATGTTGCAAAAGATATTTTGAATGTCATTTTAAATAAGTTATAAAATTTACTATGAAGAAATTAGCCTCAATTTTCTTTTCGTCGTGTTTAACTATTTCGGCTTTCTCACAAAATATTATTGCAGATGTAAAAGTTGATTATTCTCAAGTTCAAGGATCTAATACACAGGTTTATCAAACTTTAGAAAGATCATTAAAAACGTTTATTAATTCAACAAAATGGACAAATGATCGTTTAAAAACATACGAAAGAATTGAAGCTAGTTTCGTCATTAATATAATTGAACGTGAAGGAAACAGAATGAAAGGTACGATTTTAGTACAATCTCGTCGTCCTGTTTTCAACTCAACCTACTACACGCCTGTTCTTAATTTATCTGACGATAATTTTACGTTTCAATACCAAGAATCTGAAGAATTAATTTTCAATGATCGCAAATTCAGTGGAAAAAATTTGACAGATGTATTAACGTATTATATTTATTTAGTTTTGGGATATGATGCAGATACGTTTGCGAAAGAAGGTGGAACTGAGTATTTCAAAATGGCGAAGAAAATTGCAGATTTTGGTCAAGCGAATAATAATTTCTCTGGTTGGAGCGAATTAGATGGAATAAAATCGCGCACAGCTTTAATTAACAATATTCTAAAATCGGATAATTCAACACTTCGAAATATCATCTATCAATATCATAGAAACGGCTTAGACATTATGTCTGAGAACGAAGTTCGTGGTAAAAATGCGATTGGAAATACGTTATTGCAATTAGAATTTTACCAAAGAGGAAATTATTCTCAATTTTATCCTTTAGAACTTTTCTTAACAGCAAAAAATAGCGAAATTAGTCAAGTATTTTCAGGCGGACAGGTTTCTACGGTGAATATCGAGAAACTGAAAGGAATTTTAAATTCAATCGCGCCAAAATACAACGACAATTATTGGAATAAATTGAAAAAGTAAATGTTAAAAACTCTTCGCGTTAATAATTTTGCCATTATCGATCAATTGGAGATTGATTTTCATCAAGGTATGACCACAATTACCGGTGAAACGGGTGCTGGAAAATCGATTTTGTTAGGTGCTTTAAAATTAGTTTTAGGCGAACGTGCCGATTTAAAAGCCTTGAAAAATATTGATGAAAAATGTATTATCGAAGCTGTTTTTGAGATTAAAAATCTTGAATTAAATGATTTTTTCGAAGAAAATGATTTGGATTACGAAGACGAATCTATTTTGAGAAGAGAGTTATTACCTTCTGGAAAATCGCGTGCTTTTATCAATGATACACCTGTTAAAGTCTCTATTTTACAGGAATTATCAGAGTTATTGATTGATATTCATTCTCAATTTAATACCCCTAAAATCTTTGAAGCTGATTTTCAACTTTCGATGTTGGATATTTACGGAGAAAACAAAGACTTATTAAAAGAATATAAGAAAGATTTTAACCACTATATTTCAACAAAGAAAAAGATAAAAGATGCTCAAAATTCTTTAGAAAATCAATCGCAAGATTTAGAATATAAATTGCATTTGTGGGAAGAATTGAACAATGCTTCGCTAAAAAATGAGGAATTAGAACAATTGGAAATCGAAATAAAATCTTTATCAAATGTAGAAGAAATTATTTCGACTTTGAATGAAACTTACCAATTTTTGGAACATCCAGAAATGGGAATCATTTCTCAATTGAATGAAGCAAGCAATAAATTGAATAAAATTTCGGATTATAATTCACAATACAATTCGATTTATGAGCGATTGATTTCATCAAAAATAGAATTGCAAGATATTTCTGGTGAAATGAGTAATTTGATAGATTCGACTGAAATTAATCCTGAAAGATTACAAGAAATTACTGATCGTTACGATTTGATTCATAAATTATTACGAAAACATAATGAGACTTCTGTTGAAGAATTAATTGCAAAACGTGATGAATTAGAAAGTCAAACATCTGGTTTTGATAATTTGAGTGATTTAATTATTCACTTAAATAAAGAATTGAATTCCATTTCAGAAAAACTTGAAAAACAATCAATTAAAATTAGAAAAAATAGATTTTCTTCTATCGAAATTATCCGAAAAAATATCTTGAATACTTTGTCACAATTGGGAATGGAAAATTCTCAATTAACGATTCAATTAAACGAAACAGCAGATTTTACAGCAATTGGAAAAGATGAAGTTTTGTTTTTATTCTCAGCAAATAAAGGAATGGAACCTCGTATTTTTGAAAAATCTGTTTCTGGAGGAGAGCGTTCTCGATTGATGTTGGCAATTAAAAAATTATTGGCAACACATCAACATTTACCAACGTTAATTTTAGATGAAATTGATACAGGAATTTCCGGAAAAGTTGCGAATGAAACAGGAAAAGTAATGCAAAAAATGGCAGAAAATATGCAACTTTTAGTAATTACGCATTTGCCGCAAGTTGCTTCAAAAGGAAATTATCAGCTAAAAGTTTACAAAGAAGTTGTAGACGAAACAACGCAAACAAATGTGATTGAATTATCTCAACAACAACGTTTAGAAGAAATTGCTCAAATGATTTCTGGTTCAGAATTAACAGACGCAGCAATCAATCAAGCAAAAGAATTAATGAATTTGAATTAAAATTTCAAAACCATATAATATCAAAAAAGCTCGAGAATTTTCTCGAGCTTTTGTTTTATGTAAATCTGAAATTATTTCGTTAATTTTTCCAACGAATATTCAATCATTGCATCAACTGCTTTGTAAGAATCCGCACTAAATTCACCTAAAATTCTATTCGCAACAATTGCATTAATCGATAATGCTTCGTGTCCCATCATTGCTGATAATCCATAAATTGCAGAAGTTTCCATCTCGAAATTAGAGATTCTTAAACCTTCGTAATTAAAAGTTGTTAAACGCTCATTAATATCAGCTGGATTTGGTTGCAATCTCAAATAACGACCTTGAGGTCCGTAAAAACCACAAGCTGTAGCCGTTACTCCTTGAATTGTTTTTTCAGAAGCCAATTTATCTAACAGCAAATCAGATCCTTTTACTAAATATGGACGAGCTTTATTCGACGACCAATCTACATGTTTGATAAAAGCATCTTCTGCTTCTTTATTCATTACTGCTTCGCTCCCAACATAATAGTGTAAAAGCCCATCTAAACCTAAACCGTGAGAACCAATAACGAAACTATCAACAGGAATATCTGCCTGCAAAGCTCCAGAAGTTCCCATACGAACAAATGACAATTTTCTGAAATCTTTTTTGATCTCTCCAGTTTCTAAATCGATGTTAGCCAAAGCGTCTAATTCTGATAAAACGATATCAATATTATCCGTACCCATACCAGTCGAAATAACTGTTAAACGTTTACCATTCAACGTTCCTGTATGCGTTACAATTTCTCTTTTGCTTGCTGTGTGCTCGATTGTATCAAAATGTCTTGAAACTTTTTCGACACGATTCGGATCACCAACAGTTATAATAGTATCTGCTAAATGCTCTGGTCTTATATTACAATGGTAAACACTTCCGTCTGCATTTAAAACTAATTCTGATGCTGCTTTACTCATGATTTTATAATTAAAAATAAGAGAACAATATACAATTTTTATTAGTAATAATTGTAAAGAAATTATTAACCACCTACTCTTTTCACTTTAAATCCTTTATCTTTCAGGAAAGCCATAATCTTGTCGCGATAATCTCCTTGAATGATGATTTGTTCGTCTTTAAAACTACCTCCAACACCCAAAAATTGCTTAATTTCTTTTGCTAAAAGTTTGAAATCTTCTGTTTCTCCTTCGTAACCTTCTATAATTGTATTTACTTTCCCTTTTCGTTTCTCAAACTTACAAATTAAGGGTTCTTTCTGAATCCATAACTCATGTTGTTCTTCATTTGATACTTCTTCTGGCTCAGGTATATGATCGGGAAAAAGATTTTTTAATTGATCTTGTAAATCCATTTTTTAACTTCATTTATTACATTTCAAAATTACAAAATATTAGTTAAATCAATTCAAACACTAACAGATTAACAATAATCGATATTCATCTTTATTTTCTTTCGGTGCGCGATGTACGCAAGGCAAAACTTTTTGTTCTGGATGATCAACTGCCAATCGCCAAAGATTTCCTAATCCTAAATTAATTGGTTCTACATCTGGACGAATTTGATAATGCAAATCAAAGAAATATTCTTTCAGAAAATCTTCAAATCCATCAATATGTCCATCATATAATTTGAATAAATTTTCTCTAATTTCAGGAATCAAAATTTTTTGTTCCACATCTTCATTCACAACAATATCACTGGAAGCGCCATAGTAAGTACACAAAAAAGTATTCGTAGGAATTGGCGAACGATCAACGTGAAATGAATAAACATCTGTTGAAATAAAATCAAATTCAGTATCACGTTCGTAGCATTTTAGTAAATTTAAAGTTGGTGAAGCTCCAAAATCAGTTAATTGTTGTAAATCATTGATCAAAATATTTCTCGCTTTAATTCCTTCTTTAGATAAATTCAAACTATTCAAATCATCAATAGAAATAACAGTAATATCATCTTTTAATATCAATTGATTCACAATTTCCTCAAAATCACCTTCTAAATTTCGTTGCCAATTTATCGCATTATTTTTCCCAGAAAAAGCTGTATGTACAAGTTCATCAAACGAAGAAACGACAAGAACTTGTTGTTGATTAGAATTATTTTGAGCAATCATATAACCGCAAAATTACTATTTATAGAAAAATAATTCAGCCTAAAAATTAAATTATTCCGAATGTAAATTCTCCTTTACAAAAGTTGTATTTTTACCAAAGATTAAAAGACAATGGAAAAAGAAATTATCACCAAAACATTTACATACAAAGGCCACACCAAAACTTTTAGCGCAGAAGTGCAACCTTTATCGCCTTTCAATCCAGAAACGATGGATCGTGTGAAGTATGAGGAAACCAAAGAAGCGCATTATATGCTTGCCGAAGCGGAAGTTTACAATCAGAAAACAGAATGGTTTTTTAAAATTGAACAAGAATTGCAAAAATAATGAAACGACACTTACGCTAAGTGTCGTTTTTTGTTTAAGTTTAATCCACAAAATTAAAACATGAAACAAATTACTCTAGCATTATTTACACTTATTACGCTTTCGGCTTGTACTTCTAGCAAGACGGTTTTTCATAAAAAATGGACAACGAAACAAGCACCAGAAAATTTTGTTGCTCGATTTGAAACAACAAAAGGAAATATTGATATCGAAGTTGAAAGAAAATTATCTCCAAAAGCAGTAGATCGTTTTTATCAATTGGTTAAGTACAATTTTTTCGAAGATGGTACTTTTTATCGCGTTGTTCCGAATTTTGTTGCACAATTTGGAAATACAGACACAATTGTTTCTAATCAATGGAAAAAATTTATTGTAGAAGATGAACCTGTTATTGCTGGAAATAGTAAAGGAGCTTTGAGTTTTGCGCGCGCTGGAAAAAACACAAGAGATTTGGATTTGTTTATTAATCTGAAAGATAATCATCGTTTGGATACAATCAATTCGAATGAAGTAGTAGGTTTTCCAAGTTTTGGAAAAGTAGTGAACGGAATGAATGTTGTAGAAAGTTTGTATGATGGTTACGCTGGACAAACAATGGAAGACGAAGAAATTTTTAACAGCACAAAATTAATGCGCGAAAGATATCCAAAGCTTGACAGAATATTGAATGCAAAAATCATTAAATTGAAGAAGAAAAATAAGTAAAACAATGTGAAATAAAGTTTTAACATGACACAAAAATCAATTTAAATGTTTTGGCATGTACTTTGTAATACATAATACGTTTTTAAAACATATTTTGTGAAATGAAAAAATCAAAATTCTTTAAAGTCGCTGGAGCAGCAGCAATGGCAGCTCAAAAAGACAAATCTTTTTTTGAAAAAGTAAAGGCTTTTTTCAATATGTTAGGTGATTACAAAAAAGGAAGTTATAAACCTGACAACATGAATTTATTTCTTGGATTTGTAGCAACTTTATACATTATTTCTCCTATTGATATTATTCCAGAAGCGCTATTTGGACCTTTTGGTTTGATAGATGATTTTGGGATTTTACTTTTTGGAATGAAATATTTCAACAAAGAAGTTATAAAATATCTTGCATGGAGAGATACGCAAAGAGCGTACGCAAATGTTGAAGATGCAAAAATTATTGATTAACAATAAATTAAATAGCTATAAAAAATCCGATTGAATTTTCAGTTGGATTTTTTTATTTCAGATTATTCAAAAAGTGCTCTCTTTCTCATAAATAAAATTTATTATCTGCCGATTATTCATTAGATTTGAGCAATACAATACTAAAAACTAAAACACCTGAATAATGGTTATTATTAATAATTTCGATGAATACAAAGCTTTCGAAGGTAAAGAAATAGGTAAATCTGACTGGCATATTATAAATCAAGAACAAATCAATCGCTTTGCTGATGCGACTTTAGATCATCAATGGATTCACACAGATCCAGAAAAAGCGGCTAACGAAGGTCCTTTCAAAAAAACGATTGCACATGGTTATTTAACGCTTTCTTTAATTCCTCATTTGTGGGATCAAATTGCGGAAGTTCGTAATATCAAAATGTTAATCAATTACGGAATCGAAAGTTTGAGATTTGGACAAGCTGTTTTGGTTGATAGTGAAGTAAGATTAACTGCCAAATTGAAATCTATTACAAATTTGAGAGGAATTGCAAAAGTTGTCATCGAAGCAAATTTAGAAATTAAAGATAATCCGAAACCTGCTTATACAGCGGATGTGGTTTTCCTTTACCACTTTAATGATTAATCATCAATCAATATAATTTACAAAGCTTCTATTTTTTATAGAAGCTTTTTCTTTTCATAAAATATCGAAGTATCTTGCGCACGATTTTATATAACATGCAAAAAATTCAAAATAATAAAACCTTAATTTCTATTGTTGGACCGACTGCAATTGGAAAAACAAATTTGGCAATAGAAGTTGCAAAACATTTTCAATCCGAAATTATTTCATGTGATAGTCGTCAATTTTTCAAAGAAATGAAAATAGGAACTGCTGTTCCTTCTGAGGAAGAATTGATTGAAGTGAAGCATCATTTTATTCAAAATATTTCTATTCACGAAAAATATTCGGTTGGTGATTTTGAGCGTGATGGTTTAGCTTTTTTGGATAATTATTTCGAAACAAATGACATTTGCGTTATGGTTGGCGGTTCTGGTTTATATGAAAAAGCAATCACAGTTGGCTTTGACGAATTTCCCGATGTTGATCCTAAAATTAGAGAAGATTTAAATAATGAGCTTGCTGAATTTGGAATTGAAAAATTACAAAAAGAATTGCAAGAAGTCGATCCAAAGTATTTTGAAGAAGTTGATATTTTCAATAAACAACGTGTAACACGTGCTTTAGAGATTTTTAGAGCTTCGAGTTTACCTTTCTCTCACTTCAGAAATCAAGATTTGGACAAACGTTCATTTAACATAATTAAGATTGGTTTAGAACTTCCGCGTGAAGAAATGTACGATCGAATCAATCGTCGAGTTGATATGATGATGAACGAAGGTTTATTAAATGAAGCTAAAAATTTATTTCCATTAAAAGATTTAAATGCTTTACAAACTGTTGGTTATCGAGAATTGTTTGATTTTTTTGAAGAGAAAATTACATTAGATTTTGCGATTGAAGAAATCAAAAAGAATACAAGACGTTTTGCAAAACGTCAAATGACGTGGTTCAAAAAAGATGAAACTGTCAATTGGTTTTCTCCTTTCGAACAAGAAAATATCATTAATTTTATATCGAACAAAATCTAAATTATGGAAAATTTTGTTGCTATCGATTTCGAAACTGCAAACAATTATCGCAATTCTGCTTGCGCGGTTGGGATTGTAACTGTGACGGATAATGTGATTACAGACGAATATTACACGTTAATTCAACCGCCACAAAATCAATATAATTATCATAATATTTTGGTTCACGGAATTCGTCCCGAAGATACAATTGATGCACCAAGTTTTGAAGACGTTTATTTTGAAATCAAACATCGTTTACAAAATCAACTTATTGTTGCACATAACGAATCGTTCGATCGTTCTGTTTTGAAGAATACAATGGAGTTTTATAGTCTTAATTATTCTCAACTTAACCTTGCCGAAAAGTGGGAATGTACATACAGAATTTTCAAACAAAAAGGAATTGTTCCTACAAAATTATCTGATTGCGCACGTCGATTCAATCTTCAACTTAACCATCACGAAGCTTTATCTGATGCAAAAGTTTGTGCTCAATTATACTTATTAAAATAGTTTTTACTAAAAATTTATCCGATTAAACGTTTAAAAATAATTTCACACAAATTATAATTAATTTAAATTCAATAAAATATCCGTTTACAAATATTTGTAAATATTTACAAGTATTTAAAATTAATTAATCACACTTTACTGTTCAGTTTTTCTAAGAAAAATTTAATGAAGTAAAGATTCAATTCTTAATATGGATATTTTGATTTTGTGAAATGAATTGAGAATGTAAAAATTTGAAAATTTTCTTTCAGAATTTTTATAAGATGAAGTATAAACTAAAATTTAGTTCTAAGAATTTCTTTCGAAATTGGATAATTTTAAGAAGTTGAAAAATTGATTTCAATTAGGATTTAATCGAAGAAGAAAAATAATGACGTTATGTATTTAACATAATTAAGAAGATCATTTTGGGAAGATTTATTTTAAAATCAAAGATTGATTCCTCCCCTACTCTTTTTAAAAACACAAAAAAAGGTTGCAATTGCAACCTTTTCTTATAACATTATAACGCCTTCTATTTTCGAAACTTCTTTGTAATAATTGATTACTGTATCCGCATCAATCACATAAAGTTTTATCGAAATAGATGTATATTTTCTATTTTTTGAAGCTTTATATTCAAATTCTGCATTTGTTCCTGCAAAAATATCTTTGATTTTTTTCATCGTTTCTTCACTTGAAGGATAAATGAATTTGAACAAATAATCTGCTGGAAATTTTTGTACATCATCTAATCTCTCTCTGAATTTAGCATAAAAATCTTGCTCGTTGTGAGAGCTATCTGGTATTTCTTCGAATGTATAATCTCTATTTGTGTCCATATCTATTATTTTGTAGTTACAATGTCAAAAACAATACCACTTCACATTATTGATAAAATATAGAATTAATAAGACATTTTGGCATATTTTAAATCTTACAATTTCAATCTCATCATATAATCTATTTGTTCATCGTCACCAAGTCTGAAAATATGTTGATCAAATTTTTCGAAACCATTTTTTAAATAGAAACTAATTGCAGAAACATTCTTTTCCCAAACTCCCAGCCAAATTGTATGTAAGTTGAGATTCTTCGTTATTTCTACAGCTTTATTAAAAAGAATTTGTCCAATTTTCTTTCCTTGAAACGATTCTAACACATAAATTCTTTCAATTTCTAAAGAATTCATATCATAAATTTCTGTTTGAGCATCACCAATATTCAATTTCAGATAACCGACAATTTCTTGATTAATCATTGCAAAAAAGAACAACGAATTTTGATTCTTTAATTCTTTTAATAATTGATCTTCTGAAAAACTTTCAGTCAAATATTTTTGCATATCCTCTTCCGAATTAGAAGATGAAAATGTATCTGCAAATGTCTTTTTAGAAATTTCTTGAAGTTTTGAAATATCTTTTTCTTCTACTCTTTTTATTGTAATTTCTTCCTTCATTAATGCGAAACAAATTTTAATCCTACAATTGAACTAATTAATGTAAAAATAAAGAATATTCTCCAAAAATTAGCTGGTTCTTTGAATACAAAAATTCCGATTAAAACTGTTCCAACAGCGCCAATTCCAGTCCAAACAGCATAAGCAGTTCCCAAAGGTAAAGTTTGTGTTGCTTTGATTAACAATGCCATACTTGCGACCAAACACACTGCGAAAGCACCGTACCACATGTACATTTCTGAGCCTGTTGTTTCTTTGGCTTTTCCTAAAGATGATGTAAATCCAATCTCGAATAATCCTCCTAAAATCAATAAAATCCAATTCATTTTGTTAATATTTTGCTGCAAAGATGAATTAGAAAAAAATAGTATTTTTTTACAAATGTTAAAAAATTATTCGCTTAAATTTCGGCGCGAATCCTACTTAATGTCACTTGAGAGATACCTAAATAAGACGCGATATAACCTAATTGTACACGATTAATCAAACTTGGATTTTCTTCTAACAATTTTTTATAACGATCAATCGCCGTACCTAGTTGCCTAGAAATAAAACGCTCTTCAGTTTTTATCAATTCAATTTCAGCAAGTTTTCTTCCCCAATTTGCAATCTCTAAATTAGTTGCGTAAAATAACTGTAAATCTGAAGATTTAATTTCATATAACTCACAATCTTCCATTAATTCAATTGTTTCGTAGCCAATTTTATTTTCGACATAACTTCGCATCGATAAAATCAAATCGCCTTCTTTCCCAAACCAAAACGTAATTTCTTTTCCATCGTCTATCGTATAGGCTCGAACAATTCCTTTTTTGATGAAATATAACTTTTTCTCAACTTTATCGGCATCAATAAGCGTCGTGTTTTTTGATAATCGAATTAGTTGAATTTTATCAGCAATTAATTGAATAGATTGCGAGGAAAGTGGTGAAATTTGATCTAAGATTTGTTCTATTTCCATTATTGAAACTTGTCTAGTAAAATTAAACAAAAAACTCAACCTAAAATAGGCTGAGTCATTCAAATTAAATTAACACCTGAAGTCTACTTTGCATGTAGACCGCATTCTTTTTTGCTATTATCTTCCCACCACCATCTACCAGCACGAAAATCATCGCCTTCGTTTATAGCACGTGTGCAAGGAGCACAACCAATACTTATAAAGCCCTTATCGTGTAGTGGGTTGTAAGGAACTCTATTTTCTTTCAAATACTCAAAACAATCCTCTGTTGTAAAATCAATCAATGGATTGAATTTGAATAATTGTTTTTCTTCATCAAAGTCTATTTCGTGCATATCATATCGATTATTCGATTGCTCTGCGCGCAAACCTGTAATCCAAACTGATGCTTCTTTTAATGCACGATTCAGAGGAATTACTTTTCTGATATAACAACATTGTTTTCTCAAATCAACCGAATCATAAAAAGGATTAATTCCATTTTCTTCAACAAACTTTTCTAACTCCTCTGTTGGGGGATAAAATGGTTTAATCTTCGCTTGATATTTCAATTCCGTTTTGTTCCACGTATTGTACGTTTCCTGAAAAACACGTCCTGTATCTAAAGTGAAAATCTCAATATTATCTAATTTTTGACTCAAAATAGCATGAGAAATAACTTGATCTTCGAAACCAAAACTTGTCGAAAAAACTATCTTTTCTTTAACGTTATTATTCAAAAACAATAATTTTTCTTCTAAACTTGACTGTGTTATTACTTCCTCTAATATTTCTTTTAGTTGATTCATTTTGCATATATAATCTCTATAGTTTTTATAGAGTAATTATTTTTAACAAATGTATCAATTCCAACTTTCTAAACAAAACTAATCTCGATTAATTTTATAGATATAATTCAATATAGAATCAATAAATTATATAAGCAAATTTTATTTATACTTAAATCATTTTCGAGAGTGAATTATCATATTCGTAAAAAAGAAGAAAATCAGTCTAAATTGGCATTAAATAGAGGTTTTTGAAGAGTTCAAATTATTAATTATCTCAAAAATCAATATAATTATTAAGATAAAAATATTTAAAATATCATAAAAATAAATTCTATCTAATAATCTTCGAGAACAAATTATGAATATCATAAAATGAAAAAAGTCAAACTTTACAAAGTTTGACTTTTTTGTTTATATTTTTTGTAATGATAAATTAGAACAAAAATGGATGAAAATAACCAAATCCAATAACCAAAAAGTGGTAAATCATATTCATGTATTTGTAAAATATCTAATCTTGACAAATGATTAATTCCGTATAATGACATTTGAATAACAGCGATAATACTTAATATTAATCCTATTTTTTTCTTATAAAAAATCCAAGAAAATAATAATGTAAAGTTCCCTAACCAACATATAAAATCTATTGGCAACTCTGATATCGTTATATATCCTAATATTAGATATGCAATTCCTAAATATTCTGTTCTAGAATCTCCAGAATAATATTCAATAAAATCAATACTTAATAAGTGAACAGGCAAAATTAAACTTACCAAATAAGTTAAAATACTTACATATAAAAACAGATTATTTTTCCAATTTAGCTTCAAACTCTTCTATTTGTTTTTCCAATTTTTTATTCACTTTTTTCAATTTGTTTTGAGGACTAAACATAGCGTAAACCAGCAAACCTACTCCTACTCCAACAACAGCTCCAATTTTTTCGTTCTTATTAATCGCTTTCGAAATTGCAATTCCAGCTGCTGCTCCAGTTGTTACGATAGAAACTGTATTTTCAAAACCTTTTGATTTTGTGTCCAAAACTTCTAATAAATTATTCATAGTTGATTATTTTTTATAATTGTTGCAATAAATATTCCTAAATATAAATCATTCCAAATTATTTTAAAAATTGTTCGTATTAATTCAAGTGTTTATCTTTGTTCAGTAACATTTTTAAAATGGAAATACAAGACAAAATTTTAGCGCTTCGAGAAGAGCTTACTCAGCATAATTATAATTATTACGTTTTAGATAATCCGACAATTTCTGATTTCGAATTTGATTTGAAACTGAAAGAATTGAAACGATTAGAAGACGAAAATCCTATCTTTTTTGATGTCAATTCCCCTACACAACGCGTTGGTGGAATGGTTACAAAAAATTTCCCGACGATTACACATGAATTCAGAATGTATTCGTTAGACAATTCATATTCAGTTGAAGATTTGCAAGATTGGGAAAAACGAATTGAGAAAACGTTAGGTGAAGAAGTAGAATTTGTTTGTGAATTGAAATATGATGGCGCTTCGATTTCTATTTTGTACGAAAACGGCGAATTGACGCAGGCTGTAACGCGTGGAGATGGAACACAAGGTGACGAAATCACGAATAATATTCGTACAATACAATCTGTACCATTAAAATTAAAAGGAAATTATCCTGAACGATTTTATATGCGTGGCGAAATTACAATTCCGCTCAATAAATTTGCTTCAATTAATGAAGAACGCGCTAATAATGGTTTAGAATTGTATGCAAATCCTCGAAATACCGCTTCTGGATCATTAAAATTACAAGATAATACAGAAGTTGCGAAACGCGGTTTACAATGTTTCCCATATTATTTTATCGGAAATAATTTACCTTATTCTACACAATGGGAAATGCTACAAGCCGCTGATGAATTAGGATTTAAGATTCCGCATACATCAAAATTATGTACTTCTTTGGAAGAAGTTTTAGCTTTTGTAGATCATTGGGATATCGAACGCAAAAATTTACCTTACGAAACAGACGGAATTGTGATCAAAGTGAATTCTTTTTCGCAACAAGACGAATTAGGTTATACTGCAAAATCTCCTCGTTGGGCAATGGCCTATAAATTCAAAGCTGAAGCTGCCGAAACCGAATTATTGAGCATCGATTATCAAGTTGGTAGAACTGGAGCGATTACGCCTGTTGCGAATCTTTCGCCTGTTTCTTTGGCTGGAACAATCGTAAAACGTGCTTCTGTCCACAACGAAGATATTATCAAAAAGTTGGATATCCGCATTGGTGATATGGTTTATGTGGAAAAAGGCGGCGAAATTATTCCGAAAATTGTTGGTGTCAACACGGATGTTCGTCAACCTGGAACGGAAGAAATCGAATTCATTAAAAAATGTCCTTCTTGCGGAACAGAATTAATTCGAAACGAAGGCGAAGCACAGCATTATTGTCCAAATGAGAATGGTTGTGAACCGCAAATTATTGGAAAATTAGAGCATTTTGTTTCTCGAAAAGCAATGGATATTGAGAGTATTGGTGGTGAAACAGCGGTTTTGTTACACAAAGCAAATTTGCTAAATAACATTGCTGATTTTTATACTTTACAAAAAGAAGATATTTTGCCTTTGGAAAGAATGGCTGAAAAATCTGCCCAAAATATTATTAATTCTGTCGAAAAATCTAAAGAGCAACCTTTCGAAAAGGTGTTGTATGCGATTGGAATTCGTCATGTTGGTGAAACGGTTGCAAAAAAATTAGTTAAACATTTTCAAAACATTGATCGTTTGATGAATGCAACAATGGAAGAATTGGTTTCTGTAACAGATGTTGGAGAAAAAATTGCAATTTCGATTAAGGAATATTTTAAAGAAGAACAGCATCAAATTTTGATTCAACGTTTACGCGATTATGGATTGAATTTCGAGATTGGTGAAGAAGCAAAACCTTTGTCAGATTCTTTGGAAGGCAAAACGTTTTTGTTTACAGGAACTTTGACAAAATTCAATCGTACTGATGCGCAAAAAATGGTGGAAGATCATGGCGGGAAAAATATTTCTGCAGTTTCTAAAAACTTAAATTTCTTGGTTGCTGGCGATAAAGCTGGAAGTAAATTGAAAAAAGCAGAAGAAATTGGAACAGTTGTCGTGTTGACGGAAGACGAATTTTTAAATATGATTAACGGCTAATGGAATCAGGATTAATTGCTGTCATTATATTCGGAATTGTATTATTGATTTTGACTCCATTTATTTATTACGGATTACGAATGGCAGGCTACAACAAAGCTGCCATGATTATTTCACTTGCAATATTTTTTATTGTGATAATTCCAATGGTAAAATATAGTTACAGAAGTCAAATGTATTCTAATGATGATTTGAAAACAGATTTACATCAAGCAGGAATTGGGTTTAAAGGAAATTTAAAAATTGTTTCGACAGATATTTCTGGAATTAAAAATTTGAAACAAGAAACAGTTTTGATAATGGATTCTGCCGATGTCAATACAATTATTAATCGAATAGAAACTGATCCTCGATTCAAAATTTCTCCAGCAATGTTGAGTTTAAAAGAAGAATTAGGTTCGAATGCAAAACATAAAACCAATAGAAATTATCGTTTCAAAGATAATTTTATATTAGAAACTTACGGAATGTCTGATGATTACACGATTCGATATTCGGAACTGAAATTTAGAAAAGGAAATGACACGGTTTTCTTCAAAAAAGAAGAAGTGTATTAAAAAGATAAAATCCGTCAATTGACGGATTTTATCTTTTTGAGATTACAATTAAAATACATTTAATTCATTTTTTTTATCTTAATTAATTCATCAAATTCAACTAAAGTATTTTCACTTTCAGTCTTATAATTTTCAGATTTTCCTATAAAAAGAATCAATTTTCTATCTTCAAAATAATAACGAAATTCTTCAATTTTCGATTTTTTATCATTAAATTCTTTCCAATACAAAGGAAAATTATAAGTTGTATCTTGTTCAAAAACGAAAGACAATTTATTATTCAACAAATAATACTCAGCCAAATATTGACCAGATTCTCCAAATTTTCGTACCACAATTTTTTTTAATTTATCGTTCAAAAAATAATAATTAATAAAACCACCTTCGGTAGAATCATCAGTTTCAACTTCTTTTATTTTTGTCCATTTTTTAATTGAATTAATTCGACTAAAATTTGCTTTGATCGTTTTAATTTCTTCACTTTTAACTTTGTCATTTTTCTGAGCAAAAGAAGTCATCACAGAGAATGTTACGAGAACGAAAAAGAATACTATTTTTTTCATCTAAATCAATATATTATATAAACTATATGAGTAAAATTAAAGTATTTATTTTCGATATATTTTTACAAATCCTTTTACTAAGCTAAACACACCGATTATAAATCCTATGATGATAAAAAGAAATCCAACAAGTAAAAAATATACACCATAATCGTTTTTGTTATAATCCAAATTATAGCTATATCCAGTCGAGAATATTCCTATAATAAAAATACAGAGCGAACAGATAAAAAGCTTTGTATATCGATTTTGTTTGAACATCATTAAATATTTCTATAAAATTCAATAAAATATACTAATTTTCAATCAATAATAATAGTGAATTTTATGCAATTTAGAGTCGCTCGACATACCAATCAAATCAAAGAAATAAAGGATTTTTATATTAAAGTTTTGAATTTTGAAATCCTTGGAGAATTTCAAAATCACAATGGATATGATGGTATTTTTATTGGAAAACCAGATTTAAACTGGCATTTAGAATTTACAACAACTCACGAAAATGTCGATCATCATTTTGATGAAGACGATTGTTTCGTATTTTATCCAACAACGCAACAAGAATATGACGAAATCATTGAGCATTTAGAACTTCATCATATCAAACCAATAAAATCTAGAAATCCATATTGGAATGATAACGGAATTTCATTCTTAGATCCTGATGGATTTGTTGTCATTGTTTCACCTTTGAGAATTAAATAATTTGAAAAAATATATCTGCTTCATATTGTCATTTTTCATTTTCAGTTGTAAAGATGTAAATTCTACGAACTCCAAAAATCATCAAGATTCGATTCCAACAATTGTCGAGAAAGAAGATTTTATCAACGAAAAAGAAAATAAAATAATTGATCGATATTCGGTTCCAAAAGGTTTTCAAAGAGAAAATTATAGTCAAAATAAATTCGGATATTTTCTACAACATCTACAATTGAAAGACTTTGGAACACTTGTTAAATATTATAATGGAAAACAAAAACCTGTAAATAATGTGTACAATGCCGTAATTGATTTACCGATTGGAAACAAAGATTTACATCAATGTGCAGATGCTACAATGCGTTTGAGAGCCGATTATCTCTACCAACAGAAACGTTATTATGAAATCTCTTACAACTTTTTATCGGACGGAAAACCACGCAAGTTTACTGATTTTGCAAATGGAGACTATTCACTAGAAAATTATTGGAAGTATTTGGAATATGTTTTCAGTTATGCGAATACAGCTTCTCTAAAAAATCAATTGAAATCGGTAAATTTTGAACAAGTAAAAATTGGAGATATTCTTTTGCAACAAGGAAATCCTTATGGACACGCCGTTATGGTAGTCGATTTAGCAAAGAATAAACAAGGCGAAAAAATTGTTTTACTTGCTCAAAGTTATATGCCTGCACAAGAAATTCAGATTCTTAATAATCCGATGGATAAAAAATTAAATCCTTGGTATAAAGTGCAACAAGGTAAAATTAAAACTCCAGAATGGTTGTTTACAAGTGATGATTGGAAAACGTGGGATTAAACCTCTTTTTAATACAATATTTAGTCTTAATTTTACACCAAATTAATCGCCGTGAATCGAGAAGAAATAGGAAACAAACTATTAAATGAAGTTTTAAACATTCAACTAGCCAATAAACTAATCAATTCTAAATATTTAGATTTAAAACGTTTGGTTGAAAATATTGCATTTGACTTGACAAAAAACGAAGCTTTACAGTTTTCTAACTTTTTCTCGAAACTATCTTTTATCTGTAATCAATATCAAGTTTCAACTAAAATTCATTCGTTTCGTAAAACGGCTCAACGAATTCTGAGCGAAAAATACGAACCGACAGAACACGAATATTTTACACATTATAAATATGTTGCGGATTTTATTTCTTCGATATATGAAGTAATGATTCCAGCAGAAATTATCTATTATTTTCCTGAAAAAGAATTTTATACCAACAAAATTCTTACTCGAAATCGGGTAAAAAAATTGCGTGTTCAAGTGATTGAAATCAAGCGAGATTGTTTGATTTGCGATCATGAAGATAATGAAACAGATGAAAATATTACAGTTCAAATTGATGAGGATGGCGTAAATGAAAATTTTACTTCTGTTGAGGATTTTTGGGTTGGTGCGCAATTAAATTTAGTCAATTCAACAATTGATGAAGAAGGAATTTACCATCCGCGTTTTATCATTCTTGAACCAGATTATTTGGTTGATATTTCGGCAATTGCTGAGTGTTTTCAAGATTATGGAACTTCTGAATTGCATTATATTCAGAAAAAATTTGAAGAAGCTCCAAACAGCAAACACATTCGATTAGGAAATTTTGCCAATTCAGTTGTCGATCATTTTTCAACGGAAAATATTGAAAAAACGGATTTTAATGAGATTTTCAAGAATGATTTCAAAAATTATCCATTAGAATATACGGCTTGCAACGATTTGACGAATCCACAAGATTTGAAAGATTATTATTTGGAAGCAAAAGGTCATTTTGATCGTATTCAAAAAGTGCTGACGGAGGATTTTCTGCAATATGATATTTCGTTGGATCGTGCGTTAATAGAGCCTTCTTTTTTATGTGAACAATACGGAATTCAAGGTCGTTTGGATTTATTGGACATTCATCCCGAAGGAAAAAATAAAATTATCGAACTAAAATCTGGTGGTGCACCTTTTCCTGATGATGGAAAAAATGTCAAACCAAATCATGCGACGCAGCTCTTTTTGTATTACCAAATTATTGGTGTTTTGTATGATTTAGAATTTAAAGATGTCACAAAAAACACCGAAGGTTATATTTTCTATTCGAAAGTATATCAAGGAAATTTACGTTTTGATGTACCAACTTTAGCGCGAGTTCAACGTATTTTTGATTTACGAAATCGAATAATTATCAATGAAAATCGTTTAGCAAATCATACATTAACCGATATTGAATCAACTATTTATTCGATTAAACCTGCGAATTTTATTAAACGAAAAATTAATCCTCGTTTCAAAGAAATTCTAGAAGAACAATTGGATAAATTTATCTATCCAATTAAAAATAGTACGCAATTAGAAAAAGCATATTTTTATTCGTTTACCAATTTCATTGCGAAAGAGCAATATATGGCGAAACTTGGTCTGGGACAATCGACTTCCAACAATGGTTTGGCGAGTTTGTGGCTGAATACTTTCGAAGAAAAAAACAATAATTTCGAGATTATTTATGATTTAGAAATTGTAGAAAATCATATTTCTGATCCAAAACGTGAAATCAAGCTAAAAAGAACCAATCCTACGAATGATTTTATTTCGATTCGCGAAGGTGATATTTGTATTCTTTATCCAAGAAATGAAACAAAAGATTCTGTTTTAACGAATCAGGTTTTTAAATGTACGATCAAAAGTATTTCGAGAGAATTTATTGTGCTACGTTTTCGTTATCAGCAACCCAATACACACTTTTTTGATTCATTTGATTCATCAGGAAAATGGGCGTTAGAACGGGATTTCATGGATTCTTCCTTTGTTTCGATGTACCGAAATTTGTATGGATTAATTCATTCTTCTAAAGCGAAAAAAGACTTGATTTTAACGCAATCTGTTCCAAGAAGTCAAATGGATTATGATTATTTTAATTCTAATCTTTCGGATGAACAAAATCGAATTATAAAAAAAGCACTTTCTGCAAAAGATTATTTCTTGTTGAACGGACCTCCAGGAACAGGAAAAACATCAATCATCATCAAAGAATTGGTGAAAGAAATCTATGAAAAACAGGATTGTAATATTTTACTTTTAGCTTATACAAATCGTGCGGTAGATGAATTATGTGAATCAATCAATTCGGCTATTTCTGATCAAATTGAACAAAAATTCATCAGAATTGGGAATGAATTATCAACTTCTCCCGAATTTCATCAAAATTTATTGAATAAAATTATTGAGCAAAAAGATGCTGATTTAGAACAAAAAGGAGAAAAATTTTCGAGAAAAACGATTCAAGATATTATTCGTAAACAATGCATTTTTGTTTCGACTGTAGCTTCGATTTCGAGTAAAAATGATATTCTAAAATTAAAGAAATTTGATACAATTATTATCGATGAAGCTTCTCAAATTTTAGAGCCACAAATTGTTGGAATTTTACCAAAAGCAGAACGTTTTATCATGATTGGTGACCACAAACAGTTGCCTGCAATCGTTTTACAAAATCCTGAATTGGCAAAAACAAATAACGAATTATTAGAAAATATTGGACTTTATAATCGTAAAAATTCCATTTTTGAGCGTTTATATGAATTTTGTGAACGAAATAATCACGAAAATGCATTTGATCAATTGACGTACCAAGGAAGAATGCACGCCGAAATTGCCGATTTTCCGAATAATTATTTTTATGATGGAAAACTAAATGTGGCTTTTGATATTCCAAATTTGAACGATGAAATAAAACAAAGTTTGAATCGTCAACGTGCAGATTTACATTTTGATAATCACGATCAATCAAATGATTTACAAAATTTTATCACAAATCATCGTTTTGCGTTTATCAATGTGGACGAAAATCCTTATTTGCCTTCAACGAATGTGCAAGAAGCCGATTTGATTGTGAAGTTTGTACAAGAAATTATTCATTTATACGAAATCAATCAAAAATCATTTGATCCAAAGAAAACAATTGGAATTATTGCGCCTTTCAGAAATCAAATTGCGTTGATTAAACAAAAATTAGAATTAGCAAATATTCCAAATCACGACCAAATTACAGTGGATACAGTGGAGCGTTATCAAGGAAGTCAGCGCGATATTATTCTGTATAGTTTTGCTGTGACCTATAATTCGCAATTGAATGCCTTGGTGAATATGAACGATCAAGGAAATGTAGATAGAAAGCTGAATGTTGCCTTAACGCGCGCAAAAGAACAATTATTTTTAATTGGAAATCAAGCCATTTTGAAAGAAAATCAATTAATTAAAACCTTAATTGATTATTTAGAAAATAAATCTGCTCATAAACTGACAATCTAATTAAAATCACTTCTTAATTCGTTTAAGATTCAGTAAATTTGTGCAACTATTTGTAGAAAATTATGTTGTATCAAAGAAGTAGCGCATTATTCAAAGACGCGCAAGAATATATTCCGGGAGGTGTAAACTCTCCTGTTCGTGCATTCAAATCTGTTGGAGGAACGCCGATTTTTATCAAAAAAGCCGAAGGTGCTTATATTTATGATGAAGATGGACGTGCTTATGTGGATTACATCAATTCTTGGGGACCAATGATTATTGGACATACAGATCCGCGAGTTTTGAATGCGACTGTTGAACAAATGAAAAATGGTTTTTCTTTTGGTACACCAACTGAATTGGAAACTGAAATTGCGAAATTAATCACGTCTGTCGTTCCAAATATCGACATGGTTCGTATGGTTAACTCTGGTACAGAAGCGTGTATGTCTGCAATTCGTTTGGCAAGAGGTTATACAAATCGTGATAAAATTGTAAAATTTGAAGGTTGTTACCACGGACATTCAGATTCATTTTTGATTAAAGCTGGTTCTGGTGCTGCAACTTTCGGAAATCCAAATTCTCCAGGTGTAACGCAAGGAACAGCGAAAGATACGTTGTTGGCAGAATACAATAATTTGGAAGATGTAAAAGCTTTATTCGAACAAAATAAAGACGAAATTGCAGCTATTATTGTTGAACCAATCGCAGGAAACATGGGATGTATTGTTCCAGAAAAAGGTTTCTTAGAAGGATTAAGACAAATTTGTGATGCGAACGGCGCTTTATTAATTTTTGATGAGGTAATGACAGGTTTCCGTCAAACGATGGGAGGTTCGCAAGAACGTTTAAATATCAATGCGGATATTGTAACATTTGGTAAAGTAATTGGTGGAGGTTTCCCTGTTGGAGCTTTTGCTGCTCGTCGCGAAATCATGAATCACCTTGCTCCTCTTGGTCCTGTTTATCAAGCTGGAACTTTATCTGGGAATCCAATTGCGATGCGTGCGGGTATCACAACTTTGAATATTATTAATAATGATAGAGAATTATTTAATCGTATTGATAACGCTACAGAAACTTTGGATAATGAAATTTCTAAAATTTTTACAGAAAAAGGAATTCCAAATCATATCAATCGTTTAGGATCGATGATGTCTGTGTTCTTTACTGAACAAACAGAAATCAAAAACTTTACAGATGTAACGAAATGTAACCACGAAAGATTCAATAAATTTTTCCATCATTTGTTAACAAACGAAGTTTACATCGCTCCTTCTGGATACGAAACTTGGTTTATTTCTGATGCGATCAAAGATTCAGAAATCAATAAAACATTAGACGCTGTAAGAAGCTTCGAAGGTTAATCATAAACAAAAAGTGCAGTAGTTTTCTACTGCATTTTTTTATTCAATTCTGGAATTACATTTTTGCGTCCATCAATTTTTCTGTTTTATCAACAGATTTACCCATTTTCATTTTAATGACAAAAGCTTTGTTCGAATTATAATCTTTCGGAAGTAAAATATCATAATACGTATTTTTATCTAAATCGAAACCCATATCAGAATGTTTAACTTCTAATACTTTTTGATGTCCAATAATCGAAGCTGAAACTGGAATTTCAGTCGCCTTTTTATCAATCGCAATTCGAATAATATTATTTACAGGACGATTAAAAACGGTTAAATATAAATTATCCTCTTTTTGCGTAAAATAACCATATTTTGATTCGTCTAAATTTGCATGACGAACGCCATAAACCGCTTCTGAATTTATCTTCATCCACTCACCTATTTCTTTCGCAATTTTATCTTCTCCTGGATGCATTTTTCCTAAACCATCTGGACCAAAATTCAATACAAAATTACCATTCATCGAAACAGATTTCATCAATAATTCAATCAAATCATCACTTGTTTTGGTATAAATTCCGCTCCAATCCTTCATATACCCCCAACCATTTGGTGGAATTGTCATTACAGCGTCCCAATCATTTCCATCAAGCCATTCATACTTTGCAGGTAATTTTCTTTCCCAACCTTGCTCATAATCACCTAACAAATCTCCGTTCGAATCAAAATGTCTTGAACCAAATTCATCATTTCTAAAACGGGAACCAATGACTAAACCAGGATGTTTGTCTCTTAATTCTTTCTCAAGATTATAGGTGAAATCATATGATTGTATCCACGCTTGATCCCAAGTTCCATCAAACCATAAACCCTTTATTTGTGGATAATTATCTAATAATTCTAACAATTGATTTCGAGTATATTGCAAAAATCTATTGTATTTTTTCTTCTCTTCTTCAGTTTGCGGAGCTTTGTACATATAATCTGGATTATTCCATTCTAACACAGAGAAATACAAATAGACATCAATCCCCGCTTCAGTATAAGCATCAACTACTTCTTTAATAATATCCTTTTTATATGGCGTCTTCGTAATATTGTAATCCGAATATTTTGTTGGCCAAAGCGCAAAACCATCGTGATGCTTGGTTGTAAAAATCATATATTTCGCACCCATATCTTTAGCCTGTTTTGCCCAAGCATTCGCATTAAAAGATTTTGGATCAAATTGTTTGTACAAATTATCATAAATCTTCGTCCAATCTTTAGGAACTGTTTTACCACTCCAAGATCTAATCCATTCCGATGCAGCAGCTCCACCTTTTGCACTAACGCCATTCCATTCATTTCCTGGAATCGCATAAACTCCCCAATGAATGAATTGCCCTAAACCATAATTTCGAAAAGCTTCCATCGAAGCATCAGTTCGATGTTTAGGCGTTATAGATCCATATTTGATTTCTTTCGTTTCGGTAGGTTTCTTTTTAGGACCATTCCATTGTGCATTTGCCGGAATTATACTTAGTCCAAAAATTGTGGAAAGTAAGATTTTGTTTAACATATTTTTGCGAGAATTAACTATAAACTTAAAAACTATTTGTGAAATAATTCTACTAAAAATCAAAAAAAACTCATAAATATGAAACTGAAAACTATATAAATCAATGAAATTATTATATTTACTAAAATTGATAATAAGATGATTATAAATTACTTTAAACTACTATTTGCATCTAGTATAATTCTTATTAGTTTTGGATGTAAAGATGATGATGGTTTTTCAGAAGAACATGTAGTTGATACTTATAATATTGTATCCTATAAAGCTAATATCCCAGTTGATTTAAACAATGATAAAAAAACATCAACTAATCTGATTGATGAAATTGACATTCTTGATAAACAAGAGAGTTTTTTAGAAGTTAGACCGAAAGTAAATAATATATACTTCAATTTTCCGCTAACTATAATAAATCAAGATTATCCAAGTGCATCTGAAGGTTATGCGAATTTTGTAAAGTATGGTTTTGCTACATCCACAACATTATCGGATAAAGTAATCGTTATAAAAGATAATAGTTATACAGAAAACAACTATACTGGTAATAAGGAAAATAAAAAAAATGTTTCTATTGAAAATTTAAAAATTTTAGATAACAACCGTCTTTCTACAAATATTACAAAGTCTTATTATGATTTTAGCACCAAACAATGGATTGAATTGAATATTGAAGTTATTTTTCAAAAAAAAATATAATTAAATGAAAAGCTCGAGAAAATTCTCGAGCTTTTCATTTAATTATAATCTCCAATATGTTCCATTTCACTTTCGAAACTTAGCACTTTAGTCGCATATTTTTGCAAACTTTTTTGCTTGATTTCTGATAAAAAATTATTCTTGAATTTATCTAAAGTCAATTCATCATTCACAAATAATTGTAAAGAATAAGAAACCGCTCCTGGTTCTACATGAGAAGTTATTTTTCCTAAACGAGCACCAATAAAACAATTTGATTTCAAATAATCATTAATATGCTCTTTCTGAATCCACTCAAACCAATCGTCATGCACCTCTTGTTCAACAATAAAAGTTGTATTATATAATATCATTATCTAATTTTTTGCAAAGATACAAAGGTTTTCGCATTATATTTTTCTTGAAAAAGAAAGTCTAATCAAGATTTTATTTTTAAATTTACCTATTATTCATAACAAACAAAGATGAACAATACGCAACAATTTATACAAGAAAATAAACAACGTTTTCTTGATGAATTAATCGAATTACTTAAAATTCCTTCAGTTAGTGCTGATCCAGCCTACACACAAGACGTAAATGATGCTGCCGAAATGGTTGCAAAATATTTAAAAGAAGCAGGTGCTGATAATGTTGAAGTATGCGAAACAGAAGGTTTTCCTGTTGTTTACGGAGAAAAAATAGTTGACGCTTCAAAACCAACTGTTTTAGTTTACGGACACTACGATGTACAACCAGCTGATCCTTTAGAATTATGGGAATCTGGACCATACGAGCCAGTAATCAAAAAGACAGAAATTCATCCTGACGGAGCTATTTTTGCTCGTGGTTCTGCTGATGATAAAGGTCAAATGTTTATGCACGTTAAAGCTTTTGAGGCTTTAAACAAATCAAACGAATTACCTTGTAACGTTAAATTTATGATCGAAGGTGAAGAAGAAGTTGGTTCTCCTTCATTAGTAAATTTCGTTAAAAACAATAAAGAGAAATTAAAAAATGATGTGATTTTGATTTCTGATACTTCTATGATTTCAAACGAACAACCTTCTATTTCAGTAGGTTTACGTGGTTTATCTTATGTAGAAGTTGAGGTAAAAGGAGCTAATCGCGATATGCACTCTGGTGTTTATGGTGGAGCTGTTCCAAATCCGATTAATGTTTTAGCAACAATGATTGGAAAATTAATCAATGAAAAAGGTCATATTACAATTCCAGGTTTTTACGAGCCAATTCTTGAATTAACAGAAGATGAAAGAGCTGATTTAGCTAAAATTCCATTTGATGTTGAAGAATACAAAAAATCTATCGGTATTGCTGATATTCAAGGAGAAGAAGGTTTTTCTACAATTGAGAGAGCGTCTATTCGTCCTACTTTAGATGTAAACGGAATTTGGGGAGGATACATTGGCGAAGGTGCTAAAACAGTTATTCCTTCTCATGCGTATGCTAAAATTTCAATGCGTTTAGTTCCAGGACAAGATCCAGAAGTTGTAACAAAACAATTTGCAGATTATTTCCCAACATTAGCGCCATCTTCAGTAGAAGTTAAAGTAAAACCACATCACGGAGGTAAACCTTATATTTTACCAACAAATCATCCAGGTTTTGTTGCAGCGAAAAAAGCGTTAGCAGAAACTTTTGAAAAAGAAGCGTTAGCTGAAAGAGCAGGTGGATCTATTCCAATTGTTGCTTTATTCGAAGAAGAATTAGGAACAAAATCTGTTTTAATGGGATTCGGGTTAAACTCTGACGTTATCCACTCTCCTAACGAACATTATGGTTTATTCAATTTCTACAAAGGAATTGAAACTATTCCATATTTCTACAAATATTTTAACGAACAATAATTTTCGACAAAATAACTTCTGAAAAGCGAATCAATTTGATTCGCTTTTCTTTTTGGTTTATAGTAGAATGATTAATTTTGAACTTTATTTTTATCAATGAGTAAAAAATTCTTAATCGCTGGTGCAGGAATTGCAGGTTTAACTTTAGCAAAAGCTTTGCAAGATTTAAATTATGACTACGAAATTTTCGAGGCTTCGTCAGAAGTTCGTGGAATTGGCGCTGGTTTTGGTTTGGCTTCTAATGCAATGAAAGCGTTTGAAATTCTTGGTTTAGCAGAAGAAGTTGCGCCTTTGGGACATATGTTAAAAGATTTTGAAATTCAAGATTGGAAAGAAAAAACAATTCTGAAAGCGGATACAGAACGATTAAGAAAAAACTACAACAACGAAAATTTTGCTATTCATCGCGCAGATTTACATCATTATTTAGTTTCAAAAATTGATTCGAATAAAATTAAAACTTCAAAAAAAATAAAATTCTTTGAGCAAAGTTTTGAAAAAGTTGTCCTTCATTTTGAAGATGGAACTTCTACCGAAGGCGATTATTTGATTGGTGCTGATGGAATAAATTCTACAATTCGTCAACAATTGTTAAAACAGTCGACGCCTCGTTATGCGGGTTATATTTGTTGGCGTGCCATTGTAGAAGATAAATCTTACAATTCAAAAAAGAGCATCGAAACATGGGGACCAAATGGTCGTTTTGGTTTGACTCCTCTTATCAATCATCAAATTTATTGGTATGCTTGTGTCAATACAAAACTAAATTCTGAAGTCTACAACTATACGTTGAGTGATATTAAAAATCAGTTCAAAGATTATTCGGGACAAATCAGAAATACTTTACAAAAAACGAATCCGGAAAGTATCATAGCTACGCCAATTATGGATATAAAACCGATTAATAATTATGCATTTAATCGTGTATTGTTAATTGGAGATGCAGCACATGCAACCACACCAAACATGGGACAAGGCGCATGCATGGCGGTGGAAGATGTTTGTGTTTTGTATGATGAATTAATCAAAAAAGATACTGATGTTTTGTTAGCTTTTGAACATTATAATTTACGTCGTTTGAAACGAACACATTATATTATTGACACTTCTCGTCTGGCTGGGAAAGTTGCTCAAGTTGACAATAAATTCTTAATGAATATCCGAAATTTTGCTTTCCGAAATTTACCACAATCTTTGATGCAAAGCCCTTTAGAAGACTTGTTGGAAGAAGATTTTATGAAGGTTTAGCGTTATAATTCAAAATCAATGTAATTAATCCAAAGTTGTAGTTTGTCCATATTTTTATTGAAATTATCTTGCATAAAAGATGGATTGTAATCTATTTTTTGATTGTAAATCAATTCATTATTGGCATAGACTTTTAATTTTTTGTTCAGATTAATCATTTCAGGAGAAATATATAATCGAAATGATTTTACAGAAGATGTTTCAATATCGAATCTATTTTTTGAATAATTTGCTTTGATTTGACCTGATTTACGAGGAAAATTAAAAGCCATTTTGTCCACATCTTTTACTTGCAAACTGTCATTATCATCATATTCTAACCATTTTGTTATTTTGAAATTATAGTTTTTTTGCCACTCTTTTATAGGTGAAATAGTATCTAATTTTGTGATTTCTATCCAATCAACTTTTCCGTATTTTACATCATCAGTTTCCCAAATTAATTTATTCGGAAATGGATTTCTTTTTCTATTTAATAAATCATCAAACAAAATTTTATGCGCAGGTTCTGAACCATTAAACTCTGGAAACCAATGCGGATAACCATTGTATCGAAAATCTTTATAATCAATATGTAACGATTGCATCAATGCAGTTAACTCATCATTAGCTTGTGGTGGAAAATAATAATCTAAATCGGTAGAGAAATTTATATACGAACGATTCAATGCATTTTGAATAAATGTGCCTCCTGTTCGTACAATTGGCTGCGTATTAAAGCCATAAAAGCCTGCAAAATAAGTTGGTTGTTTTATTAAATAATTAAACGAACCGGTTGCTCCATTAGAATGTCCCGTCAAAAAGACTTTATTATCATCGACATTAATCGTAGATTTTATTTGACGAACAATTTCTGGAACCATATAAAATCCTTTTTCTGTCATCCAATTATAACGTTTATCAGCTTGAGGAAAAACTAAAATAACATCGTGCTGATCCGCATATTTAGTATAAAATCTATTCCAACCTTTCAAATTTTCATCAGTAGAAAACTTTTCAAGTTCACTAAAAAATACAGCTCCATGAAGAAAAATAAGCATAGGATATTTTTTCTCAGGATTATAATTTTTAGGTAAATGAACAAAATAAGATGACTTTAAAGTATCATTAATTGAAAAGAAAATAGAATAATTTTGTTCTTTTTTCGGTAAATATGATGAAGAATTTCTCAAACTTTTATAAAGTTCTTTCTTATCTTTAATCTCTAAATTTGTTGATTTCTTAGTTCTAAAAAATTCATCATTTGTCAATTGAATACTGTCATAAAATCTTTTAGATATTTTATTTGAAGTTGCTTCTAAATTCTGCCAACGTTTATCGCTTAATAGATTTTTGAATTTAACTTTCGAATCTTTATCCAAAATAAAATACCAACCTGGATATAGTTTTGGATTTCTTTGAATTAACTTTTCTAAAAAATAAAATGATTGATTTGCTTGACCAATTTTGTTAGAAAGTTCAGCCGCATCATATAAATCAAAATTAGTGATACTGTCTTTATGTAGATTGAATGCTTTTGTGTAATTATCTAAAGCTAATTCCTTTTTGTCTTCTTTAACTAGCTTTTCAGCTTTTGAAATTAAACTAGAATATGTTTCTTGACTAAAAACTTGTGTGGATAATAATGCGATAAGTATAAAGATACAATTTTTCATGGGTTGAATTTTGTATAAAAATACCATCAACAACCCTAATAAACTTGTAAAATTGGGACATTTTAATCTTTATAAAATCTCCAAAAAGTATCTTCCTCTCCTATTAATTCACCATTTTTATAAAATTGATTCGGCGATTCAGAAACAAATTTTTTATACAACCGATTAAAATGAGATTGATCCGTAAAATTTAATTTATGCGCAATCGACGTAAATGTTTCATCAGGATTATGTAATAATTTCTCTTCAACTGTTTTTCTAAATAAAACGATTTCATGAAAGTTTTTAATAGAAACTCCAATATTTTCTTTGAAAACCCTATTGATATGTTTTCGACTAAAACCTAAATAGTCAGCAAGTTGATTAACTGTAAAATCATCATAATGTTTGAAAATATAATCTATTGAATTTTCTATAATTACATTTTCAATTCTATTCATTTTGTTCAATAAAATAGACTCAATTATCGAAACAAATTCCTCAGATTTTATATGATTAAACAAATGATTACACTCTTCTTCATCAAAAAAGTTTAAATCATCTATAATACTTGAAAAATCTATACTAGTCAGAAATTGATTAATTCCAAAAGGTTTAAAAACAATTACAAAACGTTCAACAGAACCAATTTGTTGAATCTGTAAAACATCTGATCTTAATGGAGTAAAAATTTGAAGAGGAATTCCATTTTGTTTGTAAACAGAATTCCCCTTTATATATTGATGCGATTTATAAACTGAAATCGTATTGTTATAATGAGGAAAGCAATCGTATATAGTTAATGTATTATCATGTTTAATATCAACATAATAATAATCAATATACTTTTTTAAAACTTCTTTAGTAGGTTTAAATGTTGTGAACATTAAAAATTTTTAATCTAGATACTATCAGTAATGTAAAACGAATTTTACATTACTTCTTAACGTATATTTTTTATTAAGATAAGAAGTTAACAAATCTCCAAAACTCATATCAAGAGTTTCTCTTTGATTAATTGAAAATAATTTCACAATCTTAATCAAATATTTATTTAAGTTAATCAAATCAAAAGTAAATTCTTTGACCAACCAAAACAGAAAATATAACGGAAGTAAAACCATATTGAATAGAACTTGGAATCCATTCGCTGATTCTCCTTCTGACAAAAAATGTTCTGAAAAATTAAATTTAGAAAAATCCAAATTATATTTCTCAACAAACTCTTCAATTAAAAAATAAGTGTCATCACCACAAAACCCTAAATCTTGTTCAATTAGGATATTAGAATTATCAACCTTTTCATAAGATGCTTTTTCTAGAAATTTTTTGACTTCTATATACGATTGTCTCAAAGTCGCGAAATCCATATATAAAATCTGTTTTTCTTCCATAACATCTACTTCAACAGCACATTATCTTCTAATTCTTGCTTCGAAATTTGAAAATGTTTATCAAATTCTTGTTCAAAAGATTCTAAATCCATTGTAATTTCCCAATCACCAAATTCATTTTCGAACAAATCTGTTAGATATTCTTTTAAATCATCTAATTTTTGTTGAATAAATTCATTTTGCTGAATTTCTTTCTCTTCTTTTTTATCTAATACAACTTGTTGATTGATTTTTTTCAGAATCAAAGCATTGATAAATTCTTCATGCGTATTCATAAAATCCTCAATCGTACCTGTAAATTGTGTCATTTTTTTATATTTTTTCCATTCACATTTCGAGAATAAATATAGAACTATTTTATTAACAAACAATTAAATTTAAGATTTCTATAAATGAGTTTTAACATAAGAATTAACGTCTACTAATTATTGAAATTGGTTGTTTTAAGATAAATTTGAATACATAAATATTGAAAAAATGGAAAACTTTAAACTATCAAACGGAATCGAAATTCCTGCAATCGGATTTGGAACATGGTTATTAGAAGGTGAAAAAGTTACAGAACCTCTAAAAATAGCGCTAGCAAAAGGATATACACATATTGACACGGCAGCAATCTACAAAAATGAAAAAGAAATTGGTGCAGTTCTGAAAGCTGAAAATGTAGATCGTAGCAAATTATTCATAACATCTAAATGTTGGAATTCTGAACGTGGTTACGAAAAAGCAATGGCTGCATTTGAGCAAACTTTAGCTGATTTGCAGACAGATTATTTGGATTTATATTTGATTCATTGGCCTGCAAATGAAACGCAATTTCCTGATACTTGGGCAGAATTGAATGCTGGAACTTGGCGAGCATTCGAGGAAATTTACAAATCTGGAAAAGCAAAGTCAATTGGTGTAAGTAATTTCAATATCAATCATTTGGAAGCTTTATTTGAAACAGCTGAAATCAAACCAATGGTTAATCAAATTGAGATTCATCCAGGGCATTCACAACCAGAATTGGTCGATTTTTGTAAACAACACGATTTGTTGGTTGAAGCTTGGAGTCCACTTGGTTCTGGAAGAATTTTGGAGAACGAATTAATTGTTTCTCTGGCTCATAAATACAATGTTTCAGTTGGTCAAATTTGTATAAATTATTGTTTGGCGAAAGAAATTTTACCACTTCCTCGCTCCTCTTCAGAAAAAAATATTGAAGCGAATTTGACTTCAAATAATTTCAAATTGAGCACAGAAGATGTAAAATCGATTGATGAAATGCCTGCTGATGGTTTTTCTGGATTGAATCCTTCAATGGTTGAATTTTAACAAGTTAAACGAATTCACTAAAATAAATTTCAAAAACCTCTGTTTTACAGAGGTTTTTTCGTTTTAAATCTTCAAAAAATCAATACTTTTACTTTTTTAAATGATAAAATAAAATTATTCGATATGAGCCAAAATCCTGAAAATCCATTCAAAACTTATTTTGATCAAACCCTTGAAAGATGTGGTTTTGATGAAGATTTGAAAGCTGGTATTTTATTTTTTTTAGGTGAAAGTATTATTGCTGCGAACACCAATCAATTGATGAATATGTTTGCGGAAGAAGAAAAAATTCAGCAAGAATTTCGTCGTTTGTTTACATTGTATGCTACGCCAAATGCTGACATCAATCCTTTTGAAGCTCTAGACACAACACCAATCAAGCAAATGATTTATACATACAACGAAATTTATGTTAATGTAATTAGAAAGAAATCATTTGATTTTGATAAAGTTATCAATGATAATTTAAAGTCTGAGTTTAAGTTAGATTTTATTAAAGAATTTGAAAATAAACAATATAAATTAATTACAAATCATAACTTAAATACCTCTTTTTTCAAACAAATCGGAGCGTATCTTAATCAGTTTGAATTGAGTTATGAGGATATTTATTTGGCTGGAATTGATTATTATCAAACGAATCAGAAAGTAGATTTTGAAGGAATAAATGTGTTGAATTTAAACATTATTGATAGTTTTTCGCCGTTGTACACAACATTGTTTCATTATCCATTATTGTACACATATTATCCAGCAAATCTGAACGCAAACCATTTGTTTAGTTCGATTTTGCAATTCCTTTATTTACATACCAACACGGATATTGCGAAACATATTCACGCTTTTCACAATCATATTTTTTATGAAAATAATCCGAGAAGAGTTCGTAAAGGTTGGGAATTTGAAGAATTGGAACGTGGCGTTTTGATTTCGCAAACTTTTCATAATGCATTAAATATTCGTAAATCTCCTATTTTCGGAACTCGTGCAGACTTTTTAGCTTCGGATAATTATTTATTAAATGAATTGAAAGATCAAAATATTCCGTTGGAGAATTTTAAAGCCTTGATGAATAAAACAATTGAAGAATATTACGAGGCAGATATTGATGAAGTGGTTGCTGGAAAGCTAAATCATGCTGAATTTTTACAATTATTAGCGATTATTTTCTACGAAACTTCTGCTAATGCAATGATTATTAAATCATGGAAAAACTAACAATTAATCAAGAAAATCGAATCAAATTAGAAGAACATTTTGGTGAACTTTTGCCAAGATTACCTTTTGAAATGGTTTCATTTTACGAATCGAGTAATTCTTGGGAAGGACAAATTGAATATAATTTGAATTTGAAAACGGGAGAATTGACGTACAATACTATCGAAAATGTAAAACATCAAATCGAAATTTCGCCTGAAATGATGCAACGCATCGAAAGTGAAATTATCTTGATGTTGGAAAATTTATAAACTAATATTTTAAAATCTTTTTCTCGATGCAAAATTCTTACAGAATTTCATTCGAAATGATGATTTTAATAAAAAAATAACATTATAAGTTAATTAAAATCTCACAAATGTGAGATTTTTTTTATCTATTCATCCAATCCATCCAACTATTAATCTGTGTTTTACTAATAAAAATAGCTTGTTCAGTCTCTGATTTTGGGTGAAGATGAATTTCAATTTTTTGACTTGAATGTTTTATTATTTCAGTAATTGCATCAATGTGAACAATAAACTTTCGATTGATTTTGAAGAAAATAGTCTCATCCAATTTATTTATAATATCCTTTATTGTATTATCATAAATATAGGTTTGATCATCTTTCGTTTTTATAAAAAGATGTTTTCCCGAAGCAAAAAAATAAGCAATCTCCTGTTCTTCTACCGAACGTAATTTGTTTCCGTTAGTTACCAAAAAACGATGCATAATCTCGGACGGAGAATTTTCTAAAACAGCAATAGATTTTAATGTTGGAGAAATATCAAAACTTGTACGAATTGTTTTAAATTTTTGCAATGCAATATGCAACTCCTCTATTTCAAAGGGTTTCAGAATATAATCAATTGTAAAATGTTTGAAAACTTTCATCGCATATTCATCATAAGCTGTGATAAAAATAATTGGCGTTAGAATCTCAACTTCCTGAAAAATCTCGAAACTTTTCCCATCACCCAAATGAATATCCATGAAGATTAAATCAACCGAATTTTCTCTAAAAAACTCTGTTGCTTGCTTTGTTGAACGCAAAATTGTAATCGAAGAAATAGCAACAATAGATTGCTCCTCTAACAGGTTTTTTAGATAAGTAACCGCCAATAATTCGTCCTCTACAATTGCAATTTTCATGAATGCAAAAGTATAAAAAAACCGTCTAAATGATGAATAAAGACGGTCTAAAAATGTTATAAATGAGGATTATTGAGCTTAGCTGCTTGTGGAATTTCTATTGTATAACGAACATCATTTTCTTGTAAAATATACTCTTTACCTGAAATTTGATGTATAATTTGTTTTTGATTTGCTCGACGTAAATCATACCAACGCTGTCCTTCCAACGCAAATTCTCTGAAACGTTCATCTAAAATAAACTTCATCAATTCAGTAGAATTCATCGCAGAAATTTCAGTTTGTAATTTTGCAAAACCAGTTGCTGTATAACGATTTTGTAAAACCGAAAACAAAGTTGCTTTTGCTTGATCTATCTTGTTTAATTTCAAATATGATTCCGCTTTGATAAAATATAATTCAGCCACACGGAAAGAAGTTTTGAATTCAGAATTTCCACCTTTAATTACTTTATATTTTGATCCACTTTTCTCAAAATAAAGAGAAAAACGTAAATCATTTTGAGTATCATAACTGCTTAATAATTCTGGCGAGACATACGCCATATATTGTATAGCGGGATTCAATGTATTGTCTAAAGCTAAAATAGACTCGGCAGATGTGTAGTGATTTGGAACTTGTTTCGTTGTGTTCAAATTCACTAAATCACCTTTGATTTTTAGTGTTGAATCAGAAAAATCAATTGCTTTTTGCCATTCATTTTTGTACAACGCGATTCTTGCTTCTAAAGCATTTAAAGCTGCATTTGAGAATCTATAATTTAATCCAGCTAATTGCTGATCCATTTTCATCAACTCTGTTGCTTGTGCTAAATCAGACTCAATATGATTATAAACTTCTTGAACAGATGATGGTTTAAGCGTTGCTTCTAAATCTACTTTTAAATTTAAAGGAACACCTTTGTCTGTACTTGCTGTTGCCGAATTATATGGTTTTCCGTATAAATTCACCAAATCAAAATACGCATAAGCACGTAACGCATAAGCTTCTGCTAATAATTGATCTTTTTCAGCAGAGTTTTCCATTGTTTTTGGTCCTTCGTTGATGATTTGATTGGCATAAAAAATCACTGTATAAAAACTAACCCAAGGAAATTGAATTGAGATTTGATCCGGATTTGTATCCTTCCATTGTGCAATTTCACGGTACGAAATAAAGTCATTCGAATATTCATTCAATGTAACCTCATCCGTGCGTAAAGCTGTCAACGACTTGTGTGTTGGATATTTTGAATAAGCATTTGTTAATACCATTCGATAATCCTCTACCGTTTTTGGAATCACTTTTCCATCGGGTTCAATATCCAAATAATTGTCACAACTAACTGCTGTAAAGCTAACTGCAACTATGCTTAATAATAAAAATATTTTTTTCATTTGATTTAAAATTTAGAAAGAAACATTAAGTCCTACTGTTACAGATTTAGCAATTGGTTGTGCATAAATATTTCCATAAGTTTCTGGATCAAAATAACCTTTGTATCCATTACTAAATACAAATAAATTACGACCTTCTAAACTAAAACGAGCACTTTTGAAACCGACAACCTCAGCATATTTGTTTGGTAAAGTATAACCAAGACGAATGCTACTGATTCGCATATAACTAATTTCTTTCGCCCAAATGTCTAATAAATTGTACGCATTTGCATTGTTTCCAGCAAACCATTTGTTCGCCATCCAGCTATCGTTATCGCCTTTAATTGGACTTGTAATTCCTGGAAGTGTAGAACCTGCCTCGAAAATATCTTGTGTATAATTACGACCCGGATCCAATTCCATTCCACGATAAGAAGGCGTTTTCATCACCGTTTGTTTTAAATTGAACGCTGCAGAAATCGTTAAATCAAAATTGTGAATCTTGAAATTATTGATAATACCACCTGTAAATTTAGGATCACGATCTCCGATGTATGTAAATAATTTACGTTTCTCTTCACTTGTTAATTTAGAATCAACAATTTCTCCTGGTAAAAAGTCTTCGTATAAATCATATAAAGCAAAGAATTCTTTTGCTGATACTTTTTCATCTCCTTTCCAGAACATTGGATTTCCGTATTCGTCAAATCCAGCTGTTTTTAAAGCAAAAATTGCATTTACAGGCAAACCTTCACGAGATGGAACTAAACTATTTTCACGTTGTTGCTCTTTAAGAACTTTACTTTTATTGTGCGCAAAATTAATTGTTGTCGACCATTTAAAGTTTTTCTTATCAATGTTGCGTGTTGTTAAAGCAATCTCAAAACCTTTGTTTGTCAATTCTCCCCAATTCACCATCGTATATTCAAAACCTGTTTCTAATGGCGTTTCGCGCATACTAATCATATCAGTTCCTTTACGATTGTAAACATCAACAGCAAGGTTGATACGATTTTTGAAAAGACCTAAATCTAACCCAACATTTGTATTTATAGTTTTTTCCCAACGCAACAAATCATTCGGTAAATTAATCGCATTGATAATATCTTCTTTATTACCTGGCAAAATTGTTGCATCATTATATTCACCAATAAAGAAAGGTGAAGTATTACGATCAATATTTCCTTGTAAACCATAAGAAGCACGTAAACGAAGATTCGAAATAAAATCGATATTCTCCATAAACGATTCTTTCGAAACTAACCAAGAAGCAGAAACTGCCCAAATTGGTAAGTATTTATATTTTTTATTAACTCCGAATAAATTTGTACCATCATAACGAACACTACCAAAAACTGTATATTTTCTGTCTAATGTATACGAAGCGGTTGCAAATGTAGATACATAAGCATTCTCATCCGTAGGCATTTCTCTGTACGTTTCGTAACGTTTGTCTGATGCAGAACTTGAATTTGGAAAAACGATTGGCGTTCCTGTTTTAGTTATTTTATTGTAACCAAAAGCACGCGTTAAAGTCGTTTCGTTTTGAGTATGACGAATTTCTGTTCCAGCCATCAAGTCAATTTCGTGACGATTGTTAATCGTTGTACTATATGTACCTTGAAGCTTCCAATTATATTGAAAAAATTCGTTATCCCAATTTTGTTTAACTCCTCCGTCAGGTAAGAAATACAAATATTGTCCAGATTTATAATAACGCGTTCCTTCTCTCATTTTACGCGTAAAATAAGTTTCTTGTTCTGCGTATTTTTCTGTTTTGTTACTATCGTACTGAATTCCGAATTGAGATGTTAATTTTAAACCTTTTGCTAATTGATAATTAAGATCAATAATACCTTTTAACGAACGGTTTTTTAATGTATAATTCGTATTTTCTCTTTCTTCAATAAAATTGAATGGAACAGAACGATCTTCAAATCCATCAATATCGTTGTCATAACGATAAGAACCATCTGCATTAAATGGAGATAAATATGGATTCGCATTTCGTGAATAATTAATTGGATTGATAGACGCATCTGCATCTGTTACAAAAGATTTTTTATCACTTGAAGTTGCAAAAATAGAAATCCCTACATCTAATTTATCGTTAAGTTTATAATTGTTTTTTAAAGTAAGATTATAACGTTCAAAACCAGTTCCGATCGTTGTTCCTTGCTCATCATAATATCCTAATGAGAAGTAATAATCAGAACGATCATTTCCTCCTGAAATACTCAAACCATATTGTGTATTAATTGCATTACGGTACAATAATTTTCCCCAATCGGTTGTGTTATTTCGTAAAGAATTAATTTGATTTTGCGTGATAAGATCTAAAGAATTAAATCCTCCATTACGTAAAGCATTTAATTGACCATTCTTTTGCAAAATTCGCATTACCTCACCTTTATCTGTACGATACGTTAAATCATCGCGACTAGCAAGCATTAATTCAAGATCAACTTTCTGTGAAGCATTTAATAAATTTAAACGACCAAAATCAGGACGAGCTGTTACAAATGTATTCGCAGAAAAATTAACCGTCATAGCGCCTTTTTTCCCACGTTTTGTTGTAATAGAAATTACACCATTTGCAGCTCTTGCTCCATAAATAGCCGTTGCAGCAGCATCTTTAAGGATTGTAATATCTTCGATATCGTTTGGATTTAAACCAGCGATAGAAAAATTTTGTAATTGATCGATGTTATCTTTATCACTAAAGTTTGGTACATCATTTCCTTCTAACGGCAAACCATCAATAACCCATAACGGATCTTGTGGACCTGAAAGAGAAGCCGTACCACGAATTCTAATTTTACTTGGTGAACCAGGCGAACCAGTTTCTGTAGAAACAGCAACACCTGCGATTTGTCCGCTTAACAATTGATCAACACTAGCAACACCAGCTTGTTGAATATCATCCATTTTTACAGTTGATACTGCCGATGTTAGTTTACGTTTTTCAATTTTTTGATAACCTGTAACCACAACTTCTTTCAGATCATTATTTTCTGGAAGAACTTCACCTGAAGTTGATTTTAAGCTTACATGATATGTTGCTAAATCTGTAGAAAGTTCAACTAATTTAGAATCGTAGCCTAAATAACTAATCAATACAGATTTTGTACCTGCAGGAACTTCTAACGAAAAGAAACCATCTTCATCTGTAACAGTACCAACCGTTACACTTTCTATAATTCCTTTTTGATCTGTTTTTGTCGAAATTGATTGAGCTTCAATTTTAACAGACGCACCAGCAATTCCAACCAACGATTTTTCGTCTTGAACCGAACCTGTAATCACTCTCTTTTCTTGAGAAAACGCGATACTTGCCGCAAAAAGTGGCAAAAGAATGAGTGTCTTTTTCATTTCTATATCTTACTTTAAAGCCTCTTTAATACGAATAATTAAATCAGCATAATGCGCTTTTGTAGACGCATCTCCATTATTCTTTTTCTTGTTTAACAAAGTCAACACGCGTTGCAATTCTGCTCTTTTATAGGTTGTCACTTCCGACACTCTTTTCATAGAAGAATAGTTAATGTTACGCGCCATTTTTTCTTCGTCTAAATAATTACAGATAGTTGGTACTTGTAGGTTTTGTTCAATTGTAAGTCCCGCTACAGTTGTTTTCTCAAATAATTTGTTTGTTGAAACAATCAATGCATCAACATAATTTTTTTGAGTCATTTTTTCAAGAATTGTTAAGTTTGATTTTTTATCAAAAGCTGCATTTCTTACTTGATCAAATAAATTCTCAACTGTATATATTTTTTCTTTTGAATTTAATTCTTGGTGTCTCAATTCATTTTCTAACATACGCAATAAACGATCGTCGGTAAATAAATTATAAATCAATCCATATTGCATTTCTCTCGCTAATGTGTACGGTGTTTGCTCGTATGGTCCCATTGGCGAATTTTTGATTGCGTACGTTTTATCTAAAATATCATTAAAGAATAACCATTTTGGTAATTGAATTACGTTTTCGTTTAAATAATTAACCGCTTTACGTTGCATATCCGCAGGAACCGCTTCGTATGCTTTTTTATCAATTCCGAAATAGGTATTATTCAAATAAATTCCACCAACATTTGCTAAAACATGATTAGAATATAAATCCCATTGTCCGATTGTTTGGTAATATAATTTCCCTGTATTGATATAGCTTTTTCCATCTTCATACGTCCATTTCAAAATATTTTCTGAAACACGTTTTAGATTTTTCATACCATATTCACTCGCCAAAACAGCATCATCACCTAAATCTTCTGATTGAGAACGAGGATCAATTGTGCTTAAATAGCTTTGTTGTTCACCATAGAAATACATTGGATCATCTTCGTGTTTTTCAATCATTTTACGAAGAGAAGCTTTCTCTGTTTCTTGATTTGGAAACCAACGATATCCCCATTCGATTGCATATTTATCATACAAACCGATTTTTGGTGTAATCGCTGTAACACCATCTTCTGGCTGTGCCACATAATTGTAACGCGCATAATCCATAATAGATGGCGCAGTTCCACCCATTTTATCCGTAAATTCTTTCGAACGTAAAGATTCTACTGGATAAGAAAAGGATGCACCCATATTATGTTTTAGACCAAACGTATGACCAACTTCGTGAGACGATACAAATCGAATTGCTTCTCCCATGTGCTCATCACTGAATTTATTTCCTCTTGCTTTTGGATCAATTGGACCAGTTTGAATACGCATCCAATCATGCAAAGAAGTCATTACATTGTGCCACCAAATAATATCAGCCTCTAAGATTTCTCCACTACGCGGATCAACCACAGAAGGTCCCATCGCATTCGATTTTGGAGAAGCTGCATATGTAATTACCGAATAACGTACATCGTCAATATCAAAATCTTTGTCATCAGCAGTTGGTTCTTTTGCAATAATTGCATTTTTGAAACCAGCTTGCTCAAAAGCAACTTGCCAATCATGTACACCAGCAATAATTTTTTGACGCCATTGTTTTGGTGTCGAAGGATCGATGTAATATATAATTGGTTTCTTAGGTTCTACTAATTCACCTTTTAGATATTTTTCTTTATCCTCATCTTTTGGTTCCAAACGCCATTTTGTAATAAAGCGTTGATCTTCCATTTTGTGTTGAGCATCATTAAAAAACCAATGTTTTTCTGTGAAATATCCTACACGATTATCTGCTAACCTAGGTTGCATAGGAGTTGTCGAAAGTAAAACAATATTACTTGTAACACCCAAGGTAACAGCCAAATCTACCCCTCCTTCATTCACGCTTGTCGTTAACTGAGACTTAACCACAATGTTCTCTGGAAACGTTTTCACATTTTCCACATACGATAGATTTGCTTTTACCGAACCTCCTAAACCTATGTTCGTTAATACATCATTAAAACTTTTTTGATTTCCATCAAAAATTTTGTTCACTTTAATCGCAACAGCTGTCGAATCGTTATTTTGAGCTTCGATATCAAAAACCTCAATAATCGATTCTGAGAAATTATCTTTTACAGAAGCTGTAATTGCGTCATTTTTAGGCGAAGAAACTTGTGGAACAATTGTTTTAACCCACACTTTTTTAGCCACTTTATCGTGATAAAAAGAAATTACTTTGTTCTCGTAATTCATTCCTTTATTCAAACCCGCTTCATTTACTTCCATCGGAACTTGAGACAATTTATTAACCACCAAAAATTGGCGTCCAAATAAACTATCTGGAATCTCGAAATAGATATCAGTTTTTACTTGAATGGTATTAAACAAACCTTTCTTGTAGCTTCCTTTCTTGATTAATTCATCTATTTTTTTAACTTTCGTTACAGTAGAATCCTTTTTCTCTGTTTTATCCTTTTCAGCTTTTTTATCCTCTTTTTTTTGTCCGTAAACAACAGCCGAAGACATTGCCAAACCAAGATATAGTGCTAATTTATAATTCTTTCTTTCCTTATTATGACTCATTCGAACATTAAATTATCATTAATTATGGCATAAACTTAAGCGCAGTTTTCTTATAATAATAGTTTTTTGGAGTGAGTGGTTAGTTTTTTGGAGTGAATGGATATTTTGGTTCGATATAAGGTAAAAAACAAATAAAATCTTCATTTTCTACTTTTGTTGAGAAATTATCAACTTGATAAAAATGATAGATTTTTTGTAAATAGTTTAAACCAAATTTCTCATTTTCTGTTGCTTTATTTTTTTTCTGAAAAGTATTTTTGACGATAATCAAATCAGATTTTACAACAATATTTATAGTCAAAGGTTGATCAATTGTAGCAATATTATGTTTTATTGCGTTTTCTACAACAATCTGTAATGCTAAATATGGAATATTTTTTTCTAAGCTTTTAGAATCTTCAATTTGTAAATCAAAAATCAATTCTTCCGAAAATCTACTTTTATGCAAATCCATGTATTGTGCAATAAAATCTAATTCTTTTTTTACAAGCACAACATTTTCCTTTGGCGGAACAATAAGATATCGGTAAATTTTAGAAAGATTCATCGTGAATTTCTGTGCATTCTCTTTGTTCAAACCAATTAACATATAAAGAGAATTCAAGGAATTGAATAAAAAATGTGGATTAATTTGATTCTTTAATTGTTGTAATTGCGTTAGAGTATTCGCGTTTTTAATCTTTTCGTTTTCAATTAACAACCTATTTTTTTCTTCGATTACAAACGCTTTTTCCTTGTATGCTTTAGATGTTATTTTGTTGAATAACAAAAAGATAATTATAATTAAAAAAACAGTTCCTAAGAAAATAAAACCTATATAAAATTTAGTTCGTTCTACATTTTCATCAATGATATAACTCAAATGATTCACGACAATATATCCATCAAAATTTTTGGTGTGTAAAGGTTTTATAAAACGCTTAATATCCGTATCTTTTATAAATTCAGACGAAGCATCATTCAACGTGTACAAATCTTGTGAAAAATTAGAATTAATTGTACTCGTTATCGTATCGTTTGGCTGGATATCTGTAAAATCGAAAACATTTTTCCCAATAAATTTTTCATCAGGATGCGTAATACAAATTCCATCTTTATTGAAAACATACATATAATTGGACGAAGTTGCATCAACTGTCGTAAAAAAATTATATAAATCAAACAGATTAATCGTCGAACCGTAATACATATTTTGTCCATCAGACAACTTGATAGAATCGTAATTTACCCAATACAACGTGTCTTTATAATCCAATAAAAAATTATCAATCTGTTGATTTTTTGTAGCATATATCGATTGAAATTCTTTAATATTTGGTTGATTGATAGCTTTTGAAAGGATTGATTCATCAGGAAAATAATTTGTTTCTGGGGAATGAATAGAAAACCAATCATGGCGAATTAACTTTCGATTTGAATTTAATTCATTCAAAACCAAAAAATGATCTGCTACATTTTTTTCATTTGTCTTTTTAACAACTTTTTTTAAAACTTCTTGATATTCTTCGATGTTTTTAAACTCAAATTCAACTGCTTCATATTTCCTCAAAAAACTTTTTTTGACAAACTCATCATTATTTTTTTGACTTTCTTTATTAATCAAAAAACTCAATATAACAAGAGCAAACACAGCTATAACACTTACAATAAGTGCTATAACATAAATGGATTTATTGGATAAATGGACTCGAAATCGAAAAGACAAACTATTTTTTTTGCAAAACTAAGGGAAGCTTTTTAATCTAAAAAATAAGAGAACATTTATCATAAAATGATAATTTTCAAATAATTGACAATATTATATAAACTAAAAATCTCCCTTTTGGGAGATTTATTTATCTTTTAAGAGTTATTTAGAACATTGGATGTGGATTGGCAGATTCTTTCGGAACATCTTGATGCACGTCCCAATGTTCAACAATTTTACCATCCTTTAGTCTAAAAATATCAATTGTTGATTTTAGCGAACCATCTGGATTTGTATTTTTGATATGCAAGAAAACCAAATCTCCTTCTGCTGCAATATGTTGCACATCAATTTTGGTTTTTGGAGCTCCTTTGAACCACCCTTCTGCAGCTTTTTTGAACGCTTCAGAACCATCTGCTACAGTAGGATTGTGTTGAATATATTCTGGAGCAATATATTTATCAACCGCCGTTAAATCCTTATCACCGAACATTTGTTGGTAAAAATCAAGAACGATTTTTTTGTTTGATTCAATTTCAGAATTTGAATTTGTTTCTTGAGACTCAGTTTTAGGTTCAGTATTCTTCGTGCAACTCATCATTTGAATAGAAAGTAAAACTGCTGAACCTAATAATAAAGGCATAATTATTCTTTTCATTGTAATAGATTTTCAAAATCTATTATCAAAAATCTATCCGAATAAGTTATTTAGACTTTTCTTTCTTCGTAAATAAATGAGAAATCACTTCGAGTTTATCATGATCGAACAAACACAAACCTTCAACATAGAAAGGAGTAAAATGAAAACTTTGTTGATCTATGATTCCAAATTCTTTCAGTTTTGGTTCGTAAACGACAAAACCTGTACGTAAAAATGGCTTTTTTGATACTTTATATAACACAATATCATTTGTAAATAATCGTCGATTTCGTTTATCCAATATATCTATTCCAATATCTATGGTATCAAATTGCAAAGCATTTTCGTGCCAAGAAAATTCATTATAACCTTTAAAATAGGTTACTCCATCAATCTCCTTCGCAAAACCTTCTACTTTATTTTTATTTCGTAATCGATAATATCCGATCGTTTTCATCTGGCAAATTTGCAATAAAAAAAATTAAAATAGAAACGAACAATATTAAAATAGATGATTAAATTTATCATCCGAAAACAACTAACACAATGTACAAAGTATATCCACAAAAAAGATACAATGAAACCTTAGCTTTGCTGAAAAAATTTGCTCAACCCACTGATAAAATCCTTGATTTGGGAATCAAAAATCCTTTTACAGATGTGATGTTAGAAAATGGTTTTGATGTAAAAAATACTAATGGCGACGATTTGGACTATTATTATAAGGATTTGCAAAATTATGATGCTAACTTTGTAACGGCTTTAGAAATTTTAGAACATTTAGTCAATCCAATGGAAGTGTTGAGAAATTTGCCTGGAGATAAATTATTAGCTTCAATTCCGATGCGTTTGTGGTTTTCACCTGCTTATCGTAATCAAAATGATGCGCGAGATGTGCATTATCACGAATTTGAAGATTGGCAATTTGACATGTTAATGGAAAAAGCTGGATGGAATGTGATACATCGTCACAAATGGACGCATCCATCAAACAAACTGGGAATAAGACCCTTATTAAGAAGAATTACACCAAGATATTATGCTGTCTACGCAGAACGAAAAAAAGACTTTACTTACTAAATACTCTATTGTTATACCTGCACATAACGAAGAAGATTTTATTGCGATTACGTTAAATTCTCTCGTTAATCAAACTGTTTTGCCCTATGAAGTGATTGTTGTAAACGATCATTCAACTGATAAAACACAACAAATTGTAGAAGAATTTACAGCTAAATATCCGTTTATCAAATTAAGAAATATCTTATCAAAAGGTGAACATCAACCAGGTAGCAAAGTGATACAAGCTTTCTTAAAAGGATATGAAATCATTGATCCAAATTATGATATTATTGTTAAATTGGATGCAGATTTAGATATTCCGTTTAATTATTTTGAGACTATTTTAACTCATTTTAATCAAGATGAAGACATTGCAATGGTTGGTGGTTTTGCGTATATTGACAAAGACGGGAATTGGATTCTAGAAAATCTGACAGATAAAGACCATATTCGTGGCGCATTTAAAGCTTATCGAAAAAATTGTTACGAAAAAATCGGTGGATTACGCGCGCATATGGGTTGGGATACAGTCGACGAATTGTTGTGCAAATATTATAGTTGGAAAGTTGTGACGGACGAATCTTTACACATCAAACATCTAAAGCCGACTGGTGCGAGTTACAATAAATCGGCACTTTACAAACAAGGTGCAGCTTATTATGCATTAGGTTATGGATTTTGGATTACATTAATTGCTGGCACAAAATTGGCTTTACGTAAAAAGAAACCCACATATATTTTGTATTATTTGAAAGGTTTTTTTGAAGCTAAAACCAATGGTACAAAAAAAATGGTAAATCGAGATCAAGAGAAATTCATCCGAAATTATCGTTGGTCGAAAATGAAACAAAAAATAAAAGGTTAAATCTAACATGCGATATTGGTTAACATACACACTATTTATCTTTCCATTCATCAGCTTTGCACAAAATAAGTTGATTACTGGTTCTGTGGTTGTAGACGAAGGAAACGATTATATTTCCTCAGTTTCTGGTGCTCGTATAGAAAATCTGACGTCAGAAAGTAAGACATATACAAGCCCTTCGGGTTATTATTCAATTCAAGCAAATGTTGGCGATACAATTTTGTTTGAAGCAGATTTTTTGATTCCTAGAAAAATTGTAATCAATCAAAATATTTACAACAAAGGTTTTTTACAAGCACATTTGGATATTGAAACAATTGAATTGAGTGGTGCAACAATTGGCAAAGGCCCTTTGCAGCCTAAATATCACAAAGATAATAAAACTGATTTGTATGATAAAATGGGACTTGATCAACGTTTACGAGATTTAGAACCTAAAAGAGATATTGCCAAATTCAAACCAATGGATGTTTTAAATCCTGTTCGATTAATTGGTCATATGAATGGTTTTTATCGTGAGCAACGCCGTGTACGTAATTATGAAACAAAACTTTCTCTTGTTCAAGAAGTTAAACATTACTATCCAACAGATTTTTATACGAATCAATTACAAATTCCTGAATATAAAATAGAAGAATTTTTATATTATGTTAATGCGCGTTATCCGCTCCAAGAAAAAGTTTTGAGTAGACAATTTGGTACGATAATGATTGATTTAGAGTCTTATGCAAAAGATTATTTGAATGAATTAAATCAAAACAAAAATCAATAATTCTTAATAGATTTTTAAAATTTAGCCAATAAACGTTAACAAAATTGACGCTAATTTATTAAGACTTATCTTCGTACAAATAATTAAACGTATAATAACGAACAATTGAAATCACTATTTACCATTCTAATATTGCTGTTGTCGAATTTTATTTTCGCACAAGAAAAATGGATTCAGGGAAACATTATTATTGATGATTCTGACGATACAGCAGAAGGAGTTTACGTTACAAATCTGAGAACAAATCATACAACAATTTCTAATTTTACAGGAACTTTTCTTATTCAAGCAAAAGTAAATGACACGCTAAAAATACAATCTGATTGGTATGAAAATCGACTAATTATCTTAAGACCAAATTTGTTCAATAAACAAACAATTGTAGTCCATTTAGCTGTGCAGACAATTCAATTGAATACCGCATATATTGGTCCAAAGTTGACAGGAATTCTTGAAAAAGATGTAAAAAATGGAAAAAAAGCTGATGTTGTAACAAAACTTTATAAAAGTCTTGGCGTTAATCCTGATATCAAACCTATAAAAGATACATCTTCGTTGAAAGCTGGATTTTTGAGTGGAGATATTACGTTAACGAGATTGGATATTGGACGTATTTATGATGTTTTTTCTGGTAAAGCAAAACAACGAAAAGCATTGCTTGATTATGAAGATAAATACGACAAAATAACAAAAATCAAGAATTATTTTGGTGATGATTATTTCACTAACGATTTAAAAATTCCGAAATTCAAAATCAGAGATTTCATTGATAATGCATTAACCAATACTGAATCTAAAATAGAATTGAATGATGTAAATTATTTCAAATTACTCCAATTATTTAATTCTTATAGTAAAATATACCTCGACTTTTTATACGGAAAAGTGCCAAATAACACCAAAGTTATCAAAAAAGATACGATAGACGATTAAAAAAAGAGCTTGATAAATCAAGCTCTTTTTCGTGTTTTATAAGTTGTGTGAAATTAGTTTTTGTAGCTAATCCATTTCATCATTTCTTTCACTGTTGGTTTTTTACCATAAATTAAAATTCCAATTCTATAGATTTTTCCAGCAATATAAACCATAAATATTGTACTAATTAAAAGTAGAAATAAGGATAAAGCTAATTGCCAAATCGGAACATCAAAAGGAATTCGAGTAATCATTGAGATGGGCGAAGTCAATGGAATCATTGATAACCAAAAAGCAACTGGACCATCAGGATTTTCGAAAGTTGTCATACTTCCATAAAGTCCAATCATCATCGGAACTAAAGGAAAATAAGTGAATTGTTGTGTATCAGTATCATTGTCAACAGCAGAACCAATTGCCGCAAAAACAGAGCTGTAGAACAAATATCCTAAGATAAAATAAGCAATAAAAGCAAAAATGATTAACGGATAATTAAACGTCAACAACACTTCGCTAATTTCTGTTACTTTCTGCATCATATCTGGATTAGTCTCCGCTAATTGTGCTTGATTCATCATTTGTTGTGACATATCCATTCTCGATGCTGCAATTGCAGGAAATAAAATCAATAAACCCATTGTCATTCCAATCCATATTGCAAATTGCGTCACTGCAACCATTGTTGTTCCTAAAATTTTACCCATCATCAATTCGAAAGGTTTAACAGAAGAAATGATAATTTCGACAACGCGATTATTCTTTTCTTCAACAACCGAACGCATAACTTTTACACCATAAATCATCACAAACATGAAAATAATGTAAGTTAAAAACATAGATAATCCGATTTTCAACTCCATTCCTTTATCTTCTTTTCCGTCTGTAACATTGAAAACATTCAGGTTAACGCGAGCCTTAGAAGCTTCTAAAGCAGTTTTATCAATACCAGATTTTGCCTGCTTTTCTTTTTCAATCTTATAACTAATTGTTCTCGAAAGTTTTTCTCGATCAGTAATTCCAAGATTTCCATTTGTAATTAATTCTGTATTTTTCTCAATATTTTCATAATTTTCATCTGTATTTTTTGGAATATGAAGAATCGCATTCAAATATTCGCTTCCTTTCAACGTGTCCTTAATTGATTGCAATTCTTGAGGCGTATAAATACTGAACATCATTTGTTTAGTCGATTTAAACGAGGTTACAAACTCTGTACTTTCATCAACAATTGCAATGTTTTTCACTTCGGAATTATTCGCAGAACTCAAAAAGAAGATCACCGCTCCTGCTCCAACAATTAACAAAGGCGAAAGAAAAGTCATAACAATAAACGCTTTGTTTTTTACTTGAGAAAAGAACTCGCGTTGTGCAACTAAAAATATATTTTTCATTTGAAAATTAGCTTAAAGATTAGGAATTGAACTTTGTTTAACGGCTTCCAAAAACACATCATTCATCGAAGGAATAATCTCTTTGAATTGATGAACTTGTCCAACTTGCATCAATTTATCTAAAATCACATTGGTTGGTGTTTCTTTATTGTACAACAGATTAAATTCAGTTCGTTGATTAATGTTTCGTACATCCGAAATCTCAAATTCATTGGCTAAATTTTGAAGAGAATCAGCAGGAATTTCATTCAATTGAATTGAAAATTTCCCTGTCTTAAATTGATTTCTAACTTCTTCGATTGTTCCATCTAACACTTTATTCGATTGATTAATCAATGCCACATGATCACACATTTCCTCCACAGATTCCATACGATGTGTTGAGAAAATAATTGTTGTTCCTTTGTCTCTTAATTCAAGAATTTCATTCGCAATAATTTGTGCATTTACAGGATCAAAACCGCTAAAAGGCTCATCAAAAATCAGCAAAGAAGGATTGTGAATAACTGTAATCACAAACTGAACTTTTTGTCCCATTCCTTTCGACAACTCGCTCAATTTCTTGTTCCACCAAGACATCATATCAAGTTTCTCAAACCAATATTCGGTACGTTTTTTAGCTTCCGCAGAAGAAAGACCTTTCAGTTTTGCAAAATACAGTGCCTGTTCTCCAACCTTCATATTCTTATACAAACCACGTTCTTCTGGCATATAACCAACTTGCCCAATTGATTTTTTTGTCAAGGGTTCTCCATTTAGCAAAATAGTTCCACTATCTGGCGCCGTAATTTGATTGACAATACGAATAAAAGTTGTTTTTCCAGCACCATTTGGTCCCAAAAGTCCATAAATAGAACCTTGCGGAATATTGATACTAAAATTATTAAGCGCAACTTTATCTTTATATTTTCTTGTTAAGCCTTGAGCTTGCAATAAAAACTCCATTTTCTATATCATTTGATTTGTAAAATTAGTAAGAAGAAAGTAAATTTTGTTACAGATTTTAATGAGATTCATTCGGATCCCATACAATTTCTTTAAAATTAATCACTTTATCATTTATAATCTCCACACCTTCATTCTCTAACAATTGTTGCATCAAACTCGAAGGATTAAAATGATGTTTTCCAGTTAACAAACCATTTCTGTTTACAACGCGATGCGCAGGAACATCTTCTCTATTATGTGCATGATTCATTGCATAACCAACCACGCGAGCCGAAAATTTTTCACCTATATATTTTGCAATCAATCCATAAGTAGAAACACGTCCTTCGGGAATTTGACGAACTATTTCATAAATTTTCTCATAAGTATCAGAAATGATTTTTGTCATAATCTAAAGATTTATTGTAAATTTAAAGAAAGTAATAGAATATGAGCCAAAAAGTTCCAATTAAATCTCTTTTAAGCCGACCACGATTTAAGGTTTTTACACATTTATCAAAACAAGAATTTATTGATTTAATCAAAAAACATCTTGAAACTAATTCTACCGAATACGGAGGTTATGCCAATCAAGAAGTTGCGATGATTCGTGTCAGAAAAGACAAGGATAAATATTGGCATCCGCAATTGCAAATCAGAATTGAAGATGATGATGATCATCCTGATTATTTGGTTGTAAGAGGAATTATTGGTCCGCCTTCTAATGTTTGGACATTTTTCGCATTTTTGTATGGTTTGAGTGGAGCTATTTTTATCACATTAGGCTCTTATGCGGTTTCCGAATATATTGTACAAGGAAATAGTATATGGATTTGGAGTATTCCTGTTGCCTTATTGATGGCTTTAGGTACTTATTTAGCGAGTTTATATGGTCATTATTTGGCAAAATATCAATTGGGAAGATTATATCATTTCGTAAATGAATTGCTTCGTGATGCAGAATTTTATCAAAATAGTGACGAAATCAAAGAATAAAAAAAGCGACCTAAACAGGTCGCTTACAAGAAATATGTTGAGATAATATATTAATTAGATTACTTTCACATTAACGGCGTTGATGCCTTTTTTTCCTTGTTCTAAGTCAAAAGATACTTTATCGTTTTGAGCTACTTTGTCTGTTAAACCAGAAACGTGTACGAAGTACTCTTTTCCTGATTCGTCATCTTTAATAAATCCGTATCCTTTTTCTTCATTAAAGAATTTTACAGTTCCTTTATTCATAGTATTTTATTTTCGTTGATAAAGATATAAGATTTATTTACAAAACCAATATTAATTTTTAGTTTTTTTTTATAACAATTTTTTTAGCCTATAATTTCATTATAATTTTGTCTCAAATCATAATATTTTGGCAGGAATTTATATTCATATCCCGTTTTGTAAACAAAAATGCAGCTATTGCGACTTTCATTTTTCAACTAATCTTCAACATAAATCAAATTTAATTCAAGCAATTAATAAAGAACTTGAGATCAGAAAAAATGAAATTTCAACACCTTTAGAAACGATTTATTTTGGAGGAGGAACACCTTCTATCCTATCCGAAACTGAATTAGAAAGTATTTTCGAAACGATTTATAAAAATTATTCGACCAAAAATTTAAAAGAAATTACACTAGAAGCAAATCCCGATGATTTGAACAATGAAAAACTTAATTTCTTAAAATCAACTCCGATTAATCGTTTTTCGATTGGTGTTCAATCATTTTTTGAAGAAGATTTGAAATTGATGAATCGTGCACATAATGCACAAGAAGCTGAAACTTCTATAAAATTGGCGCAAGATTTTGGTTTCGAAAATATAACTATTGATTTGATTTATGGTTCTACAACCACAACCAACGAAATGTGGAAACAAAATTTGCAAAAAGCAATTGAGCTAAATGTTCCACATATTTCTTCTTATGCCTTGACAGTCGAAGAAAAAACAATTTTAGATCATCAGATCAAAAAAGGAATCACAAAACCAGTTGATGAAGATCGTCAAAACGAACAATTTCAACTTTTAGTAGACACTTTAACTTCGAATGATTTTATTCAATATGAAATCTCCAATTTCGGAAAAGAAGACTATTTTTCTTTGCACAATTCTAATTATTGGAAAGGAATTCATTATTTAGGAATTGGACCTTCTGCACATTCTTACAACGGAAAAACTCGTGCTTGGAACATTGCAAATAATTCAAAATATATACAAACTATCAACGAAAATAAGCTACCTCAAGAAATTGAAGTTTTGAATGAAGTAGAACAATTTAATGAAATGATAATGATTGGATTGAGAACAATTTATGGAATAGATTTAAATCGAATTAATTCAGAATTTCCTCAACCATTAGTGAATTCTTTTTATCAAGAACTCAATCAATTAATCAACGAAAATTTAGTCGAAAAGAAAGAAAATAAAATTATTTTGAAACCCGAAGCAAAATTTTTCGCAGACGGAATTGCTTCTAGATTATTTTACATCGATTAATTTGTTAAATTTGCGATATGAATGATAACAGACCAATTGGTGTTTTCGACTCTGGAGTTGGCGGTTTGACGTTTGCAAAAGAAATAAAACGTCTGCTACCAAACGAAAGTTTGATCTATTTTGGCGATACTCAAAATTTGCCTTACGGAGAAAAATCGAAAGAAGCGATTACACAATTTTCGGTAGACATTACTAATTTTTTAATAGACAATAATTGTAAAGCGATTTTAGTTGCATGTAATTCTGCAACGGCTAATTCGTTGAAAGAAATTAGAGAAGCTGCAGGAAAAGATGTTCCTGTTATCGATGTTATTTCGCCAGTTGCAGAGAAAGTTTCGTTTGAATTAAGAGAAAAAATTGGTGTTATTGCAACAAAAGCAACTGTAAATTCGGGCGCTTACAAAAAAGCAATTCGTCGTAGAAATAAACATATTACGGTTATTGAAATGGCAACTCCGCTCCTAGTTCCTGTTATCGAAGAAGGTTTTACAAATTCTACGATTTCTAAAGCAGTTTTAGAAACCTATTTGTTGAACAAAAAATTAGAAGGAATTGATTCGATTATTTTGGGATGTACACATTATACACATCTAGAAAAAGAAATCAATCAAGTGTTTGAAGGAAAAGTTGACATTGTAAATTCGCCTTTAATTGTCGTGAATCAAGTGATTTATCAATTAGCAAAAGAAGGTAAATTGGCTGCTAAAGATGCTATTGCAAACTATACTTTTTATATTTCTGATAATACAGATAATATTATAAAAGTGGCAAAAAAATTCTTTGGAAAAGATATTCAATTAATTGAGAAAAATTTAGAAACGAAATAGAACCGACCATTATTTGTCGGTTTTTTTATAAAATATTACGAACAAACAAAAACAAATCATTACATGGAAAAATCAGCAGAATTAATTGCATTAGAAGAAAAATACGGAGCGCATAACTATCATCCGCTTCCAGTTGTATTGGAAAAAGGTGAAGGTGTTTACGTTTGGGATGTTGATGGGAAAAAATATTTCGACTTTTTATCAGCTTATTCAGCTGTTAATCAAGGTCACTGTCATCCTCGAATCATCAAAGCGTTGAAAGATCAAGCCGAAAAATTGACGTTAACTTCTCGTGCTTTTTATAATGCGGAATTAGGAAAATACGAAAAGTTTATCACAGAATTATTCGGTTTCGATAAAGTATTACCAATGAATACGGGTGCAGAAGCTGTAGAAACAGCGCTAAAAATTGCTCGTAAATGGGGTTACGAAAAGAAAGGAATTCCAGCTGGTGAAGCGATTATTGTAGTTTGTAAAGACAATTTCCATGGTCGTACAACTACTATTATTTCTTTCTCGAATGATGAAGATGCACGCAAAAACTTTAATCCTTACACAAGTGGTTTTGAAGCTGTAGAATACAATGATATTGAAGCTCTAAAACAAATTTTAGAAGAAAAAGCAGATAAAATTTGTGGATTCTTAGTAGAACCAATTCAAGGAGAAGCTGGTGTTAATGTGCCTTCTGAAGGATATTTGAAAGCTTGTGAAGAATTATGTAAACAACATAATGTTTTGTTTATCGCAGACGAAATTCAAACAGGAATTGCACGTACAGGAAAAATGTTAGCAATCGATCACGAAAATATTGATGCCGATGTTTTAATCTTAGGTAAAGCCGTTTCGGGTGGAGCTTATCCAGTTTCTGCAGTTTTAGCAAATGATGAAATCATGAATGTGATCAAACCAGGACAACACGGTTCTACTTATGGAGGAAATCCATTAGCTGCGGCTGTTGCAACAGAAGCTTTGCAAGTTGTTTTGGACGAAAAATTAGCTGAAAATTCTGAAAAATTAGGGCAAATTTTTAGAGCAGAAATCACAAAAATGGCAGAAGAATTTTCGTTATTCAAATCAGTTCGTGGAAAAGGTTTATTAAATGCAATTTTAATCAACGATACACCAGAATCTGAAACAGCATGGAATTTCTGTGTTGCAATGAAAGACAACGGATTATTAGCCAAACCTACGCACGGAAACATCATTCGTTTCGCTCCTCCTTTAGTGATGAACGAAGAACAGTTACACGAATGTTTAACGATTATTCGTAAAACTGCGCAAGAGTTTAATAAATAATCAACAATAAAATGATATAGAAAAAACCTGATGAAATTTCATCAGGTTTTTTTATATTCGAAACTTTAAATAACACTATGAATTCTTTTAAAATAAACGTTTCTGAAACGTACAAAAAGGCGCAAAAAAAATCGGCAGTTTGGATTGCTCTTTTCTTGATTACTCTTTTCTTTTCTACAATTTTGAGCATCATTATTTTTATAATTTGTGTTTGTGGAGGAATCGCTATCGTCATTGCCAAACCAATGTGGATTACCATCTTTTTAGGTTTGGGACTGTTGGCTTTAGGAGGTTTAATCGTTTACTATAACATTAAATTTATTCTAAATATTTTCAAAAAAACAGCTACAAATGGAATTGAAATTTTTGAAACAGATCAACCAGAATTATTCAAATTAATAAAAGAAACCGCAGATAAAGTTGGCACAAAACATCCAAAAAAAGTATTTATTATTGATGATGTAAATGCATATGTTTCCTACTCGAACAATTTGCAAAGTTTAGTTTTTCCAACGAGAAAAAATTTGTCGATTGGTATTGGTTTGCTTCATGGTATTTCTCAAAATGAATTAAAAGGGATTATTGCACACGAATTTGGGCATTTTTCTCAAAAATCAATGACAATTGGTAGTCATGTTGGGAATGCGACCAAAATTATGGAAGATATTTTATACAGTAATCAAACCTTGAGATTTGATGTCGATAATTTAGGTCAAATTAATGGAATTGTTGGTTTTATCTCGATGGGCGCTGTTGCTTACAATAAAATGATTGAATCTATTTTGAAAATAATTCACAAAAAATTAGAATTTAATTATCTAAAATTAAGTCGAGAAATGGAATTTCATGCTGATCAAATTGCAACAAATGTTGTAGGAATTGAAACGATGAGTAAACCATTATTGAGAATAGAATTATATCAATTTGTTTACCAAGAATTAGCCAATTTTTATACAAGTTTACAAGATGATAAAAAGTTTTCGACTAATATTTATCAAAATATGAATCAATTAGTTGATTTTTATATCGATGATTATGAACTTTCTTTAGAAAATAATTTAGCAATTGTTGGAATTAATGAATTTAATCAAAATCATTCTTTACTACAATTTGAAGATTTATGGTCGACGCATCCAGAAATGGACAAACGTTTGGCAAATATAGCGTCTACAGATCATCATTCTGAGATAGATAAATCTCCAAAAGCCATTACTTTACTTCAAAAAAATAATGAATTTGAAGAAGAATTTACATTCAATTTTTTCTTTCAATTAAATTTATATCGTGTCAATGAAATAGACAATTCAGAATTTATTGAAACGTTTAAAACCATTCATAATAAATACAATTACCCTAAAGTTTACAATCATTTTTTTTCAAATTATGATTTACCTTTTGATCGAATTAAAAAAGCTGATTTAACGGATAAACAACAAAATATTCCTACGAATGAATTGTTTTCGGATGAAAATATTATAGTTGCTAAACAATATTTAGCTTTACAAATTGATTTATTGCAATTAGATTTTTTTTCCAGTCAAAAAAAGCCGCAACCATTCAAATACAACAATGTTGTTTACAATAAAAAACAAGATGTACTGAAAGTTAAAGAAGAATTGGAGCAAATAAATAAGGAAAAAGAAGTTGAGTTTTCTGAATATTTAGATAATATTAAAATATTCTTCAGATCTAATTTAGATGAACAAAAATCTATTTTATTAGAAGATTGTATCAAAGTTGAAGCAGATTTATCAGCGAATATTCAATTGGTAAATGAAATTAGAACTCATATTAATTTTGCTACAAAACCTATTCACGAAAAACTAAGAATTGAGGCATTAACAGTTCTGAATGATCAAGTAGAACAACTAAAAAATGTAACAAAAGATATTCTACAAAGTGAAATCGCAAAGGAAAAAATAACAATTCGAGAAATTGAAAATGCGCAATATTTTATAGATGAAGATTGGATTTTCTTTTTTGACTCTACAGGTTATAACAACAATGCTTTCGAGAATTTGATTGAAAATTTATACTTTGTAGATCAAGTTTCAAATAATTTATTGTTTCAAAAAAAATCTGCTTTTCTAAAAGAATACGAACCATTGTTAGACTATACATCAAAAACAAAAGCCTCTTAATTAGAGGCTTTTGTTTTATATTTTAAGGAGCTAAACGCTCTTTTTTCCAATCAAAATCGTCTTGTAAAACATAACGAACTCTATCGTGTAAACGACTTGGACGTCCTTGCCAAAACTCTATTTCCGTGGGGCGAATCAAGAAACCTCCCCAATGTTCTGGGCGCGGAATTTCTTTTCCCTCATATTTTTTCTCTAATTCTAATTCTTCTGCTGCTAAATCTTCGTGCTCATCAATCACAGAACTTTGTGCCGAAATCCAAGCGCCTAACTGGCTACTTCTTGGACGCGTTTCGAAATATCCATCCGAATTATTATCCGATGTTTTTTCTGCTACACCTTTTATAATAATCTGTCTTTCGAGAAATGGCCAAAAAAACGACAAACAAACATTCGGATTTTCTAACAAAGCTTTTCCTTTCTGGCTGTTATAATTCGTATAAAAAATAAAACCTTCGTCCGTATATCTTTTCAATAAAACAACGCGAGTTCTCGGAAAACCATCTTCACCAATCGTCGCAACAGACATCGCATTTGCTTCATCTACTCCATCCGATTCTTCCGCTTGCAGAAACCAATCACGAAATTGTTCGATCGGATTTTCTCTTAACGAATCAAAATTCATCGACTGTTTTTCGTAAACTTTTCTTTTATAACTTAAATCTTGTTTCATTAATGATTATTTTATATTTTTAAACAGCTAATTGTATATTTCGTTAAGATTTTACTCAATAAAACCGAAACAAAAATGTCTATCAAAAGTATAAAAAAAGGAGCTATTTTGGTTGCAAAACCTACATTAAGTAACGATATTTTTCAGCGAAGTGTTATTTTGATTACAGAACACTTAGAATCTGGAAGTATTGGTTTTATTCTTAATCATTCTTCTCATATTCCGATTAGTATTTTTGTATCTGAAATAGAATCTGCTTCTATTGTTTTTGAAGGTGGACCTGTCGATAAAGAAAATATCTATTATATTCACAAACGACCTGATTTAATCAGAAATAGCGAAAAAATTGCTGACAATTTATATTGGTCTGGCGTGTATGAAGATGTTCGCGATGCAGTAAATCAGAATTTGATCACGCAAGAAGAAATCAAGTTTTTTATTGGATATTGTGGTTGGGCGCCAAAACAAATCATAGATGAATTAAACGATAATTCTTGGGCTGTAACAGATTTGGATTTTGATATTTTTGAGCGTTGGGATGCTGATTTGTGGAAAAAATTAATGAAACAGCTTGGAGGTGAAAACTTAATTTGGCTAAACACCCCCGCTGATCCTTCTATGAATTAATCGATTATAAATACTTAAAAATCGATTTTGTTTTGTCTAAAGTGTATTCTTTTTTACGATTTTTGGTAATTGGTAAAATTCCAACTCCATCAATCAAAATGAAAACTTCTTCGGCTTTCTGAATTTCGAATGGAAAAATTTCGACTTCTTCTACTTTAAATTCTTCAGCTTTATTAATTTTTGTAATGAAATTATTTCTCAAAACACTTGTAATAACACCTTCTTCTTTTTTCGGCGTACGAATCGTTTCTCCATTCACCACAAAAATATTTCCTCGTAAAGAACGTGCCATTTTTTTGTTTGCATTTAGCAAAATAATATCAGCATAATCATTCTCTAAACGATAGATTTCTGCAATATTTTCTTCTGGACGATACGTATTCACAAGTGAGTAAAATGCCGTATTGATCGCATAATCTTTATAAACATCAATCTCGTTTTCAGCTTGTAAAAACTCCCAACCATTTTCACTATTTTCGATAGAAATCAAATAATTGATGGATGCTTTTAGATAATCTTCCTCATCATTTCTGAAAGCAAAAAAATCTACTTTTCCTGACTTGGTCTGATTTACTTCTGCTAATAAATTGATTTGTTCTTGAAAAAATTCTGGTGTAAAATCCAACGGAATATTCATGCGGTAAATACGCATAGCAGCCATTAGATTGAAATAATGATCTTCCCAATCAATAATTTCACCATTTACAAATCGTAAAATTTCTTTTACAGCATCACCATTACGAAAAGCTCTGTTCTGAATTCCTATTTCTGCATTTGCTTTTTCGACAATAACGCCACCTAAGTTAATTTTCAAAATAATAGATTTTAAACAGATCCTAAGATTTTTTTAAGATCTTCAATTTGACTTTCCCACAATTGTTTTGATTCTTCTACTTCGTCTTCATCAGCAAAATCTGTAATAACTAATGATACATCGTTCGTTAAATCGTCTTCTACAATTGTTAATTCGAAGAAATATTTTGTGTCTTCATCATATTCCCATTGAAAGCGCACGTATCCATCTTGCTTAGATTTCATCAAAAATGCAGATTCTTCGTGTCCATCCCAAATAAAAGTATATTTTTCTCCACGAGAATTTACGTTATCTGCAAACCATTCTGATAAACCTGAAGGGTTTGAAATATAGTTATATAGCAAAGACGGTGAAGACTTGATTGAAAATTCTACTTGATATTTCTTTTTTGGCATAATTCTATTTTATTGAAGTCGCAAGATATAAAATGAATTGTATCTACCAAAGAAAATCAAAATAAGTTTTGTTATAAAATCAAAAAAAAATTACCTTTGCAAAAATTAAAATTTAGGCGAGGTAGCTCAGATGGTTAGAGCGCAGGATTCATAACCCTGAGGTCGGCAGTTCGATTCTGCTCTTCGCTACAAATGAAAAGCCCAAACAGATAATCTGTTTGGGCTTTTACTTAACTACTAAAACCTATACTAATCTAAATAACCTACTACTTGATAAGCTCTTGTTCCTCTGTTGTAAATTTTTTGGTATAAAACACCTCCAAATTCGTACAGATATTCTCCTCCATAATCTACTCTTTCATATCCTGCTGGTAACGCATATACAATAGCACCTAGAGGAGCTTGAACTACTTCATAATAATTTCTATTAGGGCTGTAATAAACTCCTTCGTAGAAATAATATGCATTTCTATTACCAATATTAATTGTTACATAACCTACTGGTAAAATATTAATTCTAAATCCTACATATGGCATATATCTCACATATCCATTGTTATAAGGACGATAGTAAATACCGTTGTTTCCGTAGAAGTTATAACTGTTATACGAATACTTGTTATAATTTTTTACATTCACATTAGAAACTGGTCGGTTTCCTCTGTTGTATGAGCTAGAATTTATACGAACTGGATTGTTGTAGAAATCTCTGTTTTTTAAACTCTCAGATCTATTACCTTGATTACCTTGGTTATTTTCTCTGTTATTTCTACTATTATTCCAATCTTTATTAGAACTTGGTCTACTACTTACAATCGCTGTATTGTTTCTATCTATACGTGTACTCGTTTCACGTTCTGTTCTATTTGTAGAATTTTTCCAAGATTCATTCGTAGAATTACCTCGATCTATTCTTTCTGTTCTATTTCCTTCAATACGACTAGTTCTATTTTCTGTTCTAGCCATTTCAGAGCGTCCATTCCCTTGACTTCTTGAAGTTGCTTCTCTTGAAGAAGAACTTCTCTCGCCACCTCTTTGACCTCTATCTTGAGCATTTACACCAACAGCTAACATGGCTGTAAAAGCTACTCCTAAAAGTGTAAATCTAATTTTTTTCATCATCCAACTTTTTAATAAATTAAGACATTTCTCCTAATACTATTTCCGTGCCATAATTATAAGTTTAAACCATAGAAAATGTTATAATAATCAAAATAATTTATAAGATATTCAAATTCAATGAATTGAATTAACAATTTTGTTTGACAATTTTGTTAAATATTTTTATTCCTGACATCGTTTGTATTGATTTGTGAATTGATTACTTTTGTTTTTAAGAAATTATATAAAATGATTGACGTTAAAAATGCTTACATCGCCTTTATTAGTTTACAAAAAGTTGGACATAAAGTTCGAGAAGAAGCTAACATTTTTGCCGATAAAACACTAGAATACGACGAATCTAAGGAAGAACAATTGGTTCCTTTCTTATTAAGTCCTTTCAAAAAAACGCTCGAAATTAATCGTTTCACGCATTATACAGAAAAGTTAGAATTTAATGTTTTGTATAATCAATGCAAGCAAATGTTTGATGAAGAAACAGATTTTATCGATTTTTCGCAAGAAGTTTTAAGTCATTTATACGAAAAATCATTGCATCCGCAGATCAAAAGTGGTGAAGTTTTTATTGCGCTTTTCGAGAATATGATGTTCGACGGAATTCCTTGTCGTGGAATTGGAATTTATAAATTAGAGAATAAGAAAAAATTCTTACGTTTCGACGAATCACGTGGTTTAGATTACAACATTTGGAAAGGTTATAAGTTAGAAGGAATCGACAAAGCCTGTCTTATTCTTGATGCTTATCGCGACGAAGGTTTCCGTGTCTACTCTATCGATGATAAAAATGTGGAGTCAGAATATTGGAAGAAAAATTTCTTGGAAATTGATTTGATTAAGGATAACAATTACCATACGAAGAAATATATGGAGTTGATTACAGATTTCTCGAATGATTTTCTTTTGGATAAAACGGACAAAAAACAACAAGCAGAATTTATCTCAAATTCGATAAATGTATTGAATTCAAATGAAGTTGTAACAAATGAAATTTTTGAAGATCAAGTCTTGAAACCTTTCGAAATTATTGACGAATTTAAAGAATATAAGAAAGATTATAGCGAAAATAATCGTGTTGAATTTGTGGAAGCGTTTGAAGTTTCAGTTCCAACTTTGATGAAAGAATCAAAGAAAATTAAAAGTGAAATTAAATTAGATACAAAAATTAATATCAAATTAGATTTGACAAATCCAGATGCAGCCGAAGAATATTTGGAACGCGGTTTTGATGAAGAAAAGAAAATGTATTATTATAAAGTCTACTTTAACTCAGAACAATAATAGTTAAATAATAATTATAAGCTCCAAAATTTTGGAGCTTTTTTATTTGATATACTTCTCAAATTCAGGTTTATATTTCTCTGATAAGCTAAACTCTTTCTTTCCTATGATTAAGTGATTTTTACCAAAAGAATTCACTTTGTTGAAATTGATAATATGCGAACGATTAATCTGAATGAAATTTTCAGGTAAATTTTCTTTGATTTTTTTCAGTGTCATCAACGGAATATATGGTAATTCCTTATCTTCGGAATATATTTTCAAATAATCTTTCATACTTTCGATATACAAAATAGACGAAAGCTTTATTTTTACTTGCTTTGCATCAATTTTAATAAAAATATCATCGTTTTGTTTCAATAAATTTTCTAGATTTTTTTGATGTTTTATTTTAGAAACTGTTCTTTCGAAATCTTCAAAACTATAAGGTTTAAGCAAAAAATCTGTTGCCGAAACTTTAAAACCTTCTATTGCATAATTGCTATAAGCAGACACAAAAACAATTGACGTTTTTACATTATTTTCTGACAACGATTTAACAAAATCAATTCCATTTAACTCGGGCATTTCAATATCCAAAAAAATACAATCAACTTGATTTTCAAGAAGAAATAATTGGGCAGATTGAGAAGAATTAAAACTCGAAAGCAACTCTAAATCATTAGAATGACGAATGAAATTCGCTAATAATTTCAACGCTAAAGGCTCATCATCAATCGCTATACAGGTTAATTTCATTTCAACTTAATTTTTAGTAAACAGTTGTAAACATTTGATTCTATCTTCACTACATATTCATAATTTGATGAATATATAATTTCTAAACGTTTTATCGTATTTTGAATTCCTATATTTTTAGAACGATTAACGCGTTTATTTTCAAAGATTTCATTTGTTGTTTCTAAAATTAATAATCCTTTTTCAACATTAATCTTCAAACAAATTTCACAATCTTTCGTCGTTGAAATTCCATATTGAAAAGCATTTTCTATAAATGTCAACAATATCATTGGCGCAATTTCTAATTCATTTTCAGAAGTAGAAATCTCAACTTTTAACGTTACATTTTCTGGAATCCGAAAACGCATCAAATCAATATAATTCTCGATAAAACTAATTTCATCTTTCAGCAAAACTTTATCATTTTGCTCTTCATTCAACACAAAACGCATCATTTTAGCCATTTTCTGAATTGCAATTCTCGACTTCTCAACTTCAAAATAAGTTAACGAATGAATCGTATTTAATGTATTGAAAAAGAAATGTGGATTAATTTGTGCTTTCAAAACACTTAACTCTGCTTTGGTTTTTTCTTCTTTCAACAGAAGTTTTTTCTTTTCTTCTTTGTTCCAATTTTTAATCAAATGAGATGAAATTCCAATCGCGAAAATAATTAAAGCAAAAATTGAAATATAAATCGAAATGAAAAATGAATTTTGCTTCGCATTTGTTGGCTGATTTGGATGTAATATTTGATGAAGTTTTTGATTTAGTTGTAACATTTCTTCTACTTGATTCATCACAAGAATCAGAAAAATAGTCAAAATTATTAACGTTAAAATATACAAAACGCCGTTTTTTCTCCAACTAATTTTTGGCAATAAAAAACCTACATTCAAATAATACAATATCATTAAAAAGACAAGTAAAATAGCGTGATAAACGTAGTGTTCTAGTGGTAAATTGATGCGATAGGTAAGCGGAAAAATGATGAAAAAGATAAATGCAATTCCGATCCATCCCAATAAGTGGAAAACAAGTGGATATTTTTTCACGAAATCTTGCATCTTCAAAACTTTTAGCGAAGTAACGAAAAAGCTTTTGGAAAGTGAACTAATTTGGTCGTGAAAAATTTGCAGTTCGTCTAAAAAAATTGTTCAATTCCGCTGTGACAAATACTTTTGAATAAAAATTATTTCATGATGTCAATTAGTCAAATCGTCGTTTACGGCATGTTAATTTTATCAATATTTGCTCCTTTCATTGCTTTGTATGCGGTAAAATTAGTAAAACAAGGAAAATATGAGCAACATATAAAAGTTCAAAAAAACTTATTTTATGCTTGTGTTACAGGCGTTATTTTATTGGAATTGACAATTCGTTTTTCTGGAGGTTCTGGTAGTTTGGTAAAAGTGAGTCCATATTTAGCGACAACGTTTTTTCATACTACACTTTGGGCACATATTATTGGTGCTGTTTTAACGTATATTTTTTGGGCTTTTACAATTTTCAAATCGAAAAATCAAAATAAAAAGAGACAATTGCCAGGAAAATTTTCAACGATTCATCGCAAGTTGGGTTATATTGTAATTATGGGACTTTTTTATACAGGAATTACAGCTTTGATGGTTTGTACAATGGCTTTTTTCTTGTAATTAATTCAATTTCAAAATACATTGATGATTCAAAATTTGAAAACCATTTTTCAACCAAAAGCCTTTTGCAGATTGATTTTCAGCTGTAAATTCTAATTCAATATAAGTTTGATCGTTCAAGAAATTTATCGCTTCTTCAACCAATTTAGAAGCGATATTTTGATTGCGATAATTTGCATCGACATATAAAGAATCTATTCTTCCTTTTGATTTTATCGCAAAGTATTTCGGACGAAGATGTTTCGAACAAATAATATATCCCGCCAACTTATTTTCTATTTCAGTTACAAATACTTTTATGTTTTGTTGTTCTAAAATTCCCTTGAAAAAATCATCTATATCATGTTTGTAAGTCAAATCTATTTGATATAATGCATTAAACTCTTGATGATGTTGTAACAATTTTATCATCATTCTTTTCAATTCAGCAATATCATTTTCTCTAGCAATTCTTATCATATCTAAAAATAAAAAAATCCAGTTAAAAACTCTAACTGGATTTACTAAAACTATTGTTTATCTAATTTTATTTTGTCTTGACCTTGTTGCAATTGATACAACTCGATAATATCCTCAATCGGATAATTGAACCAATCGACTTGTTTTTTGATTTTCGAATTTTGATCTAAATACAAATATGTCGTGAATTTCATCGCTGGAAATTTCATTCCATTGTATGTATAAGGCGAAAATTCTCCGTTTGCAATAATCATCGAATCGTTAGAAAATAATTCATTAACTTTCAATAATTTATTGTTTTCATATTGCATCGTTTGATCACTCCAACGAATAATATCATTCAATAAATAACGCGGATCTACCGTAGAACCTCCCGAATATTGCGCAACATTTTCATATACCAAACTATCATTGTAAAAAGATAACATTTTTTTATAATCTTTTCGAGATGAATAATTTTCGAAAAAACGTTTTCCTAATTCATCATTTTTACTGGCTGAAGAAGAATTACAACTTACTAAAAAAGTAATTGCAATAAGACTTAAAATCCACGTAAATTTTATTTTCATTTGTCTGAAATTCTTGTTAAATAATTTTCACCATTATCATCAGCCATTCCATCTTCATTGAGAATCATAATCTCCGAATTGTCTGACCAACGTAAAAATTGAAAAGGTAATTTTTTCTTTTTTGAATCGATTTCCATCAACGATCCATCATCCTTTTTGAACAATTCTCCATCATAAGATTGACCTTTATATTCAGCAGTAAATTTGTCATCTGCTAATTTCAAAACGATTTTATCTCCAAAATATTTTCCTTCAAAAACTCCTTTGTAAATAAGCGTTTCGCTCGTAAAAACAGAATTTTTCTCTAAAGATAATACATCTTCATGCGACAAACCATCCGAACTTTTATCCACTTCTACATTATCCTTTTTACATGAAAATAAAAAGAGTTGACTGATAAATAGCAAAAAGAAAATCTTTTTCATCTGAGATGAATTATTTTTTCACGAATTGTTCAACATCTTTTCTCGAAATTGGATTGTCGCCCAAAATCAATAAACGTTCAACAACATTTCTTAACTCACGAATATTTCCTGACCAATCTAATTCTTTCAAAGCTTCATAAGCTGAATTATCAAAAGATTTTTGACTTGATGTATCTGTAATAAAATGTTCAACCAAAGCAGGAATATCATCCTTACGATCATTAAGTGCCGGAACATTAATAATAATTACCGCTAAACGATGGTATAAATCCTCGCGAAAACGACTTTCTTCAATCTCTTTTCGTAAGTCTTTATTTGTTGCCGCAATCACACGAACATTCACATTAATTTCTTTCTCAGAACCAACTGGAGAAACTTTTCCTTCTTGTAGCGCGCGCAAAACTTTTGCTTGAGCAGAAAGACTCATATCCCCTATTTCATCTAAGAAAATTGTTCCTTCGTTTGCCAATTCAAACTTACCTTGTTTGTCTTTAACGGCTCCAGTAAACGATCCTTTCACGTGACCAAATAATTCACTTTCGATTAATTCAGCTGGAATTGCCGCACAGTTTACTTCAACCAAAGGTTTTACATTACGATCACTTTTCTCGTGTAAATGATGTGCAACCAACTCTTTCCCTGTTCCATTTGGGCCAAGAATCAATACACGAGCGTCTGTAGCAGCCACTTTATCTATAATTTGTTTCACTTCTGCAATAGCAGGAGCGTCGCCAATCATTTCATATTTCTTCGCAACTTTTTTCTTTAAAGCTTTATTTTCTTTCTTCAATTCTTTATTTGAAGACATTAACGATTTACGGTCTAAAGCATTGCGAACAGTCGTCAATAATTTATTAAGATCTGGCGGTTTTGAAATAAAATCGTACGCACCTTTTTTGATCGCATCTACAGCCAAATCAACATCTCCGTGCCCCGTTATCATCACCATTGTTAAATCAGGATTGTATTCCATCGCTTCCGATAAAACTTCCATTCCATCTTTCAATGGCATTTTTATATCACTTATAATTAAGTCGTATTCTTTTTCTTTTATTTTTTCAAGCCCAACAGCTCCGTTTTCAGCTTCATCCACATTCCATTTAGGATTTTCGTCCATTAAAATGCTTTTCAAAACGTTGCGGATTGCCTGTTCATCTTCGATTAATAAGATATTTGACATCGTTTAGATCGTTTATTTTTATAAATTAAAATAGACTCAAAGATAATTGAAATTATTATTTTTGAGTCTACTTTTGATATAGATTTTAATACTTTTTTTAAGATGTTTTCACTTTTCGTGCATTTTCTAAACCTAATTCTTTTATAGAAACTTCTCTCATTTCTATTTTTCGAATTTTTCCTGAAATGGTCATTGGAAATTCTTGTACAAATTTCCAATATTTAGGACGTTTGAAATGAGCGATGGATAAACAATAAGCCTTCAATTCGTCTTCGGTTACAGTAATTCCATCTTTCACTTTCACCCAAGCCATTACCTCTTCTCCGTATTTGATACTTGGAACACCAATAATTTGAACATCAGAAATTGATTCATGTTCGTACAAAAAATCTTCAATCTCTTTTGGTGAAATATTTTCTCCTCCTCTAATGATAATATCTTTAATGCGTCCCGTAATGTTGATGTATCCATCTACATCCATTGTCGCTAAATCACCAGTATGCAACCAATTATTTTCGTCAATAACTTGCGCAGTTGCTTCTGGATTGTTCCAATATTTTTGCATGACCGAATAACCTCTTGTACAAAATTCACCAGCAATTCCGCGAGGTAAAATATCTCCTGTTTGCGGATCAATAATCTTAATTTCTAAATGGTCTTGAACCGTTCCAACCGTCGAAACTTGCTTTTCTAAAGGCGTTCCGATAATGGTTTGTGTAGAAACTGGCGAAGTTTCTGTCATTCCATAACAAATTGAAACTTCTTTCATATTCATTTTAGCTTGCACTTTCTTCATGATTTCAATCGGACAAGGCGATCCAGCCATTACACCTGTTCTCAAAGATGTTAAATCAAAACGATCAAAATTTGGTAATTCTAATTCCGCAATAAACATAGTCGGAACTCCATATAGCGATGTACATTTTTCCATTTCGACTGCATTTAAAGTCTTTGCAGGATCAAAACTATCCGAAGGAATCACCATACAAGCGCCATGAGAAGTACACGCCATATTGCCGATCACCATTCCAAAACAATGATAAAACGGAACAGGAATACAAACACGATCACGATGTGTATAATTTAATCGAACACCGATAAAAAATCCATTGTTCAATAAATTATGATGCGTTAACGTTACTCCTTTTGGAAAGCCAGTTGTTCCCGAAGTATACTGAATATTTACAGCGTCATCAAACTGAACAGCTTGCTCTATTTGATGAACTTCTGAAGTCGAAATTTCTTCTCCTTCGATCAAGAAATTATCCCAATTTTCTTCAAAAATGATAATATGTTTTAGTGATTTCGCATTGTCTTTTACATTGTTCAACATCACTTTATATTCACTTGTTTTGAAACTTAAAGCAGCAAAAACAGCAGAAATTTCAGCTTGATTTAATACAAATTCGAGTTCATTTTCGCGATAAGCAGGATTCAAATTAACCAAAATCATTCCCACACGAGCCGTTGCATATTGTAACAACGTCCATTCTGCACGATTTGGTGCCCAAATACCTACGCGATCACCTTTTTGCAGACCAATAGCAATCAATGATTTTGCAATTTGTTCAGTTTGTGAATAAAACTCTGTGTACGTCGCTCTATAATTTTGATCAACGCAAACCAAAGCCTCTTGCTGCGGATATTTTGCAACTGTATTTCGTAAGTTTTCGCCAATCGTTTCTCCTAAAAGAGGATATTGTGATGCCCCACTTGAGTAAGATAAGTTAGAAATCATGTGCTTATATTCTATGTTTTTAAAATTACTTTCCAACTCAAACTTAGCAACGATTTTCAGGAAAATAAATTTATCAGATACAAGATTCTAAATTTCTAAAAGAATCGTATTTTTTTATTAAAATCGGAAATAAATTCAAAAAAATGAAGGTTTATTTTTAACAAATACTTAAAATAACTCCATCAAATTATCCTTAAATTGTAAAAAATTACTGAAAAATGAATACAATAAACCACGACAATTATACTTCTATTTACGATGGAATAGAAGTTGTAGATGCTTTACAGACACGTATTGCTGATATCAAGAAAACATTAATAATTGTAACAGAATTAGATAAATGGGATTATGCGTACGCAGATGGAAAATGGACTATCAAAGAAATGATACAACATTGTATAGATTGTGAACGTATTTTTTCTTATCGTGCGCAACATATTGCGAGAGAAGATTCTCAAACGTTGAATTTCTTTGATGAAAATGCCTATGTATTGACTTCGAATGCAAATGAAAGAAAGCCTGAAGAGTTGATAAAAGAATGGACAAATTTGATGAAAGCAACTTACTTTCAGTTTGAATCTTTTAATGATGAAACATTAAACAAAATAGGAAAAGTTGGTGATCGAGAGTTTTCTGTTGAGAAAATTGGTTATGTTATGGCTGGCCATTCCATTCATCATATGAATGTGATTAATGAACGATATTTATAAAAAGTCAGCTTCTAAGAAGCTGATTTTTTATAAATTATTTGAGTTGAGTTCTTCTAATTTTAAATATTGTTCTAATTCGTTTTCTGATTTAGATAAAGTTTTTATCATTAAAATAGTCAACAAAATAGAGATCAAACTAACAACATCGCTAAACAACATTATTTTTTGATTATCTAATATTTGTTCTAAAGAGGACAAATTATATTTAGTTGCTATTCGAGTAACAATATTATCAACCCAATATACTATCCACCAAGCAGTCAAAATTGAATAATTATTTGGATTAGAATGATAATTTTCATTGAATTTATGAAGTAAATAATCATATTTCAAATCGATTTCTTTTGCTATTTTTAGAGGTTTTACAAAATTAATAATTGGTATTACAAATCCCCAAAAAGCCATACTATCATTATTTTCAATAGAAAGACCAATCCTTTTTAAATTTGCGTACGCTCTACGAAACCATAATACAAAGAAAATCATCGTAGCTATAATTGATATCCCTTGCATAATTCCTGTAATTCCATAAATCCCTTCTATGACAGAAATGTCCTCTACCTCAGAATTTACGAACTTATCCAATTCTATGTAATAATAAATACCTACAAAAAAAGATAGTAAAGACGTTCCTAAAGCAATATAGAAACTTAAGATAACATTATTTTTACGTTTTAGATTTGATTGATAATTCTCAAAGTTTAATTCATTTTCATTCATATGTTAATTGTTTTATTTTGGCATCACATTGTAAGTCGGATCTTCTTCGATATTAACTTCAATTACGCTTTTTGCATTTTCTAATAATCGAATAGAATCTTTACTCAAATGTCGCAAAATTACAATTTTATCTTGTTGTGCATATTTAGATGTAATAATATTTAAAGCTTCAATTGCACTCATATCAACTATTCTACTCTCTTTCAAATCTATAACAATTTCTTTAGGATCAGAATTAATCTCAAATTTTTCTAAAAAAGTAGAAGTTGAACCAAAGAAAAGAGGTCCATAAATCTCGTATATTTTTCGTCCATTTTCATCCACAGTTTTTCGTGCTCGAATACGTTTTGCATTATCCCAAGCAAAAACCAATGCTGAAACAATAACACCAACAAAAACAGCCAAAGCAAGATTATGTAACACAATCGTGATAATCGCCACCAAAATACTCACAAATACATCCGATTTTGGCATTTTTGTTATTAATTTAAAAAAACCCCATTTAAAAGTCGAAATCGCCACCATCATCATTACACCAACAAGTGCTGCCATTGGAATTTTCTCAATCACTGGAGCGCCAATTAGAATAATAATCAAGATTGTTATTGCGCCAATTGCTGGTCCTAATCTCGAGCGAGATCCTGCATCTAAATTAACAAACGTCTGAGCAATCATTGCGCAACCTCCCATTCCACCGAAAAAACCGTTTGTAATATTTGCCGCACCTTGCGCCAAACATTCTTTATTCGACGAACCTTTCGTTTCAGTCACCTCATCCACCAACGTAAGCGTTAGCAAAGTTTCGATTAATCCAACCGACCCCATAATAATCGAATAAGGCAAAATAATTTTCAATGTTTCTAAATTAAAAGGAACACTCGGAATATGAAAACTTGGTAATTCTCCTTTGATACTCGCAATGTCACCAACAGTCTTTGTATCAACATTAAATCCAATTACCAATAGAAAAGTTACAAGAATTGCAACCAAAGAAGCTGGAATGATTTTCGTTAATTTCGGAAAGAAATAAACTACCAGAACTGTAATTAGCGTCAATCCTACCATCGTGTAAAAAGGTGTACCGCTCAACCAACTCGTTATTCCGTTTGTAGTTGATTTGAATTGCTCAATTTGTGACAAAAAAATAACGACAGCCAAACCATTCAGAAAACCATACATCACAGGTTGAGGAATTAAACGAACAAATCTTCCTAATTTGAAAACTCCAACCACTATCTGAAAAACTCCTGCTAAAGCAACCGCAGCAAAAATATATTGCTCACCATACGTAGCATTCAAAGCAATTAAAGTAATAACGGTAGCGCCTGCTCCACCCGAAACCATTGCTGGTCTTCCTCCGAAAATAGCTGTTACGATTCCCATGATAAATGCACCATACAAACCTATTAAAGGTGATAAACCAGCTAAAATTGCAAACGAAAGCGATTCAGGAATCATTGTCATGGCAACAGTTAAGCCAGCTAATATTTCGTTTTTATAATTTATTTTTTGGTTGAATTTTAAATATTCAGCAATCGACATGAGAAGTTTTTATTTGATGCAAAAGTAACAATTACTGCGCATCTAAAATTAGTAAAAAGCTAGATAAAATATCCAATTACATACTAGATGGTTGAAGTGATTAATAAATCAAAACATAATGATAATTAAATCAACTTTACAAATGTTAAATATTTCATAATAAATATTTAACAATTAGGATATATAGCAAATGTATTTTTGAGGAAATTAATTTCTCATGAAACATCTTTTAAAACTCTCCTTATTCATTTTAGGTCCATTTGTTTTGGCTCAAAGTGGTGTTATTTCAGGAAAAGTTGTAGATTCTAACGATCAATTTTCGTTACCTGGAGCTACAATTCGCATCGAAAATTCGAATAAATATACCGTATCTGATCAAAATGGTAATTATCAATTTCTAAATCTTACACCTGGTGTTTATACCATTTATATTGATTATTTAGGATACGAAACCATTTCCAAGCAAATAGAAGTTACCGAAAATAAAACGGCTGTTATTGATTTTTCTTTAAATGCAGGTTACAACGAACTGTATGAAGTTGTTGTAGTTGGAGATTATTTAAAAGGGCAAGCTAAAGCATTGAATCAACAAAAAAATAACGGAAATATTACCAATATTATTTCTTCCGATCAAGTTGGTCGTTTTCCTGATTCTAACATCGGTGATGCGTTGAAACGTGTGACTGGAGTAACAATGCAAAACGATCAAGGTGAAGCCAGAAACATTATCATTAGAGGTTTATCACCTGAGTTAAATTCGGTTATGTTGAATGGAGATCGTATTCCGTCTGCCGAAGGTGATAACCGAAATGTACAAATGGATTTGATTCCTGCAGAGATGATTTCATCTATCGAGGTGAACAAAACTTTGACGCCAGATATGGATGCAGACGCAATTGGTGGAGCTGTAAATTTAATTACGCGAGCTGTTCCAAACAAAGAGCGCATTTCGGTAACGGCTTCTGGTGGTTATGCGCCAATTCGCGAAAAAGGCTTGTATAATTCGGCTTTTTTATATGGAAATAGATTCTTTGACAAGAAATTAGGTGTTGTTGTTTCTGGAAGTTATCAAGTTCAAAATTTTGGTTCGGATAATATCGAAGCTGTTTGGGATAAAGATGAAAATAAAACCTATTTATCACAATTTCAGATTCGTAAATATGATATTCAACGTGTAAGAAGAAGTGCTTCATTTTCTGCAGATTATCAATTTAATGAAAACAATAGAATTGATCTTTCTGCTATTTACAATTGGCGTGACGACCGAGAAAACCGTTATAGAGTAACTTATCGCGATTTAGAATTTGATGAAAAAACAGGAACTTACAAAGGAAATATACGTCGCGAAACAAAAGGTGGAATTGATAATAACCGCAATAAAAATGCGCGTTTAGAAGATCAACGCGTTTACAATGTTTCGTTGCGAGGAGAGCATTTATTATCACCAAAAATCGATATGGATTGGGCGGTTTCTTACTCAAAAGCAAGCGAAGATAGACCAAATGAGCGCTACATTGATTATCGTGTAAAAGGTGTTACGTTTAATGAAGATTTATCTGATGCAAAATACCCTAATGTGACGACAACTTCTGCAGAAGATTTGACAAAATTCAAAGTCGGTTCGTTATCAGAACAGCACGATTATACAGATGAAACAGAATTTGGTGCAAAGCTTAATTTCAGAGTTCCGTTAAGTGTTATCTCAAATCAAAAAGGACGTTTACGTTTTGGCGGTCGCCTTCGTTTGAAAGACAAAGAGCGCGAAAATATTTTCTATTCGTACGAGAGCATAGATGGAATGGGAAATTTGAGTACTCAAAATCCTGTAAACTGGTCAAGTAATCGTTTCAATGCTGGTAAAAAATATCAAGCAGGATATTTTTATTCAAATCACCAATTGGGAAATTTAGATTTAAACAATACAAATCTATTCGAGTCAAACTTGGAACCTTCTGAATACCTTGCTTCTAACTACAAAGCGAAAGAATATATTTCGGCTGGATATATTCGTTGGGATCAAGATTTATCATCTAAAACATCTTTAATAGTTGGTGTTCGTATCGAAAATACTTCGATAGATTATACTGGGAATTATGTGCAAGACGAGGAAGATTTGATTGGAGAAATCAAACACAAAAACGATTATACAAACGTTTTACCAAGTCTTTCTTTGAAACATAAATTTACAAATGATTTTATTCTGAGAGCGGCTTTCACAACAAGTATTGCACGACCAAATTATTATAGTTTAGCACCTTTTGTAAGTGTTTTGAAAGAAGATACAGAGCTTTTTGCTGGTAATCCAAATCTGAAAGCGACCTACGCCATGAATTATGATTTGATGGCTGAAAATTATTTTGAGAATATTGGAATTGTTTCGGGAGGATTCTTTTACAAAAAGTTAAACGATTTTATCTATACGTACAAAAACAATACATTTACAACAAATGATTTCCAAACGCTTTTTCCTGACATTGCAAATCCTGTTCCTGCTGGAGAAAACTGGAAAATGACACAAGCAAGAAATGGAGATCACGTGAATGTATTTGGGTTTGAAGTAGCTTTTCAACGTCAATTAGATTTTATTCCAGGTGAATTTTTCAAACATTTGGGAATTTATCTTAACTATACATACACCGATTCGAAAGCGAAAGGAATTACCAATGAAGATGGTGATTTAAGAGAAGATCTTGATTTACCAAAAACAGCTCCGCATATGTTTAATGGTTCGTTAGCATTTGAGAACAAAAAGTTTTCTGCACGTGTTTCGGTTAATTATACAGCCGCTTATCTAGACGAAATTGGAGGAAATGCTTTCGAGGATAGTTATTATGACAAACAATTATTTTTGGATGCAAATGCGTCATATAAATTCTCGAATCAATTGCGAATTTTTGCAGAAGCAAACAATTTAACAAATCAACCTTTGCGCTACTACCAAGGAGTTTCGAGTCAAACAATGCAACTCGAATATTATCAACCACGTTTTACTTTAGGTCTAAAATTTGATTTCTAAACAATTATGAAAAAAATATTCTTCACATTATCACTCTTCACTATTTTATTTTCTTGTGAATCCTCTAAACTGGCTCCAGTTCCTACAAATGCGGTAAAACCAACTGTTACAACAGAGCAAACACCAAATGATACTGATGATCCTGCAATTTGGATCAATTATCAGAATCCTGAAAAATCATTAATTATTGGAACAGATAAACAAGAAGAAACGGGCGGTTTATACGCCTATGATTTGAATGGTAAAATCGTAAACCAAATCGTTCCGCTTAATCGTCCAAATAATGTGGATGTTATGTACGGTTTTCCTCTTAATGGAAAAAAGGTTGACATTGCAGTGCTTACCGAACGGGCAAACAATAAAATTAGAATAGTTTCTCTTCCTGATTTTAAATTGATTGATGATGGCGGAATCGAAGTTTTCAAAGACGAAACATTACGCGACCCAATGGGAATTGCTTTATACAAAAGCAAAGACAATAAATTTTACGCAATCGTTGGTCGTAAAGATGGTACAAACGGAGAATATCTACATCAATATGCATTAGAAAACAATAATGGAAAAATAGAAGCGACTTTGGTGCGTAAGTTTGGAAATTATTCGGGTAAAAAAGAGATTGAAGCCATTGCAGTTGACGAAGAGTTAGGCTTTATTTATTATGCTGACGAAACAGCTGGAATTAGAAAATATTATGCTGATCCAAAAAAAGGAAACGAGGAAATTGCATTTTTTGGACAAAAAGATTTTAAACGCGATCATGAAGGAATTGCGATTTACAAAACCAATGCAACAGATGGTTACATCTTGATTTCGGATCAACAAGCAAATTATTTTAATGTGTACAAACGACAAGGCGAACCTTCAAATCCTAATGAACATAAATTAATTGCTAAAATCCCAGTTTCTACTATCGAATGTGACGGAGCTGATGCAATAAACTTCAATTTTGGAACTAAATTTCCTAAAGGTTTCTTTGTTGCCATGAGCAACGGAAAAACATTTCAAATTTATGATTGGCAAATCATTCAAAACGAAATTGATAAACAAGCGAAATAATTAGATATTTAAGCATAAAAAAATCCGAGTAAGTGCTCGGATTTTTTGGTTTTGTATATTTTGTATTTAATTACATCTTAACTTCATTAAGTTTCAAAAATTATTACTTCACCATCTTGCATAGCTTTGAATAACCATTTATTTTTTATACAAAGCTCAACTTCCTTTTCTATTAATTCACTTTCTTCATGATCTGATCTATAATGAGGTAATAATGCATAATCAAAAACACCCAATCCTTCAAAAATCGGAATATTTATCTCTTTGTAAGGAAAATTATTATAATCATCTACTTGTTTGATATACTTTAAAGAATCGCAAAGAATACAAATCCCTGCGCTATAACCACCCCAGAAAAAATCTTTCCTATTTATTATTTCTTTAAAAATGTTATCAAAACCACTCAATCTCATAGCTTGTCTTAGAACAAATGTATTACCACCACAAACCCAAATACCATCAAGTTCCAAGATTTTCAACCTCAACTCATCCTCTTTCCCAAAGTATTCTTTTAAATCCAAGTGCTCACAATAAAGTCCTAAATTTTCTAAAAATTTCATTTCTTCAATAAGAGATTTTTCTTTGTTTTCTATATTAACTCCTATCCAATCTCGTGAATTATTAATATGACCAATTCTTGCCCCTTTATTGAGCATTTTTGGAATTTGTTCATAATCATTTCCAAATTTGAATGAAGATAAATAGAATTTCATTTTATATTGTAAATTTTTAGATTATTCTAAATTAGAGAAAAAAGAAATATTTGTGACAAAAATTTATCTTTCTACCTAACTCTTTATTACATCATTCAGAAAGTCATTCAATTGCTGTGCTAATTACTTTATTACTTTTGGTATTTGACATATCAGAAATTAATTGTAGTAATTAAAATTGTTTGATTTAGAGTTTAATTGATTTAAATATTTCTTAATAACTAATTTAAATAAAAAACGTTATAAAATACAATTCAAAAAATAAATCCGAGCCCTTACTCGGATCTATTTTGCTAAATATTTTAATAAAAATTATTTGCGGTTAATAAATTGTGAAGGATAATCTGTTTCGATAATATCTGGTCGTGAAATTAAATGCTGAATATAACCTCTTGTCCTTTCTAAATCTGTTGGTAATTTATCTGTAGAAGGCGCAATTGCAATCATCACCATTACGCCTTTTTTGCGCAAATAAGCAATCATTTCTTTTTGTTCATCTTTCACTTCCAATCCGATCCAAGCAATCATTCTGTCATACGAAACATTTAGTTTCTCAAAACTTTCAACATCTTTCATTGAATGAAAAGGTTTCATAAACATTACATGATCAAGATGTTTAGCATAATAAGCCACCTCTTCATCTTTTCGTAAACCTAAAACTACATTAGGATAAGGATTTTCTTTCAGAAATTTCACATAAGTTGCATACGGAACACCTTTATTATCCAATTGAAAAATAGTTTTTCCTTGACTCCAATCTAAAGCTTCTTTGAGTGTAGGAATTTTAAAATCTGTCAACTTTCCTTCCCTATCTTTTAATTTTGCATTTTTGATTTGAGTATAGGTATAATCTTTTACCTTTCCTTGTAAATTTGTTGTACGATTGAAGGTATCATCATGCATCAAAATAAGAACAGAATCTTTTGTAAGTTGAGGATCAATTTCGAAAAAAGAAGGCATGATCGATAAGGTTTTCTCGAAAGCCTCAATACTATTTTCCGGATAACCAGGCATTATTCCTCCTCTATGCCCCGAAATTATAATAGGTTTATTTTGATCTTGTTTGAAATATGATTTTAACTCATCAAAATTCTTAATATCAACCGTGTGTAATTGAGCATTAGCCACAGTAACTGTAGCTAAAACACTCAATAAACTAATTATTTTTTTCATGAAAATGATGATTAAAAACTATATCTAAATCCTATCTGAATTTGATATGGACTAAATGCATAATTTGTTTTTCCTGTATTGGTATTTACATTATATACAAAATGTTTCTCTGTTGCATCAAAACTTTTGATTGAATAAATATTTTGCTTTCCGATACGTGGACCAACACCCCAATCTTTACTTAATAAATTTGCAACATTGAAAATATCTAACCCAACTTCAAATTTATGTTTCTCGATAATATTGAACTTCTTTGTTAAACGCAAATCAAACGTTCCTGCAAATCCATTAATACCACCATTTCTTTCAGCAATTTTTCCAAAACTTTTGCGGATATAATCTTTTGTATGATTTTCTACTTCTGGATTATCTAAAATTGCTTGAATTCCTTTCTTTAGATAATCTGGTGTTGAAGCACTATTTGGATCATAGATATAAGCTAAATCATTCGAATTCACAAAATCTCCATTCATATTACCATTCACCGCCAACGAATAACGAGTTCCTCCTATTCCACTAAAACGGATACCAGCAGTCATTCCCCAAAAAGTTGGTGATTGTCCATACACAACCAATTTATGACGGAAATGAGTATCAGAATAATTCATTTTACTTAAGTTTCGAGGATCTTCTGGAACCATCAAACTCAAAGTTGCTGTATTTGTAACATTACCATTGTAAGAAGTGTTATCTTTTGAATCGTTCCACGTATATGAAACTGAAATTTGTCCATCCTTAAAATAACGATACGTACCATCTAAGACAAATGCATATTGATCTTTTTTACCATCACTAATTAATTCTAAAACGCGACCTAAATCTTTCGTTTTTCTACCATTTACCCAGTTTGCTGCTCCATTTTTTGTATTAATAGACGCTGCAGGCACATAAACACCACGATTCGCTTCTTCCGCAATTCTAAAAAAAGGTTCGTCAACCATATTACGATCCACATACATGTAGTTATTACGCGCCCAGTTTGCATAAGCACTAATTCCTACACGCAAACGATCACTAAAGAAATGGTTATAAGAAGCATTTAATTTATACACAGTTGGCACTTTCGCATCTTTACTATTCGCATTTATTGTGATTAATTTCTCAATGTTAGGATTATTGAACAAATCTTTTCCTGGAGCAGTATCAGGATTTTGTCTATAACCGATAAAATCTGGCGTTGGCACTAAAGCTCCTTCAATATCTACAGCAGCAACCTTTGTTCCATCAAATAACATATTATTAATCATAGAATAAGGATTAAGTGAAGAACCAAAAATACCTCCACCAAATTTCACGAAATCTTTTCTATTTTGATTAATATCCCAAGTCAATTGAAAACGGGGTTGAATTTGCCATGTATTAATTTTATTATCTGTTCTAACACCTAATTGTTTATCAGCAATTTCATTGTAATTTGCGCCATTCAAGTATTGCATATTCTCTACACGCAAACCAGCCATTAAGTCTAAACCTGGAGAAATTTCTGTTTCCATTTGTCCATAAACAGCAGAACTTAGTTGATTAATAACTGTAGATGGATCGTCCGTTAATCTAATCTCTCTTGCATAACGATAGGGTGTCATATTCTTGAAATTGTCCATACCAGTAAAATAAAAACGTCCGTTCATTTCACTACCATACACATTTACCATTCTGTAATACGAGAAATCTCCACCAAAAGTATATTTGATATTATTTCGATTGATGTAAATATTATTCACCAATTGCACCACATCCCCTTTAAACCATTCTGGTGAAAAGCGTTGTCCACCTAACTGAATATTTGTAAACTGATTTTTACCATTAATTGTCGAACTAATTCCTTCTACAATTGCTCGCGGAATAGATTCAGTTGGTAATTCCTTTGATGCTAATACAGATTGGTTCTCTAAAAAATACTGAACTTTTAATTCATTTGTAATATCATCATTAATATCAGTTCTCAACGATAACATCAAACTATTGTCGGTTTTCTTACGATCAATATACGATTCGTACATATTGATTGTTGTATTATCACCTTCTGATAATAAATCTTTTTCGTGTACAAAATTATTACGAAGCGTTAATAAATTTCTTGCATTAATCTGCCAATCTAAACGTAAAAATGCAGCATTTGTATCTTTATTCTTGTTAAATGATCCAAATTGAGGATTATTTGAAACGCCATATTTTTCACGCGCAATACTCAAAAATTGATCTAAAGTAGATTGTGTTACATTAAATAAAGCTTCGTCACTTTCATTATTAATATTTGCAATGAATAATGGACGTTTATCAACTTGTCTATCCCAAGCAACAAAAAAGTGTGCTTTATCTTTCTTAATTGGTCCACCCAAAGAAAAACCATATTGATAAGTAGAAAACTCGTTATCTCTTTTATTTCCACGAATATCATACGGACTAGAAAGCCAATCTGTACGACCATACAAAAAAGCACTTCCTTGCATTTTATTTGTTCCAGATTTTGTAACAGTACTAATTGTTCCTCCACCAGCACGACCGTTTGTTACATCATATTCATTTGTTACAACTTTAAACTCACGAATTGCTTCCATCGAAATAGAATAAGAAGACGAAGTAGAACCTCCTGCAATAGTACCTCTATTAGACATTCCATCTATTGTATAATCGACAGATGAAGATAATTGACCACCAATACTTGTACCATTGCTCAACGGAGATAAATCAATTAAAGAAGTGAAATTTCGCCCATTTACAGGCAAAGTTTGTAAATCTTTTGCTGATACAGAAGTAGACGCACCAACTTGTTTGATAGAACTTTTTAAGGTTTGTCCGCTTACCATTACTTCATTTAATTCAGTTGTTCCATTGGTGAATTTGAACGGAACCCAAATTAAATCTCCTTGATTTAAACTATATCCTTCTAAAATTTCCTCACCATGTTCTTCCGAAATAATAGTAACTGTATAAGGAGAACCTAATGGCAACTGCTTTAAGTTATACTCTCCTTTTTCATTCGTTTTCGTAGAAGCTGTAAATCCTGTCGATTCATTTTTCACAACAATGGTTACATTGTGCAAATCCGAACCATTAGCATCAGTAATTTTACCCGATATACCTGCTAAATCTCCCTTGTGCATAAACTGCAGTAGTTGCTCCCATCACAAAAACAACTGCTGATAGTTGAAATAAATTAAGTTTCATGTATATGTTTTATTTGAAACCCAAAATTATTTTTTACCTCACAATATGGTGTTACTTAATAATTAAGAAAGCTTTAACTAAAAGTCATAAAAAAGTTAACAGTTACAAGAAATTTAAACGTTTAATAAACCTTAAGAATTTAGTTTTAAGATTTAAAAGAGTATTTAAAGAAAATAATATGTTAAAAAATCCGAGCAAATGCTCGAATTTAATTATACGATTATAGCTTTTTTTCGAGCTGATTTTTTCATTCGATACATAAAGTAAATAATTAGAGACAATAGAAATGAAAAGATAAAATATCGAATTGCTAATCCATTTTGAGTATTAACTTTACCCGTGCTTGAGATAATAAAACTTGTAAGCGAAGTAATAATATATGTCATTCCTCCCATCAAACCACCAGCAACACCAGCATTTTTGGGAAAAGCCATCATATTTGAAGTAAAGAAGGATGTGAATAAAATTCCTGAACAAATATGAATGAAAAACACAAAAAATAATAAAACAAATAGATTTTGAACAAAGAAACCTGTGATAATCAAAATTGAAATCAAAATTAATTGAACAATAATAGGTAAAGCTATACTTTCTTTAAAATCAAGATGCATTCTTTTCTTTCCGACAAATCCGCCAATCATCCACGAAAAACCTAAAATTAAAGTTGAATAACCAATCACAACAGAATTAAAATGGTAAGTATTTTCAATTAAAAATGGACCAATAATATTGAAAATCATCACAATAGAATAAGCAACAGCTTGTATCATTATACCAACTATAAAGAATTGATTTTTAAGCATCATTCTATAAGTATCGATGACGTTTTTTAAATTTAATTTAGTTTTTTCAGTAATACTTTCCCCACTAAAAACCAATTCAAAAATTAAAATTAAAGCAGCATAAATAGCTAAAAAATAGAAATTTGCATGCCAATTGAATAATTTCTCTAAATATCCACCTAAAAATGGCGCCAAAATAGGTCCGCATGACCAAACAATTGTAAAATAACCTAAATAATGTTTCGCCTTTTCTGATGTATGAATATCGATAAAAAGTGCTCGAGTTGCAATGACAATAATCGCAACTGAAATTCCTTGAATAATTCGGAGAAAACAAATCAACAAAATACTATCTGTACTCGCGATAACCAAGCTTGTGATTAGTACAACAAATAATGCTACAATTTTTGGATAATATCGTCCAATTGCATCCAAAATACTTCCAATAAACAATTGGGATAAACCGTAACTCAATAAAAAACAAGTCAAAGTTAATTGAATACTACTTTCTGGAACCATCAGCGATTTTGCCATCGACGGAAATGACGGCAAATAGATATCTGTTACAAATCCCGAAATTGGAATCGAAAAGAAACCAAGTATACTTACAATTTTTTTACTTTTTTCTGATGCTTCTCTCAACATAAATCATTTTTTACGATGCAAAAGTAAAATGAATGTGAAATTGATGAATTAAAAAAGACAAATAAAAAATTACAAAAATCAAATAAATTAATTTTCTTGTTTAAATTTTAATGGAGAAGTTAAAGTATGTTTTTTAAAAAAATTATTAAAATGTGCTGGTTCTTCAAAACCTAATGTGTAACCAACTTGCGCAATATCCCAATCAGTATACAACAGCAAATTTTTGGCTTCTTCAACAATTTTCTGTTTAATAATCTGTGTTGTTGTTTGTTTAGTCACAGATTTCACCGATGAATTGAGATGATTTACATGAATATTTAATTTCGTTGCAAAATCAGCTGGTGTTTTCAAAATAAGTGGATGAGCAGGCGAATCGAGCGGAAATTGTTTGTTTAATAATTCATCAAACTTCTTATACAATCTCACATTTGAAGGCAATTCAACCGCATGTATTTCATCAACTTTTTGTTCTAAAACATAATGAAAAATAGCAGATAAATGATTACGAATACTAAAATATCTCAATTGATAATTGGATTGATTAAGACGATACATTTCCTGAAAATAAGACAAAATCAAAGGTAATTGTTCTTCCGAAATCTCAATGAATGGAGAACTCCAATCTTTAAACAAAGATGTTTTTTTGAAGACATCAAACTCTTTATTTTCAGAAAAAAATTGTTGATTGAACAAACAGAAATAACCCTCTTGTAAACTTGATTTACATTCCCAAGTGTAAGAAATATGAGGAGATGGAAGAAATAAAACCGGCTTAGAAATATACCGTTCATTATTTCCATATTTAAAAACTCCTTCGCCAATCAACAGACTAATTTTGTAATAATCTCGTCGACTATATGGACTTTTAAAACTACAATATTTGCGCAAAGAAATATTAAAATGCGCTTTATCGTGTTCAAAATTAGCAGAATTCATCAACTCAGCTTGTTTTAAACTAATTTTATTATAATAATCTGCAATAGTTTCTAATTCTTGGCTCATCTCTATTCTTACAAAATTCAAATAAACAACATTTTAAAATAATTACATGTTAAAATCTATATTAATCATAAATATTATAAAATTTCATTAACTTTAATCACATTCAAAATTCAATAAAAATGCCTTGGAATCCCGAAATTTATAATCAATTCAAAAATATTCGTTATCAACCTTTTTATGATTTAGCGGATTTGATTTCTGCTGATAATTTGAAAAATTGCGTCGATGTTGGTTGTGGAACTGGTGAACAAACAGCTATTCTTGCCAATAAATTTGAACACGCTAATTTTTTAGGAATTGATTCTTCTAAAGAAATGCTCGAAAAGTCAAAAGAATTTGATTTAGCCAATCTTACATTTCAGCAACAAACGATTGAAGAATTTGCAAATTCTGATACAAATTGGGATTTAATTTTTAGTAATGCAGCGTTACAATGGTCAGATAATCATGAAAAATTGTTTCCCACATTAATCTCAAAACTGAATGATAATGGACAATTTGCGGTGCAAATGCCTTGTCAAAAAGATAATGTATTAAATGTTATTTTGAGTGATTTGGCACAAGAAAAACCTTTTGCAAATTATTTGAATAATTTTCATCGAGATTCGCCTTTGTTAACGATAGATGATTATGCGAAAATCATGTTTGATAATGGATTGAAAGATTTGAACATTAACATGAAAGTTTATCCAATTTACGGAAATGACGAAACAGAATTTTATAATTTCATTTCTGGTTCTGCATTGATTCCTTATATGGAGCGCTTAACTACAGAACAACAAGAATTATTTACTACAGAATTCAAAACAAGAATTAAGAAATATTATAAGAATTTTCCTGCAATTTATTCCTTTAAGAGAATATTGTTGTATGGGAGAAAGAGCTAAATAAAAAAGAGAATCATAATTGATTCTCTTTTTTATTTATTAAAATTTAATCTAAATCGTCTAATACTGATTTTAAAATATTACAACCTTTGATAATATCTTCATCCGAAATATTAATTGGTGGTGTAATTCGTAAATTCTCGATACTATACATCAAAAAGAAAAGAATCAAACCTCTGTTCATACATTCTTGCTGAACGCGCAACGTATATTCTGGCGATGATAATTCTGGCGCAAGCATTAAACCTTTACCATGAATTTTCTTAATTTTTGGATGTTGAAGATTTTCTCTGAATAATTGCTCTTTACGATCAATATCATCCATCAATTTTTCATCTTCTATAACATTTAGTAGCTCCAAAGCCGCTGCTGCAATCACAGGATTTCCACCGAAAGTTGTGATATGTCCCAATTGAGGATTCTGCTTAAGAGAACTCATAATTTTATCAGAAGTCATAAACGCACCAACAGGCAAACCACTCGCCATGCCTTTTCCCATCGCTACAATATCTGGTACAACTCCAAAATGTTCGAAACCAAACAATTTTCCAGTACGTCCAAAACCTGGTTGAATTTCGTCCATAATCAATAATGCACCAACTTCATCGCAACGTTTTTTCAGCTTGATAAAGAAATCATTTTCTGGCAATCTAAAACCAGAAGCACCACGAATACTTTCTACAATAACACCAGCTGTTTCTTTGGTAATTTTTTGTAAATCTTCTTCGTTATTAAAGTCAATAAAATAAACTTCTGGTAACAATGGTCGGAAAGCAGCTTTCTTACGTTCATCACCCGAGACACTCAACGAACCATGTGTATTCCCATGATAGGCATTTCGAAAAGAAATTAATTGACGACGACCTGTAAAACGTTTCGCTAATTTAAGCGAAGCTTCGATCGCTTCTGTTCCAGAATTTACCAAATAAACTTGATCCAATCCTTCTGGTGTTAAATCAACCAATCGCTTACATAATTCAACTGGTTTTTCTTGCGCATATTCACCATAAACAGCAACATGCATATATTTGTTTACCTGATCTATAATCGCTTGATTGATGCGCGGATGGCTATGTCCAAGTGTATTCACCGAAACGCCAGCCACAAAATCAAGATAGGCTCTTCCATCCTTTCCATAGATATAAGAGCCTTTTGCGTAATCGACTTCAAAACCAGATGCAAAATTTGTTGTTTGCGCCTGATATTTGAAAAATCCTTCCTTTAATGTTCCCATTTTATTTTAATAAAAAAAGTACAGCTGCACCGCCCATTGCATACGCTGCAACAGTAAGAGCATCTGATTTACCTTTCGAAAATTTTCTTATTTTGAACGATGAAATATCATTTTTATGAAACTTCAATTCTTTTTCTGTTCCTTTTACAACAGCATACAAAGTATCAGCTTTCCATTGCTTCGCCTCTATTGTATATTCTTTTCCTTGCGCATCTACTTTATAAAATTGATCGGGTTTGATAACATCCGAAATTTTAATCGTAGAAGGATCTATCGCTACTTTCTCTTCTTTATTCTCTTGTTTCTTTGCTTTTAATGCAGCTAATTCTTCTTTACTTTCTGAAAGAGATGAACTAATTGCATTTTCATTCGGACTTTTACGTTCTCTTCTCAATTCAGCAATATCAGCTCTGGAACGACTTCTTTCATTAGAATTAGTCGTTTGATTTTGATTATTACCTTTAGACATTTCCAATGCATACTCCTCAGGATCAAAAGCTTTGTATGTATAACAACTAGACAATAGCAGAATAGATAATATGATAGATGTAGTTTTCATTTATAGTTTTAGAAATTAAACGATTAATTTATGAAAAGATTATTTCGAATCGATAAAAATATCTCGCCAAGTGTTTAATCGTTCAGAAATTCGCCATTTAAAATCGGGCAAATAACGCATTTCTTCTGGAAATTTTGACAATGGATACATTTTTCCGTCCGATTTTATACGACATGCAACCAATTCAACATCTTTTCCTACAACATCAACTTCTATAATTCCACAATACGAAATATTAACTCCATAACGTTCTTTCACTTTCGTTTTTTGATCCGTATCATCCATGTACGTCAACGCGACAGCATTTTCTTCTACATTTATAAAATCAATTTTATCGTCCTGAAAAAGAACAGTTAAATATTTTCCTTTAATTTGATGATATTCATTTTCCACAAGCGAATCCACTTTAGCAATCACAAAAGCATTATTGAACACTTTCATCGAGTCTAATTTTTCTGTTTTCGCATTTGTATATGCTTCGATATAATCTCCAGTCACTTGATTATCGCCAGAAAATAAAATTGGATCTTTATAAAATTGCATCAATCCTTTAGTTTGATTGTACACCAAAGAATCTGCTTTTCCGTTCGCATTCGATTTGTAAAAACGCGCTTTATGAAATGCTTTCACTAATGAAGTTGAATCTACATCGTGACGTTTTACCGCCAACAATGTATCTGCACTAATGTAAAGCGAATCTTTATCAAACGCTTTCACAGCATACGCATTCTTCGTTACAAAAGCCGAATCTAAGTATTTAAAAGCTTCCCCGTAATCTCCCTTCAAAAATCTTTTTTCTAAAGGATCATCCAAAAAAACATCACCTTCACCTTTACCAAAACCTGTTTTATCGTTGAAATAAAGTTTTTTAGCCGTTAAAGTTTTGTTTTGATAATAAACTTTTGAATTTCCTCTTAACCAAGCTTCACCTGTTTTTTTATTAAAATCACCATCCGAAGTAATGATATATTGTGATGGATCATTTCGACGTGTAATTTTAGAATAATCGCGGAAAGTTGTAATTCCCGTAATATCATTGGTCGTCATTTTTCTTGAATAAATCGTATAATCTTTATTCGTAATAAAAACTTCTGAACCAAAATTTGCCGATTTAGACTTTACATTATACACAACATTTCGTCCTTCAACTAAAGTTCCATCAGAACCAATTGTTTTGTAAGTATCATTTACAATGATATTTCCTGTCAATCGCTCGTAAATCATTTTCTCAGAACTGATTTGTTGCGTAGGCGTCTTCACTTCTACTTTTCCAATACCAGTCGCAATCTCGGTTGTACGATTATAATCCATATAATCTGCCGTAATACGAGAACTTGGATCAGTCAACACCACATCTTTGAAAGCTTTTGCAATTGTTGTGTTTCCGTCGTACTCCATTTTATGCGCCGTAATTGTTTTGTCTTTGCTCACCAAACGTGCATTCGACCAAACAACAGCCAAGTTTTTATCTCGATATAAAACCGCACTATCAGCCGAAATTACATCACCTTTATATTCAATAACAACATTACCTGACAAAAATTCATTTCCTTCAAAAAGCTTTGGATTTTTTTCAGTTAAATCAGCATGCCTTAGAATAACTTTTTCTTTTTTAGGTTTCTGTTGCGCAAAAGCACTTATCGTTATAAAACATGAAAGTAAAAAAGCAACTTTCAAACCTGTTTTATTTTTATTTATATAATTAATTAACAATTACTTATTATTTTTTATTTAATCTCTATTTCACTTCAAAAAAGTGTTAGCCAAAATTAGTATTATTTTTTTAGTCCTAAAAATTAATTATTACGTTAAAACGTGCTTGAATACTTAAAATTTTCATAATGTTTTAATCAATATGATAGATTTTTAAGTCTTAATTTGATTAAAAAAATAACTATTATTCATCAAATTAAGTTTTAAAATTCTTAACTTCATATTCAATTTTATAAATCTATTAAATGCCTCAATATCAAAATGTATTAGACAGTCCAAATACCAATACTATTTTTATGGTTTGGAATTTCAAGGAAAATACGACTTACAAAGATGCTTTCAAAAAGCTTTGTACTTTGGTTATCAATCTTAATCATTCAGCAAATACACGTTTTCCGAAAACGCAATCGAGCGTTATTTTAGGAATTAGCTACGATGCTTGGATAAAATTAGATTTACCAAAACCTTTACCGAAAGAATTAAAACCTTTTGTTGCCATTAAAGGAGAAAAGCATGAAGCCGTTTCTACAAAGGGCGATATTCATTTTCATATCCGCTCTACGCAACAAAGTTATTGCGTTGATATCGTTTCTAATTTGACTGATTTATTAAATGATGTTGCGACCTGTCAAGAAGAAATTCATGGTTTTAGATATTGGGATGGGCGTAGTATTTTAGGTTTTGTTGATGGAACTGAAAATCCGCAAGGTAACGAGAGAATAAATTTTGGTTTGATTGGCAATGAAGATTTTGCTTATACAAATGGGAGTTATTTATTTGTGCAAAAATACATTCATGATATGCAAGCTTGGAAAAATTTACCAATCTCTGAACAAGAAAAAGTAATTGGTAGATCTAAAGTTGATGATATCGAAATGAATGATGATGAAAAGCCTTCGAATTCGCATTCTGCATTAGCAAATGTTGGAGATGACAAAAAAATTGTTCGTGATAATATGCCTTTTGGAAATATGTCTACAAATGAAATGGGAACCTATTTTATCGCTTATGCCAGAAAATTTAGTATTGTAGAAGAAATGTTAAAACGCATGTTTGTTGGCGAACCTGTCGGAAACTATGATCGAATATTAGATTTTAGTAAAGCCAAAACTGGAACTTTATTTTTTGTTCCTTCTTTTGATTTATTAGATCAATTTTCTAATTAAAAATAACAAAAAAGACCTTTTACGAAATCGTAAAAGGTCTTTTGATTTTATAAAATCAAGGTTATTTATTTTTACGAGTTCCGTAAAAATACAATGAATGATTATCAATTTTGATATCAAAAATATCTTCTATCGTTTGTTTAATAGATTGAATTCTTGGATCACAAAACTCCAATACTTCTCCTGTATCAGACAAAATAATATGGTCATGATTTTTGTCGAAATATGATTTTTCGTAATGCGCTTGTTGATCTCCAAACTGATGTTTACGCACCAATTTAGCTTCCATCAAAAGCTCGATAGTATTGTATAAAGTAGCACGACTAACGCGGTATTTCTTATTTTTCATTTTGATATACAACATATCAATATCAAAATGATCATCTGTAAAATAAATTTCCTCTAAAATAGCATAACGTTCAGGTGTCTTACGATGTCCATTGTCTTCCAAGAAATTCGTAAACACTTGCTTTACTATTTCGTAATTACTTGATTTTACTGATTCGTCTGTCATATAAAAAATTTGTGTAAATATACAGAATATTTCCTTATCAATGTAACGAAACAGCTTTCAATTCGTACGTTTTTTCTATCTCTTGATAATAAATCTTTATAATAGTCTATAATTAACAATATATCTATATAAGAAAATATATAATCTTTCAAAATTATTTTATCCTTTACACCACAAAGGTTAACTTTGCACACGATGGAAGAAAATTATTTAGAAAAACTGAACGAACCACAGCGTTTGGCTGTAGAAGCTACCGAAGGTCCAGTAATGGTGATTGCAGGTGCGGGTTCTGGAAAGACGAGAGTGTTAACTTATCGCATTGCTCATTTACTAAATAAAGGAGTTGATGCTTTCAACATATTGTCTTTAACATTTACCAATAAAGCTGCCCGAGAAATGAAAGAACGTATCGGACATGTGGTTGGCGAAGCGAATGCAAAAGCTCTTTGGATGGGTACCTTCCACTCTGTTTTTGCGCGCATTCTACGTGTTGAAGCTCCGCTTTTAGGTTATCCATCAGATTTTACAATTTACGATCAACAAGATGCAGTTTCGGTAATGACAAAGATTATTAACGAAATGCATTTGGATAAAGATATTTACAAAGCAAAACAAGTTTTGGGAAGAATTTCTCAATACAAAAATAACTTGATTACAGTTAGAGCTTATCATAACAATCAAGCTTTAATTGAAGCCGATAACGAAGCAATGCGACCTCGAATGGGCGATATTTATAGAGCTTATGTAGATCGTTGTTTCAAATCTGGTGCAATGGATTTTGATGATTTATTGTTACGTACCAACGAAATTTTGACGCGTTTTCCTGAGGTTTTAGCAAAATATCAAGAACGTTTCAAATACATTATGGTTGATGAGTACCAAGATACCAATCATTCGCAATATTTGATTGTAAAAGCATTGGCTTCTCGTTACGAAAACCTTTGTGTGGTTGGTGATGATGCGCAATCTATCTATGCTTTCCGTGGTGCAAATATTCGAAATATTTTATCATTCAAATCTGATTATCCTGACGCGAAATTGTATCCATTAGAACAAAATTATCGTTCGACACAAATGATTGTGGAAGCTGCGAATCAGATTATCAAACAAAATCAAGATCAATTAGAAAAAAATGTTTGGACAGCAAATGAAACTGGTGAAAAAATAGCTGTTTATCGTGGACTTTCTGATGCTGATGAAGCGCGTTATATTGCAACTCAGATTTGGGAAAGACAGATCAATGAACATCTTCAACCAAAAGATTTTGCTATTCTTTATCGTACAAATGCTCAATCTCGTGCATTAGAAGAAGCCTTGAGAAAAAGAGGAATTCAATACCGTGTTTATGGCGGAACTTCTTTCTATCAACGCAAAGAGATTAAAGATATGGTAGGCTATATGCGATTATTGATTAATCAAAATGATGAAGAAGCTTTATTGCGAACAATCAATTATCCAGCACGTGGAATTGGTCAAACAACAATTTCTAAACTTTTGGTAGCGGCAGATCAACATCAAATTAGTTTATTTTCTTTGATTGAAAATATTGCAATGTATGCTCCAACAATTGGTATAAATGCAGGAACAGCAAACAAACTGAATGATTTTGTGTTGATGATTAAGCGTTTCCAAGTCATGTTAAAATCTCATGATGTGTACGAAGTAACGATGGAAATGGCTAAAACGACACAATTATTGAATGCGTTGAAAGAAGATTCTACACCAGAAGGTGTTTCTCGTTTAGAAAACGTTCAAGAGTTGTTAAACTCGATTCAAGGTTATGTCGAAGAACAACAACAATTAGACGAAGGAGATGCTTCTTTAGGAGGTTTTTTAGAAAATATTGCTTTAGCAACTGATGCGGATAACGAGGAAGATGACGATAACAAGGTAAATTTGATGACTGTTCACTTAGCGAAAGGTTTAGAATTCCCTGTTGTATTTATTGCAGGTTTAGAAGAAAATCTTTTCCCTTCTATGATGAGCGTTAACACACGCGCTGAGTTAGAAGAAGAGCGTCGTTTATTTTATGTTGCCTTGACACGTGCCGAGAAAGTGGCTTATATGACCTACTCTGTTTCACGTTTCCGTTGGGGAAAAATTATCGATTGTGAACCTTCTCGTTTCTTAGAAGAAATTGATGATAGTTTCTTAGAATGGAAAAATCTGAATATTTCTGCAAGAGCTTCAAACAATAGTGGATTATCAGCTGATTTATTTGGAGACGAACCAACGCCGCAACAGTATCAACAACGAGAAAAATCGGTTGCAAGACCTAATCCGAGAGCTCGTGTAGAACCAGCTCAACCAAGGTCAAATTTCAAACCAGTAAATCAAACGAAAAGCAGTGCTTCATCAACAGCGAATACTCAAGGTTTACAAGTTGGTCAAGTTGTCGTTCACGATCGTTTTGGACGAGGAATTGTGAAAGATTTGCAAGGAGAACCATCAGATATGAAAGCCATTATTCATTTTGATAATGCTGGAGAGAAAAAATTACTCTTAAATTTTGCTAAACTAAAAATCATTCGATCATAATAATAAAAAGAAAAAGGTTACAGTAATTTGTAACCTTTTTCTTTTTATATTTTAATTAATTACATACCTGATATTAAACAAAAGGTTTAAATAAGATATCATCAAAATTTAGAATAAAATTCTTGTTATGATTTATTTTTTCGAATAAATAAACAGATTAAATCTTATAATTAAGATTTTTTTAGCATTTTAGCACCACAAATAAACACAAGAACAAAAATTTTATACTCAAATGGATGATATCATCAATCTAATAAGCAGCTACGTCTGGTCATATGCTTTAATTGGACTTTGCGCTTTAACAGGAATTTACTTCTCTATTCGCACCGGATTTTTACAAGTAGTTTATATAAAAGACATGGTTCGTTTGCTTTTTAGCGGCGAAAAATCGGACAAGGGAATCACACCTTTTCAAGCCTTTTCTTTAGCAATTTCTGGTCGTGTTGGAACAGGAAATATTGTAGGTGTAGCTACTGCAATTGCTATGGGAGGACCTGGAGCCGTTTTTTGGATGTGGTTTATCGCATTTTTAGGAAGTGCATCTGCATTCATAGAATCTGCATTAGGACAGGTCTACAAACAAGAAATTAATGGAGAATATCGCGGAGGTCCGTCGTATTACATCGAAAAAGGTTTAGGAATCAAATGGTACGCAGTTTTATTCGCAATCATTACAATTATGAGCTGTGGATTATTATTACCAGGCGTTCAGTCAAATAGTATTTCATCTGCTTTGAATAATGCTTTCGATATTCCTATGTATGATTTTGCCGGAATTCCAATTAACGTAGTAGGTTTTATAATTATTGGATTATTAGCTTTAATCATTTTTGGAGGCGTAAAACGTTTAGGACAAGCCTCAGAATTCATTGTTCCTTTTATGGCAGGTGCTTACATCTTAATGGCTATCATTATTATTGGGATGAATTTCGAACAAATTCCTTCTGTTTTAAGATTAATCTTTTCTTCAGCATTCAATCAAGAATCACTTTATAGTGGCGTTTTTGGTGCTGCAATTGCTTGGGGAATAAAACGTGGAATTTATTCTAACGAAGCTGGGCAAGGAACTGCTCCGCACGCAGCAGCAGCAGCGGAAGTTAATCACCCAGCTCAACAAGGTTTAGTACAAGCTTTTTCCGTTTACATTGATACTTTATTTGTGTGTACAGCAACCGCTTTTATGATTTTATTTACAGGAAAATACAATGTAAATCACCCAGAAAAAGTTGGAAATTTTATTACAGAAAATCTTCCTGGAATAGATTATACAGGATTTACTCAAGCCGCTGTTTCAAGTGAATTTCCTTCTTTTGGAGATAGTTTTGTTGCAATTGCTTTGTTTTTCTTTGCTTTTACTACTATTATGGCTTATTACTATTATGCGGAAACTAATATTACATATATTTTCAAAGGTGAAAATACTAAAATATATGTTTGGATTTTACGCATTTGTTTCTTGGGTGCAACATATTATGGAACAATTAAAACTGCAGAAACAGCATGGGCTATTGGTGATATTGGTGTTGGATTAATGGCTTGGGTTAACATAATTGCTATTTTATTATTAAGTAATGTTGGTCTTAAAGTTTGGAAAGATTACAAAGACAAACGCAAAAAAGGAATCAAAAATCCTGATTTCAATCCGTTAGAAATCGGAATTAAAAATGCTACTTTTTGGGAGAACAAAAATAAATAACACAAAAAAAGCCACTTCGTTTGAAGTGGCTTTTTTGCTATTAAAATTATGATTATTGTGCTTGAGTAAACTCTAAGTTCACCAATAATTTTACTTTATCCGAAACAACTAATCCTCCTGCTTCTGTTACTTGGCTCCATCCTAATCCGTAATCTTTACGATTGATTTCTCCTGAAAATTCAAATCCAGCTCTTTGTAAACCCCATGGATCAGTGATAACTCCACCAAAATCAGCATTCAATGTAATTGGTTGTTTCTCACCACGAATTTCTAAAGTTCCATTAATTTTTCCATTTTGAATACCTGAAGTACTTTCAAATTTCATTTCTGGAAACTGTTCAGCAGCAAAGAAATCAGCTGATTTTAAATGTCCATCTCGATCTGAATTTTTTGTATTAATAGATTCAATCTTCGCATCAAATTCAAATTTTGCATCAGAAAAATCATCTGAATTAGCTTCTACACCAGCATTGAAATGATCAAAATTTCCTGTTACTGTAGAGATTACCATGTGTTTTACTTTGAATTGAACTTCTGAATGAGAAGGGTCTAAATTCCATTTTGTTGCCATAATGTTTTGTTTTTATTTGTTATTTAAATTGATTTGTTTATCCTATTTTGAATGATAACATTCCTAATGATCCATAAATTAATTTGTCATTAAAAAGTGTTACTTCCTCTTCTTTTCCTTGTAATGCTAATGCGTAAATAGATGGCAAATAATGTTCCATAGATGGTACAGCAAGATTAAATGCGCTACCTTTTTGTACAAAATTGAACAATTCGTCGTGATTACCTGTTTGAACAATATTCTTGAATGTATCATTCACTTCGTAAGCCCAATCGTAACCAGCATTTGGCTCATTCCAATTTAACGCTCTCAAATTGTGTACAACATTCCCACTTCCTACTATTAATACACCTTTACTACGCAAAGCGTCTAATTCCTTTGCTAATTCGTAATGCTCTTTTGGCGTTTTATAAACATCCAAACTCAGTTCTATCATCGGAACATCTGCTTCTGGATACAAAAATTTAATCACACTCCAAGAACCGTGGTCAAATCCCCACATTTTGTCTAAATCGACATCTGTTGTTTTAATTAAATTTTTGACCTCTGTTGCTAATTCAGGACTTCCTGGTGCTGGATATTCAACATTAAATAAAGCTTGCGGAAAACCATAAAAATCGTGAATCGTTTTGGGTTGTTCTAAAGCCGTAACTTTAGTTCCTTTCGTTTCCCAATGTGCCGAAATACAAATAATTGCATTTGGTTTTGGGATTGTTTTTCCAATATTCTTCCAACCTTCTACAAAAATATTTTCTTCGATTGCATTCATCGGAGAGCCATGTCCTAAAAATAAAACTGGCATTTTATCAGTTGTAGAAAAACTTGAAGTAATTGATTTTAACGTATTGAAATCCACGATTTTTATAGTATATTTTATTTATTATTATTTAGCTTTTGGAGCTGAAAATTCTAAGTTAGATGTTAAGGTAACAACATCACCTACAACAGCTTCTGGGAAATTACCACCGATATTAAAATCACTTCTCTTTACATTTCCTTTTACTGTAAATCCGTAAGTTTTAACTCCGTTATTGTTAATACTTCCGTTGTAAACTAATTTTAACGCAACTGGTTTAGTTACTCCGTTTAATGTTAAATCACCAACCATTTTAAATTGATTTCCTTTAACACGTGTAATTCCTTTTGAAGAGAATTCTAATTTTGAATTTTTTGCTGCATTGAAAAAATCTGCTGATTTCAAATGATTATCACGTGCTTCAACTCCTGTATTGATTGAATTGATATCTGCAACTACATAAAATTTTGCATCGCTTAAATCTTCTTTTGTAAAGTTTAAATGAACATCAAAATTTTGGAATTGTCCTTCAACATCAGAAATTGTCATGTGAGAAACAGAAAAACCTAACTTTGAATGCGCTTTATCATTTGTATAATTTTGAGCGAATGCAGACATTGAAGCTGCTGATAACATTAACGTGAATAATAATTTTTTCATAACGAATGATTATTTTATTGTTTTTAATTAATTATTTTGATAGTACAAATTTAGCTCAGACCTCAATGAGATTTCATTGACATAAGATAAGAAATTAAAAAACTTGATTTTTTCAACTAAAAAACAATCAAATTGTATCAATTAATATTCCAAAAAGTAAAGATTTTGAATTCGTTAACAATAAAAAAACACTTCAATAGAAGTGTTTAATATTATTTTACTGGACTAAAATACCAGTATGTAGATGTTTTTTTATTCTCGACTTCCAAATATTCTGGAAATGCTTGTGGTAATAAATGTAATTCTTCCGATTTTTTCAAATCTGTTAGAATCTGACGCAAAGGATATCCTTTTTTACGATCGTGAGGAAAATATCCTTTTTCAATTAAGAAAGGCATCATATCCTTCGTTTTTACACGTTCCAACTTATTTTCTGTTAAATAAGCCTGAATATCTTCGCTCATTTTTTTGACCACTTCGCGGTCTACTTTAATATATTCGTTTCTCTTCATATAATTTTACCAATTACCATTCATGTGCGTCAAAATCATAGGACCTTCAGAAGTAACCAAAACAGTATGTTCGTGTTGCGCAAAAACGCCAGGCGCATTTCCTATCATCGTCCAACCATCCGCTTGTTCAATTGCTTCGTAAGAATTTTCAGAAATAAAAGTTTCTAACGCAATAACTGAATTTTTACGGAATCGACGTTTATCTTCTGGATCTCTAAAATTCATCAAATCTAACGGTTCTTCGTGCAATGAACGCCCTACTCCATGACCAGTTAAATTCTCGATCACATGATAATGATGTTTTTTTGCTTCTTTCTCAATAATTCCACCAATATCAGCAATTTTAACTCCAGATTTTACAGCCGCAATTGCTTTTTGAAGTGCAGAAATAGATGCGTCAACAATTTTTTGATAACCATTTACATCTTCTCCAACAACAATAGAACCTCCATTATCAGCCCAAAAACCACCTAATTCTCCAGAAACATCAATATTAATAACATCTCCGTCTTTCAAGATTTTATCGGCTCTTGGAATTCCGTGACAAATTTCTTCATTCACGCTTAAGCAAGTATAACCAGGAAATTGATATGTCTCAAAAGGAGCTGATTTACAACCAAATTTGTGCATAATCTTCGCACCGAAATCGTCCAATTCTTTTGTTGACATTCCAGGCTTTACATAATCTTTCATCTCTTTAAGAGTAACGGCTACAGCTTCGCTGACTTTTTTCATTCCGATTAACTCTTCTTCTGTCTCTATAATCATTGCTTAAATTCTATTGATTTCCTTTTCAGAAATCATTTGCAAATTTACGTGTATTTGTAACGATTATTCGCTTATTTTGATAGAAATTCGTGATTATTGTATAATAGATTATATTGTTGAGTTATTATCCATAAAAAAATCCGTCAAATGACGGATTTAAACCTATATTTTTTATAATGATTAATCTGCATCATAGATTAATACTCGTTTTGCTAGTTTATTTGGACCATTCAAAAACTCGATATGTTGTGGATGTTTTTGATATGTTTCAAATTGAACCATTGTTTCGAAAGCCGCAAACAATGAGAACGAATACGAAGCGTCGATAACATCTCTTTCTATATTCGCTGGCGTTCCAACATGAAAAAATACTGAAGGAGCAATTGATTCTAAATCTTTCAAAGCTTGATGAAATGTATTCACTTCAACTTCTGTAGCGTCGTCTTTTAACCAAAATAATACGTGGTGTGCTAACATAAAATTCTATTTTTTAGTATGCAATTTGCATTTTTACTTTCTTATTTTTTACTTTTTGACCATTCAATTTTTTCAATAAATCTGGAACTTTTTTACGATTAATCGCAACATACGAAGTCGTATCCTTTACCTCAATAATTCCGACATCGTTTTTCTCCAAACCTCCTTTTTTAAACAAAAATCCGACAATATCAACTTTGTTTACTTTGTCTTTTTTTCCTGCAGAAATATAAATCGTTTGGTAAGGTGTACGTTCTGGAATTTTATATGTTCCACCTAAATTTTCGATCGGTAAATTTTCATTTACAAATGGAAAATGTTCTTCATTACTGATAATTAAATACACAAAACCCTTCGCGTTCATACGTGCTGTACGACCATTACGGTGAATAAAAGCAGCTTCTTTTGCAGGTAATTGATAATGAATAATCGAATCTACTTCTGGAATATCCAAACCACGCGCAGCCAAATCTGTTGTAATTAAAACTCGAACCGAATCATTTCTAAATTTCAGTAACGCACGTTCACGTTCGTCTTGTTCCATTCCTCCATGAAAACTTTCGCGCGCAATTCCTTTTTCATGCAACAAATTGCTAATACGATCAACTGCATCGCGGTGATTACAGAAAATCAACATACGTTTGCTTCCAATTTTACAAATCAAATTGAATAATGTATCCAACTTTTCTTCTGAAATGGTATTAACCACTTTCATATGTAAATCAGGTTTTACCTCGATTTGTTTTAGATAACTCACGATTTTTTCATCATTCAAACCAACAAACTCTGGAATGTTTTCCATTTCTGTAGCAGAAGTCAAAATACGTTGTTTTAAGCCAGAAAGTTGCTCAACAATATAGCTCATGTCTTCTTGAAAACCTAATTCTAACGCTTTATCAAACTCGTCTAAAATTAAAGTTTGAACAGTTGAAGGATCAAAATTTTCGTTACGCAAATGATAGGCAATACGTCCTGGAGTTCCGATTAATACAGCTGGAGCTTCTAACAAAGTATTTTGCTCAACTTTTGTATTATGTCCACCGTAACAACATGTTACTTTATAATCAGATTTCATCGATTTGAAAACTGTTTCGATTTGTAAAGCTAATTCACGCGCAGGAACTAAAATTAAGGTTTGAACACCTTTTATATCCGGATTTAAATCTCTTAAAGTCGGAAATAAAAACGCCAATGTTTTACCAGAACCTGTTGGTGATAATAGAATTAAATCTCGTTGATTTTCGGACATTTTGAATGCTGAACGTTGCATTGCATTCATATCTTTGATGCCCAAATTTTTATAAAGTAAATCGATTTGCATGCTGCAAAAATAGTCTATTCTTTCGAATTAATCATTTTTTGACGCTGTAGAAATCTTATAATCTTCCATAAATTCATCAAAAAGATTCATGATTTCGAAGTGATTTTTATCTAATGTATTGGCGTCAAACGAAACAACAGCACCATACATTTTATTCCAAAATCTCATGCGCGCTTGTAAGAATTTTTGAGATTCATTATTGATAAAATCATCAGCATCAATAACTTTTATATTAATTACACGCTGACGAGGTAATTTCAGCTCTTCAATTTCCAAAATTTTTCTCCATTCAATATAATTCAATTGATCCGTAGGTTTGTAAACAATTCCTTTTTTATCGATCAATAAAATCAATTGTTTTTTCATCAATTTTTTGATTGAAATTATGATGAATAAAAGACTTGGAACAAATAAAATTCCGCTTAAAACTTTTGCAGTTTGCGGAGAATTAACTTGATTGGCGTTTAAAAATAAATAAATTGAACAAGCAAAAAATAAAAGGCTACCAAATAATAATCCCCAATTGCTTGTCTGTTTTGCGTAAACTTTAACTGAATTCAACTGATTTTGTTTTTACAAAAATATAGATTTTAATCTTAATTAAAGGTTATAAAAAAAGAGCCTCAAAAACTGAGACTCTTTCTAAATTATCCAAAAATTTCTTGGTATTGTTTCTTGTATTTTTCTAAAATAATTTTTCGTTTAAACTTTAGTGTTGGCGTCAATTCACCGTTTTCTACAGTCATTTCATTTGGAATAACTGCAATCTTTTTGATTTGTTCCCAATGTCCAAAATGATTATTCAGTTGATTGATTTCTTCTTCTAATTTCTTTTTGACAATATCACTTTTCTGAAATTCATCATGAGGAAGATTTACAATTTCTGGAGCATTTGACTGCGCCCATTTTTTGAGATTTGTATAACTCGGAACCACAAAAGCACCAGGAAACTTCTCGCCTTCTCCAACAACCATCAATTGCTCGATGAATGGCGATTCTACCATTTTCATCTCAATTTGTTGCGGAACAATATATTTCCCTCCCGAAGTTTTGTACATTTCTTTTTTACGGTCAACAATTTTCAAGAATTTATTGTCAACCCATTCTCCAATATCGCCCGTATAAAGCCAACCATCTTTTATTGTTTCGGCAGTTTTTTCTGGCAAATTATGATAACCCATCATCACAATATCACCTTTTACTAAAATTTCGCCATCATCGGCCAATTTTACTTCAACACCTTTCAGCGGAGGTCCAACCGTTCCAATCTTTTTCCCTCGACGAAAACAATTTACCGCAATTACTGGCGAAGCTTCTGTCAATCCATAACCTTCATAAATTGGAATTTCGGCAGCTAAAAATACGCGAACAATTCGTTGTTGGATCGCTGCACTTCCCGTTACAATGGCTTTTAATTCGCCTCCAAGTCCTTCGTACCATTTGTGTAAAACTAATTTTCGTGCAATTGCTAATTTCAAATTATAGATTACTGAACGCTGATTATCTTCTAACACAAACTCGTCGCCAACTTTTATAGCCCAATCAAAAATAGATTTCTTAAAACCTGATAATTGCGCTCCCGTTTGCATGATTTTTTCGTACACTTTTTCAATCACACGAGGAACTGCCGTAATCATATGCGGTTTGATTTCTTTTAAATTATCGCCAATCTTCTCCATCGATTCTGCAAAATATATCGAAATTCCCATGTATACATACAAATACTGAATCGTTCGTTCATATGCATGACAAGCTGGAAGAAAGGTCAAAGCACGATCGTAAGGATCAAGTGGTGTTGAATATTCGCACGCAATAACATCTGCAATAATGTTTTTATGCGACAACATCACACCTTTCGGATTTCCTGTTGTTCCTGACGTATAGATTAAAAAAGCTAAATCTTCGTGCTTTACATTTGCGGCACGTTTGTCTATTTCTTCTTGTTGAATTGTTTTTCCTTTTTCGATCAAAACATTCCAACTTTCTGTATTTTCAAACTCATCAATCGAGTACAATTGCTCTAATGAAGGCAATTTTGTTTTGAGTTGATTGATTCGCGTGTACAAATCGAGATTACTTGTAAAACACAATTTTATAGCCGAATCGCTAAAAATATATTCGTAATCGTTGTCAGAAATATTCGGATAAATCGCTACCACAACAGCTCCGATTTGTTGTATAGCATAATCTATCATATTCCATTCGACACGATTTTCTGAGATTAATCCCACTTTTTCACCTGGTTGAACTCCACAAGCGATCAATCCTTTTGAGATTGCATCAACATGTTCTAAAAAAGTTGTGGTTTTCATCGGTTTCCATTCTCCATTTTGTTTGGATACAAACATGGATAAATCAGGAAACTTTTCCAGCTGACGTTTTGGTAAATCAAAAATTCTGGTTGCTTCCATAGCGCACTTATAGTTTTGTAATTTTGAAAAGAATTCGTCGAAAATAGCGTAAAATGATGAGTTTTTCAAAAATTTTATCTTCAACTTAAAAAGAATTATATTCGTTATAACTATTACAATTATGAAATATCTAATTTTATTTCTACTATTATTTTACTCTTGCAGCTCTGATTTTAAAAAGTCTTATAAAATTGGAGATATTAAATTATATGAATTACAATGTTCTGGACACTATTATTTGAGCACTGATAATTGTGATTGTAAACATTTACCAACTAATTATTTTATTCCAAAAGGAGAAAATGATTCATTTTTTGAATTATTCTTAAAAGAAAATAAAGGAAAACTTCAAGTTAATTCGCTTTATAATGAATTTGAAACTCATGGAAATATCAAAGAGAAAATAGATTTTATTATATATACCGATAACCCTTCTTTTATGGATAGTATTGAAAAAATAAATTATACTGTGATTCGAGGATATTCTAACGGAAGAATGAATCCATAAAAAATCCCTCAATTCATGATGAGTTGAGGGATTTTTTTATTTATAAATTTCTTCAAATTCTTTCTGATATTTCTTTAGAATAACTTTACGTTTTAATTTCAAAGTTGGAGTTAATTCTTCTCCTTCAATCGTAAATTCATGCGCTAAAATTGCTGGTTTCTTAATTTGTTCCCAATTTCCAAAAAACTGATTTGCTTTACGAACTTCTTGATTAATTACTTTATGAACTTCTGTAGATGCTATGAATTCATCACGAGAAAGATTACTAATTTCAGGTGCATTTTCTTTTGCCCATTCTTTCAGATTTACATAATTCGGAACAATAAAAGCTGACGCAAATTTTTGCGCATCGCCGACAACCATCGCTTGTTCAATAAAATTTGATTCAACAAGTTTTGTTTCGATTGGTTGAGGAACGACATATTTTCCACCAGAAATTTTGAACATTTCTTTCTTACGATCAATAATTTTCAAGAAATGACCTTCTCCTTCCTCCCAAACTCCAATATCACCTGTGTGCAACCATCCATTAATAATGACCTCATCTGTAGCTTTCTGATTTTTATAATAACCCATCATCACATTAGGACCTTGAACCAAAATTTCGCCATCTTCGGCTAATTTTACTTTGACATCTTTTATTGGCGAACCTACAGTTCCGATGCGAACACCTAATTTGTGCGGATTATTTACGGTGATTAAAGGCGAAGTTTCTGTCATTCCATATCCTTCAAAAAATGGTAATCCAGCTGCCATAAAAACACGCGCAATTTTACCTTGCAACGAAGCACTTCCCGAAATAATGTATTTAAAATTACCTCCTAACGCTTCATAAAATTTATTCAAAACCAATTTTCGAGCTAACGCTAGCTTCACATTGTAAACCATAGATCGTTTCTTCGCATCAGGCTCATATTGAGAAGCAATATCAACCGCCCAATCAAAAACTTTTCGTTTTTTACCTGTTAAAGCGCTACCTGTTTTCAGAATTTTCTCGTAAACTTTTTCCATTAGACGAGGAACAGCCGTCATAATATGAGGTTTTACTTCGTTGATATTATCGCCAATTTTTTCAAAACCTTCGGCGAAATAAACCGTTACACCAATATATAAATAGGTATAAATTACAGTTCTTTCGTAAGTGTGACAAGGTGGTAAAAAAGTTAAACTTCTTGAACCTTCTTCTAACACAACAATTTCTTTTGCCGCAATAAAATTCGAAACCAAATTATTATGAGATAACATTACACCTTTCGGTTTTCCTGTTGTACCAGAGGTATAAATTAAAGTTGCTAAATCTGAATTTCGGACAATTGAACTAAGATTATTTACATATTCGTCTGTTATATCTTTTCCAATTTCTTTTAATTCTGACCAATTTCGAGAATCTGGGAACTCATTAATCGCAAAAACATATTCTAAACTATAAATTGTGCTAAACATATTATTGATACGTTCATACAAATTTTTTGTACTTACAATACACAATTGTATTTCTGCATCATTGAAAATAAATTGATATTCAAAATCTGTAATATTTGGATAAATCGCTACTACAACAGCACCAATTTGCTGAATTGCAAAATCAATCACATGCCATTCATAGCGGCTTTCACATACAAGTCCTACTCGATCGCCAGGTTTAACTCCCAAAGCTAATAAACCTTTAGAAATTTCTCTTGTTTGTTCAATAAATTCGGCTGGTTTTGTAAACTTCCATTCGCCATCAATTTTACTTGCAAACATATTATGATTAGGATAAAGTTCTTGTTGACGATAAGCTAAGTCAAAAATTCGTGTAGGATTATTCATTTTCTAAATACTAAACTTTATAAAAAAGAGTGCAAATTTGGTGCAAAATTTTTATAAATCAGTTTTATTTCACGAAAAAAGCAAGATTAATAAAAATCTTGCTTCATTATTTTTCTAAAAAATTGATGTTTTTATTGATAAATCCCGTCAATTTCTTTTTTATATTTTTCTGAAATGATTTTACGCTTCATTTTCAAAGTTGGTGTTAATTCTCCCGCTTCAATTGTAAATTCATAAGGCAATAAATGGAACTTTTTAATCTTTTCCCAATTTCCAAAATTGACATTTAATTTATTGATTTCATTTCCTATCAATTCATAAATTTTTGGATGCGTTAAAAACTCTTCACGAGGTAAATTAATCAATGAAGATTCATTTGTTTTTGCCCAATCAATACAGTTTTCATACGAAGGAATAACCAAAGCAGCTGGGAATTTTCGTCCTTCTCCAACAACCATAATTTGTTCGACATAATTAGATTCTGAAAGAATTTTCTCAATTTGTTGCGGAACAACATATTTTCCTCCAGAAGTTTTGAACATTTCTTTTTTACGATCAATAATTTTTAAGAATTTATTATCAACCCATTCGCCAATATCGCCCGTATACAACCAACCATCTTTCAAAACTTCAGCAGTTGCCTCAGGATTTTTATAATATCCTTGCATGATATTTTTTCCTTTTGCTAAAATTTCTCCGTCTTCGGCTAATTTAATTTCAATATCAATCAAAGGAATTCCGACAGTTCCTATTTTCATTCCGCGTTTGATACAATTTACAGATAAACAAGGTCCAGCTTCTGTTAAACCATAACCTTCGTAAATTGGAATTCCGGCAGCTAAATACAATTTTAATAAACGAGTTTGTAAAGTTGCACTTCCCGAAGCAATTCCTTTTACATTACCACCAAGCGCTGCTTTCCATTTCGAAAAAATTAATTTTCGAGCAATGTTTAATTGAAATTTATACCAAGCCGAAAGCTTCGATTCGTCTAAATCATACTGTTCTCCTAACGAAATTGCCCAAAAGAATAAAGCTCTTTTAACTCCTGTCAATTGTTCTCCAGTCGCCATGATTTTATCGTAAACTTTCTCTAAAACACGTGGAACAGCCGAAAAAATATGCGGTTGAACTTCTTTCATATCTTGCCCAATTGTATCCATTGATTGCGCAAAATAAATTGGTAAGCCCATTTTGATGTACACATATTGAAAGACGCGTTCATACGCATGACAAGCAGGTAAAAAAGACAACGCTTTATCATACGCTTTTACAGGAAAAGAATATTCGGAACTATTAACATCAGCTAATAAATTTTCGTGAGAAAGCATCACACCTTTCGGATTTCCAGTTGTTCCAGAAGTATAAATAAGAGTTGCTAAATCAGTAGGTTTTACATTGTCCATCTTCGTTTGTAAAACCTCATCAGAAATAGAAATACCTTTCGAAATTAGCTCAATCCAATTTGGTGTATGCGGATAAGTATTAAATGTATAAACTTGTTCAAGATTTGGAATATGATCTTTGATTCCTAATAATCGTTGATATAAAGCATCATTACTCACAAAACAAAGTTTGATTTCGGCATCATTTAGGATAAATTCGTAATCATTGTCCGAAATATTGGGATAAATTGCCACAACAACAGCTCCAATTTGCTGAATTGCAAAATCTACTAAATTCCATTCCAAACGATTTTCACTAATCAACGCAACTTTATCATTTGGTTGAACACCATTTGCAATCAAACCTTTCGAAATATTATTTACTCGATTGATAAAATCTGTTGTCGAAATTCCCTTCCATTCTCCTTTTTCTTTGTAATTAAAAATCGAAATGTTAGGTGTATTTTTTTCTTGAAATCGAGGTAAATCGAATACTCTTTGTGGTTGTTTCATATTCTTGAAATAAGGATACAAATTTCTGCTAATTCTTTCTACTTTAGAAATTATTTGCTCATTCTTTTCTCAAAAAAATTAAGTTTATTATCAATAAAAATCATTTTACTTTTTTGCAATAATTATACTATACTCTCTTTCAACTTTTTCGCCAGCTTTGCTAATCACACTTTCTGAAAATGTTTTTGTATCTTCAATCGAAAATTTAGCAGATTTCAATAATTTTATCACTTCATCTTCTGTGTACAAATTGAAGCCAAATTGAGTAAAAGGCAATGTTTCCATAAATTCCTTTTTAGCAAAAGTAAGCGCAAATTTCCCGTTGAATTTCAAGACTCTATAAATTTCACTCAAGAAAAGTTTAGGATTTTTCCAAAAATAAATTGTGTTCACCGTAAAAATTTTATCAAATCGTTTTTCATAAAAATGAATTCTTTCATCCATAATTATTTCAAACCTAATATTTGGATTCAAATAATCAGAATTGTTCATGATAGCACTATTTTTCATGACCTGTGAAAGTTCTAAACCAATATATTCTAAATCTTTCGCTTGATTCAATACATAAGGTAAGTGCTTACAATTTCCATGACCTAACTCTAAAATTTGTTCTTGATTTTGTAATTGTAAATGATCTATTGTCGTTTTCGTCATGCCAAAATTACTTTCACTCATTTGCTCACCAACTTCAATCCCTTCGTCTCCATTTGGACAACTCAATTGTTCCGCAAGACTTTGTAAATCAATATTATTTTTCATTTAATTTATTTATATAGAATAATTCTAAATTAATAAATATTAATCATTATACCTGTGATTTTAATCATTTAAAAATTACATCTTACCTTTGAAAAATAGTAAAATAGATGAGAGATATTATACGAACTGAAGACGAAGATGATTTCAAACTGTTTTGTTTGGAATCTGTAGCAGATATTGAAGAGCAAAATGATTCGCAATTATTAGAATTTTTGGAACATTTGGCGCGAGAATTTCAGATTACAAATGTTTATAAAACGACTGATAGCTTTGAAGGCTTCGAGGAAAGTTTGACCAATCTTCTTTATCATGATAAATATTTTAGAGATTATAAAATCATTTATTTAGTTTTTGAAGGCGAAGGAAATCAAATTCAAATTAATGATTATTACTATAGTTTGGAAGAAGTTGCAGAAGTATTTCAAGGAAAATTAACCGATAAAATTGTTCATTTTGCAAATACAATGAGTTTAGATTTGGAAGACGAAAGTTTTCAATATTTTATTGATGTGACGGGCGCAAAAGCCTTATCAGGATACGTAAATCCTTCTCCAATTTTGAGCACTATTTTGGATCAATATTATTTTTGTTTAGCGAAAGAAATTGATGACGAAGAAGAATTGGTACATGCGCTTTTTGATAAACATGCCAATATATGCCTGAAATTAGGTTTTAGATTGTATCATTAATAAGATTTAACAATAAGCTAAAATACTTCTCAGAAATAATCTATTCATTTACAAAAACAATAAAATGGATAGACGTAAATTTCTTAGAGGATCGGCATTAGTTTCTACTGGTTTAATTCTAAATCCTTTCGATTTATTTGCTCAAAATAAAATCTAATCTTTCTACAAATTCTACAAAGAATATTATTTTTATGATAAGCGATGGAATGAGTTCTGGGACTCTTGCTATGGCTAATTTATACAACAAACAATTACACGGAAAAAATGGTAATTGGATTAATCTTTATGAAGAAAATAAAGTAAAAAGAGCTTTGATGGACACTGCTTCTGCAAGTTCTATTGTTACCGATTCTGCGGCTGCGAGTTCTGCTTTTGGAGGTGGAATTCGTGTAAAAAATGGTGTATTGAACATTGGTGCGAATGGAGAAAATCATGTTCCAATTTGGCAAAAATTCAAAAAAGCTGGTAAAAGAACGGGTTGTGTGACAACGGTTACGATTACTCATGCAACTCCTGCTGGTTTTTGCGTAAATTCTGCTAGTAGAAATGCTGAGCCAGAGATTGCTGAAAAATATGCCGAAATTGGTATTGATGTTTTATTAGGTGGCGGTGACGAATTTTTTAATTCAGCCAAAAGAGAAGACAAGAAAGATCTATATGCGGTTTATAAGAAAAAAGGTTATCAAATTGCGAAAACAAAGGAAGAATTAGCAAAATCTCAAAACAATAAATCTTTATTGGGAATTTTCAATACTGGAGCAATTCCTTATGCAATTGACCATAAAAATCTCTCAAAAAATAAATCTATTCCTACGCTTGCAGAAATGACTAAGGTTGCGATTGATAATTTGAAAGGTCATCAAAATGGTTTTGTATTGCAAGTAGAAGCGGGAAAAGTAGATTGGGCGGCGCATGCGAATGATGTTGCAGGATTAATTAATGATCAACTTGCATTTGATGAAACTATCAAAACTGTAATGGATTTTGCTGAAAAGGATGGAAATACATTAGTTATCATCACAACTGATCACGGAAATGCAAATCCAGGAACAATTTATGGAGCTGATGTAAACAAAAATTTTGAAAGTATTGTTAATTATAAATATACCAACGAACATATTTTGAATGAAATTCACGAAAATTTTAACTTACAAGAAATCAAAGATTGGATTGTCGAAACAAATGGTTTTAGTTTGACTGATAATGAAGCAAAACATATGTTAGATTTTTACAAAGGTTTGGATAAAGAAGAAGGATTGTATAATTTCAAAAAACTTCCATTCAAATTTTTCTCTGAAATTCAGAAAAAACACAACAATGTTGGTTGGATAAGTATGGATCACTCGGGCGATTACGTAGAATTGGCAATGTATGGACCTGGAAGTGATTTGTTAAAGCCATTTGTAAAAAATACAGATCTTCATCAACTTATGTTACAAGCAACAAATGTAAATGTATAAACAAAAACCTCTCAAAGTTGAGAGGTTTTTTGTTATTTATCTATCTTAATAATTACATCGAATGCGCTTTATTCCCTTCAAAATGAATCATCCAAGGTGTTCCAAATTGATCAATAAAAGACGCATAAAGCTCAGCAAAAAACTGTTCGGCTAAAGGCATTTCTAATGATTTTGCATTTACCGAAAGACGATCATATAATTGATGCGCTTCTGCGGGATTATCAACATCAAGCATAATGTAATTGTTATTTCCAGCCTTGTATTGATGTCCAAATTCTTCAATAATATCAGAACCCATTAACATTGTTGTTTCATTAATAAACAATGCTACATGCATCACTTTATTTTTTGCACTTTCTGGAATCTGAAATTCTGGACTTGGCGGCATATCACCCATTTTATACATCCCAATATTTTGCGTTTCAAAAACAGTTTCATAAAACTGAAATGCCTTTTCGCAATCTCCGTTAAAATTTAAGTAAGCGTGTACTTTAGCCATAATATTGTATTTTTTGTGATTATTTTTTTAATATAATGGTTGACCATTTTCATCGGTTGTTAAAACCTCGGTCATATAATCTAAAAATGGTTGAAGAACTTGAATTGATTTCGCCACTTTCTGCGGAAAATCTTTTGCTAAAACTTCTTCATCTGTAAAATTCTTGATAAATAAATATTGCTTTTTACGCAACAATTCAATTCTTTCATGATCTTTAGAAAAACCTTTTGGTGCAGATTTCACTTCATCTCCTTGCATTTCACCAAATTCTTTCTGAATTGTTTTTGATTTCAAAATCTTTGCTAATTCATCCGAAACTTCAATATCTTTTCTGATACGAAGCAAATCTTCACGTTCTGGTCCCCAAAAACCAACACCAATAAAATTATGATTCGGTTGAATATGAAAATAATATCCACCTCTATTAAGTGGTTTTTTACGACCTGTTTGTGCAGAAAAATGAGTTTTATAAGGAGTTTTATCGTGAGAAAAACGAACATCTCTGTAAATTCTATAAATTTTGAGCGGTTCTAATTCTTTCTTTTTAGTTAATTCTTGGTAAATCGCATTGAAAATTGAATCTGCTTCAGCTTTCGCCGTATCAAATTCAACTTTATGTTCTGTAAACCATTCGCGGTTATTATTTTTTTCTAATTTTTTTAAAAATTTATCGATTTGTGACATGATTTATTTTTTTCGAGTAAGTAGTACTTTTTCATAATTTTCTATCCATTGTTGTGGCGTAATTTTTTGCGCTAATTCTCCGATTAATTCGAATGGAATATCCTCCACTTTTTTGAAACGAATACAACTTTTTCCCATATCTAATCTACGTTTCGAGTATTTTGGATATTCGGCGACAAACCAATTCAGCAATTTGTCGTCCATATAAATTCCCATGTGATATAACGCAATAAAATTCTTTTGAGAAGCGATATTGATAAACGGCAACGGCGATTTCGGATCGCAATGATAACCATTCGGATAAAGTGAATGCGGCACAACAAACCCAAGATGACCATAGCTCAACTGCAACTCGAAACCAACGGGTAAATTATCGGCCAAAATATTAATTAATTTCTCAACAGCTTCTTTTCTTTCTACAGGAATTGACGTTAAATATTCTTCTAAATTTGCTACTTCGTATTGCATTATTTTCGGTATTTATCATTCAAACCTTTGCCTTCCATAATCATAGGTTTTATTTTTTCGATGCGAGAAATTTTCGTTTTCTCTTGTTTTGCTTCATCAATATATTCGATGTATTCTTTTTGCTTTCCAGGAGTTAAAGCTTTAAATGAAGTAAATAATTTATCATCTTGATTTAGAGTTTCTTTCAGAATCCCATTAACTTCTTTTGGCGCAGATTTTTGAGGTTTTATTTCCTTTCCATCTTTCACCAATTGAATCGCTTCTAAGACATATTCTCTTACTTTTTCGACATCAATTTCATCGGCAGAATTAAATCTCCATTGACGCAAAGCTCTCGTTTTTTCCTCATTTGCGTTCACCAAAACTTTGTATGGATCTTTCAAGAAAACGCCATTGTGAAACCATAGCGCAAAATGATTTTTGAAACCACTAAATGCCAACACATTTTTCTTATTGAACGTGTAAATATCTCCACCCCATTTAAACTCTTTTATCAGTTCTGTTTCATTGACAACTTGTTGAATTTTCTCATTCGCTTCCGCCCAATTTCCATTGTATTTTGTCCATTCACCAGTTTTTTGATCTTTCATCAAATTAACTTTATACAACACAATTTCCTTTAATAATTTCTTTGGTAAAGCTTTATTCAAAGGAAGTTGTATTGTACCTTTTGATGTTTTAAAATCGGTCAAATCATTTATAAAATGTTCGATTGTTTCTGCTCCAGGATAAATTCCTACATGATTTTTGAACATCGCAAAATGAATTACATTTCCATTCAATCGGAAAGTGGGCATTTTATAATTAATCGTTTCTGTTGCTTGTGGTATAGCTTCGTGAATAATTTTTCTTACGTTTTCTAAAATATCTTGTTTAGCTTGATCAAACCCAAGAATATATTCATCAATAGTTGTAAAATTATTTGTCATCATCATTAATCCTCACAAATCTCTTTCAGCTTGCGTAGTGCGTTTATCCACATTTCTCTGACTTGAGTTTCTGGAAAAACCTGATCATCTATTTCTACCGAACAGGTTAATCGTGTATGACCTTCAACATCTTCCATTTTATACGTTTCTTCTGTATTTTTCCATGCATCAATTTCTGGTCCATCAAAAATCTCTTGACCATCTTCGTTCAGCTTTCCGATATGACGCATTTTGATTGATTTTCCTACAATATTTTCATCTATAGTAGCAATCATCGCAGCCGAACCTTTCTCGGTCTCATAAGTGAAATAAACGTGAGAACCTTCGGACCAATCTCCTTTAAAATCTGAAGTTTCACTAAACGGCGTTGTCCAAATTTTATACGAATCTGGTGCAATCATTACTTTATGCACATGCTTAGGCTGCGCATAAATAACTTCTGTAAACGATACTTTTTTCATATTTTAAGCATTTGCTAATCCAAAAACAGCTCCAGCAGGATCTTCTACAATTGCAAATTGAAGATTTCCTTCTTTATTTTTAATCTCATGAATAGATTTCCCTCCCATTTCCAATGCTTTTTGCAAACTTTCCGCAACATTTTCTACACTAATGTACATAATCCACTGCGAAGGAATTCCTTTATTCATGCCACGTTTCGTACAAACTCCACCAGCCGCATTTTCTGAAGAAGACATCATTGCATAATCATTGTATTCCTCTTCGCCATCTTTCATCGCTACATTTTTGACTTCCCAACCAATCACTTCTTTGTAAAAATCTTTTAATTCAGTCGAATTTTCAACAGTTAAATCAGCCCAAACCATTTGACCAATTTTCGATTTATTTTCATCCATCTTCAACTATTTTTAGCTTTTCGATTCAACATAATTCTTGAAACTATTCAAAATAGCTTGCCAACCTTGTTGCTGCATTTCAGTAGGATTTTGACTTTCTGGTTCAAATTTTTCTGTGATTTTGGTTAAATTATTCTCTTCATGAAAATTTATTTCAACCTTGCGACCATCTGCAATGTAATAACGAATAAATTTATTTGGAATGATTTCGTCATATTTAGCTTCAAACTCGAATTGAAAACTGCCATCTTTCGCAGCCATCGTACTGTTTAGTTTTCCTCCAACTTGCAAATCATTTTCTGCTTTCGGGCAATGCCAATCATCAGAAGCTTGATTCCATTTTACAATATCTTCAGGAGAATTAAAAGCTTTCCAAACCTGATCTATTGGAGCATTTATTATTGTTTCGATTGTGATCATACGTATAGTTTTTTGTTGATTTTTAAGGTTTCATAAAATCAAAAGCACCTTTGCGCAAATTAATTCCGTATTCGAGATAAGCTTTCAGACAAGCCAAGAAATTCGCCCAACCTTCTGTTTGTCCCATCAATTGCTTAATTCCAGCTTCATCATCATTCATTTCATGTTCAATGACTTTAACAATTGTCGAATCATTTTCTCCTTTTTCGAGAAAAATCTCCACCAGCATATCATCAACTCCACCGCTCCAATCAAAAGAAATGTATTCATCTTGTTTTAAATCGCCTCCCATTACAGGAAAAATATCATCAAACTCAGGAAATTTCCATTCAACAATTTTTCCAGTTTCGATAGCACCCGTCGAAGAAGCAATAAAATATTGATTCATTTTATTTGGATTAACAATCGCATCAAAAACTTCATTTTTAGATTTCTGAATTTGAATTGTTGCTTTTGCAGTTAACTTCATTTCAATTGATTTTGGCTAACTAATTTAATCAAAAAAAGTGTTCGAATTTTCGAATTCATAAAAAATAATTAAAACTTTATCGATATTGAAATCATCTGTAGAAAATAATTCGATTTATAAGTATAAAATTTAAAAGTTTTTTACATTTATAGTATTGTAAAATTGATAAACACGTGAAAAAATTTACTCAAAAAGCAACTCTACTTAGTCTTATTTTGATGAGTGGAATTAGCTATGCGCAAGATGCAAAAGCAGATTCTGCCTATGTTAGAGAGCATTATGGAAAGACCGAACAATTGATTCCGATGCGAGATGGAACGAAATTGTTTACGGCTATTTATACGCCAAAAGATCAAACCAAAAAATATCCTGTTTTACTTAATCGAACGCCTTATACAGTGGCGCCTTACGGAGCAAATGAGTATAAAAAATCGCTTGGGAATTTCCCTGCAGAAATGCGCGAAGGATTTATATTCGTGTACCAAGATGTGAGAGGAAAATGGATGAGCGAGGGTGAATTTGAAGATGTACGACCAGTTAATAAAACGAAAAATAAAAAGGCAATAGACGAAAGTACAGATACATACGATACGTTGGAATGGTTGGCAAAAAACATGAAAAATTACAACCAAAAAGCAGGAATGTACGGAATTTCTTATCCAGGTTTTTATTCGACAATGAGTTTGGTTAATTCGCATCCAACGCTAAAAGCTGTTTCGCCACAAGCACCAGTTACGAATTGGTTTTTAGGTGACGATTTTCATCACAATGGTGTTTTATTTCTAAATGATTCTTTCAAATTTATGTCATCATTTGGTGTTAAACGTCCGCAACCAATTACACCAGATAAAGGTCCGAAATCTTTAGAATATCCAATCAAAGATAATTACCGTTTTTATTTGGAAGGTGGATCTGTAAAGGAATTGAAGGATAAATATTTCCAAGATAATATCAAATTCTACAATGATTTGTTTGCACATCCTGATTATGATCAATTTTGGCAAGATCGAAATCCTTTGCCACATCTTACCAATGTGAAACCTGCCGTGATGACGGTTGGTGGTTTCTTTGATGCAGAAGATGTTTATGGTGCTTTTGAAACGTATAAAGCAATTGAAAAGCAAAATCCGAATGCAACAAATATTTTGGTAGCTGGACCTTGGTTTCATGGTGGTTGGGTTCGCTCTAAAGCCGATACATTTGGCGATATGCAGTTTGGAACGCCAACAGGTGAATATTATCAACAACAAATTGAGTTACCTTTTTTCAATTATTATTTAAAAGACAAAGGAAATTTCAAACCAACAGAAGCGCAAATTTTTATCACAGGTTCTAACGAGTGGAAACAGTTTGACACTTGGCCTCCAAAGAATGTGACAACGCAGAAAATGTATTTACAAGCCAACGGAAAAATATCTTTTCAACAGACTAATAATGCAAGTTTTGATGAATATGTAGCAGATCCAAATAATCCAGTACCGTATCAAGGAGGTGTTTTAGAAAGTCGTCCGCGAGAATATATGGTCGATGACCAACGATTTGCGTCAACTCGACCTGATGTTATGGTTTATCAAACTGATATTTTAACGGAAGATATGACGATTACAGGTCCAATTATCAATCATTTATTTGTTTCGTCAACGGGAACAGATGCTGATTACGTGGTAAAATTGATTGATGTTTTCCCTGAAAATACACCAAAATATAATGGAAAATTGATGGCTGGATATCAAAATTTGATTCGTGCCGAAATTATGCGAGGAAAGTACCGCAATAGTTTTGAAAAGCCCGAAGCAATGGTTCCTAATCAGAAAACAAATGTGACGTATTCTATGCCAGATGTTGGACATACTTTCAAAAAGGGACATCGTATCATGATTCAAGTTCAGAATACATGGTTTCCTTTAGCCGACCGTAATCCGCAACAATTTATGAATGTTTACGAAGCAACTGCGAAAGATTTCTTGAAACAAACACAACGAATTTATCACGATTCTTACATCGAAATTCCTGTTTTGAAATAACAAAAAAATCCAACAATTACTTGTTGGATTTTCTATTTTGATTCTAACATTTATTATACTAAAACTGCCGAAACCAATACTTTTTCGAAGCTAAATGAAACACTTATCGGACAAGTTTCTTCTGCTTCTTTTGCTATTTTCTGAAATTCTTCATCTGTAATCGAAGGAATTTTTGCAGTTAAACTTAATTCTGAGCGAACAACTTTTCCTCCTTCAAAAACAATTTTACAATCGGTTTCTAATTTTTCTGCTGTATATCCAGCTTCTCCCAATAAACCTGATGTTTTCATTGTAAAACAACCTGCATGAGCCGCTGCCAAAAGTTCTTCGGGATTTGTTCCAACTCCTTCTTCAAATCTGCTTTTGAACGAATACTGTATATTGTCTAATACTGTACTTTGTGTGGTTAATGTTCCTGATCCTTCTGTTACCGAACCATTCCAAACTGCTTTTGCACCTCTTTTCATTTTGAATATTTTTTTAGATTGAATTTTATTAAAGTTAAAGATTATGAAATCATTAGAAGAATTAATTATCAACTTTAAGAATAATTTTAACGAAAAAAGTTCAGATAAATTTATCTGAACTTTTGCTAAAAAAACTACTAACCAACCTTTACTATGAATTGTATCGGTTACTCAAATATAGTTAAACGTAATCGTTTACAAAACTGAAAGTCAATTTCTAATCTAATTTTAATTTTAGAAATCTTCTACAACGTAACTTTTCCAATCTTTCCTTTATTTCCCACCAAAATCACATATTTTTTATCTGGCGAAACTGTACACGTATTGTAACTATCTTTTGTAATAGTTGTCCAATTATGTCCACCATCTGCTGAATAATCAACTCCAGAATAGCCACAAACCAAGACTTTATCTTTTGAAATAATTGTTACGCCAGATTTATATCCTGTTGGATATTTCCATGAATTTTGAAAATCAATTTTACCATTTGTCAACTTAAATTTATAGAAATTATAGCTCGAATCTTCTGGTTTTGTAAAATCTCCACCAACCAAATATCCTACATTATTTGTCGCGTCATAAGCCATTCCATTAATTCCAGAAGTAGAACTTTTCGTTTTCTCCAACGCATACATTTGTCCACCTTTTGGCGTATAATAGTATAAATTCGACAACTCTCCTCCTGTAACAATCAAGGTTTGCTTCCCATCTACATACAAATTACTTCCACTTGATGCAAAAAAAGCTTCTTTCGGATTTTTCAATCGCAAAGGCTGACCGTGAAGCGATTTAACAACTTCCCATTTAGTCGGATCAGTAATCGAAGACGTTAATACAAATGGTTTATCTGGCGACATTGGATCGCCTAAAACAGTAATTTTCTTCGAAGTTTTATCCACATAAATTGCATCTAAAAAAATACCTTTTTCATTATTTTCATACACTTTATTCCACGATTTCCCGCCATCTTTCGTCTGCAAAATATAAGCAGGAGAATCAATTCCTAAAGCCAAATAATTATCTTTTCCTAAAACCTCTACATCTCTAAAATCTCTATTTTCTACAACTTTCGGATTAATCCAATTAAATGTTTTTCCTCCATCTGTCGTTCTACCAATTGTATTTTTTGAACCAGAAACGATAAACGTTTTTGCATCCTGAAACGCCAAACCTCGGTAACTAACAGACGAATTTTCCTCATTAATCACTTGATAGGTTTGCGCAAAAGACAAACTCGATAACAATAGGACGAAATATTTCATTTTTTTTATAAATTTTAGATTCTACATTTTATATAAAACTATTTTATCTCGGCGAATCAACCAAATATTTTTTAAGTTTGTGTTTTACATCAAATAAAATGAAACGATATACATTCTCAACATTACTATTAAGCCTTACCTTAACGTGTTTTAATCCAATCAATCATACGGTTTATGGACAAAATACGTCAAAAAATAGTTCGAAAAGCTTACAGATTAATGAAAAAACATTAAACGATATTTTGGAGAAAAATAAAGCTTTTTACAAAGAAGGAAAAGTTGCCGATTATATTCCAGAATTAGGAAAAATGCAAGCCGATAAAATTGCTTTTTCTGTGGTTAATGAGAATGGTAAAGTGATAAATGTTGGAGATGTCAACCAAAAATTTACGATTCAAAGTATTTCTAAAATCATTGCGTTGATGATTGCTGTTACGGAAAAAGGTGAGAAAAATGTATTTTCTAAAATGGGTTATTTCGGAACAGATAAACCATTTAATCATTACGCAAATCTTGAAACGACAGGAAAACCTCTTAATCCGATGATGAATGCTGGTGCTATTTTAACCACATCAATTATTGATGGTGAAGGTGAAATTCCTTTCAAAAAAATTCTTGAAATGGTTCGTTACATCACTAAAAATAATTCGATAGATTATAGTAAATCGGTTTATAATTCTGAAAAAGAAACTGGGCATAAAAATCGTGGAATGTTTTATTTGATGAAAAATAATGGCTTGATTGAAGGTCATGAAGAAAAGTTGAACAACTATTTTAAACAATGTTCTATCGAAGTAACTGCCGAAGATTTAGCTAAAATTGGGTATTTCTTCGCGCATCAATGCACGCGTTTTGATGGTGACACAACGTATAGAAATCCAGAAATCTCACAATTAATTCAATCGCAAATGTTGACTGCCGGAATGTATGAATTTAGCGGCGAATATTCGCGCACCGTTGGTTTACCAAGTAAATCTGGCGTTGGCGGCGGAATTACCGTTTCCGTTCCAAACAAAATGGGAATCGGCGTTTTCAGTCCTGCACTTGACGAACACGGAAATTCTGCCGCTGGATATCACATGATTTTAGATTTGGTAAAACAGTATAATTTAAGTTTATTTCAATAATTTTTTATGTTCGATTTTAGATTAAAAGTTTTTGATACGGTTGCTAAACGATTGAATTTCACGAAAGCAGCAAACGAATTAAACATAACACAACCAGCTGTCACAAAACACATTAAAGAAATCGAATTAAATCTTAACATTAAGTTATTCGAGCGAAATGGAACGAAAATAAAATTGACCAAAGCTGGCGAAATTCTATTAAAATATACAGAAGAAATTTTTCCTGTGTATCAAAAAATGGAATTTGAAATTGGTCAATTACAAGAAAAACAAAAAGGAACTTTGCGTTTGGGTGCAAGTACGACGATTGCGCAATATGTATTACCTCCTATTTTGGCAGAATTTCGAAAACGATTTCCTGAAATTCAGTTAAGTTTAGTGATTCAAAATTCTGAAAAAATTGAAGATTTATTAGCGAATCATAAAATTGATGTTGGATTAATTGAAGCTCAAATCAAAAATAGAACCTTTCATTATTTTCCTTTTATGAAAGATGAAATTGTATTGGTTTCTCGTCAAAATCATTCTATTTCTACCAAAAACAATATCAAATTAGATGATTTAAAGCATATTCCATTAGTTTTTCGCGAACCTGGTTCTGGAACTTTAGAAACTATTGATTTGGCTCTAAAATCGAAAAATATAAAGCTAAATGAACTCAATATAGAAATTCAATTGGGAAGTACTGAAAGTATAAAATCTTATATACTACATTCTGACGCATTGGCTTTTTTATCGATTCAATCTATTTTACAAGAACTTAAAAATCAAACTTTAAATATTATTGATGTTAAAAACCTTGTAATAGAGCGTAATTTCAATTTTATCATTCCAGAAGGTGAACAATCTAAATTGGTGAATTTATTTATTGATTTCTGTAATCGTTATAACTTAAAGTAATAATAGATTACTTTTTATCATTTCTTTTTGAATAATAAGTACAAGAAATTTGTACCATAAAATTATTCAAATCATGAAAATTATACATTCAGAAAAAGGCTTATTTCAACAATTCACTACACAAAAAGTTATCTTTTTAATATGTGCATTTCTATGTTTAATGCCTTTTATAAGCTCTCCTATCGCATTAGTTTTAGGATTTGCTGTTGCTCAAATATTTGGAAATCCATACGAAGTACAATCACGAAAAGTATCAAGCACTTTATTGAAAGTTGCTGTGGTAGGTTTAGGATTTGGAATGAATATCTTTTCGGCTATACAAGCTGGAAAAGAAGGAATTGTATTCACTGTTGTGAGTATTTCTACGTTGATGATTTTAGGATTTTTATTTACCAAAATCTTCAAAATTGAAAAAGCTACAGGATACTTAATATCAGCGGGAACAGCAATTTGCGGTGGAAGTGCAATCGCAGCAATCGCGCCAATTACCAAAGCAAAACCCAATCAAATTTCAGTTGCATTAGCCGTAGTTTTCACATTAAATTCAATCGCATTATTGATTTTTCCTCCACTTGGACATTTATTCAACTTATCTCAACACGAATTCGGTTTATGGTGCGCCATCGCAATTCACGATACAAGTTCAGTCGTTGGAGCAGCAAGTAAATATGGTGAAGAAGCTTTACAAGTCGCTACAACAGTGAAATTAGCGCGCGCACTTTGGATAATTCCGTTATCTTTTTTAACCTTATTGTTTTTCAAAAACACCTCATCAAAAATTAATATTCCGTGGTTTATTGGGTTATTTTTAATCGCTATTTGTGTGAATACCTATGTTCCTTTTGTTCATCAATTTAGCCCAATTATTATCGATTTATCAAAAGCTGCACTAACGCTTACATTATTCTTAATCGGAACAAGTTTATCATTCAAAATGATGAAAAACATTGGCTACAAACCGCTATTAATGGCTATTATTTTGTGGATAATTATTGGAGTTGGAAGTTTAATTATGATTATGAATTTAGCTTAAAATCATTCAGATTTCTATATTTGTTGCTATCTTTAGAACAAGAAAATTTACAATGAATCATAGATTATTAAAAAATATTGCACTCGGAATTGGATTTTCAATTTCGAGTTTTGTTTCTGCGCAAACCTATACTTTAAAATTCAAAACCAATTACGGAAAATTTGATGTGATGTTATACGATTTCACACCAAAACATCGCGATTTGATTTTGAGTGAAATTAACAAAGGAACTTATACAAATGCGCAATTTAACAGAGTTGTGAAAGATTTCGTGATTCAAGGAGGTGAATTGGATGATCCTATTTTGACGCGTGAAGCCGAACATCCAGAGCAAAAACCGATTCGTTTAGCACCAGAATTTAATCCGAAAGCTTTTCATAAAATGGGTGCTTTAGGTGCTGGTCGAGATGGAAATAAAGAGAAAGCATCGTATTACAATCAAATTTATTTTGTTATAGGAAAGAAAATTACATCAAAAGAATTAGATGATTTGGAAGCTAAAAAAGGAATCAAATTTACAGCAGAACAACGCGCTGAATATTTGAAAAATGGTGGACAACCTCGCTTAGATCATGATTTTACAGTTTTTGGAGAAATTACAAAAGGTTTGAATAAAGTCATGAAAATTAGTAATGTTGAAACAAAGAACGAATTACCATTAGAACCTGTTATTTTTTCAATCAAAGTAAAAAAGAAAAAAACGCCTACAAAGTATAACAAAACCAGTGTTTCACTAGGCGGAACAGCGATTGGTTTTTAATTATTATTTTTGCACATCAATAACACATTATGCAACCATCAATTTTATTAACGACTTTAAACGCAAAATATATTCACCTCAATTTGGCGATTCGTATTTTGTACGATTTGAATCATCATCGTGGAAATATTTTTTGGAAAGAATTCACGATTAAATCTGACTTTGATGAAGTTGCAGAAAAATGTGCTAAATACGATATTATCTGTTTTAGTTGCTACATTTGGAATATTACTCAGACGTTAGAAGTTTGTAAACGTATCAAACAAATTTCTCCTGAAACTAAAATTTTGTTAGGTGGACCAGAAGTTAGTTACGAATATGACGATGTGATTGCAAATAATTATATCGACTATATTATTGTAGGTGAAGGGGAAATTCCGTTCGAAAAATTTGCTGCGAATTATCCATCAATAGAAAATGTACCGAATTTAGTTTACAAAAAAGAGAATGAAGTTGTTTTCAATGCGCAAAATATTCAGTTTAATATTAATCGATTAGAAGGTCGAAATCCTTATCAATACGATAATCCAGCGGATTTAGAGAAAAAGGTTTGTTACATCGAAACTTCTCGTGGATGTCCCTATAAATGCGAGTTTTGTTTGGCAAGTTTAGACAATAAAATGCGCTATTTGCCTATGGAAACAATCAAAGAAAATTTGTTGTATTTGATGAAACATGGAAAAACAATCAAATTTTTAGATCGAACATTTAACATAAAACGTGATTTTACGATAGAATTGTTTCAATTTATTTTGGATCATTATCGTGAAGGAAATGTTTTTCAGTTCGAGATTACAGCCGATATTGTTCATCCAGATATTATCAAGTTCATCAACGAAAAAGTTCCAAAAAATCTTTTCCGTTTCGAAATCGGAATTCAAACCGTTAATCAACAAAGTAACCGAGAAGTTTCGCGCAAGCAAAATTTTGAAAAAACATCAAATGTTATCAATCAATTGAAAGACCGAATTGAAATGCATTTGGATTTGATTGTTGGTTTGCCTTTAGAGTATATTGATGATTTGAAGTTTAGTTTCGAAGAAACTTTCAAGCTTTATCCACCCGAATTACAATTAGGTTTTTTGAAATTTTTGAAAGGTACACCAGTTCGTCAAAAATACGAGAATTACGGCTATCATTTTGATCAATTACCTCCGTATCAAATTATAAAAAGTGATTTTTTAAGTGAAAAAGATTTAGAAAATATTACAGCTTTAGAAAATGCATTGGAGATTTATTGGAACAAACCAAGAACGCCAGAAACATTGAAATATATTTCGCAAAACTATTCGATTTTTGACTTTTTAATGGGATTAGGACAATATTTTGAGCAACATCATTTGTTCCACAAACATACGTTGAATAATGTTTTTCAGACGATATTTGATTTTGCAAAAACATTTACAAACGATAAAATTGTGTTAGAATTAATTGCGATTGATTATTATAGTTTCCATAAATCGAAGCCAAAAGATTTGTTTGAAATGGAACAAAAAATAGAAGAAGATTTGAGTGAACTTGCCTCGCATCCGAAAAGTAAATTCGTTTCGATTCCGATTTCATTTGATTATCAAATTTGGAAAGACGAAGATCGAATCGAAAAAACAACAGAAAATTGGTTAATCGAATTTGTAGGAACTTCGCATAATATTATTCATTGTGAAGTTATAGAGAAATAAAAGCATAAAAAAACCTCTCAAATATTTGAGAGGTTTTTTTTCTTAAGATTAGAATTGCTTATTGCCATCCACCTCCAACAGCACGATACAATTCGACCATTGATGATAAAGATGATAATTTTGCATCAACAACATTCAATTCAGCATTTAACCCATTGTCTCTTGCTGTAATTACTTCTAAATAGTTTGCCATACCGTAGTTTAACAATTCTTCAGAATAGGTAATTGCTTGATTGTATAATTGATATTCTTTTTGTTTATATTCAGCTTTCTTCGTTGCTGCATCGTATGTGTATAACGCATCAGAAACCTCTTTACTTGCATTTAAGATTTTGCTTTTGTAATTAATCAAAGCATTTTCTTGATTTGCTAAAGCGACTTCTTTTTGCGTACGCAATTTACGTTGTTGTAATAAAGGTTGAGTTAAGCTACCGATAACCGTCGCAAATAAAGATTGCGCACTAAACAATTTATCGATATCAATTCCTTGTACACCACCTGTTGCAGTAATAGAAAGAGAAGGATAAAAACTTGCATTCGCAACGTTAACATTCTCAAAAGCGTTCATCAATCCAAACTCAGCAGCTTTAATATCAGGACGATTTTCTAATAATTGAGCTGGAACACCAACAGATAATTTTTCGTCAATTTTTTGAGAAGCTAAGTTTGTACGATTAATTGATTGAGGATTTGTTCCTAACAAAATACTCATCACATTTTCGTTCATCTTAATTCCATTTTCAACGTCAACCAATAATGATTTCACATTGAACAATTGCGCTTCTGTTTGGTTAACTGCAACTTCTGTTACATTCCCAGCTTCTTTCAAAGCTTTCGTTGTTTCTAAACTTTGCTCGCGGTTGATTAAAGTTTTATCTAAAATTCTTTTTTGCTCATCTAAAGCCAATAAGTTGTAATACGCATTTGCAATAGAAGCAACAATTTGTGTTTTAACCGCTTTGTGCGCTTCTACAGTTTGCAAATAAGTTGCAGCTGATGCACGTTGATTACTTCTAATTTTACCCCAAATATCTGCTTCCCAACTTAAGTTCCCTGAAACTTCGTATTGACTTTGTGCACGTTTTGACATCAATGCACCAAACTGAGTGTTACGAGAGTTTTCTGTAAACGTATATTTTGGACCTACAGATAAAGTTGGTAAATAACCTGCTTTACCTTGTTTAGCATACGCCTCAGCGACTGCTATATTTTGCAGTGCTGAACGTATATCTAAATTATTTTGTAAACCTTGATTAATCAAAGCTTGTAATTGAGTGTCTGTAAAAATTTGTTTCCAAGAAACAGTTGCAACACTAGCACTGTCTTTTGCAATAACATCTGTTCTGAAATTTGCTTCATTTACAACAGCTTCAGGTCGATGATAATCTTTTGCTACGAAACAAGATTGAACAGCAAACAATCCAGCTGCGATTAAAGTAATATTAAATATTCTGTACTTTTTCATTTTTAGATTGAATTATTATGTTCAATTTCTTCTTGTGGACGATCAAATTTAATTGGTTTAACTTTTTCTTGTAATGTTTGGAAAACAATAAACAATACTGGAATAACAAATAAACCTAAAATTGTACCTACTAATAAACCAAATGCTGCTCCTGTTGCTACAGAACGGTTACCAGCAGATGATACACCTGTTGCAAATACTAATGGCATTAATCCTAAAATGAAGGCAAAAGATGTCATCAAAATTGGACGTAAACGAGCTTTCGCTCCGTCTATAGCTGCCTGAACAATTGACATTCCGTGTACACGTCTTTGTAATGCAAACTCTACAATCAAAATGGCATTTTTGGCGAGTAAACCAACTAACATGATTAAGGCAATTTGGAAATAAATATTATTTTCTAATCCAGCTAACCATTGAGATAAATATGCACCCATCATACCACAAGGAACAGATAATAATACTGCGAATGGTAAAACATAAGATTCATATTGTGCAGATAAAATAAAGTACACGAATACGATACATAAAGCAAAAATCATTGCTGTTTGAGAACCTGAATTAATCTCCTCACGAGTAAGACCTGTAAAGTCAGTACTATAAGAAGTAGATAATGTTTGTTCAGAAACTTGATTAATTGCTGTAATTGCATCACCTGTAGAAAATCCTGGTTTTACAGCTCCTGTAATATTAGCTGATGTAAATAAGTTGAAACGGTTAACAGAGTTAGGACCATATACACGTTTTAAAGTCACAAATTGTGAAACTGGTGTCATTGAACCTGCATCCGTTTTCACGAACATTTTATTTAAACTTGTTTCATTGATACGATCATCTGGTGAAGCTTGAATGTATACACGGTATTGTTTACCAAAACGTGTAAAGTCAGCTGCATATAATCCTCCAATATATCCTTGTAAAGTTGAGAAAATAGAACTTACTGAAACACCAGATTGTTTTGCTCTTTCAATATTAACATCGATTTCGTATTGAGGGAAACCTGTATTTAAAGAAGTTTGAGCATACATAATTTCTGGACGTTGCATTAATGCACCAATATATTCCTTTGCAACTTTATCAAAATCAGCAATATCTCCACCTGTTTTATCTAATAATTTCAATTCGAAACCAGAAGACATACCAAAACCTGGAATTGATGGTGGTTGGAAGAAAATCATTTGAGCATCAGGAATTTGAGCTGCAGCACCAAATAATTGTCCAATGATTGATTGTACTGATAAAGCATCTGTTGTACGTTCTTCGAATGGTTTCAATTTAATGAACATCATACCATAATTAGAACCAGCTCCAGAAATAATAGAGTTACCTGAGATAATTGTTGCTTTATCTAATCCAGGAATTTTTTCAATTTTTTTCTGGAATTCTTTTTCAACTTCATACACACGGTCCATAGAAGCACCCGCTGGTAATTCGATATTACCAATAATAAATCCGTTATCTTCAGTTGGCACGAAACCTGTTGGCATCATTTTTCCAATACCCCAAATTCCTACTCCACTAAGAATAATTAATAAGAATGAAATCCATTTGTGTTTAATTAAAAATTTGAATGAATTACCATATTTATGTGTCATACGATCAAATGAAGCATTGAAAGCATCAAAGAATCGTTGAATAAAGTTACGTTTTTGCTCTCCTTCTTGATGTGGTTTTAAGAATAAAGCACACAATGCTGGAGATAATGTCAAGGCATTTAATGCCGAAATTAAAATGGCAACAATTAAAGTAATACCAAATTGTTTGTAGAATACTCCAGTAGGTCCTGAGATAAATGTTACTGGTACGAACACCGCACACATTACTAATGTAATTGAGATAATCGCTCCAGAAATTTCATCCATCGCATTTTTCGTTGCATCCATAGGAGCTTCGTGATGAGACTCCATTCGAGCATGCACGGCTTCCACAACAACAATGGCATCATCCACCACAATACCAATGGCGAGTACTAAGGCAAATAACGTTAATAAGTTTAACGAGAATCCTGCCAAATTAAGGAAAAAGAATGTACCAATAATAGACACTGGTACCGCAATCAATGGTACTAATGTAGAACGGAAATCTTGTAAGAAAATATATACAACAATAAATACTAAGATAAACGCCTCTATCATTGTGTGAACAACTTTAGAAATAGACGCATCTAAGAATGTATTTGTATCCATTAAGATAGTGTAAGAAACTCCTTCTGGTAATAATTTAGAAGCCTTTTCTAACTCAGCTCTTAAGTTTACAATAATTTCTTGTGCATTAGATCCTGGCGTTTGATAAACAGCAAATACAGCAGAAGGATCTCCATCCATTGCAGAACGTCCTGCATAAGATTGAGCACCAAATTCTACATTCGCTACATCTTTTAATCTAAGAACCTGTCCGTTTGGTAAAGATTTAATAACAATATTACGATATTGATCTTCTGTCTTGTATCGTCCAGAATATGTGATTGTATATTGGAATGATTGTCCAGAGTTTTCCCCTAACGAACCAGCAGCAGCTTCAAGAGATTCTTGAGATAAAGCTGCAGAAACTTCAGAAGGAACTAAACCATAACTAGCCATACGAGAAGGATCTAACCAAATACGCATAGAATAAGTCATCGCACCAAACACAGTTGCATCCCCTACACCGTTTACACGTTTTAAGGCTGGAATAATGTTGATGTTCAAATAATTCTGAAGATAAATCTCATCATATTTAGGATTTGTTGAACTAAACGAAGCAAACATCAATGCTGATGTTTGTTGTTTTTGTGTCACAACCCCAGAACGAGTTACCTCCGAAGGTAATAATGGTGTAGCACGTGCCACACGGTTTTGTACGTTTACCTGTGCGATATCTCCATCTACACCTGGTTTAAATACAACATCGATAGAAGCAGAACCGTTATTAGAGGCAGTAGAAGAAATATAATCCATTCCTTCAACCCCGTTCACCTGTTCCTCTATCGGAATAATTACAGACTCCATTACTGTCTTTGCATTCGCTCCGGGATATGAAGCTGAAATTTTTACAGTAGAGGGTGCAATATCTGGATATTGGGTTACCGGAAGCGATATAAGCCCCAGTATCCCCAATATCAATATAAGGATAGAAATTACCGTAGATAGTACGGGTCTTTCAATAAACTTTTTTAACATATCTATTTACAATTTAGAATACCGTTTTTGTAGATTCTACTATTTGATCAAAGTTTGCTGGAGTTGGTTTAACAGCTGTTTTATCACGTAATTTACCTACACCTTGTGCAACAACTTTATCACCTTTCTTCACTCCGTCTTTTACAACTGCCATATTGTTCGCTCTTTCTACAACAGTAATTGGAGTTGCATAAGCTGTATCTTTTGTTACTTTGTAAACATAAGTCATACCTTGCTGTTCAAATGTTGCAGCTTCTGGTACAACCAATACATCAACATAAGTTTTTGGAACACGAATACGTCCTGAGTTACCATTTGCCAAAAGCTTAGCCTCGTTGTTAAACGTAACACGGAAATCGATTGTTCCTGTTGTTGGGTTAATTTGACCAGTTACAGTTTGTATTTTACCTTTCTCAGGATAAACATCTCCATTAGCTAGTACTAATTCTACTGCTGGAATTTTGTTTAATTTATCTTTTAAAGTAACTCCTTCTGATTTAGAAATAAAGTTTAAATATTCTTTCTCATTCATAGAGAAATAAGCATATACTCTACTTGTATTTGAAACTGTAGTAATTGGAGTTTGATCCGTAGGACCAACTAATGTCCCTTGACGAGAATTAATAGAACCAACCACTCCACTAATAGGTGCTCTAACAACAGAATAATCTACATTTGCTTGAGCTCCTTTGTAATTTGATTGAGCTTGAGTAACACCAGCCTGCGCTTGAGACTTAGCAGCTACAGCTTGATTGTAACTCGCTTGTGCTTTTGCTAGATTAGCTTTTGCAGTTTCTAATTGTACATTACTAATAATGTTTTTTTGTACCAAAGGAGTTAATTTGTTTACCTCTACTTGAGCTGCTTGCACTGCCGCTTGCGCTGCACTTACATTAGCCTGAGCCGCTTTTACATTAGCTTGCGCTGCACCAACACCAGATTTTAAAGCATCCGCATTTTGAGTTAAAACATTTGTTTCTAATTTGAACAAAGGTTGACCAGCTTGTACATATTGACCTTCATCAACATAAACTTCTGTAATGTATCCTTGGATTTTTGCACGAACATCATTATTTACGATACCTTGAATATTTGCAGGGTATTCATCATAACTCGTCACCACTTTCGTAGGCACATCAACTACCGGATAAGGTGTTGGACCTTGTGCTTGTTGAGCAGCAGCATTGTCTTTCTTTCCACAAGAACTCAAAGCTATTGCCAAAGCACCAACCATTATAACGTTAACGTTTTTCATATTACTTTTACTTATTTTCTAGTTGAATTTTATTTATTTTTTGTATTGTTTCGTCTAATATCACTTTTGTTTGATTAAGATGTTCCAAATAGATATCAACTACTCTATTTTCAACATTTTTAGAAAGCGTATTATTCGCTAGTTTATGTTCTTTTATTCGATTTGTATAACCTATATCTTGAGAAATCATTTCAAATAAAAAATCTAATTTCTCTGTCAAATAATTAAAATTTAATCTAAAATATCTTTTTCTAGAGTTAATTTTATTTATGTACTCGATGTGTTTCATCGATAGTAAGTAGTTAATAGAGTTTGATAAGGAACTTTTACTAACATTAAAAATCTCAAGAAGTTCTTCAAATGTAAACCCCTCCTCATCCGATTCTAAAATCATGTATGCTTGCAATTTAGCCGTCAATGGAGGAAAACTATAAGTTCTCTCCAGAAAAGCGCTAAAGCTGCAAAAAAGATCCGAATTACATGCTTGATTTTTTATATTCATAATGTGTATAATCTACAAAACCATGCAAATATAAAATAGTTAGTTCGGTTTACACAGAACTAACTATACTTTTTTCGATATTTAACAATTAATTAAATTAATAATTTGTTAATTCATACCTAAAATCCTAACAAAAAATAGACCAAACAAATTAAAAATAAAGCTATTATAGCATAATTAATTATTATTTTACACAATATTATATAAACAACCTTTTGTTTTAAAGAGCTATTGAGGTTTAAAATTTATAGGAGTTTTTGTTAAAAAATTATTAATTTCATCAACATCGTTCTGGTAATCAAATTTTAAATCTTCATGAAATTTTTCAAAAATAGAAAAAATCAATTTCAATCTCCCAAGTTGATAGTTGTATAATTTTTCTGCATTATCTCCTGTTGTATAAGTTTCAAAAAAATAAGGATAACGACTAAAAGATTCTTGAATGATATATTTTCTCAATTCAAATTCTGACACTTTATCTTTCGTAATTTGAACATGATAATTCACAATTCCACTCAATGTTTTTAGCGTCAACAACAATTGACGATGACTTCTATTTATATTAATCTGATTAATTAAGTGATGAGACTTTTTAAACTGTAAATCAATCTTTTCATAAATATTTCTTACACGTTCCTTCAAATCACTTTCATCTTCTAATAATTGAAAATGTAAATGCTCTATCAAGGTTTCATCTTTATTGATAAGACGTAAAAGAAGTTTATCCTTTTCTTTTGAAGGAAGATCTAAAATAGAATTTTTCAACTCGGGAACATCTTTCAATTTCATACTTATTTTGTTTGTTGTTAGCTTGTTTAAAATTACAAAAATATTCGAGAAAATTCATTTTACACAAAACGATTAAATCATATAAATAATGTATATTCGAAAAAATAAATCATAACCTAAATGCCAAAATCACTCAAAATCTACATCATTTCCTCTGTTCTTCTCATTCTATTTTTGTTGAGTTTAAGCTTTATTGGTTTGAATTTAAAAGGAGAATATACCTATCAAATTCTAGCTTGGACTTGGATTATTTTCACCTTTTACATCATTATTAAATTTTGGAAAATTATCTATATCAAAATTTATGGATTTTTGCTTTTTGCTTTAGTTGGATTAAGCATTTTACCAATGGCAATTCCGTTTATTGCAATCCTTAGTTTTTTATTTAATTTGGATACAATTCAAACCATTAAAATGAACGACGAATACAAAATAGTGGTTATGAAAAAAGTTATGGCAAAGAAACGTACTTATATCTACAATTCTGAATCTAAATTTCTTATTTTAGAAAAATCACAAAATATTGCGAGACCAGATTATAGTGACATTGTTTCTGAAACATTAAATATTAATTTTGATGATCCAAAGTTATATGAATACGAAAACGAACCTATTCAACAAGCTAAATTGGTTTCTGTAAACAAGGATAGTATTGGCATTGAATATCAAATTCTCAACAAAAAGAAAATTATTTATCATAATCTTAACGAAACTTATGGATATTAAACGTATTTCATGATTTATAATCCGTACTTTTGCACTCCGAAAAAAGGATTATAATTATGAAAAGCGTTGTAGAACACAGAAAATTACTTGGAGTTGATAAAAATATCACTCTAAAAGAGTTGAAAACAATTTACAGAAATACGATGAAAGATGCGCATCCTGATAAATTTATTAACGACGAAGCAGGTAAAATAGAAGCTGAAGAAAAAAGTAAAGTTGTGATCGAGGCATACCACTTTTTAGTAAGTATTAATCCTGAAACGCACGAAAAAAACAAAGAAGAATATACGATTACAACTGCAAAATCCAACATTCATGATTTTTATATGGATGAACAAATTTTGAAAGTAGAACATTTAGATGGAAATCATTACGAGTATTTTGGTGTTCCTAAAAACACGTACATCAAAATGGTAAATTCTGACTCTCCAAGCCGTTTTGCTAGAAGACATATCTATGGAAAATTTACACATAGAAAAGCTGGTGAAGCAATGAAAGATTAATTATCTGAACAATATAAAACCAAAAACCACTTCAATTGAAGTGGTTTTTTTGTGCTTTATATATTCTATTGATTAGTTTCCTAAAATATAGTTGAAAATCAATGGAGCTACGATAGTTGCATCAGATTCGATCATGTATTTTGGTGTATCGATATCTAATTTACCCCAAGTAATTTTCTCGTTTGGAACAGCTCCTGAATAAGATCCGTAAGACGTTGTAGAGTCAGAAATTTGACAGAAATAAGCCCAGAAAGGAACATCTGTCCACTCTAAATCTTGGTACATCATTGGAACAACACAAATAGGAAAATCTCCAGAGATACCACCTGCAATTTGGAAGAAACCTACACCTTTACCGTCAGAATTCGCACGATACCATTCTGTTAAGTAAATCATGTATTCAATTCCAGATTTTACCGTAGACGCTTTTAAATTTCCTTTGATTACGTTAGACGCAAAAATGTTTCCAGTTGTAGAATCTTCCCAACCTGGACAAACGATAGGTAAATTTTTCTCAGCTGCAGCAACAATCCAAGAATCTTTAGGATCAATTTCGTAGTATTGTTCTAGAACTCCAGAATTTACAACTTGGTATAAAAATTCGTGTGGTAAATAACGTTCACCTTTTTCTTCTGCTGCATGCCAAACATTTTCTAAATGCTCTTGTAAACGACGAAAAGCTTCCTCTTCTGGAATACAAGTATCTGTAACACGGTTAAAGTGTGTATCTAACAATTCACGCTCTTGCTCTGGTGTTAAATCACGGTAATTTGGAATTCTTTTATAGTGAGAATGCGCAACTAAATTCATTACGTCTTCTTCTAAATTTGCTCCTGTACAAGAAATGATGTGCACTTTATCTTGGCGAATCATTTCAGCTAATGAAATTCCTAATTCAGCAGTAGACATTGCTCCACCCAAAGAAATTAACATTTTACCACCTTCTAACAAGTGTTGCTCATATCCTTTTGCAGCGTCAACTAAAGCAGCTGCATTAAAGTGTCTATAGTTATGTTCTATAAACTGACTGATTGGTCCTTTACTCATTTTATTTGTTTTTTATTTATTTAAAATTCAATTATTTGTATCCCAAAGTATTCAACACATCTTGATGCGTTTGCTCTTCAGAATATACTTTTGCTTCATAATTTTCGTCAATCAAAATATATTTAGGTTGAGGAATCAAACAGTGATTAATTCCACCAAATCCACTAATATTATCTTGATATGCTCCTGTATTAAAGAAACCGATATACAACGGTTTTGCTTGATCATATTTCGGAAGATAAATAGCATTTACATGTTGTTCTGAATTGTAATAATCATCAGAATCACACGTTAAACCTCCTAATAACACACGCTCATACTTATCGTACCAACGGTTAATTGGCAACATGACAAATCGTTTCGAAATTGCCCAAGCATCTGGCAAAGTTGTCATAAAAGAAGAATCGATCATATCCCAATATTCCTTATCATTTTGTTTCTTTTGATAAAGAATTTTGTAGACTACTCCTCCACTTTCTCCTACTGTAAACGAACCAAATTCTGTAAAAATGTTTGGAACAGGAATTCCTTCTTCATCACAAATCATTTTAATTTGCAACAAGATTTCTTTCGCCATGTATTCGTAATCGTATTCGAAATTCAACGAATTTTTGATCGGGAATCCACCACCAATATTCAAACTATCTAATTCTGGACAAACTTTTTTAAGGTTAACATAAACTCTCAAACATTTTGTCAACTCATTCCAATAATATGAATTATCTTTAATTCCAGTGTTAATAAAGAAATGAAGCATTTTCAATTTAATGCGTTCATTCGGTTTTACCATTGTTTGATAAAACGGTACAATATCCTTGTATCCAATTCCTAAACGAGAAGTATAAAACTCAAATTTTGGTTCTTCTTCCGATGCAATACGAATTCCGATTTCAAAATCACCTTCTATTGCTTCCGAAAACAAATCAACTTCTTCGTAATTATCAATCACTGTGATTGTTTTACGATGTCCGCTGTTTACCAAACGAGCAATGTTTTCTACATATTCTTCACGTTTGAAACCGTTACAAACAACATATTGATCGTCTGTAATCAAACCTTCTCCAATCAAATTTTCGACAATATTAATGTCAAATGCAGAAGATGTCTCGATGTGAATATCGTTTTTTAATGCTTCGCCTAAAATGTGACGAAAGTGAGAACTTTTTGTACAATAACAATAATTGTAAGTTCCTTCATAGTTTAACTCTTCACGCGCTTTCTCAAACCAACCTTTCGCTTTTTGTATATTTTGCGAAATTTTAGGTAAATAAGTAAATTTCAATGGTGTTCCATGTTCTTCGACCAAAGCTTTTAGGTCAATTCCATTAAATTTTAAGTACTCTCCATCTAATTCAAATTCATCTTGTGGAAAGTCAAATGATTGCGTGATTAAATCTATGTATTTAGTTTTCATTATGCTTTATAAATGTTACGTGTGTTGAATAATTCTAAAAATTTTGCGAGAAAAAATTTAGGGTATTACAGACGTATCGCATAATATACATTGCGAAGCAATAAGGGGAAAGAATAATTCTTAAATTCGTTTCTATTCATTAAAACTACTGCGTTAAAGCTCTTTCTATTCTCAACGCTTTCGAATAAAAGGTTAAAACTCATCAACTTTTTTTATTAAAAAAATTATAAAAATACTTGTCGCAAATATAAGTTTTTTTCTGTGTCTAATTATTATAAAAAATCACTAAAGTTTTAATGAGAATTAAAATCTTGTATATTGTTTTTTGAATTAATACTTTTATGCAATCAACTAATTAAAAACAAAACTTTTGGACTCGGAAAATAAAATATTAATAAAAAATTCTAATTCAATTTTATTACAGCTTAAAAAAATATCTATAGAAATTATTGTAATTGTTTTTTCAGTATATGTTTCAATTTGGCTAACTAATAAGAATGAACATAATAAAGAGCAAAAAGACACAAAAGCATTTTTGACTGATTTAAAAATAGATTTAGAACAGGATATTAAAAATATTAATGAAGAAATAATTATTACTGAACGAACTTATACAAGTTTAACAACCCTATTAAATATCACTAAAGAACAAGCGAAGTATAGTCCTACAATTGAATTAAAAATAGCTTTATCTATAAGGAAGAATAATGAAGCCAATTATGAAGGATTTAAATCAAGTGGTAAAATAAGTAATATTGAAAATCGAAAATTAAGAAAGGATATTATATCATATTACCAAGAAAATTTAACCGTCACAACTGAATTAGAAAAAGAGTCCAATAAATATAAAATTGAAATCATAGAAACACTCGGCGGAAACAATTTCAAAACCAACACCTTAGAGAATTCAACTTTTAGAACTAAATTAGATTTATTCAAACAACTTACATATACTTTAAACGAGAATTACAAACTAGATATAGCTGAAGCAAAAAAAATAATTAAACAAATTGACTCATATAATAAATAATATTTTTCAAATTAACTAAATGATTCTTAATTTTTTTTTTTAAGATTTTTATATCAATTTGTAGTTATCTAAAATTTAATCAACAATTGTTCAAAAATTTATTTTTTCTTTAAGGTTTAGCAAGGTTAAATATTGTATTTTTGAAATCGTTTTGAACGTAAATTATGGGTAAAATTATTGCTATTGCTAACCAAAAAGGTGGTGTTGGTAAAACGACAACTTCGTTAAACCTTGCCGCTTCATTAGGTGTTTTAGAGAAAAAAGTTTTATTAATTGACGCAGATCCGCAAGCAAATGCAACATCTGGTTTGGGTTTTGATTTGGATGAAATCGAAGCAGGAACGTATGAAGTTTTGGAAAATGAAGTGCTTGCGAGCAAAGCTATTTTACAATCAGAATCGCCAAACCTAGACTTAATGCCTGCTCATTTAGATTTAGTTGCTGCCGAGATTGAGATTGTGGATTACGAGAACCGCGAATACATGTTAAAAAACGCGTTATCAGAAATCAAAGATCAATATGATTATATTATTATAGATTGCGCGCCCTCACTTGGTTTGATTACTTTGAACGCGCTTACTGCTGCTGATTCTGTGATTATTCCTATTCAGTGCGAATATTTCGCGTTAGAAGGTTTAGGAAAATTATTAAATACGATAAAAGGAATTCAACAACATCACAACAAGGAATTGGATATCGAAGGTTTATTGTTAACGATGTATGATTCTCGCTTACGTCTTTCTAATCAGGTTTTAGACGAAGTGAATAATCATTTTCCGCAAATGGTTTTCAAAACAATTATTACTCGAAATGTACGTTTGTCAGAAGCACCAAGTTTTGGCGAAACAATTATTCAGTACGACGCAGCAAGTAAAGGTGCAGAAAATTACTTAAATTTAGCGCGTGAATTTTTAATTAACAACAACGATACAGTTTAAATAAAATGGCAAAGCCAAATAAAAATAATCGCTTGGGACGTGGATTATCTGCTCTATTAAAGGATGAACCAACTGTAAAAACAGCACAAGATGAAGGTGCTAAAAAATTGGTTGGAAACATTTTGGAAATAGATTTAGAAAAAATCACCGCGAATCCTTGGCAACCACGAACTAATTTCGATAAAAAAGCTTTAGAGGAATTGGTTTCGTCTATTCAAACATTAGGCGTTATTCAACCGATTACGATTCGTAAAAAACCAACTGGTGAATATGAATTGATTTCTGGTGAAAGACGTTTTCGCGCTTCGCAATTAGCTGGTAAAAAAACAATTCCAGCTTATGTGCGTTTAGCAAATGACCAAGAAATGCTAGAAATGGCATTGGTTGAAAATATTCAGCGTCAAGATTTAGATGCTATTGAAATTGCACTTTCTTATCAACAATTGATTGATGAAATTAAGTTAACGCAAGAAGAATTAAGTAAACGTGTTGGGAAAGACAGAACGTCTATTACCAATTATTTGCGTTTATTGAAATTAGACCCAATCATCCAAACAGGAATTCGTGACGGAATGATTTCAATGGGACATGGCCGTGCTTTGATGGCTATTGATGACACTGATTTACAATTTGATATTTACGAAAAAATTGTAAAAAATAATTTATCTGTTCGTGATACAGAACGTTTAATCAAATCGATAAAAGAAGGAAAACCTGAGAAAAAAGCAACAAATGAATTGCCTGCTCAGTACAAGGAAGCGTTAAGTTCTATTTCAAATTCATTGAATACAAAAGTTGAAATAAAACGTGCAAATAATGGAAAAGGTAAAATCATTTTGAATTTTACTTCTGATGATGAGTTTGAACGATTAAGAAAATTCTTAAATGAAAATTAAAACATTCTTACTTGGATTAACAATTTCATCGACGTTTGCTTTTGGTCAAGTTAAAACTGACTCTTTAGTAGTTGTCGAAAATAATGTTATTGTAAACGATACGATGAGCGTAACTAAAGAAGTCTTGATGGAAAAAAGTCCAATTAGAGCCTCTTTGTATTCGGCTATTTTACCTGGTGCAGGACAATTGTACAACAAAAAATGGTTGAAAGCGCCAATCGCTTTAGGTTTAGTAGGAACAGGAACTGGTTTTACTATTTATTACAATAATTTGTACAAAAAATACCGAAAAGCATATATTGCGGTAAGAGAAGGAACGCCAAACGAATTCTCAGGAATTTTATCTGCAGAACAATTGGCAGTTATTCAAGACGATTACAAACGAAAACGCGATTATAGTGTCGCTTTAACAGCATTAGCTTATTTATTAAATATTGTTGATGCAACTGTTGATGCGCATTTATTTACAGTTCGTAATGACACTGAAATGTCATTCAAACCAACAGTCATTCAAGATGAAATGACATTAGAGCCAGTTTTAGGATTGGCATTTAACTTAAAATTTTAGAAATTACAGATGAAAATTGCATTAATAGGATACGGAAAAATGGGAAAAGCCATTGAAGAAATTTTAATTCAACGCGGACACGAAGTTGTACTTAAAATATCTCGTACTCCACTTGCGGAAGAATTAAATGATGTTGAAGTTGCAATAGAATTTTCGAGACCAGAATTTGCTTACGACAACCTTAAAGTATTACTTGAAAATAAAGTCGCAACAATTTGTGGAACAACAGGATGGCTAGACAAACAAGAAGAAATTAATCATTTAGCAATTTCAAATAACACCGCTTTTTTATATGCTTCTAACTTTAGTTTAGGCGTTAATTTATTCTTCGAATTAAATTCTATTTTAGCTCGAATGATGAATAAATATCGTAACGAATACCAAATTAATCTAGAAGAAATTCATCATACACAAAAGCTTGATGCACCTTCTGGAACAGCGATTACAATTGCCGAAGGAATTATTGACAATTCAACATATAATTCTTGGTCGATGGACGAAAAAGCAAAAGATATTATTCCAGTTGAAGCAAAAAGAATCGAGGACGTTCCTGGAACACATATCGTACAATATAACTCTGATGTAGACACTATTGAGATTTCTCATACTGCGCATTCTCGCAAAGGTTTTGCCCTAGGTGCCGTAATTGCAGCGGAATGGATTTGGAATAAACAAGGTGTTTTCACAATGAAAGATGTACTTGAACTGAACTAAATTAAAATACTAAATATCAAAAACTTATGCATGTACTAATTTACTGGTTAATTGGTTTTATTATTGCCAATATAATCTTTGGAGCTGCAACTTGGAAATTATATAAAAATGCTGGAAAGCAAGCAATTCAAGCTTATATTCCTTTTCTAAATATCTGGAAAGGTTTAGAAATTATTCATCGTCCAAAATGGTGGATTATTCTATTTTATTTGCCAATTGTTGGTCCTATTTTTTGGTTAGTATTCTTTGTTGATTTAGGAGATTCTTACGGAAAAATTGAAACAAAAGACAAAGTCATTATGGTTTTGACTTTAGGTTTATACATTTTTGCAGTTAATTATTCTGATAATCCAAAATATTTAGGACCAGAAAAACGCAAACCAACATTTGTTTCTTCCTTAATTTTTGCCCTTGTTTTGGCAACTTTGGTTCATAACTGGTTTATTCAACCAATGATTGTTCCTACAGGATCAATGGAAAATACAATCAAAATTGGTGATGCTTTATTTGTAGAAAAAGTAAGTCACGGAGCGCGTGTTCCTATGACGCCAATTGGAATTCCATTTTCTGAGTTTATTTACCGCGATGGTTTTATCGACAAAGCACGTTTACCTTATATGCGTCTTCCTGGTTGGAGAGATTTAAAATCGAACGATATTGTTGTCTTCAACTATCCTACAGATTCTGTTTATTCTGCTATCGATCGTAAAGATGCGTATGTAAAACGTTTGGTAGGTTTGCCAGGTGAAACGATTCAAGTTCGTAATGGAGTTTTATATGTAAATGATAAAAAATTCATTCCGAAAAAAGATGCACAAGTTCAACATGCATATACAGTTATTGTAAAAACTCCTTTCAGCGATAAATTATTATACGATAATTTCGGAATTATTAGTACAGATTATAACGCTGCAAAACAAGCTGACGGAACATTTATTTATCAATTTGCTGCTTTGACTGATGCTCATGTTACAGCAATGAAATCTAATGCAAATGTTGTTTCTGTTGAACCAATTTTACAACCAGTTGGTGAAAAAACAGAGCACATTGTAAATGGAAAAATTGATAGTACAAATACGATTTTCCCTGTAAACAAAACGTGGAATACAGATCAATACGGACCTTTATATATCCCGAAAAAAGGCGATGTAGTTGATGTAAACAAAGAAACCTTAGCACAATATATCAATGTAATTCGTAAATACGAGCACAATAGTTTGCGTGTAGATTCTGCGAATGGTAAGTTTGATGTATACATTAACGATCAAAAAACAAATAAATACGAAATCAAACAAAACTATTACTTCATGATGGGAGATAATAGAAATCAGTCGTTAGATGCGCGTTTCTTTGGATATGTTGGAGAAGATCATATCATTGGTCGTCCAATTATGATTTGGGCAAATATGAACGGAATGTTTGAGCCTGCTGCTCCTAAGAAATTTATTTGGAACCGTTTCTTTACATCAATCAATAATGATAATCCAGACAAAACTTCGTACGGAATTTATGTTTTAATTGCCTTAATTGGTTGGATTGGATACGATATTGTAAAGGCTCGTAAAGAGAAGAAGATAAACAAATATTAATAAAAAGAGCGATTAAAATCCTCTAAATTATAAAATTAACAACACTATAAATGTGCATTATAAGCTACTTGTAATGCACATTTCCATATAAAATAATAGAATGAAAAATACGTTTGCAGCTTTTTATTTTGGACCGATTGATTACTATGCAGAAATGGTAAAAAGCCAAACTTTGGATATCGAAGTTCAAGAAAATTTTCAAAAGCAAACTTACCGTAACCGCATGTATATTTTGGGCGCAAATGGTAAATTGATGTTGAATATTCCAATCTTACACAACGGAACTCGTTTGTTCAAAGATTTGCAACCTTCTTATGAATATGATTGGCAAAAAGAACACATCAAATCATTAAAATCAGCTTATCAAAGTTCTCCATATTTTGAATATTATGAAGATGAAGTAGTTCCTATTTTAGAACAAAAAGAGAAATTTCTTTTAGATTTTAATCTAAAAACAATTGATTTTATCAACAATAAATTAAGCTTAGATTTAGATATTTCTAAAACTGAAACCTATCAAGATTTAAATCCTGAAAATGATTTCAGAAATCAATTTTCTGCTAAAAAAGCACCTCAATATAACTTACCAGAATATGCGCAAGTTTTTGATGATAAATTTGAGTTTATAGAAGGTTTGAGTATCTTAGATTTACTTTTTAGCGAAGGACCAAGTGCCGCAGTATATTTAAAAAACTTAATAAAATAACAACATGAGAAAATTATTTATTGCTTTAGGATTTGCCTTTACATTAGGGTTTGCTCAAGCACAAACAACAGAAGTACCAAAAGAAAAATGGTATCATGCAGGAGTAGAACAAACAGGTGTTTATGGTGTAAATACTGATCAAGCTTTACAATTTTTAAAAGACAACAAAAGAAAAGCAAATACAATTATTGTAGGAGTTTTGGATAGTGGTGTTGAGAATTTTCACGAAGATTTGAAAGCAAATATGTGGACAAATCCAAAAGAAATTCCAGGAAACGGAATCGATGATGACAAAAATGGTTACATTGACGACGTACATGGTTGGTCTTTTTTAGGAACTGCAAAAGGAATCAATTACAATGATGATACAACTGAATTAACACGTGTTTATAAAGCTTTATCATCTAAATATGTAACTTTCGATCAAAAGAAAAATCACGAAGCTATTGTAAAAAATCCTACTGAATATGCCGAATTTCAAAAAATTGAAAAAGAATATTTAAGTGCTGTAGGAAAAGCAAAATATAACCAACAAGTTGCTCAATCTAAATTGAATGCAGTTGAGGGTGGCGTAAATAAAATGGTTCTTGAATTTGGTGATACTAAATTAACGAAAGATATTTTAAAGAATTATCAACCAACAGATTCTCAAATCTTAGAAGCTTTATGGATTTTTGGTGAGTTAAAAGAAGAGCAATGGGTTGGCAAAACGATGAAAGAAGTTTCGAATACTTATTTAGGAGCTACACGTCGCGCTGCGAAAGGAGATGCTTTATCTTCTCACTTAAATCTAGATTTAGTTGATCGCAAAGATGTTGACAATCCAAATGATAAGAAAGAACGTTTTTATGGAAACGGAGATTCTAACGGACCTGAGTCTTCTCACGGAACTCACGTTGCTGGAATTATCGGTGCTGTAAGAGGAAATAATATCGGTTCTGAAGGAACAACAGGAGGAAATAATGTAAAAATTATGTCTATTCGTACGGTTCCAAATGGCGATGAGCGCGATAAAGATGTTGCAAATGCAATTTATTATGCAGTTGACAATGGAGCAAAAATCTTGAACATGTCTTTCGGAAAACCTTATTCTCCTGATGCAGATTTAGTTTGGGATGCGTTCAAATATGCTTCTGATAAAGGTGTTTTAATTGTAAAAGCGGCAGGAAATAGCAACGAAGATATTGATGTTCACGTTCATTATCCAACTAATTTCAGAAATGGAAATACGGTTTCTAAATCTGTTCTTACGGTTGGTGCTTCTACAAAAGATGCAAATGCATTAAAAGCTCGTTTCTCAAACTATGGTAAAAAATCGGTAGATGTTTTTGGACCAGGACAAGAGATCTATGCAACATATCCAGGGGTTGATCAATATCGTTTCTTAAATGGAACTTCTATGGCTTCGCCTGCTGTTGCTGGTGTTGCAGCGTTAGTTTGGTCACATTATCCAAAATTAACGGCAGAAGATATTCGTACTATTTTAATGGAAACAGTAAATAAAAACGATCAATTAAAAGATATTTCTGTTGCTGGAGGTGTTGTAGATTCTTACAAAGCTGTAAAAAAAGCTGAAGAAATTTACAAACAACGTAAGTTGAAATAATTTTAAATTTAACACAACATTATAAAAAGGCTTCAAATTTTGGAGCCTTTTTTGCGTTTAAAATCGAGATAATTTTAGATGTAACAATTTCGATTGTTTCTCGACATATAGATAAAATCAATTATGAAAAAATTCTTATTAAGTATATCAGTTGCCATGTTTGTTGGTGTGGCATCGTTCGCACAAGAAACGACAACTGCTCTACCTTTACCTAAAGTTGATCAAAAATATTGGCAACACGAATCTTTCGAAGAAAGTGGTGTTTATGGTGTTAATACTCAAAAAGCGTTACAATTTTTAGAATCAAAAAAACGTAAACCATCACAGTTAGTTGTTGGTGTTTTAGATTCTGGAGTTGAGATTACTCATCCAGATTTAAAAGATAATATTTGGACAAATAGCAAAGAAATTGCTGGGAATGGAATTGACGATGATAAAAATGGTTATGTTGATGATGTTCACGGTTGGAATTTTATCGGAGGAAAAGATGGTAAAAATGTTGATGGAGATACATTAGAGTTAACACGTCTTTTTGTAAAATACCGCGATTTATTCGAAAAAAGTAAAGATGCAGCTTCAAACAAAACGAAATTCCCAAAAGAATTTGAAGAATATCAAAAAATAAAACCTGAGTTCGAAAATAAATTAGCCGAAGCAAAACAAAATGCAGCGCAATATGTACAGATGAATGATATTTTCTCTGTTGCATTTCCTGCTTTGATTAAAGAATGGGGCGAAAAAGATTTGAATGAAAAAAATATGATGTCTTTTAAACCTGTTTCTAAAGAAGCACAACAAGGGATGATTATTTTTGGTATGGTTCCGAAAGAAGCTTGGGAAGGGAAATCGATGAAAGATTTCTTAACAGAAGTTGGAAATGAAATTTCAGAAGGAACAAAATACTACAAAGAACAAGTTGAAATTAACTTGAATACAGAATTAGATCCTCGTCCAATTGTTGGTGATAATTATGCTGATAAATCAGAACGTTTTTACGGAAATAATGATGTAGATGGTCCTGATTCTATGCACGGAACGCACGTTTCTGGAATTATTGCTGCAAAATCTGGTAACGGAATTGGAATGGATGGAATCGCAGGAAATGGTTATGTAAAAATCATGTCAGTTCGTACAGTTCCAAATGGAGACGAACGCGATAAAGACGTTGCAAATGCCATTCGTTATGCTGCAGATAATGGAGCAAAAATCTTGAACATGTCTTTTGGAAAAGCTTATTCTCCAGATAAACAAATTGTTTGGGATGCATTTAAATATGCTGAGAAAAAAGGTCTTTTATTGATTAAAGCTGCAGGAAATGAAAACGTAAATATTGATGACGAAATTCACTTCCCTAGTGTTTATGATAACAAAGGTGCAGAAGTTTCTAAAAACGTAATTACAGTTGGAGCAAACACAATGGATAATAACAATTTAAGAGCAAGTTTCTCTAATTTTGGTAAAAAGTCTGTAGACGTTTTTGCTCCAGGAAATGAAATATATTCAACTGTTCCTAATAAAGATGGGGAATACAAAAACGAAAGTGGAACTTCTATGGCTTCTCCAGTTGTAGCAGGAGTTGCAGCTTTGGTTTGGGCACATTATCCTAAATTAACTGCAACAGATATCAAACAAATTTTGTTAGAATCTGTCAACAAAAATCCTGCTTTAACAGATATTTCTGTAACAGGCGGTGTCGTTGATGCGTACAAAGCTGTTCAATTAGCAGAAAAAATGTATGTTGCTAAAAAATTGAAATAAGAAAATATCACTATTTTTTTATAGTAGTTAAGTAATAAAATAAACTTGGGTTAGATTCTATTTTTAGAATCTAACCTTTTTTTGTATAAGATATTTCTTCTACAAATTGAATTAAAACTCTTTTTCAACTCTTTCTATTTTTATGTTAATCAGTTATAAATGATTGATTTTTAACTTAAAGTTTAACACTTCTCATAATATATTGTTACATAATGTATTAATAATTTAGCTACAGTTTTAAGTAAAATATGTAAGTATTTATCATTTATCGATTGATTTCATTTTAAATATCTTAATTACGAATAGAATTTATTTTTTAACAATTTGATATAAAATCACTTAATATATAAACTTAAAACAAAACATTAAAATATTTATTCTATACTACCATGCAGAAATATATTTATGTTAGCCTATTCATTTTTTCAATGAATAATGTTAATGCGCAATTAATTATTGCAAATAATCAGAATAATGTCCAACTTTCTGAATCTACATTAATGCAATTTGAAGATGGATATACGAACGGAATCATCTTACCAGCGAACGATCAAGCTCCTATAAATGCTATAAATGGAACTTTTATTTTAGACCAATCTGATAAAAGAGTAAAAGTTTTTGAGAACAATCAATGGAAAAATCTTTCATATGAAGGAAATTTATCTGATATAATTTCAAATCCATCTGATGACTCAGGAGATGGTGTAATTTTAGGCTCTGAAACGTCTAATGCAAAAGGAGTTTTGGTCTTAGAGTCGGATGACAAATCATTGATTTTACCACGTATTAATGATCCTGTAAGTAATGTAAAATCTCCGTATCCAGGCATGATTTGTTACGATACAAAATCAAAAACGATTTGCATTTATGATGGTAAAGTTTGGAATTTTTGGAAATAGACTAGAGATTTATAATCATTTTTTTTTATTCATTACAACTTCTTTCAATACAATGCCAAGTCGTCCCATTGTACAACTTAATACATAAATCTGTTTGGTCATATATCAACATTCCTTCTACTGGTGTTTTAATTTGATCCGTATTGAGAACTCTACTAATTACGAATCCTTTTTCTTTAGAAGACAAAACAATTGCACCATTTGGAATATTTGAAGGCCAATTTACATTATTATTTTTGTATGTGCTTATCCCAATTTTACTCGGATCTCCGACAGATGATGTATTGGCAATTTTGACGCATTCTGTAGTAAAATCCCCATTTTTGTCCGCACATTTCTTTAATTGCGCTATCATTGGAGCACTACAATTTCCTGCCGATTCACAATCAAAAGTGACATTAGCAGCCGTTGAATTAACAATTGTTCCATTTGCATCTACATAATTGGGCAAATTACTGAAAACATAATTTTCACCTTGATTATAGCTTTTTTGATCAGGATTATAAGAATCATATTTTGTAAAATTAAGATTTGGACCAACTTTAGAACCATTTGGATTTAAAGGTTGTCTTGTATAAAAATATCCTTTGCTCGAATTATTCTTTGGTCCTTCTAATGACATTCCATTCATATTGACTGTACTCAATTTTACCAAACCTGCATTGTATATACTCGCTTGTGTGTTGCCATTTATTCCATTATTAAAAATAAATGTTCCATAATTTTCAATTCGGCTTGTTCCACTCAAATCACTGTTTCCTCCTTCTATTGTTACTGTTCCAGTATTAACAATACGCGAACCTCCCATATTAAAGCTTGATAATGAATAAATTTCGCCACAATTCACCATTAAAGTTGTCGCATTATTATCTATTGTATTCGAAACATCAATTCGCCCTTTGTTCAAAAATGTATTATTGCCTTCACTCAAATTAAATCGAACCACCTTCATTTCTTTGTTATTTTCGATGTAATTAATTGCTGTAGGCGAACCAAAATTCAAGGTACTTCTGATATCTACAGTTCCATTATTAATAAGATTTGTCGCATTATTACGAATTGTAATTCCAGATTGATTGCTTAATGTACCTGTCATTGAGATATTAATATCCAAATCGGAAGAAAAGTTCGGATTATTATTAAATTCTAATGAACCTTCAATCTCAAATCCATTTTTGAAACCTGTAGCGGTTGATAGATTAGTATTAAAAATTAATTTAGTGTTTGGTGCTATATGTATTATTGCACCATCTTCTAATTTCACATCATTAAAAGTCGTGTTTTCCGTAAAACAAACTCTCTTATTTGCAGGAAAAACATAATTATCAATAGGGCTTGGATTGGTTACATCACAACTTGTTTGTTGTCCATAAAGAAAGTTAAAACCAAACAAAAAAATGTAAAAAGGGTGTAATTTGGTAAGCATAGGTGTAGATTGTTTTTCTCTCTCTATCAATCCATATGCCTTTTTTTCAAATAATTGTATTTTAATAATTATAAATAGTTAAAAAAGATAATATCGTACTATTTTTACTTTGTAAATTATTAATGAATTATTTATTTAAAATCATAATTTCTTCTCGCCCATTTTTTAGTTGGTTCAATCCATTCATCAAGAGCTTTATAAAGAAAACCATGCTTTAAGCCATTATTTAATTCAATTTGTTTGAAATGATTGATTTTATTGGTTGAATTTTCTTTTCGTTTTATAGCAGAAACACCATAAATATCAGACTTTTCGTAAATGGTTAAAACGTTTCCAGAAAAATTTATGTCAGGCATTTCTTCTAAATCACTTTCTTGAAACGAACCAATAAATACATAGTTGATTTGAGGATTATTTTTAAAAGTTGATACATATTGCGCAATATAACCACCTTTGGAAGTTCCTACAACCGTAATATGATTAGGTTCAAATCCTATATTAATCAAACTATCAATTTGATTAACAACCTTTTTTGCATATATTATTCCGTCTGTTTTTGGCTTTCTTTTCTCGCTAATCACAATAAAACCATCTTTCCTGAATGAATTCAAAACTTTAGAATACTCAACTTTAGTTTTATAAACTGTATCATAATCACCATCGTTATGCGTTTCTAAATATTTATTATGGAGAAAAAAGATATAATCTTTGTCCTTCACATTTTTAGATATTTTATGTTGCGAACAACTCAATAAACCAATTAAGAGAACTAATAAATATTTCATTATTCAATTTTAAATCAATCAAATATAACAAAAAAAACCTTCACTTTTCAGTGAAGGGTTTTTCTATATTCTAAATTTGTGAATCTAAATTCTAACTTATGTTTACCAGTTCATCAAAACAGAACCCCATGTAAATCCAGCTCCAAAAGCAGTCATCATTATTAAGTCTCCTTTTTTGATTTTACCTTCTTGTTTTGCTTCGCTCAATGCAATCGGAATAGACGCTGCCGTTGTATTTCCGTAACGCATAATATTGTTATAAACTTTCTCATCAGGTAATCCCAATTGTTTTTGTACAAATTGAGAAATACGCAAATTCGCTTGATGTGGAATAAATAAATCTAAATCTTCTGGCTTTTTATTCGAAGCCGATAAAGCTTCGATAATTGATTCAGGAAAACGAGTTACTGCATGTTTGAAAACATAGTTCCCATTCATATATGGATAAATTTCTTTTTTAGTTAAAGTGTTTCCTTCTTTCAATAATTCATCCGACCAACCTGTTTTTGTTCCTGGGAAAGTAACTGCTAATTCTTCAGCAAATTCTCCTTCAGAATGTAAATTCGTCGATAAAATTCCACGTCCTTCTTCTTCCGATGCCGAAACAATTACCGCTCCTGCTCCATCTCCAAAAATTACTGAAACACCACGACCTTCATCCGACATATCCAATCCGAATGAATGAACTTCTGCTCCAATCACCAAAATATTTTTGTAAACTCCAGCCTTAATAAAAGCATCGGCAGTTGACAACGCATATACAAAACCAGAACATTGGTTACGAATATCCATTGCCCCAATCGTACGACAACCTAACTCTTTTTGTACCAACACACCATTTCCAGGGAAATAGTAATCGGGAGATAAAGTCGCAAATAAGATAAAATCGATATCTTGAGCAGTGATTCCTGCATCTTCTAACGCATTTTTAGCCGCAATAACACCCAAATCTGTAGACGAAATCTTAGAACCTGGCTCGATATGTCTTCTTTCGACAATCCCTGTACGTTCCTGAATCCATTCGTCATTGGTGTCCATCACCTCAGCTAAATCAAAGTTTGTAACAACTCTTTCGGGAACATAATGCCCAACACCTGTAATAATAGAGTGTATCATGTGATTATGGTTTACTTTTCAATTGAAGCAAAGATATTAAATGATAAGCATTCTTTAAAACAAATGCGTCTTTTTGACAATAAATTATTTAGAAAATCTTGTTTTTAATATTCCGTTCATAATGATAGAAAGTACCATTACCCCTGTAGCAATGTAAAATATAGGATTCATATGTTCTGAATCTCCAAAAATAATACTTGCCAAAATGATGCCATAAACTGGTTCTAAATTTACGTTCAACATCAACGTAAAAGCACTTACATGTTTCAGCAAATCAACTGATTCTATTTGTGCAAAAGCTGTAAAAATGACACCAAGTAAAGTCAACCATCCTAAGTTTGACCAACTTATATTTACAACTTCGGAAATAGCTTCTGGTTGAAAAAGAATCATCACCACAGAAAGTGTAATCACTCCACCAATCATTTCGTATAAAGTAACTTTAGTTGGTTTGATTGATTTTGGTAATCTCGAATTAAGAACGGCGAATAATGCAGACAAAAAACTACACAAAATACCGATGATTATTCCTAATTTATAATCTTCTGGTGATGCATTAAAAATAACAGCTACACAAGCAGAAACGATTATGGCAAGAATAATTTCGAGCAGATTAATTTTTCGCTTAAAGAAAATAGGTTCTAAAATCGCACTAAAAAGAGCACCCATCGATAATGTACTCAACGCAATTGAGATATTAGAAAGTTTAATCGACAAATAAAATGTAAACCAATGTATTCCGACTATTCCACCGATAGCAAGTAATCTCAATAATTCGTTTTTGGTCACTTTGAAATCCATTTTTCTGAATTTCATGTAAATAAAAACTGCAATAGCCCCAATAAGAACACGATACCAAACCATTGGCAACGCACTCATTGTAACTAATTTTCCGAAAACTCCTGTAAATCCCCAAAGAAGTACGAGAAACTGCAACCGAAGTTGAACTTTTGAAATCATTCTAAGCCTTTTTCGCAAAAGTAGAGTTTAATTCTATATTGCTAAAACGATTTAATTGATTTAATTGATTTAATTGATTTAATCTGTAAATAATTTTGTATATGTTTTAATGTTAAATTAACATCAAATAATTATTACTCAAACTTTAATTATTATTCTTAGTTGTATTTTCGAAACTTCAAAATTAATCGATGGATTTTAGTATTTTTTTACAACCAGATGCATTAGTTGCATTATTTACATTAACAATGTTAGAAATCGTTTTAGGGATTGATAATATTGTTTTTATCTCTATTTTGTCAGGAAAATTACCTGCACATCAGCAAAAGAAAGCACAACAGCTTGGTTTATTTTTAGCCATGTTTACACGTGTAATCCTTTTATTCTCGTTAAGTTGGGTGATGAGTCTTACCACTCCTCTATTCAATATCGGTGAATGGATTGGCATTACTTCAACCGAATGGTTAGAAAAATTAGCTATCTCTGGTCGAGATTTGATTTTATTAATCGGAGGATTATTCTTGATTTATAAGTCTACTGTAGAAATTCACCACAAAATAGAAGGTGTTGAAGAAACTGAAGGAAAAGTGAAAGTACATTCTTTTGCAGGAACTATTGTACAAATCTTAATTTTAGACATTGTTTTCTCATTAGATTCTGTGATTACAGCAGTTGGTATGGCAGAACATATCGAAGTTATGATTGCGGCTGTGATTATTGCTGTTGCTGTTATGATGCTTTCAGCAAGTGCGGTTTCTAAATTTGTGAACGATCATCCAACTGTTAAAATGTTGGCTTTATCATTCTTATTATTAATCGGTGTTTCGTTATTAGCAGAAGGATTTGATCAACACATTTCGAAAGGATACATTTATTTCGCTATGGGATTCTCTGTTTTAGTCGAATTCTTGAATTTGAAAATGAAGAAAAAGCATTCGAATCCTGGAATTGTCCGAAATATGGTTGGCGACGCAGAAGAACAAAACAAAAATTTATAATACTTTTTGACTACAGCCAAAATTAGGACAGATATTAGTTATTATAAAAATGAGTTCGATATTCTATCGAACTCATTTTATTTAAGTTTAATTTCATTCTTATATTATTGCAATAGTGAATAGGTTGTTTTATTTCCATTTTTAATTGTATTAAATTTTTAAATAGTACTTCGATAAGTCTTAATTTAATTTTTAGCATGACAATTTCTTTTCATACTACTTTTTTACGGTTTACAATCTACTAAATATACTGCATCTACTTTGTCATAAAGGATAATCGATTTAATACACAACTTTTTATCAATATGAAATAAACGAAAGATACAGTTATAAAAACTAAGACTATGATTTTTTGAAATCTTCTACTCAAGCTATTTCGTAATCAGAAATACAGAAAATTAATTTGTTTTTCTAGCTAATAAGATATTCATCAAGAAAGTCCCAGCCCAATTACTAGAGCTCGAATAATCATCAGAACGTCCAACGGAAATAGTTAACCTAGTTTTATTATTTACATTTTCTAATTTAACAAAAGATGGAGTAAAAACATCTGGGTAACTTTGATCATTCCCAGCGGTAATAATAGGATACATATTATCAATATTGAAAGGTTTTCCTTGATATTCATAGACCAATAACATTCTACTATTTGTTTTACTAGATGTATTTACGCTTGTAGATGTTTTATTCACAAGCCACCATCCAGCATCAGTACTTGTAGATGGAGTATCATATTTTGTTATCGCATGATTTGTAAAATCAGCTTTATCAGTACTAGAGGCAACAGAGCTTCCATGCGGAGGAATGTATAAATGTGTTCCATATATTTCCACATTCGTATTGACTGGTTTACCAATGAAAGAAAGGTCCCAAGTTCCACCAGAAGTATTTGTATTATTTACAACCTCAACAAAGCATCCAGGCGGAATAATAAAGTTATCAATAGCTATACTTGTACTTCTTAACGTATTCCCAGTAGCAGCTGTTAACGTGAGATTATTCGTAGATAAATTTTTTATTTTGTAAATTCTCCCAGAAAATGATTTTGTACCACTTTCTACTACAGGAAGTGTAAAAGTTGCAATAGTATTCCCTGTATAGCTAACATAATAGTCTAAATTGGTTAATGTGGTTGACGTCTTTATTTCGCGATAATTTGCTTCAAAAGAACCTTCAATAGATAATGTAGAATTTGGACTTTGTGTGTTTATCCCTACTTGAGAAAATAAAAAAACGCTAGGAAATAAAATAGATGTAGTGAATAAGATAATTTTTTTCATTTTTATTATTTTAGAAATAATTGCTAATGTTGATAGAATCTAAAGATTCCTTTATATCGTTTAATATGTTTTTTTTGCTAATAAAAAATTTAAGAGAAAGGTCTCTTGCCATGAATTCACCTGATTATCGATTCTAGCTACAGAAATACTTAATCTTGTTTTTCCATCAGTTCCATCATTTTTTAAAGAAACAAAAGATGGGGTAAAAATATCTGGAAGATTACTGTTATTACCTGTTGACAAAATACAATACATATTATCAAGTTCAAAAGGTTTCCCTTGATATTCATACACGATCACCATTCGAGCTGTTGTTTGATTAGCTACTGATGCAGTTGAAGTTTTACTAATTACCCACCAATCTTTGTCTTTAGAATCGTATGAAGAATTGTTATGCGAAGTAAAATCAGCAGTAAACGTAGCATGAGGAGGTATATAGAGTTGATTACCATAAACTTCTACATTACTTGAGATAGATTCTCCTAAAAAAGATAAATCCCATGTACCATTAGAAGTATTTGCATTGTTTATGATTTCTATATATGCTCCTGGTGAAAGGAGAAAGGAAGCTACAGCTACATTCTCACTTCTTATAGTATTACCAGAAGAAGGAATAACGGTCAAATTATAATTTGATAGGTTCTTAATTTTATACAGTCTTCCTGTATAAGCTGTTGCACCGTTTCCTATAACGGGTAATGTCAGGATTCCTGCTTCAGTACCTGTATAACTTACATAATAGTTAGAATTATTAAGTGTTAAATTAGTTTTAGTTTCACTATAGCCCTTTTCAATAGAACCTTCTATAGAAAGAGTTGAATTGGGTGTTAAGGTATTAATTCCAACTTGAGCAATGGTGGTAATAAAACTAAATAACATGTAAAGAGTAAAGAGTATTTTTTTCATTTTAAATAATTTGCATTAAGATTTTGTATGATAATTGAAGTATAATTCAATTAAAATTTAGCGTAGTACTTGCAAAAATTTAGAGACGTAGTCTAAATAAAAAATAAGAATTTGGGTTAGTAAAAAGTTTTCGGTCTGTAAATTTAAATATAAATGATTAATTAAACTAATTTCAGTCGTAAAATATTAATTTATAATCATTAAATTTTAGTCAGTCATACTAATTTGATTGGAAAATGAATGAAATTTCTCTTCAAAATCCAATCAATATTTTGTTGCACATAATGCATTTTACTCAATAGATCATACATCAAAAAATATAGCTTGATGGATCAGAGAAAAGAATTCTAGTCATTTAAAAAGTTCTTCATCAAATAGTATTAAAATTAATCCGTTTAATCCTTCATTGTTTTTTGAGATTTATTTATTTTTGCTTTATTAATAATTAGTCTAAATAAGCAATATTTACTCAATAGAGCACATGAGAAAAAATTATTACTCGTTAAAAACAGTAGGAAAAGCATTCTTACTTGTACTAATGGTCAATCAAGTTGATGCAAAAGATGCCAATCTAAACAAAATATATTGGGAAAGCACAATAAATTATGACCAAGAAACATGCGAGATTCATGGTCATGTAGTAACAGAGGACGGATCCCCTATTGCAGATGCCTATGTTTCGTTATCTAATGGAATGAAAACAAAAACCAGTTCGGATGGAACTTTTGTCTTTACAGATATTGATAAAGGAACTTATCAACTAACAATCAATCATTTCAATTACAACGAAATAATTCAGGACGTTACAATTACTGATCAAACAAATGCAACATTATCAATTGTATTAAAAACAGATAATCAGTTAAAAGAAGTCATTGTAACTGCCAGTAGAATGCCCGAAAGTATTGACGAAGTTCCTTCTACATTAACATATATCTCTGCTAAAGACATGCAGATACAATCCCAAATTAATGATAATTTACCTAATATTTTGATGCAAAAAGTTCCTAGTATTTCTCCTAGTGAAGAAAGTCAAAATAATTTTATTGGTAAAATTAGAGGTCGTAATTTTCTTGTGTTAATCGATGGTATTCCACAATCTACACCTTTACGAAATGGGGGTCGAGATTTAAGATCAATAGATGCTTCTGCTATTGACCATATAGAAGTCATACAAGGCGCGTCTTCTATGTACGGAAATGGTGCTGCAGGTGGAATTGTAAATTACATTACAAAAAAAGCAAATAACAAGAAGAAAATTAATTCGTCAACTTATTTCAATAATACATTAAGCTTAGTCAATCCTAAGGAAACTTTTGGATATAATATTTCACAAGTATTTTCAGGAAAATTAGATAAATTTACTTATTTGCTTCAAGGCAAAATAGCGAATACAGGAGTGGTTAGATCGGCCGATGGTGAAATAAATAGTCCATTTTATGGTATAGGAGAAACTAAAAGTTATAATGCCTTGCTTAAAATTGGATACCAGATAAGTGACAATCACCATATCGAGTTAATGGGAAATTATTACCGTAGCATGCAAGATAGTAAGTATGAAGGAACAAAAGGTATTTTTGGAGAAAGACCTTCGATAGCTGTTCCTACTGATAATCCTGCAAATGGAGGTACTCCGTATAGTAAAAATGTAAGTTTACGTTATGATGGGGAATTTGGAAAAACAAGTGCAAATGCAGTCCTTTATTACGAAGATATGAATTCCGTTTTCGAAACCTATAATCAAATTTATTCTGATCATAAAGGAGCACGTTTAAACTTTACAACACCTTTTGAATTAGGAAAAGCAGGTAAAGTGACCTTAATTTATGGGGTTGATTTTCTGAAAGATCATGCCGTTCAATTAGGATTAGACAAAAGCCATGTTACTCCTGATATGGATTTAAATAGTTTTGCTTATTACATTCAATCAAAATTTAACTTGGCCGAACACTGGATTGTAAAAGCAGGAATACGTCATGAGTTTTTAGGATTTAAAGTTGGTGATTTAACTAAAGCAAATAAATTTACACCTGGTGATAAAAATAATTCAAATGCACTCGTTTTCAATATCGCAGCCAGATATAATAAACTTAGCTATTTACAACCTTTCGTTAGTTTTTCGCAAGGATATTCTATTGGAGATATCGGTTTAGTATTACGAAATAATGTTGCTTTAGATGCAATTGATCCTAAACCAGTCTCTGTTAATAATTACGAAGCTGGAATAAGTGGTAATTTCTGGAAATTAGACTATCAACTTACAGGATATTACAGCACATCAGATCGCGGAACAACTTTCGCCGAAATTGGAGCTCCTGGAAACTATCAATTATCACAAGTTCCACAGCGTATATACGGTTTAGAAGCCGTAGTTAATGTAAAACCTATAAAATGGTTGAAAGTTGGTGGAATAATGGGATATATGGATGGTCGTCAAGATTTGAAGAATGAAGGAGAATTTAAAGATAAATTAGATAATTCTATCCTTACACCACTTAAGTTATCTTTCAACTTAGACACTAAAATTACAGACCAATGGAATGTATTTTTTCAGTTAACGAATTTATCAGGTCGTGATGTTTTTGATAAATCACAATATAACTATGGTAAATACCCTATTTCTGGTTATACAATATGTGATTTATATACAAGCTATAAGCTAAAGAATATAACATTTAATCTTTCTTTTAACAATTTATTCAATGCCGACTACTACCCTATTCATGCCGAAGTTAGAGGCGCTACTAATGACGGAAGATATTATATAAAAGGTAGTGGTACCACTGCTAGTCTTGGATTGAAACTCGATTTATAATCTTATATAGTTTAAAACCTCTGTTATTTAATAGAGGTTTTTAATTTTCATCTCATTATCATTTCAAAGGATTGAGAAATCTAATCTTTACATCATAACATTATACATATTACCCAAGCTCCACTAGAGTTTATCTTTTTAATTTCAAATTATAATTTAATAAAAAACTTTGTCATTATGAACTCGTTTTAAAATCTTAACTCCACATTCCCAAATCCATCACAAAAGACTTAATACATAATACTTTTTACATCTCAATTCTCAAATCTAAAATCTAAATCCTAGCTCTATTCAATCGAGCAGCATTTAATATCACCGATACCGAACTCAAACTCATCGTAGCAGCAGCTACCATTGGAGATAATAAAATCCCGAAAAAAGGATACAATAATCCTGCTGCAACAGGTATACCTAATGCATTATAAATAAATGCAAAAACTAAATTCTCTTTGATATTTCGCATCATTTTATGACTTAATACAATACTTTTATACACACCAATCAAATCTCCTTTCAACAAAGTAATATCTGCACTTTCTATGGCAACATCAGTTCCTGTTCCCATTGCAATCGATACATCAGCTTGTGCCAATGCAGGTGCATCATTAATTCCATCACCAGCCATCGCAACCACTTGTTGTTTAATCTGCAAATCTTTAATAGTATTCAGTTTATCTTGCGGCAATACTTTCGCTTTAAAATGTGCTATACCAACTTCATTGGCTACTTTCTGAGCTGTTTGCTCATTATCACCCGTCAACATCATCACATCTACTTTTTGTTCTTTTATTTTTTGAATCGCTTCTTTCGACGATGCTTTTATTTCGTCCGAAATTTCAAACGCGGCCAAGACTTTTCCATTTACACCCAAAAAAGACAACGTATTCATGCTATCCACTTTCGGCACTTGCATACCTGCAAACGTCATTAACGCTTCATTACCCAAATACACTTCTTTTCCATCCACTTCTCCTTTCACACCTTTACCAGCAATATCTTCAAAATTTTGAATAGAATGCAAGTTCAAATTCTCTTTCTCTGCCGCATGAACAAAAGATTGCGCCAATGGATGTCCACTGTTTTGGTTCATACTTGCTGCCAATAGCAAGACATCATTTTTATTCGATCCTTCAAACGGAATAATATTTACTACCGCTGGTTTTCCTTCAGTAATCGTTCCTGTTTTGTCAATTGTTAAAGTCGTTACGTTATTCAATCGTTCCAAAGCTTCAGCATTTTTCACCAAAACCCCATTTTTAGCACCTTTACCAACTGCTACCATCACCGACATAGGCGTAGCCAAACCAAGAGCACAAGGACAAGCCACAATCAGCACGGCTAATGCATTCGCAATGGCAAAAGCTACACGATTTTCACTGCCAAAAATCCACCAAGCCAAAAAGGTTATCAACGCAATAACCATCACAGTAGGAACAAATATTTTGGAGATTTTATCGACTACTTTCTGAATTGGAGCCTGACTTCTACTTGCCTGATTGACCATATCAATAATTTGAGCCAATAAAGTTTCACCTCCAACTTTTGTTGCCTTCATTAAGAACATTTTACTTCCGTTGATGGTTCCTGCCACCACTTCATCATCAATCGTTTTTGAAACAGGAATTGGTTCTCCCGAAATCATACTTTCGTCAATATCTGCAAAACCTTCGGTAACAATTCCATCTACAGGTACTTTATCACCTGGTTTTACACGTAAAATATCATCTAATTGAATCTGATCAATGCTTACTTTTTCTTCTTTTCCATTAACTATTCTAAAAGCTTCGTTCGGAGATAATTTAATCAACTCTTTTAAGGCAGAATTCGTTTTAGAATGCGCTTTGGCTTCCAACATTTGTCCTAACATCACCAAAGTTAAAATTACCGCTACCGACTCAAAATACAAGGCTACCTGACCATGATGCGTTTTGAACTCAGCAGGAAATAAAGATGGGAAAAATAAACCCACTACCGAATACAAAAAGCCAGCACCAGCACCCAACCCAATTAAACTAAACATATTAAGATTCCATGTTTTGAAAGAAACCCAAGCACGTTGAAAAAATGACCAACATGTATAAAAAGCAATTGGTAAACATAACGCAAACTGAATATAGGCTGATACTTGTGGACTTACAATTTTACCAATTGGATTACCTGGAAGCATTTCACCCATTGCCAATACAAAAATAGGAACAGTTAATACCATAGAAATCCAAAACATTTTTCGGGTATGATGATAAACATCATCAGCCGAATCGGTTTGTACAACAGGAATCAAATCCATCCCACATATCGGGCAAAAACCAGGTTGATCTTTGATGATTTCGGGGTGCATCGGACACGTATATTCGTTTGCTAAACTCAATTTTTCTTCTTTTATTAAATGCATTCCACAAACCGGACAGTTACCAGGTTTATCGTAGGTTTTATCCCCTTCACAATGCATCGGACAATAATACACATCGCCAGTAGTTGTTTTCTTAGGAAGTGCTGCAAAAGGTGCTTTAACTTGACCATGCGAACAACTCGCGTGATCATGCTTTGACGTTTCTTTAATTTCTTCTGTTTTATGTGAACACGAAGCGTGATTATCATTCGGTTTCGTTTCCGAATTCTCTTTTTCCTTTTTTACCAAATGCATCCCACAAACCGGACAATCACCTTGTTTATCGTAGGTCTTATCCCCTTCACAATACATCGGACAATAGTATTCAGCTGCATCACTTTCCATTGTTTTATGCGAACTTGATTCTGAATCCTGTGCTGATTGAACTTCAGCTGTTGGTGTTTCTGAATTTTCAGGAATTTCTATCAAAAACATTCCACATTTTGGACATTTTCCAGCTTCATTACTTACAATCTCTGGATGCATGGGACAAGTATATTTCATATAAAAAAAGTTTTTTTTAGATGATTTTAGTGTTTCAATCGTGCTTCTATCAACATGAAGAGCGATTTACTTCACTTAAATTTACAAATATTATTCTACAAATTTCATATAACTTTATATCAAAAGATTACACAATTTAGAAGACAATGTATATAATTTACAGATACATTATTACCCTTAATACCTCTTATCTATTTTTATTTTCTGTATTCATATAAAATGAAATCAGCTTGATAATTCGTTATTTAGCATCTAAAACATTGTAAATCATAATTTTTACATTGTACATTTCACAGCCGTCTCAATACTAATATCTACTTTTTACCCAACAAAAAACTACCCATTACTTGGGTAGCCTCTAAAGATTAAAACAAATTTTCATTTTTGAATTTCTGCAACAGCAACGATAAACAAAAACTACTTAACGCTCCTACAAGCGAAAGTAAAATTGTTGAAATAACATCTTGCCATTGTATACTTGCATACATACCGCACATTGTTCCGCAAATCACACTATATTTTGTGTGATCGTGTGGCGGAATCGGATTCATCAACAGCATCATGATCAACCGTTAATTGACTTACAGCCGTTAAAACACCACCAGTAACAACCAAATATCCACCTAACTGTACCAATAATGTTGGTAATACAACAGGAGCGGCAATCAATACACCACCTATACTGGCAGCGACTAATCCTATTGTTCGGATATGTTGAAATAATTTGGGTGTTGGTAATTGCAAACGTTCAACTATATTCATAGCGTTTGTTTTTGAATGTGTAAAAAAACCTCTTCACCTCTCTGTAAATACTCATAAACAACCATTTTCAATCGTTCAAATGCTTTACGAGAGTCAATACCTTTTCCTTCTCCTTGCAGAGAAGTAACAGGAGCTATACATCCATTCAGCTCCTTCAGTGCATCATTCGCTGGATGAAACAAAATTAACGATCGATTCGGAACCAAATCGATCCATACATGCCACCCAAAACGTTGACTGAAACGTTTTTTAAGTGGATATTTACCTTCTGGAATACATGATTTACGTTTCAAATTATCATACCATGGTAATTCAATTGTCATGCAAATCAGTTGTTGCTGTAACCAAAGTTGTCCATTGGTTCCGTCAGATAAATACTTTCTTTTTAAAACTAAATCCATTTTCTATTTTTTTTAGTTGTTATCTGGTTATTCATTTTGATTATTTAATTGATAAAACCGTCAATTCGAGTGGAATTCTGATAGAATTTCGTATCGAGAATAAGGTTTTAATAAATAAAAATATATTTTGAGTAAAATTTCTCTCAAGCTTGTTCTGAGTTTATCGAAGTATAATTTCAAAAAATAACTCGAACTCACAAATTTTAATTCAAAAGGAACAACAGATATCATTAGATATTTTAATAATCGCCCATCCACTTCTGCATAAACTTTTCATAAAATTCTAATCTATTTCCATATTAAACAAATCACTTCAAACCATATGTCTTTTATAATCAATGAAAAACATTTTTATACATTTTTGTCATACAACAACAATTATTTTTAGAAAAATAGATCATTTTCTAAAAAAACTAAACAAATAAAACCATCAGGAACAACAAGCTATTAAGTTCTATTTAATTTAATTCGACAACTAAAAAAAAATGAAATATGAAAAAAAACAAACGAATTATCATTTATGCAAAAGACATACAAAATGCTACAGGAAGAAGTTATAGACAAAGTCTTCGTTTATTACAAAAAGCCAAAAACACTGTTGGTAAATCAAAAGAAGACATGTTAAGTCTAAGGGAATTCTGTGAGGTATACAACATTAATCCCCTCGATTTTCAAGAATCAATTTAAAAACAAAAAAATTATGAACGATAAAACTATATTCTCGGTTCAATGGTTCAATTCTATTATCAAAAAAATAGATGAATTAGAACAAGATTGGAAAAATAATATTATCCAATTCAGCGATTCCATTTTAATGGAAGAACATCAAGTAACAACCTTATTACAAATTTCAAAATCCACCTTACGAAGGTATTGCTTAAAAAAGTATTTTAACGTGTATCAAGTAGGCAAGCGAAACCTTTACTTACAACACGATATTATCAGAGGTATTCTAACACATTTAGTCAAATAAATAACAAAAGAGAAATAAATAGTTTATTTCTCTTTTTTAATTCAAATTCTCTTTTAACAACGAATTCCAAAACCGTCATTACAAAAAAGTCGAGCGTCAACTCGGCATAAAGAGCGTTAAAAATGATTTATGTTCGCATTTCACCTCCTCTCTCAATACTAATATCTCATCTCTAACATCTACTTTGTACATTTTACATACTATATAATACAATTCTAATATCTCAATACAAATATCTACATACATAACATCTACATATCGATACACGAACACCGAACAAACCATATAGAACGGATATACAATGGATACAGAATGGATACAGAGCGGATACACAACCGATACAGAAAAGTGTCATTTTCGATATACACCGATACAGGAATTTAACACTTTTTAACACTTAATTTCTCTAACCACAATAGAAACACAGGTTTTTGCTACGTTTTACGTTCTACGCTTAACGTTTTACGGATTTTGTCATTCTGAGCTTGTCTCAGAATGACATTCAATATGTCATTTCGAGGTATCGAGAAATCTTTTGTCACTTTTTTATTCATAGCTTATCTATTCTAATTATCGGTATTCATATGTCTTCAGGTAGCTCATCCAAAAAAACATTTGAAATTAAGAATTTGAAATTAAAAGGAGGAGCCATGATATGGCT